>NZ_JAOWDR010000042.1:0-2669 GCF_030334525.1 Citrobacter sp. Ce119
ACCGTCAGGCTCCAGCTTCCATTTGCAGCGGTTGTCGCCGTGTATTGTTTACCGTTCAGCGTCACTGTGATCAGAGTGCCTTCCGCCAGGTTGGCGCTGGTACCGCTCACGCTCAGATCCTGGCCTTTCTCCACCGCATTCAGCACGTTATCGCCGCTGAGGGTGTCGAAGCCAACTGACGGCAGCCCGGTATCAACGGTTACATTGTGCGTACCGCTGCCGGTATTGCCCGCCGCGTCGGTCACTGACGCAGTGACGGTCACGCTGCCATCGCTGAGGCCGGCAATCACGCTCGCCGGAACGCCCACGCTCCAGTTGCCCGCCGCGTCCAGCACGGTGGTGTAAGTCTGGCCGCCAATGGTGACGGTGACTTTATCCCCCGCTGCCGCGCCGGTGGCGGAGCCGCTGATAATCTGTGCCTGATTGTGTTCAGCCACGTTAATGACGTCATCGCCCGCGATGGTGTTGATCGTCACCGCAGGCACGGTCACGTCCACCGTCAGGTTGTGGTCAACCGACGCCGGGTTCCCCGCCTTGTCACTGACGCTCGCGGTGACGATCACGCTGCCGTCGGTTAATCCCGCCAGGTCCGCCGCCGGAACGTTCAGCGTCCAGCTGCCGTTAGCGCCTACGGTGGTGGTGTAGTTTTTACCGTTCAGGCTCACGGTCACCGTCTGGCCCGCCTCGGCGGTACTGGTGCCGGAGATGGCGAGGTCTGACTGCGCTTCCGTGGCGTTCAGGATATCGTCAGCCGCAAGGGTACTGATGGTCACGGACGGTGCGGTCGCATCCACGCTGTACTCGCGGCCCGCAGACGCGCTGTTGCCGTTGACGTTGGTCACGCTCACCTGCACGCTGGCATCGCCGTCTTTTATGCCCGCCAGGTCAGCCGATGGGATGGTCGCCGTCCAGTTGCCACTGTCATCAACGGTGGTGGTGTAGATTTTACCGTTCAGGCTCACGGTCACGGTCTGCCCGGCTTCGACGTTGGTCGTCGCGCCGGAAAGCACCAGATCAACACCTTTTTCAGCGGCATTGATCACGTCGTCGGTGGCGATGGCATTGATGCTGATCGCCACGCTCGCCAGATCGACGGTCACGTCGTGGCTGATGGTGATGGGGTTACCCGCCGCGCTGTCGCCGGTGACGCTGATTTTCACGGTGCCTTCCGGCCACGCGCCCACATCTGCCGCCGGAACCGCTGCGCTCCAGGTGCCGTCTGCCAGTACTGTGGCGGAATAGTCTTTCCCGTTCACGTTCACGGTCAGCGCGGTGCCGGGGGTCAGACCGTCGCTGGAACCGGTCACGATCAGGTTCTGATTGTGTTCAATACTGTTGACCACATCATCACCCGCCACGGTATCGACACGCAGACCCGGGAGGTTGGCGTCGATAGTCACATCACGCTCGCCGGAGCCGGTGTTACCGTGGCCGTTGGTCACGGTGGCGGTCACGCTCAGGCTGCCGTTGCCCAGCGCCGTCAGCACGTCAGACGGCACATTCACTGACCAGCTCAGATCGCCCTGCACCGTCGCAGTATAGGTGTTGCCGCCAATCGTCACGGTTACGGTGTTGCCCGCTTCCGCATGGGCCACGGTACCGCTCAGGGTCTGCCCCGCAGCCACTTCCGCCGCGTTGATGACGTTATCGCCCGCCACGGTATTGATGGTGACGGTTGGCAGCGCGGTATCGACCAGCAGGTTTGCGGTATTGCTCACGCTGTTACCCACCGCGTTGGTCGCCGCGGCGTTCAGGGTGTAGTTAGCTTCACCCAGGCCCGCCAGATCGGCTGCCGGAACCGTCAGGCTCCAGCTTCCATTTGCAGCGGTTGTCGCCGTGTATTGTTTACCGTTCAGCGTCACTGTGATCAGAGTGCCTTCCGCCAGGTTGGCGCTGGTACCGCTCACGCTCAGATCCTGGCCTTTCTCCACCGCATTCAGCACGTTATCGCCGCTGAGGGTGTCGAAGCCAACTGACGGCAGCCCGGTATCAACGGTTACATTGTGCGTACCGCTGCCGGTATTGCCCGCCGCGTCGGTCACTGACGCAGTGACGGTCACGCTGCCATCGCTGAGGCCGGCAATCACGCTCGCCGGAACGCCCACGCTCCAGTTGCCCGCCGCGTCCAGCACGGTGGTGTAAGTCTGGCCGCCAATGGTGACGGTGACTTTATCCCCCGCTGCCGCGCCGGTGGCGGAGCCGCTGATAATCTGTGCCTGATTGTGTTCAGCCACGTTAATGACGTCATCGCCCGCGATGGTGTTGATCGTCACCGCAGGCACGGTCACGTCCACCGTCAGGTTGTGGTCAACCGACGCCGGGTTCCCCGCCTTGTCACTGACGCTCGCGGTGACGATCACGCTGCCGTCGGTTAATCCCGCCAGGTCCGCCGCCGGAACGTTCAGCGTCCAGCTGCCGTTAGCGCCTACGGTGGTGGTGTAGTTTTTACCGTTCAGGCTCACGGTCACCGTCTGGCCCGCCTCGGCGGTACTGGTGCCGGAGATGGCGAGGTCTGACTGCGCTTCCGTGGCGTTCAGGATATCGTCAGCCGCAAGGGTACTGATGGTCACGGACGGTGCGGTCGCATCCACGCTGTACTCGCGGCCCGCAGACGCGCTGTTGCCGTTGACGTTGGTCACGCTCACCTGCACGCTGGCATCGCCGTCTTT
>NZ_JAOWDR010000043.1:0-151081 GCF_030334525.1 Citrobacter sp. Ce119
AAAGACGGCGATGCCAGCGTGCAGGTGAGCGTGACCAACGTCAACGGCAACAGCGCGTCTGCGGGCCGCGAGTACAGCGTGGATGCGACCGCACCGTCCGTGACCATCAGTACCCTTGCGGCTGACGATATCCTGAACGCCACGGAAGCGCAGTCAGACCTCGCCATCTCCGGCACCAGTACCGCCGAGGCGGGCCAGACGGTGACCGTGAGCCTGAACGGTAAAAACTACACCACCACCGTAGGCGCTAACGGCAGCTGGACGCTGAACGTTCCGGCGGCGGACCTGGCGGGATTAACCGACGGCAGCGTGATCGTCACCGCGAGCGTCAGTGACAAGGCGGGGAACCCGGCGTCGGTTGACCACAACCTGACGGTGGACGTGACCGTGCCTGCGGTGACGATCAACACCATCGCGGGCGATGACGTCATTAACGTGGCTGAACACAATCAGGCACAGATTATCAGCGGCTCCGCCACCGGCGCGGCAGCGGGGGATAAAGTCACCGTCACCATTGGCGGCCAGACTTACACCACCGTGCTGGACGCGGCGGGCAACTGGAGCGTGGGCGTTCCGGCGAGCGTGATTGCCGGCCTCAGCGATGGCAGCGTGACCGTCACTGCGTCAGTGACCGACGCGGCGGGCAATACCGGCAGCGGTACGCACAATGTAACCGTTGATACCGGGCTGCCGTCAGTTGGCTTCGACACCCTCAGCGGCGATAACGTGCTGAATGCGGTGGAGAAAGGCCAGGATCTGAGCGTGAGCGGTACCAGCGCCAACCTGGCGGAAGGCACTCTGATCACAGTGACGCTGAACGGTAAACAATACACGGCGACAACCGCTGCAAATGGAAGCTGGAGCCTGACGGTACCGGCGGCGGATCTGACTGCTCTGGGTGAAGCAAATTACACTCTGAGCGCGACGGCGACTAGCGCGGTGGGTAACAGCGTGAGCAATACCGCAAACCTGCTGGTGGATACCGCGCTGCCAACCGTCACCATCAATACCATTGCGGGTGACAACGTTATCAATGCCTCCGAAGTGGCTGCAGGCCAGACTATTAGCGGTAAAGTCGCCAACGCAGAGGCGGGCAGTAGCGTAACGGTTTCTATCGGTGGGAATGATTACATCGCAACGGTTCAGAGCGATCTGAGCTGGTCCGTTAACGTGCCTGAGGCCGTCCTGACGGCGCTGGGGAATGGCGAACTGACCGTTACAGCAACCGTCACTAACAGCCACGGCAATACCGGTTCTGGCGAGCGTGATGTGACTATCGACGCTAATCTACCGGGTCTGCGTGTGGACACCGTGGCGGGCGATGATGTGATCAACAGCATCGAGCACGGTCAAAACCTGATCATCACCGGTTCCAGCGACGGTCTTGCTGTTGGTACCACGCTTACCGTAACGATCAATGGCAAAACCTATGCAGCATCCGTGCTGGCAGACGGCACCTGGAGCGCGGCAATCCCGGCGGCAGATGTCAGCGCCCTGACTGCGGGGACGGTAACCGTTACCGTAGAAGGCCAGAGCACGGCGGGCAACCCGGTGACTATCAGCCATGACGTCACTGTCGACCTGGCGACGGTAGCCATCAGCATCGATGCCATTGCCACCGACGACGTGATCAACGCGGCTGAAAAAGGTGCGGAACTGGTGCTTTCGGGCAGCACGTCCAACGTGGAAGAAAACCAGACCGTAACCATCACCTTTGGCGGCAAGTCTTACACCGCGAAAGTTGATGCCGACGGCAACTGGACGGCAACCGTGCCGCCCGCCGATCTCACCGGACTGAAAGATGGCGACGCCAGCGTGCAGGTGAGTGTCACCAACGTGAACGGCAACATCGCCTCTGCGGGTCGTGAGTACAGCGTGGATGCGACTGCGCCAACCGTGACTATCGATACGGTTGCGGGCGATAACGTGATCAACAGCAGTGAAGCGGGGACGGGTGTCACAATTTCCGGCTCGACAACGGCCGAAGTTGGTCAGACGGTGACCGTGACGCTTGGCGGAAATAGTTATACCGCGCAGGTTCTGCAGGGTGGTATCTGGAGCGTTAACGTGCCAGCGGGTGACCTGACGGCTATGGCGGACAACGGCTACACCGTACAGGTGAGCGTGAGCGATGCGGCAGGTAACACCGGTAGTGCGAATAAAGCGATTACGCTCGACACTACGCCGCCAACCGTCAGCTTTAATATCGTGGCGGGCGATGACGTGATTAACAGTCTGGAGCATACCCAGGCGCAGATTGTCAGCGGGACAGCAACCGGCGCGAACGTCGGCGATAAGCTGGTCATCACCATTGGCTCAAACCAGTACACCACCACCGTTGATGCCAGTGGTAACTGGAGCGTGGGCGTACCGGCCAGCGTGATTTCTGCCCTGACTGACGGCACCGTAACCATCAGCGCAACTATCATCGACAGCGCGGGTAACAGCAGCACCCAGACGCACAATGTCGTGGTGAATACCGCCTCCGTGGCGCTGACCGTCAACACCCTCAGCGGTGATGACGTGATCAACGCGGCGGAAGCGGGCAATGCGCTGGTGATTAATGGCTCCAGCGCGCAGTTTGCCAGCGGCACGCAGGTGACCGTTACCCTGAACGGCAAGAACTACACGGCCACCATTCAAAACGACGGTTCCTGGAGCACAACGGTACCGGCTGCAGACGTGGGCGCACTGGCCGATGGCGCGAGCTATCAAGTCTCTGTTTCGGCGCGGGACAGCGCAGGCAACAGTGCTTCGGCAACGCATGGCATCAGCGTGGATACCACGGCGCCAGTCGTCAGCATTGCCACGATTTCCAGTGATGATGTTCTGAATGCGGCTGAGGTGCAGCAGCCGCTGACCGTACACGGCTCTTCCAGCGCGGAAGCGGGCCAGACGGTGACCGTGACGCTGGGTGGCAAAACCTATACCGCGACGGTCGCAAACGACGGCACATGGACGCTCAATGTTCCGGCAGCCGACCTTGCCAACCTGAGTGAAGGCGCGTTGACCGTCAGCGCGTCGGTGAACGACAAAGCCGGTAACAACGGCCAGACCACGCATACCCTGACGGTTGATACCGTGGCACCAACCGTCACCATCAGCACTGTGGCAGATGATGATATCGTCAACAACGCCGAGCAGTTGGCGGGCCAGACCATCAGTGGTACCACTACGGCGGAACAGGGCCAGACGGTGACGGTCTCCTTCAACGGGCATAGCTATCAGGCGACCGTGGCGGCGAACGGTGCGTGGTCGGTCTTCGTACCGGGCCGTGATTTCCTCGGCCTGACCGATGGGGATTACACCCTCACCGCGACGGTGAGCGATAAGGCGGGCAACCCGGGCAGCGCCACGCACGACGTGACGCTGAGCGGTGACGTGCCGACGATTGCTATTAACACCTTTGCTGAAGATGACATCGTTAGCGCGGCGGAGCACGGTACGCCTCTGGTCGTCAGCGGTACCACCGACGCACCTGTGGGTCAGACAGTGACCATTACGCTTAACGGCAAAACCTACACCGCAACTGTGCAGAATGACGGCACCTGGAGCTACACCGTTGGCAGCGCGGACGTGACAGCGCTGGCAGACGGCGGGTCATATGTGATTCACGCCGTGGTGAGCAATACCATTGGTAACAGCGCCAGCGCCGACCACACCGTGACAGTTGATTTGACCGCACCATCAATGGGGATCGGCATTGATTCGCTGCAAAACGACACCGGCCTGAGCGCGAGTGATTTCATCACTAACGACAGTAAGGTCATCGTTAACGGCTCACTGACCGCACAACTTGGTAATAACGAGAAAGCGCAGATCAGTCTTGATGGCGGTAAGACCTGGATTGATCTGACCGTTACTGGTTTGCAATGGCGTTACACCGACGGCCGCACCCTGACAGACGGTACGTACCAGTACCAGGTTCGTGTGATCGACAATGCGGGTAACGTTGGCGCAACGGATAGCCAGGACGTGGTGGTTGACCTGACTGCGCCAGCGGCCACGACCATTACTGTGGATTCCGTTATTCAGGATACCGGACTGTCTGGCAACGACTTTATTACCAGCGACAACCAGATCAGCCTGAAAGGGACGCTCGGCGCGGCGCTGGGCAATGGCGACCACGCGCAGATTAGCCTGGATGGCGGTCTCACATGGACTGACGTCAGCGTCAGTGGTCTGAGCTGGACGTATGTAGATGGCCGTACGCTGGCCGATGGTGATTACAACTATCAACTGCGAGTTATTGATAACGCAGGTAATGTCAGCGCGACCACAAGCCAGGTGGTCACCATTGATACCGTCGTACCTGACGCCAGCAAAACGATCTCTATTGATAGCATCAGCGACGATACCGGCCTGAGCGGCAGCGACTTTATCACTAACGATACCTCGCTGACGCTGCACGGTTCGCTGGGGGCGACTCTGGCCGCTGATGAATACGTTCAGATCAGTATTGATGGCGGTGTGACCTGGCAGAACGTAATTGTGACTGGCAACAGTTGGTACTACGTTGATGGGCGCACGCTGCAAAACGCCACCTACGATTATTATGTGAGGGTAGTGGATGTTGCCGGAAACATCGGTGCTTCCGCGCATCAACAGGTGACCGTTGATACGGTCGCTCCTGACGCGGCTATCACAGTAACAGTGGATAACATTACTGTTGATACTGGCTTCGATAATAATGATTTCCTGACCAGCTCAACGTCATACACTCTGCACGGTACGCTGGGTGCGGAACCTGGCAAAAATGAGTATGTCCAGGTGAGCTTTGATGGTGGGGCTACATGGGCCTACGCCACGGTGAATGGAACAAGCTGGAGCTATACCGATACCCGCACGCTCAGCGATGGCGATCACCGCTATCAGGTTCGCGTGGTGGATCAGGCCGGTAACGTAGGGGCGACGACTTCTCAGGTAGTTACTGTCGATACTGTGGCACCGCAGAATGGCATCACTATTGACAGCATTAGCGAAGATACCGGGCAATCCAGCAGCGACTTCATCACCATGGACACCACGCTGACCATTAACGGTTCTCTGGGCAGCGCGCTGGCAAGCGATGAGCGCGTGCAGATAAGCCTCGACGGCGGCAATACCTGGATTGACACAACCGTAACTAACCAGCGCTGGAGCTACACTGATACCCGCGATCTGGCTGACGGTGATTACACTTACCAGGTGCGGATCGTCGACCAGGCAGGCAACGTCGGCTCGACCTCTTCGCAGGTGGTGACGGTCGATACCACGCCGCCAGCCACGGTCGGTACAGTCGTCAGCTATACCGACGGAGAAGGTGAACGCCAGGGCAGTTTTGGCGCATCGGTGGCAACAGATGACAGTTCCCCAGTCATTAACGGGACACTTAACCGTGCGCCGGACAATGGCGAGATTGTGCAGTTGTATCGTGATGGTGTGCTGCTGGGATTGGTGACGATGAGCGGTGCCGCCAGTTGGTATTTCCAGGACAGTGGTCTGAATGACGGTAATCACACCTATACGCTGCGTGTCACCGATCTGGCGGGTAACCACACCGATTCAGATAATTTCGTGTTGAAAGTGGACACTCGCATCCCTACTACCACTGTGAGCATCACCGCCCAAACGACGACAGACACTACCCCCATTCTGAGTGGTTTGGTATCGGCGGAACTGACTAACGGCGAGTATCTCGTTATCAACGTGAACGGTAAAACTTACACCTCTGAATCAGGCGGTGCGGTAGTGGTCGATCCGGATAATAACACCTGGTATTTGCAGATCCCGGACAGCGATGCGCTGAGCGTGAAGAATTATGATGTCACCGCACAGGTGAAAAGTAGCGCCGGCAACGGTAATACTGCTGATTTGACCACCGGCAGCCTGGTCGTGGGTAATGAAGCCTCATTGACACCAGCCTGGTCATTTACCGCCGCGAATTATTCCTATTCTTCCAGTTATATGCTGGATTCGGATGGGCTGTGGACGATTATCGCTAATCAGCAGTTCGCCTCGGCGAACTCCAGTAGCCGTAACTCTTACACCGTTTCAGGTAATTTCTCTATGACGGGGAGTTACACCACGGGTACTTACGCAGATATCAACCGCGACGGGCTGGCAGACGTGCTGGCTGAAGGGACAAGCTACTCGTACATGGTGCAGCTAACTAACAATGGAGATGGTACATACACCTCCAGTACGCTGACCAATATGGGCGCTGCGGTGTGGTATGGCGCGGTGGTTGCCATTGATATTCAGGGAGATGGTTACACCGATTTCGTTATTGGCGATGCGGGGGGGCCTGACTCCAGCACCTTCATGCTCAATAACAAAGGTGTGCTGACCGGTAGTTCTAAGGCCGGGGCATACACCAACTTTGTATCAGGCTCGACGGTAGGTAACTACGTCAGCCTGATTGAAGCGTCCGGTGTGGATTTGAATAACGACGGAAAAGTGGATATTGCCCAGCATACGACCAATGGGGTGAACAACTATGCGCTGTCAACCATGTTTAACCAGGGCAATGGTTCTTTCACATGGGGGCAAAATTTTACCAATACCATGTACAGCGGCTATGGTTCTGGCGCGGCTTCCAGTGCGGTAAGTATGACCTGGGCCGACTTTAATGGTGATGGTTACATGGACCTGTATATGAGCATGTCCCGTACCTCCAGCGGAAGCAGCCAGGGCGGCGTGTTAATGCTGAACGATGGTAGCGGTAACCTTCTTGCCGGTACTGCGGTTGGAACAGCGACCACGGATAAGTTTGTGGGTAACGTCAGCGTGGCGGTGGACTGGAACCTCGACGGTAACATGGACATCATCAAACTGGCGAACAGTGGGCAGTCCTATCTTTACACCAACGATGGACTGGCGGGGACAGCAAGTTTTACAGCTTCAAAGTTCAGTACCGCTACGTCAACCCAGGTATCCGGAGCGGCTCTGCTGGATTACGACTGGGATGGTGCACAAGACCTGCTGATTTTCCGTCAAAACGGTACGGTTTTACTGGAGCGTAATACCAATACGGTTGCGCCAGGAACCGCATTGCATTTGAAGATCGTCGACAGCGAAGGCATTAACGCCTTCTTTGGCAACACTGTCCAACTGTACAACTCGGCAGGTCAGTTGGTCGCCAGCGAAATCATCAATGCTCAGTCCGGGATCGGCATAAATGATTCTTCGTCACTCATCAGTTTTTACGGTTTAGACCCCAGTGAAACTTACCGTGCGGTGCTGGTTCGTGCCATTAACGGTGTTTCAAGTAATGCAACCTGGGATGGACTGACGGCAGGAGACGGTAAAGAGAGTTATTCCCTGACGGCTGATGCTGCCACAGGCGGACACCACGGAACCCTGACAGGTACTGGATACAACGATACCTTTATAGCTGAGGCGGGTACTTATACCTACAACGGTTCTGGTGGCTGGACGACAACCTCTGAACACGACACGTGGAGCAGTACAGGCGGCATGGATGTCGTGGATTATCGCCATGCTACTTCCGGTGTAACCGTCGATCTTGGTCGGTCTACGGCCCAGAGTACCGGGTTCGATACCGCGACGCTGGTTAACATTGAAGGGATTAATGGTTCCAACTACAACGACGTTATTACCGGCAACAGCGGCGATAACCAGTTCGAAGGGCGTGGCGGTAATGACACTTTCAATATCGGCAGCGGCGGTCACGATACGTTGCTTTATAAGCTGATCAACGCTTCGGATGCCACGGGGGGCAATGGCAGTGATGTGGTCAACGGCTTTACCGTCGGTACCTGGGAGGGGACGGCGGATACTGACCGTATTGACCTGCGCGATCTGCTTTCCGATAGCGGCTATACCGGCACGGGATCGGCGAGCTATGTGAATGGCGTGGCGACGTTGGACAGTGGGGCGAGCAATCTCACTGACTATATCCGGGTGGTACAAAATGGGAGCAACACTGAGATTCAGATCGACAGAGATGGTACGGGTAGCCAGTTCGACCCGACCACCGTCGTGACGCTTAATGGTGTGCAAACCGATTTGGCCACGTTGTTGGCAAATCATCAATTGTTATTAGCGTAATCAAATGAGCTGCGAGGGGAGAAACTCTCGCAGCTATTCATTTCTTTACATAAAAATTGATAACAAACAGAAAAATAAAGATTTTTTTCATTTTTATTAGGATTCTGTTCGTATTGATATATCAATTAAATGACATAATTTCGATGCGTGACAATGTTGTTGGATAGGAAGTAGCACTATGAAGACTCATCCGCTTTATGAGCCATGGTTACAAGCCATGCTTATTATTGCGAAACATTACCGGCTTGATTTTTCGTTAGAACATGTCCGGGTGGTGATTAATCACGAAAGCCAGTCACCGCGTCAACTGGTCCTCGAAGATATGGCTCGCCATTTGGGATTAGGATTGAGGAAAGTTTCGGTGAATGCCGAATTACTCGATCCCTGGCGTTTGCCGTTGATTGCTGAGTTTACTGGCGGTCAAATTGCAGTTATCAACCGGATGGATAAAGAGGGGAATGTTAGTCTTCAATTCAGCGGTGATAGCGGTCTCGAAACAGTATTAACGCGAGAGGAGCTTGCGACGCGCCTGCTAGGGGGGGTCGTGCTTCGCCCTCTTGAGTCAACGCCGGACGCACGCGTTGATGACTATATCAAACCTTATGAGAAAAACTGGTTCTGGCAGCTGGCGCTGAAAGACTGGCGCCGTTATGGCGATATCATGCTGGTGGCGATGATCGCGAATGTACTGGCGCTTTCAGGCATGGTGTTTTCTATGCAGGTGTACGATCGCGTAGTACCGTCACAGTCGGAAGCAACGCTATGGGTCCTCTTTGGTGGGGTCATGGTGGCTATTACCTTTGAGTTCATCATGCGTATGCTACGCGTTCATCTTTCAGATGTAATTGGTAAACGCGCAGACCTGCGGATCTCTGAACGCGTATTTGCTCATGCTCTGAGAATTAAAAATGGTGCGCGGTCAAAATCCACGGGCTCTTTCATCGCTCAAATCCGCGAGCTGGAATCAGTGCGAGAGTTGATTACCTCCACGACTATTGCGGCAATTTCCGATCTCCCCTTTTTCCTGTTGTTCGTTTTTATCCTCTGGATGATCGGCGGGCCGCTTGTACTGGTGGTATTGCTGGCCGTTCCGCTGCTGCTAATCCCTGGACTGCTGGTACAACGTCCATTAGGACGGCTCTCCAGCGAAGGGATGCGCGAGTCGGCGATTCGTAACGCCACATTGGTAGAGGCGGTACAGGGCCTTGAAGATATCAAACTGATGCGTGCTGAGCAGCGTTTTCAAAATCAGTGGAATAACACCAATGATGTCGCCGCTAATGTGGCGATGAAACAGCGTTGGCTAACGGGGTTACTCCTGACCTGGACCCAGGAGGTTCAATCCATCGTTTATGCTGTGGTGCTGCTGATAGGTTGTTATCTGGTGATTAGTGGAGATATGACTACCGGCGCGTTAGTGGGTACCTCTATCCTTGCATCGCGCACAATTGCTCCACTTTCGCAAATTTCCGGCGTGCTTTCACGCTGGCAGTCAGCGAAAGTTGCACGCAAAGGGCTTGATGATCTGATGCAACGGCCAATTGACGATCCGCAATCCGGCAAGAAAGTCCATAAAGCCCATCTGCGTGGAAATTACGTCATGGAAGATGTGAGTTTCTATTACGATGAGGAAGAAAAACTTGATGTATTAAATATATCACGTCTCCAAATTCAAGCCGGGGAACGTATTGCCCTGCTGGGACGTAACGGCTCAGGAAAAAGTACGCTTCTGCAACTTCTTGCGGGTATGCAGGAACCCCAGCAAGGTTCCATCTTACTTGACGATATCTCACTCAATCATCTTGATCCTGCTGATTTACGCCGGGACATGCAGCTACTCAGCCAGCAGGCTCGTCTGTTCTTTGGCTCAGTGCGCGACAATATTATAATGGGCAATCCCTTAGCGACTGATGAGGAGATCCATCAGGCGCTGGCGATAACAGGAGCATTGGATTTCGTTCGTAAACAGAAAATGGGTCTGAATTACATTGTAAATGAAGGCGGGGCTGGTCTGTCTGGCGGTCAGCGACAGGCGCTATTGCTCACTCGCGCACTCTTAACATCACCTAATATTTTGCTGCTTGATGAACCGACGGCCTGGCTTGACGAGGTGAGTGAGAAACAGTTTATCGGCAGTCTGAAAGGCTGGTTGGGAAAAACGCGCACACTCATTGTCGCTACACACCGCTTACCTATCCTTGAACTGGTTGACCGCATCATTGTGCTGGATAACGGCCGAATTGTTATGGATGGACCACGAGATAGCATTCTTCGTGAACATGGTATGGCTCCACAAAAAGCGGGCCAACGTACGGTAACAATGAAAAAAGCCACTTCTCAAAAAACGGTAGTTAATGAGGAGGGCGTATGAGCGATTTCAGTCGTTTTAATAGTCGTCTTCAGGAACCCCATCTTCCTCGCTCGAGTCTGGTGGTATGGAGCGTGGTGTCTATGCTTGTTGTTTTCATCGCATGGGCGGGGTGGTTTCAACTTGATGAAGTTACAACCGGAAGCGGTAAAGTAGTGCCTTCTTCACATGAGCAGGTTATCCAGTCGCTGGAAGGTGGAATCATCCATAAATTGCTTGTTCAGGAAGGCGACATCGTTGAACGCGGGCAGCAGGTTGCGCAACTGGATCGCACAAAAACAGAATCCAGTGTTCTGGAAAGTGAATCCCGGTTAAATGCGGCGCTGGCAACTGCTTCACGTTTGACTGCCGAAGTGAATGGTACAGAACTTACTTTTCCGGCTGAACTGGATGATGATGTCGACCTGGTCAGACAAGAGACAGCACTTTTTACTTCACGCCGCGAAAGTCTGGAAAAGGGGGTTGCTGGATTGCGTCAGGGGATGGCGTTGATTCAAAGAGAGTTGGCTCTCACCCAGCCTTTGGTAAAGCAGGGCGCTGCCAGTAATGTGGAAGTTCTTCGTCTGCAACGGCAAAAGAACGAATTAGATAATAAAGTGACAGAAATGCAGAATCAATACGTTGTGCGCGCACGCGAAGAATTAGCTAAAGCGAATGCCGAAATTGAAGCGCAACGTTCTGTAATGAAAGGCCGTGAGGATTCATTAACCCGACTGACTTTCAATGCACCGGTGAGAAGTATTGTTAAAGATATCGATGTGACGACAGTCGGTGGTGTTATTCCGCCGAATGGAAAACTGATGACTCTGGTTCCACTGGATGACCAAATGGTTATTGAAGCAAAAATCTCTCCCAGAGATGTTGCATTCATTCACCCAGGACAGAAAGCGTTAGTTAAAATTACCGCTTATGATTATTCTATTTATGGTGGTCTGCAGGGTGAAGTGACGATGATTTCACCGGATACAATCCAGGATGATGTAAAACGTGATGTCTATTTTTATCGTGTCTATATCAGAACAAACACTAATCATCTTGAAAATAAGCAGGGTAAAGAGTTTCCTATATTTCCTGGCATGATTGCAACTGTAGATATAAAAACAGGTAGTAAATCGATTCTTGATTATTTGTTAAAGCCATTGAACAAAGCAAAAGAGGCGTTACGCGAAAGATAAAAAAAAGCGATCGACGCAAATCGATCGCTTGTAACTTACCACAAGCTAGCACGAAAGAATGGGGGGTGATTTAACTATTTTTCAGGATGTATATTCAGATAGTGCATGACATAAGCAAAATACAGACCTGCATAGTTTTCGACAAGCTGAATAAATGAAGGATAAATCTCAATCAATCCGTCTGCTCTTTCTCTCAGGTAACCAGTGTCCTGGGCAACCTTTATAATCCTGCTGACATGAATCCGTGACACAAAGAATTCTTTGGCCAGTACATTTGATGAATAATTAATGACTGCACCACGACTGGTCAGTTTTTCTATAGCTTGCAAGTAAAGATAAAGCATAATCATTCGCCCACCATCTTTTTCAATAAATATCCCGACTTCAGGCAGGATTTTTTTGAAGGTTACTCCGCGAAAAAGATATTGGGATGCGCGTTTGAAAAAATCATACCGTGGCGCTTCATCATCCAGTGAATCTACTGAAATATTATATTCAGGGTAGAGCAGATTCAACGGCGAAAACGCGCCAGACATATATCTTTTAAGTTCATCGATTCCTTTTTGCGTTGGCGTGATCAGGATTTTCCTTCTGTCTTCCTGGCTACGCCATGTTTTAATTCTGTTCGTTGTTTTTAATAGCGTAATGATTGCAATAACGCTATTAGGACTGGCGATTTGATATCTGGAGCAGAGCTCTTTAATCTCTGATATACATGATGCCTGGTTACCAAAAACAAAACAACACATTGAGAGTGCGATGTTGAATCTTGATTCCTGAAGCATTACTTTGTAGAACAAAGGTTGTTTCTTATAAATTTTATCATTGATTTGATAGTGTTCTCTTATGGCTTCTTTAAATTTAGGGTTAGCTTTTATAAGGTTTCTTCGATGAAGCAATGCCTCTGGGGAAATTTTTGTTTCCATATGGTAGCCCCTATGTTTAATTATTTAAATAACGTTGGTATATTGGTCCTTTCAGATGGTTAGTCGCCACTTATTATACATTGAGAATAATAATAATACTTTTAATATCTAATCATATTCTGATCATAAGGTGATATTTTATACGGGAAACACGAAGTCTGGTATGCCAACTTTCCAAAAATGGGCTGTAGATTATTGGGTTTATTTTGCAGCGAAATAAGATCAGAAATGTACATGGCAAATAATGATAAGTGATGTGATCTTTATTATCTTTTATACTAAGGGTTAAAGGTAATGGCTTTTTTTGATGTTTTTTGTTGATAATTGTGTGGTCCTCTTGTTTTATGTTTGTTATGCTTGAATTAAGTTTTAAAGCATTGCTTTGTTACATTTATTAGGAAAAGGTAACATTTTTATTATTGGGTAGATTCCTGGTCAATTTTTCATTATAACTATTATTATAGGGAATGAATATGATTTGTAATTCATCTTTGCCTTCAATTAAAAAATATAATCACTATTATATCATCTCTTGTTGTAGTTATGCTTGTGAAGGCGCCACAGCACTTTTCATGCATGAGAGTGAGGCACCTAAGAGAATATCCTGTGACCAGGAGTATCTCTCCGGTGATGAATTGCTATTGTTTCCAGAGAGTGGTGAAGTATGCATTTTTGTGTATCTGAATGGTAATATTGATACTATTCTTAGTGCGCTGAAAAAAACAGCGAGTATTATTTGCAACACAAAGTGTAGTTCATCAGTATATATTATTTCTGATTTTCCTCCTGCATGGGTTAGCTTTATTTTAAGCCCGCTGATTAATAATGAAACCCTTTTGTCAAAAGTTTTTTGCACGGATGCTAATTTATCCTGTGAACAGCTCCTGAGTCAGGACTTTATCAGAGTTGAGTCAATTCTCAGTGAAGGGATTAAATATAAAAACAGAAAAATCAAGAGGTTATCTTTAAGGGAGTTGGCTGTCGCCATCCGTTACTACCGAGGAGAGACAGTGAAAAATTTTTCTCAAACTTTGGGACTCCCGGCAAAGTCTGTATACGTCTATAGAAGAAATGGTGTGGCTAAGCTTACAGCGCTTAAGCAATGGCTAAATAATGAACGTGCTAAACAAAGTTTCAAATAATATGAATGCCTGGTGTCACACCATGGTCCTGTTTGTTTTGTCTACAAATTCAGATTCTATCAATTTTTTTATCTGAGATGATAGAGCGCTGGGCTTGTAATCACGATTATATATGCACCAAAAATAATATCAGATAGATATTATTTTTGTGAATCCCCTACGTCCATTACCGGAGCGTAATGATTTTTCACGCTGAGATCCCGTAGGAATAAATCTGACGGCCTGCAGATCATAGAACAATCGCTGGCGTTGCTTCCGTTCACCCGACGACAGATTATTCTTCAAAGTATTCATGTATGAGCCGGCAGAAGCCGGGGCCATCAACGTACCGATCGATAAACTGCATGACATCATCGCCCTGCACTTTACGCGAACGCTGGCAGCGAGATGAACAGGACTCGGAGGCAATAACTTTCCTGACCCAAATGGCACCCAAAGAAAAAGGACCTGCGATTTCTCGCAAGTCCTTGAAGTTTGGTGGCCCCTGCTGGACTTGAACCAGCGACCAAGCGATTATGAGAAACATTATGTCCACAGTAAAAACAATAACTTACTTATAAATCAGTGGGATAGAAAACCAATATAGTCCTGTATCCTCCAATATACTTAAGTTACTGCGACACTTTTGCGACACTTTGAGGTTTAAGCTTGGCTTGCTTCAGGGATATTTGGAACAATTCTTCGAATTCTGAATCTTTCGAATCCCGTAACCGTTGAGGCTCTTGATTCAAGCTCATTAATAACATCTTTAATCCATTTTTGTTCGTTTGCTAGGTCGTTATTATAACGGCCTGAACCATATCTGTATTCAAGTGCATCAGTAATTTTTCTCCAATATTTGCGAGGTAAATCTAGCCATGTAGTTACAAAATTAACCACATTGACTTGTGACATTACATCATAATCTAAATATTTACCTTTGACGCTATAATCACTTGAAATTAACCCACAGAAGGATTCGGGGTTGAATTTTAATGTGTCTAACAATTCATTTGATATTTGTGGATATTTCTTACGAAGAGCTGAAAATTGCTGTTCTGATATGAATTCTTTTATGAACTCTACTCTTTCTCTATAGGAATCATAGCAAATGAAAGCACATGCCATATAACTATCGCGAAAATGGCCATCTAAAAAATTATCTTCAAATGGTGTCGGAAGTAAATTTTTATTTAGAAGATTTATTATATACGTCTTGCATATCTTATCCACTTCATCAAATGAATTATTTTCAGCTCCGATTTCAGCCATGAAATATTTCATGTGGAATACATGAAGTATTTCTCCAATGGAGGTGTAGTAAAGTTCACTCAATTCTTCGTTTAGTTTTAATATGGCCTTTTCTAAGGTTATATCATCTACAGTATCAAAATTGAAAATAACATTCCAGGTTGATGTTTTTTCGTTATTTTTTACAAAGTGAGATGATCTGCTTATTGATTGATTTATCCCATCAAAATTATAATGGCCATTGAATAAAGCATTAATTAAATCCTTGTCGGAAATTATTTTGGTTGTAAGGTTTACTGGATTGTATTTATTTTTTAATTGTGAAATTACAGGTTCTTTATTTTCTTCTTTCGGAGTTGCGCTGCTTAATCTAATTTGACTTAAGGCATGTGCTCTGATTTGGCTGTTTCTATCTATAAGGTCATTTTCTTTAATATTACCCATGCGATATTCAATGTTCAAAGCAATGAATATTGATAGCGCCTCCACCATAGCTCCTTCGTTAAGTGATAATTTTTTATCAATCCCATCTAGCAATAAAACGGTATCCTCAATTGTATGCTTTAATATTCTTAGCGACTGACAACCCGAACTTAAGAAAATTTCAGCTAGTTTTAATTTTTGTAGTTTATGGAGATTGTTAAATCGGAAATCTTTTGTAAATTCGGAATAAATGTTATGAATGTCAGGCGTAACCTTCAAAGTTAGGCCTATAATCTTCTCTTTAGTGTTTGTTAAATCTAAGCTAAGTTCTTCATCATGTGCAATAGCGATGACTCTACATCCATGATGTTCTACGTATTTATTTATAGCGCCGAGTATTTCTTTTGTATTTATTGTTGATCTTTCTAAATCGTCAAAAATTATTACTTTGCTACTTTCAACTTTTTCACGCATTATTGAATTTGCTAGGCTGTCGGGGAAGTCACCCAGCGCAAGGGATAATCCACCATATCCAATTTCTACGTCTTTTGTGCTGCGGGTGAATCGTTTTATTATATTTTTTTTAGGATGCATCGAACTATAGACTGCTGCGTAGATATCATCAACAGAATGCAATCCAAATAAGCTTATATAGTGATAAGTATCAGGGGGTAAATGATGTGTGATGAAATAAGTTTTTCCTGCCCCCCAAGCACCAGACAATAAAATTGCATAACCAGGTTTATTTAATTTAACATAAAAATCAATTGACTTCCTTATATGCTCATTGGACATTTTCTGGCTCCTTTTTAGAGAAATTGAGAGGGTTTAACTTTAATGCTTCCTCGAGGTGATTCGGCGCAAAATGGGCATAGCGCATAGTCATTTTTATATCAGTATGGCCAAGTATTCTTTGTAGTACTAATATATTTCCACCATTCATCATGAAATGACTGGCGAATGTATGTCTTAACACATGTGTAAGTTGCCCTGCGGGAAGCTCAATTTCTGCTCGTTCAAGCGCGTTCCTGAATGCGTAGTAACATGGAGTGAACAAGAAACCGCTTTTATTTGGCAGTTGGGAAATTAAAACTGGATCGATAGGAATAGTTCGGTTGCGCTTACCTTTTGTTTTTATAAAAGTGACCTTTCCTGCAGTGATCTGGTTGCGTTTCAGTTTTTCAGCCTCACCCCATCGAGCGCCAGTGGACAGGCAAATCCTGACTATCATTTCCAAATCTTTCGCTGAACTCAGGCGGCATTGCTCTAAAAGCCTATCAATCTGCTCTCCGGTAAGATAGGCCATCTCACTTTCTTCGGTTCTAAACTGGCGAACATTTTCTAATGGGTTCGGAGCCTCCCATTCCCCAAGCCTTTTCAATTCATTAAAAACAGCTAAGAAATAAGCATGCTCCAGATTCATCGTACGGGGCGATACTTCAGCAATGCGCTTAGTACGGGCGAAATGGCCATCGAGCCTTTTAGCCCTATATGCTGTGAACAGTTGTGCTGAGAATTCAGTAGCAAGAGGTGAACCCATGCATTCAGCCGCCCAAAGCATGGCCCGAACACGTTTTTGCCCATCACGCAAAGCTATCCCGTGGCGTTCATACCATAAGTTAACTAAATCCGATAGGCGGCGTTTATCTTTTCCTTGTCCAAGCCAGGGCGAGTCCTCAACTTTTTGAAGAGTGTAGTTTTCGAATGCTAACGCCTCGCCTTTGGTCGCGAATTTTTTGCGTACACGCTTGCCTTGCTTGCCATTGCTGCGGTTGACGGTATAAAAGTCCGCAACCCATTGGCCATCACTGAGTTTTCTTACGGTCATATCAATGAATCGTCAGAACAACACGCCCAATCACGGTTATGTCGTCGATACCACAATCAAAAGCCATACCAACGCCGCTAACTCTAACTTTTTTAATCGGAATACGCGTAAGGGTGCGGATACTCATTTTACCCTCAATCTCTACAAGCCACTGATCGTCATAAATCTCTGTGAATGAGGTATCAACGATGAACTGATTATTACCTTCCACTACACATACGGGAGAGGTTGGCAAAGGGACTCCGGGTAAAAAAGAGACTTTATCCAGCATGTACATCCCTGCGTCATACATCAAGCCGTCAACGATTTTACGCCGCGGCATTTTGAGGATATCCACTTCTTCATCCTCAAATTTTCTACCTTGACCTGTTGCCAGCCATTCAAGTGTTACGCCTGTTTCAGCCATGCATTTGAGCATTATGTCAGCAGGAAGCCCACCGCGTTTATAACGCGCAGACATTGAGCTGGAAGCAATTCCAAGATGTTCGGCAAGCTGTAATTTTTGCGTAAAGCCGTAAGCCTCAAGTACCCGATCAAGTACTGGGGCGCTATCAGATTCTGGATCTAGTCTAAATCTCGCCATAAATTAAAGGTGTGTAGATATTATCTACAATGTATTGACATGTAGATTTTATCTAATTAACCTTGCTCCTGTATTTAGATATTGGCTAATAAAAATGGATATTGGCGTATCCACAACCTGAGGAGTTTGCATTATGCGTCCCAACATTACAATCGTGATCCCCGATCCATACATCCCGCTTGATGAGTATTGCCGTCGTACAGGCATGTCAAAAAGTACTGCTGAGAACCTGATTTCATACGGAAAACTCCCTATCAAGCCTAAAGGAGCACAGAAAAAAGGGTTGGTTGAAGTGAATATGGCCGCCTTAACCGTTATGGCGTTAAGCGAATGCAATGTTTCGCTTAACACGTAATTTATCCTACGGATTAGAGCGGGGCTAACAATGTTTGATTACCAGACCTCTAAACATGCTCACTTTGATGCGGCTTGCCGAGCATTTGCAATTGAGCACAATCTGGAAGATGTAGCCGCTGCCGTTGGTATGAGGCCGCAGATCCTGCGCAACAAGTTGAATCCAGCACAGCCGCACCGTTTAACCTGTGACGAGCTATTAGCTATTACGGATTACACCGAAGATGCTCGTTTACTGGATGGGATGCTAGGGCAGATTAATTGCCTTCCATCCGTACCGGTGAACAATGCCATAGAAGGCAACATGCAGTTGTGTGCACTGAGTGCCACCGCCTGTGTGGGCGCAATTGCTGGGGAAGCCGTATCAACTGGTCATATGACCGCCGCCCGCCGTACACAAATTCTGGATCGCGCTCGCGATGCAATCCGTAGCTTATCCGTGCTGGCTTATACCGTTGAAAGCCGTATCCAGTCTGCGCCTGTTCTGGCCGCAGCGGTGGATCTGGTGACGGCTAACGCCACCGGCTTGATGTGAGGGAGCACCATGAAGGCGTTTGTTACTTACCTCAAAAAAGAATCACCAGCCATGCAACGGCCAAGCGGTTCAACGGGCTGGATAGAACTGCCGAACGGTCAGCGCTGGAATCCTGGCCACACGTATAAATTCAATGCGCATGAGTCTGTTCGAATGAAAGGCGGGGTGATTTTCGTTTCTTGCCTACAAAAGTCCGTCGCTTGGTTGGGTGTATAGGGGGGCGCTATGGCGATTAGCCAGGAACAACAAAAGCGCGGGCTGGAACATTTAAAACAGATCCGCCGCAAATACTTCAGCGAAAGCAGTGAGGCCGCTGAATGGTGGGACAACCTGACACCGGAGTGGCGCGGTGTGGTGCTTCATGCCGCTGCGGTTACTTCTGGCGCTGGGGCATTTAAAGCCCACTTAAGCAAGTGCTGCTGGCGTGAGCTTTATGAACGCCTGGGCTATCGGGACATGATTCTGCTGCGCCAAGGAATTTCACGGGCGCGGTTAACGTTTGAAGGTTTTGGCAGTTTACGTGACAGCGATTTTTCGAAGCGCACCGCGAATCGTCCGATCAAAAAAGTACATCCAATTTATAGCAGTAGCGGGGTGCAGATGGTTATCGCGCCTCATATAGTCCATAAGTTGCAGCAGCAGGGGAATCACTAATGACCATTATTTCCGTCGAGGGTAAATCGTTGGGGGCAGAGTTGGCCGTGTGGGGAGTCCCGCATAACTACGCTTTAGCGTTTGCAGAGAAAAGCACCAGTAAAAATGGTCGCATTGCGTTGCATCCGTTTTTCTTCAATGACACCGAACACATGACAAACCCGCGTCACTGGCTGGCGATCAATGCCGCTTTCTGGTGCTGCGTGTACCGCGAGGCCGAAAGCAAAGAAGCACAGATTGAAGCGCTGGCCGGAATCCGAGCAATTTTCTATACGGCCGGAGCGCTGGGTGTTGGCGAAATTAAAGCACTGATCCAGGAGTGGTGGCGGACAACGTACGAGCTGCACCTTATTCCAGCACCGAACTATTCAGCCGTCACTGTACAACCCGCTTTTCACTAATTAACAACCTGAAATTTTTGGCCACGTCTCAAGTGGCCGGGGATTCTTTTGCCTTAAGGAAACCAAAATGCACATGACACATCAGGATTTACCCGCAACAAAATCAGGCACTGACCTGCTGGCCATGCTCACCAAAGCCACACAGGAAGGTAAAGCCGCAGCTGCTGATCTGTGTTCCACCCGTCTGGATAAGCTGGCCACCTATGCAGCCAATGAAGGTTTAAGCGCAACGGAAATCGTTGAGTTAATCCGCGATGAAGCCGCTGCGATTTGCAGAGATAGCGGTGCTGCATGGAACTGAGTTGGGATAAGAAGAAATGACAAGTGAAAGCAAAAAACAGAGCAATACAGGCGTTGGTGATTACTTCTTTGAGTTTCCCGCTTCACGTGGTTTGCAGGGAGGCGCAACTGTGCTGTTGATGACTGTTCCGGCCCGCACTTTGGCACGTGTTCTTGCGTCAAATAATTCAGGTAGCACTCTTGAACGTTCGCAGCGTGAAATAAACCCTGCACGCGCAAAGAAGTTTTATAAGTACCTGTTAAATGCTTACGAGAAAAAAGAGCCGTTCATCATTCCTCCGCTGGTAGGTAACTGCAATTCAGAGATTGAGTTTGAAGAGTTCGGTAATACCAATGTTGGTGTTGTTCGATTCCCTATGGATGCTGAAATTGATTTGTTCGACGGACAGCACCGAGCTGCTGGTGCTACTGAGTTCAGCCGAACCATTGGTGAGTTGATCCATATTCCGCTGATGCTTACGCATAAGTTGCCGCTAAAGACTCGTCAGCAGTTCTTCTCTGACATCAATAACAACGTATCGAAACCATCTGCTGCTATCAACATGGCCTACGATGGGCGCAACCACAGTGCACAGAGCATGGTGAATTTTCTCTCGCAGCATGAGGTATTTGCGGACATTACAGATTTTGAACACAACGTGGTACCGGCGAAAAGTAGTCGCTGGGTCAGCTTTAAGGCGCTATGCGATGCAACTGCTAAATTCGCAACTGTAGCGGGTAAGACGTTGGATATGGGGGATATTGAATCTATCTGGCGGGCATGGATTTTGTTTACAGCTATCGACGACATTCGTCATGGCACCAATCAAGGTGAATACAAGCGCGATTATATCCAATTCCATTCCGTAATGATTAATGCGTTTGGTTACGCCATCCAACGCCTTCTCTCTGAACATTCAGTTCGCAGCGTAATAAAGATGATCGAAGGGTTAGCGCTAAATACAGGAATTGCAGAACGAGAAGATTACTTCCTGATGTCGAACTGGGGAGAAACCTGCGTGAATACCAGCAAAGCAAAACCAACAGTTATTACGAATGTCGCCGCACAGAAAGCAGCAGCTGAACGCCTTGCGTTGGTGATTGCTACCAGGAATCTCCACGCTATCGCAGGTGGTAATGATGACCGTTAAAACTCCACTTAAGTGGGTGGACTGCAAAGCTCGCATAATGCCGCAGCTGATAATTAAGTCACCTGTTAACCCAGCGATCGATGTTAGGGCGGTGATGGCATGATGACGGAAATTATCACCGGCTTTTATGCCTTGTTTGCCTGTATCACTTTTGCCTTTCTCTTATGGGACGAATGCCAGGACGAATTTGACCACGACGCTGAGGACTTAGGGTTAATAACTCTGAGTGCGTTTTTCTGGCTACCGCTGGTAGCGGCCGTGCTTGTGGCCTTCCTGATTGATTTCTGGCGCAAGTTGGTTAACCGTGGTTGATATGCTGGAGCCTGGCCAACACCACGCCGTCAATGCCTGGCGGCGTGAAACCTTTGCGCCTGGTATCCCGTCCGATGCGACGATCACAGAACGCCGCTTGTGGGCTGTTAACCCACAGGATTATGAATGGCGCTCCCAGTTCCTGCATGAGATACCCGACTGGTTAGCCGGGTATTTCGGCAACCGTTACGAAAAACTGCTGTCTGGTCGTGACGGGCGTCGCCGTGCCAATACATTCCTGCGTAAAACTATCGGTGAGAATGTATTGCCACGTCTGCGCAAAGTGGCTGCACGTTACAAGCTGGCCTCTGATGCACTTGATCTTCCTTTTGGTAAGTCGCTGGAGCGACTGCCGTCACTTGACCGCCCGGACCTCAAAAAACTGGCTGGCCAGATATCTGGCTGGATCTCCCAGTCACTTTATGACTTCACCGATCAGTTTGTGGGCAGCACTGACGATACCGCAGAGCTGCGCCGCCGTACGCTGAAGTCTTACCGCCATTTATGCGCGTGCTCCCTGATGCTGAACAATCAGCCTCCGTACTGGGCAGAGCATGAAGCTAATGGCGGGCAACTGGAAACGCGTAAGGCTGAATCCGGGATTCTTCGCATGATGGCGCCTGAATGGTGGTATCTGCGTCTTAAGCGGGCGCGTGATATGCAGCGTGAGCATATGGCCATTGCCGTGGGACAGGTACAGAAAGCCGCCAGTGCTTATGTGTCCCGTAAAACCCTGGGTGAATGGATAGATCAGAAAAAGCGGAACCTTGAGTTCTTTAAAAAGTTTGACCTGCTGAATGATGAAGGGCTGCGTATTGCACTGGACAGCATGGTGCACCGCAGTGTTGCTAATCCGGCGATCCGTCGCTGTGAGCTAATGGTAAGAATGAGGGGGTTTGAAGATATGGCCAATGAAGAAGGGCTGGCCGGTGAGTTTTACACCATCACCGCGCCATCGCGATTCCATGCGGTGCACAGCAAAGGGGGCTTTGTTTCACAGTGGGATGGCTGCACTCCACAGGACACCCAGCGCTATTTATGTGGTGTATGGGCGAAAGCCCGCGCTGCTATTTCCCGTGCAGGTATCCATGTTTTTGGTTTTCGTGTGGTAGAGCCTCACCACGATGGGACACCGCACTGGCATATGCTGCTTTTTATGCGTCCTGGTGACGTGGATACCGTGCGCGATATTCTTTGTTATCACGCCAGAATTACCGACTCCGAAGAACTGCAAACGCCAAACGCGCTAAAGGCACGTTTCCATGTTGAAGCCATCGATCCCGCTAAAGGTTCGGCTACGGGTTACATCGCCAAATATATATCCAAAAACATTGATGGTTTTGCGCTGGATGGTGAACAGGACGAAGAAACAGGGGAGAACCTACGGGACATGGCCAAGTCCGTTTCTGCATGGGCTTCACGCTGGCGTATTCGCCAGTTTCAGCAGATTGGTGGTGCGCCGGTGACTGTCTGGCGCGAGTTGCGCCGGTTACGTGATCAGGTACTGACTGACCGCAGAATGGATGCGGTTCTGGCTGCTGCGGATGTTGGTGACTGGGCGGCATACACCCAGGCGCAGGGTGGCGCACTGGTTTCCCGCCGTGATCTGGTTGTTCGTCTGGCTTATGAAATCACGGAACAGGGTAATGAATACGCAGAGGACGTGCAGCGCGTTCAGGGTGTCTATTCTCCACTGGTTCCAGATTCGGCGGTATGTACGCGCCTGGTGAAATGGCAGAAGGTTGCGAAGTTGGCCGAAGCGCCAGCGGAGGCGGGTTTTTCTGGCGGCAGCGCCGCCCCTTGGAGTTCTGTCAATAACTGTACGGAGGGTGGAACCCGTAGACGGTTAAAGCTGGAATTGCGCAGCCGGGGTTTTGAAGGTTCTGATGACGAAATAGTCATACTCATGCGGGGCAGTGGTTTGATATTTGGCCAGGCAGCATTGATTTACCGCAATGGTCGGTTGCAGGAAACACGAAACGAGCCAATGCACGAGCTGTGGCCGGGGTGGTTGTAGCGGTACAAATCTGTGTAACACATTCATTTGTCAGTAAATGGTAGGAAAATACATTTCACAATTTGTGCTTTACGGTATACTGTATGCATATACAGTAATATATTGTTTGTGGGGGCTAAATGGATCTTTTGGAAGCGTCGGCACAGCTGGAGCGTATTGAGTTATTGGCCAAAATTGCCCATGTGTACGAAAGTGACCAGCGCGAGAAAACAATCGCTTTGGCCTGGATTGGTGAGATTGCAGGAGAAATGCGACACGATCTTAGAAAAGATTTAAAAAAAACAAGGTCAGGGGCCTTTCCAGTATCTGATGGGGAATGTTAACTCATTGACAATACTATAATCTCAGTTGTAAGGTGCCGAATGTTATAGTGTTTAAGATGATTAATAGTAAGTTGACTATAAATTCATCTATATCTCTTAAACCCTCACTTTATTTTGATAAAAGTGAGGGGGATATTATTTTTTACATTTTTAAACTTCTACTTCATTTTTAGAGTATATTTCCCCATTTTCTTTACGTATGCAATCACCAATGATAACTTTAAAATCTAATGATTTAATCGCATCAATAACATGATTGAGATAAATGCTATCAATTGTAGCAGGGCATAAACTTTTTAACTCATGGCCAAGTGGCGTTAGAATTAAAACCCTTAGTTTAAGTTCTTTCTCTGGATCGTCATGTTTAATCTGCATTACTTTATCATTATACATATGATAATAAAAAAAGGTTTCTTCACTAAGAGACTTGAAAGTTGAGGCTAATCCCATTGACTCAACCCCAGCAATGATTCCGAGTGACTGCATCTCAGATAAAAAATTATAGTTCAGTTCATTATCTAAGTATTCATTGTCGAATTTAGAACTACCTTTTTCCCCCTTGATAATCCTATCAAGAAAGAGGAAAGAGAATAGTTTTTGTATTTTATTTGCTTCTTTTTGTGTCAGGTTTTTGATGAAATCAACAGTTCTTAATGAATACGACCCCGGGCTTTTTAGTTCACCTGCAAGTATTCTTCCCCATAAATCCTGTAGCTTCTCAGAACTACTTGTCGCAGCACTATCTCTCCACCTTAGCAACCAATCATTTTCGATATTTTCAGCAGTAGGCTCAGACTGATCAACAGAAAGTATTTCTTCAGCAACAAATAATGACTTGGCAATGTTTATTTCTTTTTGAACTTCATTTGCAATGAGTTGAGTACTTACTGCGTTTTTTAAATTATCGAAATCTATGTAAGGCTCCATTGAACCTGAATTATCATACTCTTGTTTATTTTCTAATGAAATCAATTTGGGATTGTTTAGATCATTTAACGAAACGATGGCTTTTCCGCTTTTTATGTTCTCGACATCCATCTCTGTTTGAGCCAGAACTAACATTTTTTTTCTTTCCATTTCTAAACTGGCAACTCCCTCTCTACGCATTTGCCAGGGCTTACATAAAGCACCAATACCTTTTTCTGCTGTGGTTTCCCACAGTTTAGTTACAAGCTTTGAACCAAACATTCTAGGAGATCTCCTGCACCAATTTTAGGTAATAATATAATGCAAAAAATTTAACGCACTGATCTTATAATGAAAAGATATCAGAGATCACTGTCATGGGTCTAGAAAGAGCATTCTGTGCATAAGTGATGACTCAAACAGGAGATATCCTCACGCCGCGGGTGTGGCTTTCAGTAAATCCAGTGCCATCTGTTTTTGAGACGGTGATAAGTTGTTAAGTAGGACTTGAACCATCGCATCACCTGTTTTCGCGCTGGGGCTGAGAGTGTGGGAGAACGTCAGATTCATAACAAACGTATGGCCACACTCCACATCTGAACAGGCGCAGTAAATATCCGCAATCTGCCGGTGCTTCCGGTTTGTTTTACGAATAACAGCCTTTGAGCCGCATTCCGGGCATTCGATTTTCAGAACTCGCATCTTCCATGCTCCAGCTGTTAAATGATGCCTGGATTTTAGCCTTTTTCGCCTCATGCCGCATCCTTATCCGTTGATTCTGTGTAACTTAAATCAAAGTTAAGGTGTAGTCGTTCCGGTATTTCGGGATCGTTGTTAACAGCGGTCATAAACCGGCGCTGAATGGGTGCTATCTCACTTTTCTTGTAAATCCTTTCCGCCTTTTCAACATCCCCCAGGCCAGAGGTGTTCTGCGGGACAATTCCTGCCAGCCCAGCGGGAAAGCGGTGTGCGTTGAGAATGTCCTGTGCGCTGATGTTTTTGATGTTGGCAAATTCATCTTTTGCAGAGATATCCCCCATTTCAATGAACTTGATCGCATCCCCGTCCCCGCCTGGAATGTTCACCAGAATAGTGGAGAAGTTGCCGATACCTTTGCTGTCACGCAGCTGCTGTTCAATTTCTTCTTCCATTTCATCCGTCATGCTGGGATCGCGTGTATAGAGAATGCCGCCAGTATGAGCGCCGTTGTGGTAGTAGCGGCGGCGAAAAATTACGGCTTCACTGTTAAGCAATGCCGAGTGTACGCCGCCGATATAGTCGGGCAGCCCGTAAATATGCTGCTGTGGGTCGTACATCTTGATAAAAATGATATCTTCCTGCGGCCATACCTGCGGTTCACCGTCCTGCAATACCACGTAATCCCCGGGCTGGTCTGTGGCGTTGTCCCTGACTTTACGGCGGCGAATATACAGGCCGGGTAAAGGTTCCAGGGCAATCACATCCCCCCATCCGTTGCGGATTTTGCCAATCGCAATATCCCCGAAGGTTGTATAGTCAAACGCTGCGGCTTCCAGCTGGTCGTAAGTCAGGCCACCGCCCAGATAATCAGACACAATCATATTTTTCCGGGCGTGGATGATGCCGCCATGCTGGCCGTTCAGATTGATAAGCTGTGCCAGTGCCAGCCGGTCAATCGGCTGGGTAAAGTGATCGGCAGCATTGTCGTACCAGATGTCGCGGTAATCCGTGCCGGTGGTCAGCACGGGTTCCGGTTTGCCGAACGTAATGATGCTCATTTTTTTGGACTTATCGCCGCGCGGGTTGCGCTTAACGAAGCGGTTTTTTTTACTCATGCAGCCTCTTTCCTTACACCCCAGCGGGATTTCGGTTTGTTTTCGTAGTTGAGTGGTTCGTTATGCAGGGCGTGGGTAATCGCCCAGAACGCCTCCGCGTGGCCAGTGTCCTGGCTGCGGTCAGCGACAAATGTCATGGCGTTACCGCTTTGCGTGGTGGTGCGGCGTACAGCCATAAAGCTGGCCGGGATCTCTTTCAGGTTCTTGTCCCATTCAATACGCTGGCTTTCCACCACGTCCGCCGCTTTCAGTACCAGCTGATTTTTCGTGTTCATGTCGTAACGAATGGCGACGGCAACGCGCATGGCAAAGTGCTGGATGTTGTCAAAAACACCCTGGCCAATACCGGTAACGTCCACTCCCAGATAGGTGAAGTTATATTTTTTAAATAGGAGTTCGATCTGCCTGGCCTGATAGCGGAAGTTCATGCCCTTCCAGTTAATGACCTTCAGAACGCGGAATTTCTCTGCGGCATACATCGGCGGGGCAATAATCACAAAACACGACAAATCGCCGCTGCGTGCCGGGTCAAAGCCTCCCCATACTGGCCTGTCACCAAATGGCCGCGCAGCGTCCGGGTTGTGATCCTGCCAGGTGTCCACCTCCACGCCGCAGGCTTCCAGGTCTGAAAAGCTGAATACGGAATCCTTGCTGTCCACGAACACGCACATATAGAGCATGTTGAAGGTGGCGGTGTTGTAGCGGTTTCGCAGCTTCTCGATGTTGGCCAGGTTGAAGCCGCCCGCAATGGCATCCTCCATCGTGATGATATAGCGCCACTGACCATCCGGGCAAAGCCGTCCGCCGTTGCGCATTTCATCAAAGGACGGGAACTGGGCAGCCGCGCGTTTTTTGCTGCCCTGTTTCCATTCTTCCCCCGTCCAGAACGGGTAAGCCTGGTGCGTTTTGGCCGATGGCGTTGAAAAGTAGGTGGTTCGCCATTTGTCATGGGTGGCCATTGCGCTGGCCACTTCGTTAAGCCTGGCGAAGTTAGGCACCCAGAAATATTCGTCACAGTACAGGTGGCCACTGTAAGACTGTGCCGTGTTTTTGTTGGTTGAGAGAAAACGCAGTTCAGCGCCGTTGCTGAGGCGGATCGGGTTGCCGGTCAGCGTGATGCCAAAATACTGCTCTGCAATGTTGACGATGTAAGACCGGAAGTATTCCGCCTGGACTTTGGAGGCAGACAGGAATATTTGCGGATCGCCTGTCATGACCGCGTTTTCAAAGGCTTCAAATGCAAAGTACCAGGTGGCACCGATCTGGCGGCTTTTAAGGATGTTCCTGACCTGCTGGCCAATATTCCTGCGCAGGTGTTTCTGGTATTCAAAAAGATGTTCTTCCGCCCAGGAGTCAAAATCCGCCTGGGTCAGAGAAGAAATATCGTTTTTCCTGTTTTTGCGTTTGGGGCGCGGTTCATCGCTGTTGCTGTCGCGCGCAGCTGCCTGCCCGTTACTCTGGCCGCTGGCCATCTTTTCTTTATGCTTATTGTTTTGAGCACGCAGCTTTGTGGCGTGGGCAATCAGCATGTCCATTTCTTTCAGGTCGAGATCAGTTTTATTATCGCGGCTGGCCAGCAGCTGGTAGCGGCGTTCAATTGCCTCCTCTGTACTTTCAAAGCTGAGTAAATCCGCCCAGCTGTATTTCTCAGCCCAGTAGTAAACGATCCGCGCATTCGGCAGATTTAATTCTGATGCAATTTCTTTTGGCGTATAGCGGCGCAAATAAAGTGCGCGGACAACGCCTTTTAGTTCTTCTGAGTATTTAGCCATGCGGGTAATTATGCCGTGGCTGTTATGAAAAAACGGTGGTGTTAATTCGCGTCTGTTCGGTAATACGTGATAACCGAACTGTTCAGAATAAAGCGTGATGCGGTGGTGGTTTTATTTGGCAATAATTTATTTGCAGCGTCGGTGAATAAATCAGGGGGGATATGTCGCATTTAAAAACTGACTGGCTGTGTGTTGCTACCGAAGGGGATACCGTTGACGGCAGAGAGATTAAACGCCAGTGGATTATCGATATGGGGGAAACCTATGACTATAACCACTATGTCGCTTTGATCTGGCCTGAACACGAGAATGATTGCGGTAATTTTGGGGAGGTGCTGGAGGCCACCTGGCATGATGGCGATGACGGACTGGCACGGCTTTATGTCAGCCTTTGCCCGAATATGCGTTTAATTTTCGCCAACCATGAAGATCAGCTCCTGTTCTTCTCGATTGAACCGGATGAGAACTGGCGAGGGAGTGGGCGTACATACCTCAAGGGGCTGGCGGTAACAGATACTCCCGCCAGTGTTGGCACCACACGGCTGCGCTTTAGTAGTCGGCGCAAAAAATTATCTAAGCAGGGATATTACAGTTGTGTGATTTCCCGTGATGGAAAAATTAAACAGGACATACGAATGAAGAACTGGCAAAAATTGTTTGGTATTAAACCGAAGTTTGAAGATGAAACACCGCCTGATGATACCGCGCAGGGTGATGATAAGTTACAGGCACTGGCCAACGCGGTAAACGAACTGGAAGGCCGTGTGGCCAAAATTGAAAATCAGCTCAATGATGTTCAGGGTGATGTGGATACCATTGCGGAAGTGGTCGATACCGAAGAATTTGCGGCTATTCGTGATAATGCAAAAGATATCGTTCAACGTTTTAACGATCTGGGTAATAAATCCACCCGCACACCAGGGCGCAAGATTTCAGAAAAAGCGGGTAAATTTAATTTCCTGTAATACGTTCTGACGTTAATTAGTACAAAACATTTTTATTATCGCTTAATCGCGAGGGAGTTTTATGCACCTTAATAATCGTGCACGGGATTTACTGGATAAATATTCGAGTGGCATGGCGCAGCAGTTTGGCGCACGTGATACCAGTCGTTATTTCTCCCTGAATGACCCGCAGGAAAATGCGCTGCGTCTGGCGCTGCTGGAGTCCGTGGAGTTCCTGAACATGATCACCTGTCTGGATGTTGACCAGCTGAGTGGCCAGGTGATTTCTGTCGGTTCTTCCGTGCTGCATACCGGCCGCAGTGAAAATGGCCGCTTTGTTCGTCAGGTTGGTGTGGACGGCAATGACTATTCACTGGTTGAAACGGACAGCTGTGCCGCACTGCGCTGGGATCTGCTTTCGGTCTGGGCCAATGCCGGTAAGGACGAAAACGAGTTTTACAACCTGGTCCAGGCGTTTACCACACAGGCGTTTGCGCTGGATATGCTGCGTATTGGTTTTAACGGTAAGAGCCGTGCAAAAACAACGAATCCAACGGATTACCCGAACGGTGAAGATGTAAACATCGGCTGGCATGAGCGTATGAAAACGCTGCTGGGTGGTAATCAGATTATGACCGATCCGGTCGTGCTGGATGAAGCCGGTGATTACAAGTCACTGGATGCAATGGCTTCTGACCTGATTAACGCCAAGATTCCTGCCCAGTTCCGCAATGACCCGCGCCTGGTGGTTCTGGTCGGTGCTGATCTGGTTGCTGCTGAACAATACCGACTGTACCAGGCCGCAGACCGCCCGACTGAGAAAATTGCGGCGCAGATGCTGGGCAGCACCATTGCTGGCCGTCCTGCTGTTATCCCGCCGTTTATGCCGGGTAAACGTATGGTCGTTACGCCGCTTTCTAATCTGCATATCTACACCCAGCGCAACACCCGTATGCGTAAAGCGGAGTTTGTTGAAGACCGTAAACAGTTCGAAAACAAATACCTGCGCAATGAAGGGTATGCGGTTGAGGTGCCGGAACTGTATGCGGCGATTGATGAATCTGCCGTAACCATCGGCAAGGTTTCCGAACCAGCAGAGGGCTGATAAATGGCACTTTCTCCCGCGCAGCGTCACAGCCAGCGTATTGCGATGGAACAAAAGCTGAAACGCAGCCAGGCACTGGAAACCACAGAAAGCATGCACCTGCTGATTAAGGCGCTGGAAGCGGATGTGGAACATTGCCGTAACCTGCCGACAATCGCGGAGCGCATTGAGTTTAAACGGGATGTGTTGCTGCCGCGCTGGACACCGACTGTGGAAGCGTATCTGGAAAGCGGGCAGGTGTATGCCAACCCGGTATTTGCCTGGTGTGTTATCTGGCTGTTTGACGTGGGCGATCTGGATAAGGCGCTGGACTGGGCTGACATTGTAATCAGCCAGCAGCAGGCAACCCCGGATCGGTTGCGCAGCAATTTTCCCACGTTCGTGGCCGATACGATGCTGGCCTGGGCGCAGGAAACATCAGGGCGCGGGGAAAGTGTTGAGCCGTATTTTTCCCGCACATTTGAGCGTGTCGCCAGTACCTGGCGGCTGCATGAACAGGTTACGGCCAAGTGGTTCAAGTTTGCCGGGCTGGAGCTGCTGCGCGGCGAAGATGGCCAGACAACGGCCGCGAGTGTGGACGACATTGAAACGCTGGAGAAAGCCGATCAACTGCTGGCCACCGCAGAAAAATACTATTTAAAAATCGGCGTCAGAACGGCACGGCAGACGATTGCCGCCCGTATCCGAAAACTGACGCAGGGGTAAAGACTACCGCAAGCCAGGCGGACGCGGTGGAGGGCAGAACACTCCGTGTGTCACTGTGCCGTGGAAACCGGTCAGTCCGCCTTTTTCGGGGGAATTATGTTTAGCGGAAAACCGCTGGATTATCAGGATGAGCCGCTGACGAATAACGGGTTCTGGCCGGATCTGAATCTGAAGGACTTTCAGGCGCAGCGGTCACTGCCAGCCGATATCGACGCGGACACTATCAGTCAGGCGCTGCTGGCCGCAGTCGCGGAGGTGAATGCCGAGCTGGAAAACGTGGAGGCCAGCTGGAAAGCAAAAGGCCACACGCTGGCGGCAGATGTTCCGGGCGTAAAAATGGGTGGGCTTAACAGCCTGTGCGCCCAGTACATGAAAGCGGTATTTGCCAGGGCAAAAGCAGATTTGCTGGGGGAGTTCGCCACTGTCGGGCGGCGTGAAACCCATCCGGGGCAGGAGAGTATGGAAACCCGCGCCGGGCTACTGGCTGAGGCTTCAGTGGTTATCCGCCGCATGAAGGGACTTAAACGGGCAACGGTGAAAAAAGTATGAGCCAGACACAGCTTGAGAGCCTGACCGCATTTTTTCAACAAAACGTACCGCCGCGCGCCATGCAGTCATTTGACAGTGTGCTGGATGAAATGAAGTTCATCCCAGCCGCGAAGGACTACGGGCTGGGACAGTACCGCCAGGCGGTGATTCGCTATGACGCGGTAATCAGCTGGCAGCGTTTCCCGTACCGCCTGTGTCCGCCGCAGTTGCTTATGTCGCTGCTGGCCGCGTGGCTGGATGAGGCTGACAGGGAATTACTGGATGAAGTCGGCCTGACTGAAGCTGAACCGGACTGGGATGTGTCAGTGGAGGATGAGGAAACCGCCACCATTGTACTGACCGTACCAATGGCGGAAGAACTGGTGATCAGGGAGGACGAAAACGGGGCGATCCCGTGGCAGGGGAAACGCTGGTCGCTGGTTAACCCTGAGGTCTGGATAGCGATCACCGCCAATATTTATGGCGTGGATGAAACCGGTGCGCCGGTAGGCGGTAACGAATGATTGCCGGTGGTGAGCTGAATGAAAAGCAGCTTGCAGAGTTGCGTAAATCACTGGCCAGCATGGAGCTGCCGCCCAAAAAGCGCCAGCGCCTTATCTGGAGGCTGGCCAAATACGGCGTGATTGCCGCCGTAAAACGGCACGTTCGCAATCAGGAAGCACCGGATGGTCAGAAGTGGCCGGGGCGTAAAACGAAGCGCAAAGGGAAGATGCTGCGGAACCTGCCAAAACTGCTGCATATCCGTGAAATGCCAGAAATTCAGGCGGTACGGATCTATTTGCAGGGTGGTGGCTACCGGAACGGGGAAACGCCGGTACCGGCCGGGACAGTCGGATATGCGCAACAAAACGGGATGCGCGTCAGTGTCAGCCGCCGCAGCCAGCCACGGAAGGTGGAGGCCGGAAAAATGGCCACGCCAGTCCAGGCCAAAAAACTGCGGGCGCTGGGGTACCGGGTACGCACCGGTAAACGCTGGAAAAAGCCCACGCTGGGCGAGTTAACCCAAACAATGCCATACAGCCGGGCGGGGTTACTGATTCGAAAACTCAGCGGTAAGGCGGTGAAAACCAGCTGGACAGTGGATCTTCCTGCCCGTGTCTTTCTGGGCATGAGTGACGATGAATTTGATAACGCGCTGGCGCGCCAGCTTCAGGCCATCGGCTTTGGCTGGGATGTTAAGGCGCAGGATATTAAGGGGAAAGCATGACCTGGCCAAACGTGACCGTGAACCAGGTAAACCAGCTGCTGGGTGAAACCAATGAAGTGGAGCGCACGCTGCTGTTTATCGGTACGGGTACCAAAAATGTGGGGAAAACGCTGGCGGTGAATGCCCAGAGTGACTTTGATGCACTGCTGGGAGAGGGGGAAAGCCCGCTGAAAAACGATGTACTGGCGGCACTGGCAAACGCCGGTCAGAACTGGTGGGGATTTATTCATGTGCTGCCCGCAGATGCTGAGGACGATGCCTGGGTGAAAGCGGTTCTGGCTGCACAGGTGGTGTGTTCGGTGGAAGGGGTGGTGCTGTCCAGTGATGTGACGGCCAAAGCCCTGGTGAATCAGGCGGTGACGTTACGATCCACGCTGATTTCCAAATATGGGCGCTGGGTGTGGTTCATTCTGGCCGTGCAGGGAATGCAGGAAGAAGAAGCCCTGGCGGATTACCTGACCCGTGTGTCTGCCATCCAGGACGGTATTGCAGAGAAAGCGGTGCAACTGGTTCCGCGTTTGTGGGGAAATGAGCCGGGTGTGCTGGCTGGCCGTCTGTGCAGTCGTACCGTGACTATCGCAGACAGTCCCGCCCGTGTGAAAACCGGGGCGCTGCTGAATCTGGGCAGTGATGAAATGCCGGTTGATGGTACCGGGGCGGTCCTGGAGCTGGCCACGCTTCGGGCACTGGAAGCGCAGCGCTTTAGTGTGCCGATGTGGTACCCGGATTATGACGGTTTTTACTGGGCTGACGGGCGAACGCTGGATGTGGAAGGCGGCGATTACCAGTCGATTGAAACCCTGCGAGTTGCCGATAAAGCGGCGCGTCGTGTGCGTCTGCTGGCTATCAGCAAAATTGCGGATCGTTCACTGAACAGCACACCGGGCAGCATTGCTGCACACCAGACGCTGTTTGCACGTCCACTGCGTGAAATGTCCACGGCGGCCAGTATCAATGGCGTGTCATTTCCGGGAGAAGTGAAGCCGCCGCAGGAGGGTGATGTGACCATTGTCTGGAAGAACAAAAAGACGGTGGATATTTATCTGGTGGTACGCACCTGGGAAGTTCCGCTGCAAATCACCATCAGTCTGTTACTGGATGCCAGTCTGGAGGGTGCTGCATGAGTAAACGTATTTCGGGTATGTCGTTTGATACCTATCTTGACGGCGATCTGATCCACATCGAGAAAATCACACTCGATATCACGGATAACAGCGCCGCCGCGCAGACCCGTGGTGTGCCGGATGGCCATGTTGATGGCGATGTGGCCGCAGAGGGAGAAATTGAAGTCAGTTCCAAAGTGCTGGGCGTACTGACGGCTAAAGCCCGTGCCGCAGGTTCGTGGCGTGGTATTCCGCCGCTGGATTTTCTTTTCTATGCCAAAGCGGGCAGCGAAGAAATGAAAGTGGAATCGTTCGGTAACAAACTCCAGCTGAGTAATCTGCTGGATATCGATCCAAAGGGCGGCGGTGTGGCGACGCACAAAATCAAATATTTTGTGACCAGTCCCAAGTTCGTGAACATCAACGGTGTGCCGTATCTGGAAGCGGAAGCCACGGAAAACCTGATCGGATAAGGAAGCCGGAATGCAGGAACATGAAAAGAGCCTTTATTCACTGCTGATTATGGGGGCGCTCATTGCTGTTGCGAAGGTGCTGGCCAGTGATGATCCCATTACACCGCGCCTGTTTATCAGCCGTGTGATCCTGGGCAGTTTTGTTTCAGTCATCGCTGGCGCGGTGCTGATTCAAATCCCGGAGGCCAGCCCGCTGGCAATTCAGGGACTGGGGGCAGCGCTGGGTATTGCAGGTTATCAGGCTGTTGAAATGTGGCTGCGCAGACGTGCAGCGGGAAAGAAGAACGGGAGCGTGACAAATGACCCTGAGTGAAAAGCAGCAGCTGTTTACCGTCATGGTGGCCAACCTGATCCACTGGGCGGAAGAGCGCGGCTACCGGCTGACGTTTGGCGAAGCGTACCGCACCCCGGAACAGGCGGCGCTGAACGCGAAGAAGGGCAGCGGTATTTCGAACAGTCTGCATACCCAGCGTCTGGCCGTGGATTTTAATCTGTTTGTGAATGGCGAGTATAAAACCCGTACAGAGGACTATCTGCCGCTGGGTGAATACTGGGAATCGCTGGGCGGAAGCTGGGGCGGGCGCTTCAAATCCAGACCGGATGGTAATCATTTCAGCCTGGAACATAACGGGGTGCGCTGATGAGTCATGCGCAGTGGCTGGTTGTGGTGGCGCTGGCGTTTGTCTGGGGCTGGCTGACTGCCGACTGGCGGCGCGACAGCCTGGAGCTGGCAATCAACACGGCGGCGCAGGTGGCAGGTAATGAATCGCGCAAGGTGATGCAGGGCATTGCCAGTGATTCTGCCAGAACGCTGGAAGATAAACTGGAGGCGCTAAGAAATGCGCAACCGCGAGAGATCCGCACGGAAGTGCTTAAGCCGGTTTTTACTAACAGGTGCCTGTCTGATGATTTTGTCAGCATGTACAACATCGCCGTCGCCGGTACCGAACGTGCGTTATCAGGAAAACCTGAAAACACGATGCGCCACGCAACTGCCGCGCCTGAACGGGGCAACAGGTAAAGATGCAGCGGAACTGCTGACTGTTTACCTTGAAATATATGGCCAGTGTGCGGCGCGTCATAATCAGTTAGTCGATGAAATTAATTTAAGAGAGCGTGTTATTTATGGAAAAAATTAAACTGAGTGTTTGTGGTGCGGATATTGTTTTTGAACCTAATCAGACTGCTTACAATAAACTGATTAATGAAATGGCAATGGATAATAAAGTTGCCCCTGCAAACAATTATCTGATGCGTATTGTTACCCCAGAAACGAAAGAAGCACTGATTGATGTATTAAAACGTCCGGGTGCAGCGTTGCAACTGGTCAGTAAAGTCAATGATATTTACGCGCCGGAACTGGAGATTGAAGTAAAAAACTGACAAAGCGAGTCCATGAAATCGAAAGAAATGGACTCGAACAATATTTAATTCTTCGCCGTCATTATTTACCGCATGGTCAGGATTCTGTTGATGATATCGCCGCCGCTATCTGGCTGGATAATCGTCACTGGGAATATACGGGAATAGCCGTGGCCAATGGTGTGGCAAAAGCATTTAAAGGCACTGAATGAAACAATTAGATTTTACATTAAGCCTGATTGATAAATTATCCCGCCCGTTAAAACAGGTGCAGGGTAACGTCACCGGCTTTGCGGAAAAATCAAAAGCGGCCTTTATGCAGATTGGCGGCGGTGCAGTGGCGCTGGCAGGTATCGGGATGGCGATCAAGGGCGCGTTATCACCGGCAATTGAAATGTATGACGCGCTGAATGATGCCGCCGCAAAAGGGATTGATGATTCCGCGCTTAAAACCGTTCAGCGAGATGCCCTGCGCTTCAGTACAACCTATGGTGCCAGCGCGGTGGAGTTCGTTAAATCCACGGAAAATATTAACGCTTCCATTGCCGGACTGACGGGTAATGAACTGCCGAAAGTGACGAAAATCGCCAATACCCTGGCTTTTGCGCTCAAGTCCACAGCGGCGGACACGGCGGAATTTATGGGGCAGATGTTCGGTAACTTTTCCGCCGATGCTACCAGACTGGGCAAGGTTCAATTCGCCGAGCAACTGGCGGACAAGATGGTTTATATGCGCAAAACCTTTGGCACAGAAATGGCCACTATCAAGGATTTGATGGAAGGTGCGCGCGGCGTCGGGACTAACTACGGCGTGGGACTGGATGAACAGCTGGCCGTGCTGGGGCAACTTCAGCGGACGCTGGGAACGGAAGCCAGCAGCGCCTATGAAGGGTTTATGACCGGCGCGATTGATGGCGCTAAAAAGCTGGGGCTGTCCTTTACTGACTCCACCGGCAAAATGCTGTCCATGCCTGAAATGCTGATCAAGTTGCAGGGCAAATATGGCAAAAGCCTTGAAGGGAACCTGAAAGCCCAGGCGGAGCTGGATGCAGCCTTTGGTGACAGTTCGGCGGTGGTAAAACACCTGTACGGTAATGTGGCGCTGCTTCAGCGCAATATCACCGAACTGGGCGGCGCGGATGGCCTGAAGCGTACCCAGGAGATGGCGCAGAAAATGGTGAAGCCGTGGGATCGCTTTGTGCAAATCCTGAAAGCCATTCAGACCGTGATCGGGCTGACGCTGATCCCGGTGCTGTATCCGGTTCTGAACCGCCTGGCTGATATGGGACAGACCTTTGCCCGCTGGATGCAATTGTTTCCCAACATTGCGCGTGTTGTCGGGTATGCGGCAATGGCCTTACTCAGCTTTGCAGCTGTGGGGGCAGTCGCCAATATCGTGATGGGTGTATCCAGATTCATCATGATGGGTTTGCGCGGGATCTGGGTGGCGTTAACGGCGATTACGAAAATCTACACGGCCACTGTCTGGCTGGCGCAAATGGCGGTAATCGCCTGGAATACCACGCTGAAGTTTTTGCGCGGTGCGTTACTGGCGGTACGCATGGCCGCAATAATGGCTGGAATTGGTATCAACCTGATGAGCTGGCCGATTCTGCTTGTGATTGGTGCTGTTGCCTTACTTGCTGCCGGTTGCTGGCTGCTGATTAAGCACTGGGACACGGTAAAGAACGCGGTCATGGATACCGCTGCATTTCAGACATGCGCCAGGGTAGTGGCATGGCTTGCCGGGGTGTTTGCTTCAGCCTGGCAGTTTATCAGCGAAGGATGGAACAGTTTTATTTCCATGCTGACCGGGTTTTCTCCTTCACAGGCATTAAGCGGTCTGGCCACGGGTATTGTTTCGTTGTTTGATAATGTCTGGCTGTCCGTTAAAAACGGTTTTCTGAAGTCGTGGAACTGGATTGTTGAGAAACTGAATAAAATCCCCGGTGTGGATATATCAATGGCCAGTATCACTTCACCACCATTAACTGGAAATACGTTGTCAACGGGTGGAGAGATAAAAGGAATTGATAAGGGCGGGATAAATAAAACAATCAGTAGCAATTCTAAATCAGTCACTGATAACAGCAAAAAAATAGGGGAGGTTCATTTCCATACCAAAGAAGCGATGTCCCCTGGTCAGTTAATGGAATGGCAGGAGCTAAATGCGTGAATGAACCACTTTATATAGATTTGCTGATCCTGAAGGGTGATTTTGTTCTGAATACCGGATATGAACCTGAACTGTGTAATAACCGTAAAAGTATCGGGCAGGACATTATTCACGCCATTATTGAGAGCGGACTGGCAACCGAACTGATTGCTGAACGCAGCCCAACAATGCGGGCGGATATTTTTACCCGTATGGAATTATTGATTGAAGATGATGAACGGATTATTCCGGGAACTGTAGAAATCAGTGAGGAAAGCCAGAAACGTTTATGGATAACTGCCAGCACCTATGACTTTGGCGGAATTTCTGCGCAGGTGGATTTATGACGGAAAAACCGCAGGTTGATTTTGAGGAAGTGGTGAAGGCCAGCGGGATGCCGGTGACGGAATCTGAAGTGCGGGATCGCTTTAATGCGATTGCGGCTGAGGAAGGCATGATCACCAACACATCCCGCATGTCACCGTTCTGGCGGTTAGTCACGGCCATTGTGACTGCGCCGGTGATGTGGCTGAAAGAGGTTCTGGTGTCCACAGTGCTGGCCAATATGTTTGTGGCCACGGCCAGCGGGAGCATGTTGCGTCTGCTGGCCTGGGCGGTGAACGTGACGGCGAAACCCGCCAGCGCTGCGCAGGGTGTGATCCGTTTCTTTAAGGAAGATGCCAAAGCTGTTGTGACGGTGAAGGCCGGGACGGTTATCCAGACTGAACGCATTAACGGCAGGGTTTACGAACTGGCAACCACAGGCGATGTGGTGATCCCTTCCGGCACGGTCAGCGCCTTGCTGCCGGTGAAAGCCACCGGAACCGGGGGAGCCTATAACCTTGCGCCAGGGTATTACCGCATTTTGCCTGTGGCCGTGGATGGTATCAGCCATGTGGCCAGTGAGGAAAACTGGCTGACAGTGCCGGGTGCTGATGAAGAAAGTGATGATGAACTGCGTGAACGCTGCCGTAACCAGTTTAACCTGGTGGGTAATTACCACACGGATGCGGTTTACCGTTCAATGATTGCCGGTGTTGCCGGGCTGAGTATTGACCGGATTTTCTTTGAGCATGAAGCGCCGAGGGGGCCAGGTACCGCAAACGCGTATTTGTTGCTGGACAGCGGGGTGGCTTCTGCGCCGTTTGTGAATGCGGTGAATGATTACATCAACACGCAGGGGCATCACGGCCACGGCGATGATATGCAGTGTTACGCCATGCCGGAAACCCTTCACGATCTGGCCGTGATGGTGTACGTCAGAAATCTGACCAACCTGACAGACGACGAACAGAACAGCCTGAAGAACGGGATTGAAAACCTGATCCGCTGTGCTTTTCGTGAGAATGCGGATTTTGACGTCAGAAAGACGTGGCCATATTCGCGCTTCTCATTTTCTCAGCTGGGACGCGAGATCCACAAAACCTTTTCACTGGCGGATTCGCTGGCTTTTTCACTGGGTGACATTACCAGTGAGCTGAATGTGCCGCGCCTGAAATCACTGGTAGTGAGTCTTGAAAATGAATGAGTTCATGAAAAAGCTGGCCGGAATGGTGCTTCCTTCCTGGATGAACCAGGGGGAGCCGAAAAAACTGCGGAATACAGCGCGGCGATTCTGGGCGGAGGTTTACGGCTGGATAATCTGGCCGATGAATCAGTTTGATCCGCTGACCTGCACACCGGCATTGCTGAACCTGCTGGCCTATGACCGCGATATTACCCGTTTTGACGGGGAGCCATTAAACCTGTTTCGCAAGCGCGTGGCGTACGCCTTTATTAATGCGCGTGATGCCGGTTCGGTAGCGGGGTTTATCAATATTTTTGAACGGCTTGGTATTGGGTATGTGGAGCTGCTGGAGCGCCAGCCAGACATTGACTGGGATGTGATTCTGGTTCGCGTCACTGACAGTCAGATCGCGGACAACACGCAGTTGCTTATCCAGATAATCCGCCAGTACGGGCGAACCTGTCGCCGCTATCAGTTTGAAGTGATCACATCTGAAAAGCTGGCCATCCGGGCTGGGTGGGATCAGGGGGAATACGTGGTTTATCCGGCAACGTTAAGCAGTATGGAAACCCATAGCGCGACATTCAGCGCGGGTTTGTAAGGAGTTTTATATGTCACAGACAGCTATCACGCTGGCATTTGAACACTGGAAAGCGCAGCAGGGTGCAACCGGCGAGCCGGTGTTACTGGATGAATTTGTGTTTGCGAATGTGCCAGGACTGAACCCGGATACACCCGTTGACCGGAATGAAGCACAGCCTCCTGTGGAACAGATTGTGCACCGGCAGCCTGTTACCCCCACTGGCGTGGTGAATGAAAATGGCGTGGTGTATTCCGCCGTTCTGGGTGCTGACGTGGGCGATTTCAGTTTCAACTGGATCGGTCTGCTGAATAAGGCCAGCGGTACCCTGGCCATGATTGTTCATGCGCCCTTACAGCAAAAGCTGAAAACAGCGGAAGGGCAGCAGGGGAATGTGCTTACCCGTTCGTTTCTGATGGAGTACAACGGCGCACAGACTGAAACCGGAATTAATACACCGCCTGAAACCTGGCAGATTGACTTCACTGCGCGTATGGCCGGAATGGATGAACGCCAGCGCCTGGAGAATGTGGATATTTACGGCGCTGCGGCATTTTTTGGGGATGGTTATCTGGTCGGAAAAACCGGCAATCAGTATTTTGTCACCAAAGGCACCGGCTATGTGGCGGGGCTGCGTACATCGCTGGCCGCAAACCAGAATATTACTGTGACGGCTAAGCCGGTAAAGGTCTGGCTGGATGTGTGCTGGACGGGAACACTGACCAGTGTCTGGAATGTGCAGCGCAAAATTACCGTAGCGGAAAACCTGGCTGACTATGTGCAGAACGGCGAACAGCATTACGTGTTTGCAGTGGCCAGCATTGATGTAAATGGAAATATCACTGATTTGCGGCCAAAGGGGAGTCTGAACGAACAACAGGCCAGCAGTGATTTCTTGCGAAAGGATGCGAATTTAGCCGATGTTCGGGATAAAGCTGAAGCCCGTAAAAACCTCAGTCTTGGTGAACTTGCCCTGTTGAGCAGAAATGATGTGCTTCCTGTAGGAGTGCCACTGCCGTGGCCATCTGATAATACGCCTCAGGGCTATGTATTAATGCAGGGGCAGCCATTTGATAAATCAACCTATCCACTGCTTGCTGTTGCGTATCCATCGGGTGTTATTCCCGATATGCGAGGTCAGACGATTAAGGGTAAACCTGATGGTAGAGGGGTACTAACACAGGAACAGGACGGTATTAAGTGGCATGACCACGGTGCAACAGTCGCAGCAACTGATCTTGGCAGCAGAGATACAACCGCTTTTGACTATGGCACGAAATCAGTCAGCACGTTTGACTACGGTTCAAAAACGACTGATTACACCGGAGAGCACGCACACGGGATCCCTGTTGGTCACACAGGTGCGGGAAATGGGGTATCAGCAGGTTATAACGCCGCACTTGGCACGGGCGCCACTTCGAATGCGGGGGCGCATGCCCACAATGTCTATATCGGTGCGCATAACCACGCTGTTGGTATCGGTGCACATGCCCACTCTGTCTACATTGGGGCACACAGCCATGCAGTGACAGTATCCCCATCTGGTCAGGCTGAGAATACCGTAAAAAATACTGCATTTAATTATTTAGTGAGGCTCGCATAATGACTTTTAAAATGACCGATACCGATCGCATTATTACTATTTACAATCTGTCATCTGCCACAAACGAATTTATCGGAAAGGGTGATGGATTTATCCCCGCTAACACGGGGTTACCCGCAAACAGCACTGATATTGCACCACCGCCAGCGAAGACCGGGTTTGTCGCTGTATTTAATTTTGAGTCAGAAAAATGGTCACTTGTTGAAGACCATCGCGGGAAGGTTGTCTATGACATTTGCACCGGGAAAGCTGCCTCGATTGATCAGTTGGGTAAGTTACCTGACGATGTCGTTTCCGTTGCGCCTGAAGGTCATTTTGTCAGGTGGGATGGGAAGCAATGGGTACACGATGCTGACGCAGAAAAAACGGCGCTGACTACGATGTCAACCCAGCAAAAAGAAAGTTTGCTGGCGTTGGCCACCTCTAAAATGGGTCCATTACAGGATGCCGTTGACCTGGGTATTGCAACAGAAACAGAAACAGCGCTTTTGCTGGCGTGGAAAAAATATCGTGTTCTGCTTAATCGTATTAATCCAGAGGATGCACCAGATATTAACTGGCCGGAGGTGCCTGATGTGGCGTGAAGCGAGCCTGGCTTTTACTGACTCACTGGCTGCGCTGAATTGTTCCATAGTTCCGGCGCATCCGTGGATAAACGGTCTGGGGCAGCAGACGGATAACGGGGCATATCTCAGCCCGGTGAATGCTGTTAGCTATTTTGCTGAAAGGCTGGCCGGAACGGGCGGGAATGCTGATGTGATGATCATGATGGTGACAGGTCAGACACATGAGAATTTTATGACCCGCCTCAACGGTCTGGTCGATGTTTTCCCTGCACCGGCATTCACTCAGGTAAAGCGCCTGGCTCAATCCGCTGCGGCGCTGGCCATCGAAAAAATGCAGATCCCTGCGAAAACTGGGGCAGGGTTGCCGGTTGCCATTCCTCTGTCGGTGCCAACCACCAGGGCGGCATTGTCAGCTGCGGCTGTCAGCCAGGCACAAAAAGCGGCCAGCGCAGGTTTCAGCCTGGGCGGGTTAAAGCAGCAACTGGGGGAATTCACGCAGCTGCGTGAAAAACTTATCGGTAATGTGGCCAGCGGGCTGGACGATTTACAGGGAAAAAGCGCCAGAGCCTGGGTGTTTACGAGCAACGGCAACACAGCCACCACGCTGCTGGAGCTGGTAAAAGATATTCCGCAGCCATCAGCCGTTTATGCAGCGGCAGTGATGCTGGTTGGTGACAATCTGGATGGAATAAAGGGAATGATTCATGACTTCGATCCCAATACTGGCGCTTAATGGCGAGGCCATACCGCTGAAAAACATGCGTGTGACTGTATCGCAGCAGTTTCAGGATAAAGACCAGTCCGGCCAGACAAGCGCCACAACCAAATCAGAACAGGGGGCAAAGGGGAAAGAGCTGCGTATCAGTGGCGAAATTCCGTTTAAAAGCCCGGAGATCCTGAAGCGTATTTTTGAACTGGCCAGCGCCACGGATGCCGGAGGAAATCGCCAGAAATACCGCGTGGCGCATGAAGTGGCCAGAGCCGTGAATTTTCGCGAGGCGACATTCAGCGGGATGCTTGATGCTCCGCAGCAGGACGGGAAAATGGCCTGGCTGGTTACGTTCACCCTGGCGGAACATATCAGCGTGCAGGAAAAGCGGGAAGCCAGGGCAACAGGCAAAACGTCTGCCAAAAAACAGACTGCCGGTAATGCGGGACAATCTGGCGGCCAGAGTGCCGGAGAAGATGAAGAAAAACTGACGTGGTTTGAAAAGCGGGTGCTGAAACCCGTTAATGATGCTTTGGGTTAATGATGAAACCAGTTAAACGCCTGTACCTTTCAACGGATGAAGTTCACCTGGCTGATGCCAGCCTTGTGCTGGAGCTGAACAGCTGCGGCCGGGGATTTATCACTGCACAGACAGCCGCGGATTACACCGGGAAACTGGTGCGGCTGGATGTGGGGTATTCCGATCTGCTTTTGCGCTGGTTTACTGGTTATGTGGAACGCTCACAACCCGCCGAAAACGGCTTTCAGCGTCTGTTTGTGCGCGAGCTGGTCGGCGTTTTTGAAAGAATGTGGCCATGTTCATTTCAGCATCCCACTTTGCGCAAGGTAGCCAGCTGGCTGGAGGAAAACAGCGGAATTACTGTCAGTGTGCCGGATGCCCCTTACAGCGATAAACCGATCCCCCATTTCACTCATAACGGCACGGGCTATCAGTTGCTGAATAATCTGGGCAGAGCATTCAGTATTCAGGATTACATCTGGTACCAGTTGCCAGATGGTTCCCTGTATGTGGGCGGCGCGGAAAAAGCGATGTTTGCCGGTCGTCCGGTAGATATCCCGGCAGAGTTCAGCTTGGGGGCTGCTGGCGGTAATTCCATGACGCTGCCGGTGATCCAGAGTCTGCGGCCGGGAGTGGAGCTGAACGGGGAGCGCGTGACAAAAGTGCACCTGACCAATGACACAATGGCAGTTACCTGGACACCCAGAAATCGCGCAACAGGTCAGCCCTTACAGAAAACACCGGCACAGCGTCAGATTGAAAGCCATTACCCGGAACTGGCTTCAGGGCTGCACCTGCCAAAACTGGCCAGAGTGGTAGCACCCAGTGAGGCCGTGAAAAGTGGTAATTTTGCCGATCCGTTCCGGCCGCGCTATGCCGTTGATGTGCAGCTGCTTGATGCAGACGGCAACCCGGATAACCAGACGCCGGTTTATTCTGCGGTGCCGCTGCCGGTACCTATGGCCGGTAATGACTCCGGCATGTTCCAGTTTCCGCCAGAAGGGACGCTGGTTGAAGTTGCGTTTACCGGAGGGCGCCCGGATAAACCTTTTATCAGGCAGACGCTGCCGGATGGTACCTGTCTGCCGGATGTTAAACCCGGTGAGCAGCTGCAACAGCAGCGGGCTGAAGTGTCGCAGCGTGTTACCCAGGCTGGCGATTGGGTACGGCAGACCGATCAGACTATCAGCGAAACATCGATGGCGCGGACGGTCAAAGCCGACACGGAACAGCGTGAGCTGGTCAGCCGTGAAACCATGGTTAAAGCCACCGATAAAACTACGGTGCTGGGTACCGCCACCCTGATGGCCGGAGCCATTCAGCAGGTTAGTGCCGGGGATTTTAGCCAGGCCGTGAAAGGCAACAGGCTGGCCAGTATTGAGGGGAATGAAGAAACCGATATAACAGGGAAGCAGTCAACGAAAGTAGCCGGTGCTGTGGATGTTGATGTGGGGGGAACCCTGACTGAAAAGATTGCCGCTTTGCGTAAATCGGTGGCGGCGGGCGGTCAGCAGATTATGGGGCCAACCGTCCATATTGGTAGTGAGAGTGTCAACACGCTGGCCATGATGCTGGATACCATTGATTTACTGGCAGAGCTGGCGCAGCAATGTGCGAGCCATTCGCACCCCAATGTTGGTACGCCAACCAATGCCGGGGCATTTACCCAGACAGCAGAGAAGGCAGGACAGACCCGAAGTAAGTACCAGAAAATCATCGCCTGATCATCCCATCAGCTCGCGCATAATGCGGGCTTTTTTGTACCCATTCCCAGACCTCACCAGACGCATTCTAAGCGTTTATTTCCCCTGGCTACCACCACGCAACACCATAAAAGGATCTGTGCTGTCACGTTACGCTGACGGCGATACACGCTGACAAAATAAATCTTTCGCAGACAAAAACGGCACTACACCGCACCCGCCTGCGGTTTCTGGATAGATATAATTTTTCAGTTTTCTTTTCCTACAAACTGGACTGCCAGACAGCTCCAGTTCTGGCAGCTTAGCAGAAAACCAGAACTGAAAAGAATGAAAGGAATTTCAGTGGTTTTCAGTTTTATGGATCTATGGATGACTAAAATTAATTTATAACTATAAGAAAAATAATGATTTTATTGATTTCAAGTGAATGTGGATGGATCGTTTGTTTCGATTTAGTTTTTCTACGTTATGAGACAAAATGAGCGTTTATGCAGTTTCTAGTCAAGTGGTTAGAATACTAAAACTGAAATTTTAGTTACTGTATTGAGACCTAGGAAAGTGTGACAGCTGAGTGTATCCTAGAGATCCTGACGTTAGCCGGTCTTTCCGGCCACTCTGTACACTCGTCGTATACGACATGTGGACTCACTGGGACTCACTGGGACTCACTGGGACTCACTGGGACTCTCTGGGGTTCTTGGTTTTTCGATATTTAGTTTGGGCTATGCGCTTGCGCTAAGATGCGTCAGGATAGTGCAGAGGGAACAAACATGAAGAAACGTCTGTTTGGCTTAGTGAAGTGGCTCGCGAGGGCTAAATTAGCTCTCGAGTTTCTCAACGAGTTAATCGCTTTCGTTGAGAAAGTATACAGCTACATTCACGTAGCCCTTAACTATTACTGCTTAAGTTGGGATAAATCATCCAGATGGAAACATGGAAGCATAAATTCCTTCTGAAAGAAAAAAAGTGGGTTCATATACCTTCTGAAGAGATGATTAAATATGGCTCCTCCCTGCATAAATATTTAAGAAGAAATTGGAGGTTTCCACTATATTATTATCATTTAAGAAATGGCGGGCATGTTGCCGCTGCTAAGTTACATAAGAGTAATGATTTCTTCTGTTTAATTGATATTAAATGTTTTTTTGAGTCAACATCGCAAAGCCGAGTGACTCGTGAACTAAAGAAAATTATACCGTATGACAAAGCTAGGCATATCGCAAAGCTTTCGACAGTTCGACTTCCGAACGCTGTTAGACATAAATTTGCTGTTCCGTATGGCTATCCGCAATCTCCAGTTCTAGCTACCCTTTGTTTACAAAACTCTTACGCTGGGACTGTTATAGATTCTTTTCACAGGTCAGGTATTGTCACAGTTTCAGTTTATATGGACGACATCATCCTTTCTTCAAAGGATCTTGACACCTTAAACCAGCATTTCGAGATACTCTGCGAAGCGCTAAGAAAGTCGCGCTATGAAATTAATTTCTCGAAAACTCAAAAGCCAGCCACAAAAATTAGTGTTTTCAATCTTGAACTGGGTCATCGACATCTAAAAGTTGAGTCAGGAAGGATGGTTCTTTTCATACAAGCCTTTGCTAAATCACGTAACAAGCATGAAAAAAATTCCATTGCTAAATACGTCCACACCGTCAATCCAGACCAAGCTGAGAGACACTTTCCGAAGTGATACACTTCGCTATCCCGCAGACTTATTTATTTTTGTGCGACATATTTGCGACATTCGCAAAGATAATAACAAAAAAGCCACTCGCTAGAGTGGCTTAATTATATGATTCTAAAGCTAAAATTTGGTGGCCCCTGCTGGACTTGAACCAGCGACCAAGCGATTATGAGTCGCCTGCTCTAACCACTGAGCTAAGGGGCCGTGGCGGTGGATTATAAAGTAACTCTGCGTTGCAATCCAGACATAAGCGTACGGATGCTGTTTTTATAAACAATGTATTTTCAGTCCGTTATACTTGTTCCCTTGATGTATTGTTCGGAGTAATTATGGTTAAGGACATACTGGCGCCGGGGCTACGGGTGGTGTTTTGCGGCATTAACCCAGGGCTGTCTTCCGCAGGTACAGGATTCCCCTTTGCACACCCCGCTAATCGCTTCTGGAAGGTCATCCATCAGGCGGGATTTACCGATCGTCAGCTAAAACCTGAAGAGGCACAGCACCTGCTGGACTTCCGCTGCGGCGTGACTAAATTTGTCGACAGACCAACGGTGCAAGCCAATGAGGTGAAGCTGCAGGAGATGCGTAGCGGCGGTCGTCTGCTCATTGAGAAAATTGAGGAGTATCAGCCTGCGGCGCTCGCTATCCTTGGCAAGCAGGCATTTGAGCAGGGTCTTAGCCAGCGTGGGGCGCAGTGGGGGAAACAGACGTTGACCATTGGCGCGACGCAAATATGGGTATTGCCGAATCCCAGCGGGTTAAGCCGGATCACGCTGGATAAACTGGTGGAGGCGTATCGGGAAGTGAATGACGCCTTGCTCAGGCGAGGACTATAAAGAAAAACGCCACCTTGCGGTGGCGTTTATGCTTATGCGGCGAGATTAATCGTCGAGGAAGCTACGCAGTACTTCAGAGCGGCTCGGGTGACGCAGTTTACGCAGCGCCTTTGCTTCGATCTGACGGATACGTTCACGGGTAACGTCGAACTGTTTACCCACTTCTTCCAGCGTGTGGTCGGTATTCATATCGATACCGAAACGCATACGCAGAACTTTCGCTTCACGGGCGGTCAGGCCAGCCAGCACGTCGTGCGTTGCAGCACGCAGACTCTCGGTGGTCGCAGAGTCCAGCGGCAGCTCGAGGGTGGTATCCTCGATGAAATCACCCAGATGCGAATCTTCATCGTCGCCGATCGGCGTTTCCATGGAGATAGGCTCTTTAGCGATCTTCAGCACTTTACGGATCTTGTCTTCCGGCATTAGCATGCGTTCAGCCAGTTCTTCCGGCGTCGGCTCGCGGCCCATCTCCTGCAGCATCTGACGGGAGATACGGTTGAGCTTGTTGATGGTCTCAATCATATGTACCGGGATACGGATGGTACGCGCCTGATCCGCGATCGAACGGGTGATCGCCTGACGGATCCACCAGGTTGCATAGGTGGAGAACTTGTAACCACGACGGTATTCAAACTTATCAACCGCTTTCATCAGACCGATGTTACCTTCCTGAATCAGATCCAGGAACTGCAGACCACGGTTGGTGTACTTTTTGGCGATAGAGATAACCAGACGTAAGTTCGCTTCAACCATCTCTTTTTTCGCACGGCGGGCTTTCGCTTCACCAATGGACATGCGACGGTTGATATCTTTAACCTGCTCGATGGTCAGGCCGGTTTCTTCTTCAATCTGCTGCAGTTTCTGCAGGCCGCGGTGAACGTCATCTGCCACGTCGTGCAGTTTTTCAGACCACGGTTTGTTCATCGCGATTGCCGCGTTGAACCAGGTTTCGCTGGTTTCATTGCCAGTGAACAGAGTGATGAAGTTTTTCTTCGGCATTTTGCACTGCTCAACGCAGAGCTTCATGATCAGACGTTCCTGAGTACGCACGCGGTCCATCATGACGCGCATGCTGTTTACCAGGTAGTCGAACTGCTTCGGCACCAGGCGGAACTGTTTGAACACTTCAGACAGCTTCTGAATTTCTTCCTGCGCGGCAGCATGACTGCGGCCTTTCGCTTTGATGGTGTCGCGAGTGATTTCGTACTGAGTACGCAGTTCACCAAATTTTTCACGCGCTAATTCAGGATCGATGCTGTTGTCGTCATCGCTGCTGTCGTCGTCTTCTTCTTCATCTTCGTCTTCATCGTCATCCAACTCTTCCTGAGAGAGTTCAGAACCGACGTGCGTCGCCGTTGGCGCCATGTCTTCTTCCGCGTTCGGATCGACAAAGCCGGTGATCAGATCGGAAAGACGCGCTTCTTCAGCTTCTACGCGATCGTATTGCTCAAGCAGGTAGGTGATGGCTTCCGGGTATTCGGCAACGGAGCATTGAACCTGGTTAATCCCGTCTTCGATGCGTTTAGCGATGTCGATTTCGCCTTCACGGGTTAACAGTTCAACGGTACCCATTTCACGCATGTACATGCGAACCGGGTCAGTTGTACGACCGATTTCGGACTCAACGCTGGACAGAACCTGGGCAGCCGCTTCTTCCGCGTCTTCATCGGTGCTGTTGGAGGTTTCAGCAAGCAGCAGATCATCGGCATCAGGTGCTTCTTCCATCACCTGAATACCCATGTCATTGATCATTTGGATGATGTCTTCGATTTGATCTGAATCGACGATATCTTCCGGCAGATGGTCATTGACCTCGGCATAGGTCAGATAGCCTTGCTCCTTACCACGTTGGACAAGAAGCTTCAGCTGTGACTGCGGGTTTTGCTCCATAAGACGGTATCCACACTTAATTCGTTTGATTGGTGTTGGGCGGTAAAACCGCCAACGGCAAAACGAGGGCATACTTATATTTTGCCGCTGCCTCTCCGTGCGGCTGTCGGGGGCTTCCCGATCGATATTCGGCAGTTAAGCCGTTAAATACTTCATCTTTCACGTTGTTTCTGCGTTAGCTGCGTTCGTTACTCGGCTCATCCTGAGCCTCGCCCCTTACGGGGCCACCGCAAGCAGCGTTCAAATCCGCTCCCGGCGGATTTGTCATCCTGGTCATGTACTTATGTACACTCCCTGGCGTTCGTTCACTTGCTGCCTTGATACAACGCGAATGATTTTGTCTTTGTTTTGTCTTTCGCTTATTTCTTGGCCAGTTCCTGGTTCAGCGTCCAGAGTTCCCGGCGTTCTTCGCTGCTTAAACCGTGTGTGCGCTCACGAGCTATCAACTCTTCCTGGCGCAGTTCAAGCATCGAATCAAACATATGGTTGAGTGAGTCGGTGAAGGTTTTTTCTGCGATATCTTTATCTGCTATATCGTCCCACATCGACAGTTTTTCAAGGGTCGCAGCATCATTTGTGCCACGATAGTGTTCTAAAAGTTGCCCGGTAGTCAGACCTGGCTGAGCCAGACAAGTGTTGACCAGTTCTCTGAATAAGCCAAGACCAGGCAGCTTATTGCTATCCAGTGCGCCTAACGGTGGAACCAGCGGGGCGAGGCCCGGATTCTGCACCAGCAACCCTATAAGTATACGCATGGTCGTACGTTTTAGCTGTGGAACAGGACGGGAAGCTCCATTTTCTGCCAGTTTTGGCATTAAACGTTCAAGCTGGCTGTCATCCAGAATGCCGAGCTTGTTTCCCAACTCCTGTCGCAGATAAATGCGCAACGTTTCGCCTGGTACCTGAGTAATCAGCGGTAATGCCAGCGTGCTGAGCTGTGCGCGTCCGTCCGGGGTACTCAAATCCACCTGTGGCAACAGGCTATTAAATAAAAACGCGGAGAGCGGCAACGCCTGCTCCATCCGGGCTTCAAAGGCCTCTTTCCCTTCTTTACGCACCAGCGTATCGGGGTCTTCGCCGTCAGGTAAAAACATAAAGCGTAGCTGGCGTCCGTCTGTCATATAGGGCAGTGCGGTTTCCAGCGCGCGCCATGCTGCATCGCGTCCGGCACGGTCGCCGTCGTAACAGCAAATTACGTTGTTCGTCGCGCGGAACAACAACTGGATGTGATCTGCGGTGGTTGACGTCCCAAGGGATGCCACGGCGTAGTTAATGCCGTATTGCGCCAGCGCCACCACATCCATATAGCCTTCTACCACTAACAGGCGCTGCGGATCGGCGTTATCCTGCTGGGCTTCATAAAGGCCATACAGCTGGCGACCTTTATGGAAAATATCGGTTTCCGGGGAGTTGAGATACTTCGGCAGGGCATCGCCCAGCACGCGTCCACCAAAACCAATGACCCGACCGCGTTTGTCGCGGATGGGGAACATCACCCGTTCGCGGAAGCGATCGTAACTGCGTCCTTGATCGTTGGTGACCAACATCCCCGCATCGACCAGCGATTTGCGATTCTCAGCATTGCCGCCAAACCGTTTCAGGACGTTGTCCCAGCCGGGGGGCGCAAAACCAATAGCAAAACGGGTGATAACGTCGCTACTTAATCCGCGCTTTTCCAGGTACTGGCGCGCGGGGGTAGCGGCGGGTTGCATCAAAGACTGTTGATAAAAAGTGTTCAGGCCGTCCATCAATTGATAAAGGCTTTGCCGTTGATGGCGCTCTATCTGACTGGGGCCACTGCCTGCTTCATAGGGCACTTCAAGGTTGTGCATTGCGGCCAATTCTTCGACGGTTTCCACAAACTCGAGCTTGTCGTAGTTCATGAGAAAGTCGACGGCGTTGCCATGCGCGCCACACCCAAAGCAGTGATAAAACTGTTTTTCACCGTTTACGGTGAAAGAGGGGGTTTTTTCGTTATGGAACGGACAGCACGCGTGATAATTTTTGCCCTGCTTTTTCAGCTTCACCCGTGCGTCGATGAGATCGACGATGTCGGTTCTTGCCAGCAGGTCATTAATAAAAACGCGAGGAATTCGTCCAGCCATAAGCCCCTGTTTTTTGATGACTCATATACACAAAATCATTCAGGATGCATCAAGGCGGCAATGGAGCGAATCCTCAGGAGCGTACATAAGTACGTGACTGGGGTGAACGACTGCAGCCAACGCAGAGGCAGCTTGAATGATGACGTGTATAAACGAAAATAAGCCGCGCATTCCTTCCGGAAGCACGGCCTTACAACTACAACTCAGTCTGAATTGAGAGCTTTAGCTCTCAATGGATTAGTACAGACGAGTACGGCGTGCGTTTTCGCGAGCCAGTTTCTTCGCGTGACGTTTCACAGCAGAAGCTTTAGCGCGCTTACGTTCGGTAGTCGGTTTTTCATAGAACTCACGACGACGAACTTCCGCCAGAACACCTGCTTTTTCGCATGAACGCTTGAAGCGACGCAGTGCTACGTCGAACGGCTCGTTTTCACGTACTTTAATTACCGGCATGTAACTCTCACCTTTAATAAATTCGGTTTGCCGCTGGCATCAACGCCAGCTTATTTCAAAATGGTGCGGAATTTTACTGCAATTGCTGCTGCTTTGTAAAGCACCGACGCGATTTTGAAAGGGACTTTTATAAGGACAAGGAGTATACACGAGCGAAACTCCTGGGGCGAACAAAGTTTTACATCAACCCGCATTGGTCCTACACTGCGCGGTAATAAAGCGAGGTAAAACAAGTCATGCGTGTACTGGGTATTGAAACGTCCTGCGATGAAACCGGCATCGCCATTTACGACGATGAAAAAGGTCTTTTAGCCAACCAATTGTATAGTCAGGTGAAATTACACGCTGACTACGGCGGCGTAGTGCCAGAACTGGCCTCGCGCGATCACGTACGTAAAACCGTACCGCTGATCCAGGCCGCGCTGAAAGAAGCGGGACTGACGGCAAAAGAGATTGATGCGGTAGCGTATACCGCAGGTCCTGGTTTGGTTGGCGCGCTGCTGGTTGGCGCAACCGTAGGACGTTCGCTGGCGTTCGCCTGGGGCGTACCGGCAATTCCTGTGCACCATATGGAAGGGCATCTGCTGGCGCCGATGCTGGAAGATAATCCTCCTGCTTTCCCGTTTGTCGCGCTGCTGGTTTCCGGCGGTCACACGCAGTTGATCAGCGTCACCGGTATCGGTCAGTATGAATTACTCGGCGAATCGATTGATGATGCCGCTGGCGAAGCGTTCGACAAAACAGCCAAGCTGCTGGGGCTGGATTATCCTGGCGGCCCAATGCTGTCAAAGCTGGCTTCGCAAGGCGTTGAAAAACGTTTTGTTTTCCCGCGTCCAATGACCGACCGTCCGGGGCTGGATTTCAGCTTCTCCGGTCTGAAAACCTTCGCTGCGAATACCATTCGTAATAACGAAAATGACGATCAGACCCGCGCAGATATCGCCCGTGCGTTTGAAGATGCGGTGGTTGATACGTTGATGATCAAGTGCAAACGCGCGCTGGATCAAACCGGTTTTAAACGTCTGGTGATGGCGGGGGGCGTGAGTGCGAACCGTACGCTGCGCGCAAAACTGGCAGAGATGATGCAAAAACGTCGTGGCGAAGTGTTTTATGCGCGTCCGGAATTTTGCACCGATAACGGGGCGATGATCGCCTACGCGGGCATGGTGCGTTTTAAAGCGGGCGCAACGGCGGATCTTGGCGTGACCGTGCGTCCACGCTGGCCGCTGGCGGAATTACCGGCAGCATAAGCTCACAATATCGTAGGCCCGGTATGCGTAGCGCCACCGGGCAATACGCTACATCCGCAGCATTCCTTTCTCTTCCAGAAACGCGATAATTTTTTCCAGGCCATCTCCGGACTTTAAATTACTAAACGTCCATGGACGCTCGCCGCGCATGCGTAAGGTATCGCGCTCCATCACCTCCAGCGAGGCGCCCACATAAGGGGCCAAATCGGTTTTATTGATCACCAGAAAATCGGATTTGGTGATCCCCGGCCCGCCTTTACGCGGGATCTTCTCGCCTTCAGCAACGTCGATCACATAGATCGTCAGATCCGCGAGTTCCGGGCTGAAGGTGGCGCTCAGATTATCGCCGCCGCTTTCCACAAAAATCAGATCCAGATTGCCGAATTTCTCACTCAGCGCTTCTACGGCAGCCAGATTCATCGATGCATCTTCACGGATGGCGGTATGCGGACAGCCGCCGGTTTCCACGCCGACGATCCTGTCCGGTTCCAGTGCGCCTGCCTCGGTGAGAATGCGCTGATCTTCTTTGGTGTAGATATCGTTGGTCACCACCGCCAGTTGATAGCTCTTGCGCATGGCTTTGCATAACGCTTCCAGCAGCGCCGTTTTGCCCGAGCCAACCGGGCCGCCAACGCCCACACGCAGGGGATGCTTGTTATTACTCATTTTTTCTCCTCAGGAGCGGAATAATCGGGAATATTGGGTTTCATGCCGGGCAGACGCGATAGCGGCCAGCGGCGTTGCGGAGCCGAGGCTGGCGTCAGGACACGCCAGCGCCTGTGCCAGACCCTGCGCATAGCGATCGCAGAGCGCAATAATCAAACGCTGGGCCGCCTGTTGTCCAAAGGGAACCAGCTTGACGCCGGCCATGACAGCGCTCTCAATCCAGCTGTAGCCGAGGCTTAACGCCAGCTGCGTCAGGGGGATTTTCCAGCGCACGCCCAGCCAGGCCATGCCGCAGAGTTGGCTGTCGATAAAGAGCGCGCGCCACTCCCGCGAGCAGTCCGCTTCCCAGTCGGTGACCAGCCGTGTAAACGCCGCGCCCCGACTGCGTTCTTCATCTCGTAATTCGCGGGTTTCGCGACAGGCCAACAGGTAAGCGCTCCAGCGGCGTGCGGCGGCGAGATCGTCCTGCTCGCAGGCGCGATACAGTCTTGCCAGCAGCGGCAGGTCGACGGTAAAAAAGTTCTGCTCCATCTGCTGGATTTGCCAGGCAGAGAAGTCATCGACGCTTTTCACCCAGCCGATTTCCACCGCCCATTCCAGGCCCTGGGACCAGGTAAACGACCCCACCGGGAGAGCGCTGCTGGCGAGCTGCATCAGACGTAGCTGTTGGGTGTTATGCATCAGTGCGCATGGCCATGATGATGCCCATGTGATTCGCTGGCATAAGCGCCTGCTTCAGGTTCAAACGGCAACTGGGCGAACGTCACCTCAAGATTGAACTGGCGCAGCATGTCGTCCAGCACATGATCGTGATGGTAGCGTAGTTGGTCGGGGAGAATTTGCAGTGGAACGTGACGATTGCCGAGGTGATAACAGGCTTTGGCGAGCAGAAAAGGATCGGCGCAGCTCACCACGGAAACCGACTCCGGCGCGGCGATCACTTCGATCACTTCGCTGCCATCTTCGGTACTTAGCAGATCGCCGCCGCGCAGCAGCAAACCACGCGGTAGCATTAGCCCGGCTTCGCGACCGTCGTTCAGCGCCACTCTGGCGCGACTTTTAACCCGAACATCAATGGGTAGCGTGACGCTTGCGGTGGCGCGGTGGGCGTGGTCAAGGCGTTGGGTCAGGTAGATCATCGTCACTCCTCAAAACAGAAAATAGCGTTGCGCCATCGGCAAAACATCTGCCGGTTTGCTGGTGATAAGTTCGCCATCAATACGCACCTCGTAGGTCTGAGCATCGACGGTGATATTGGGTTGCAGGCCGTTGTGGATCATGTCGGCCTTTTTCACCGTCCGGCAGCCTTTGACGACGGCGATAGTGCTTCGCAAACCGAGCTGCTGCGGGATGTTTTGCGCGTCAGCTGCTTGCGAAATAAAGGTCAGCCGGGTGTGATGCCGCGCTGCGCCAAGTGCGCCGAACATCATGCGGTAATGCACCGGCTGCGGGGTGGGGATCGAGGCGTTGATGTCGCCCATCGGCGCGCAGGCGATCATCCCGCCCTTGACGATCGTCGCCGGTTTTACGCCAAAAAAGGCGGGCGACCACAGCACCAGATCGGCCAGTTTGCCAGGCTCAACGGAGCCAACTTCATGGGCGATACCATGGGTTAACGCTGGATTGATGGTGTATTTAGCAACGTAGCGTTTAACGCGCTGGTTGTCGTTGTCGCCAGTTTCTTCTGCCAACGGACCACGCTGAACTTTCATGCGATGTGCCACCTGCCAGGTGCGCAGGATCACTTCGCCCACGCGCCCCATCGCCTGTGAATCGGACGAAGTCAGGGAAAACGCGCCAATGTCATGCAGAACATCTTCGGCAGCGATCGTTTCCCGGCGAATGCGTGATTCGGCAAAGGCTACGTCTTCGGCAATATCCGGGTCGAGGTGGTGGCAAACCATCAGCATGTCGAGATGCTCGTCGATGGTGTTGACGGTATAGGGCAGCGTCGGGTTAGTGGAGGAGGGCAGAATATTCGGATGTGCGCAGGCGGTGATGATATCCGGCGCATGGCCGCCGCCCGCGCCTTCGGTGTGGAAGGTATGAATGGTGCGATCGCCAATCGCCGCCAGCGTATCTTCAACGAAACCGGACTCATTGAGCGTGTCGCTGTGCAGCGCTACCTGGATGTCCATTTCGTCGGCCACGGTTAGCGCGCAGTCGATAGCGGCAGGCGTGGCGCCCCAGTCTTCATGGATTTTCAGGCCAATTGCCCCCGCGCTGATTTGCTCGCGCAGGGCGTCAGGATTTGAGCCGTTGCCTTTGCCCAGCAAACCGATGTTAACCGGCAATGCGTCTGCCGCCTGCAGCATACGCGCGATGTACCACGGGCCCGGCGTGCAGGTGGTGGCGTGAGTTCCTGCCGCCGGACCGGTGCCGCCGCCGATCATCGTCGTCACGCCGGAAACCAGCGCCTCCTGGGCCTGCTGTGGGCAGATCCAGTGAATATGCGTATCTACGCCGCCCGCAGTGACGATCTTGCCTTCCCCGGCGATGACTTCAGTTCCCACGCCTATCGGGATCGTGACGTTGGGCTGAATATCGGGATTACCCGCTTTGCCGATGGCGAAGATCCTGCCGGCTTTGATACCGATATCCGCTTTCACGATCCCCCAGTGATCGACGATTAGTGCGTTGGTAATCACCAGATCCACACACGCTTGCGCGCGCATTTGGCCCTGGCCCATGCCGTCGCGGATCACTTTTCCGCCGCCAAATTTGACCTCTTCGCCGTAAGTGGTGAAGTCTTTTTCCACCTCGATCCACAGGTCGGTATCCGCCAGGCGCACTTTATCGCCGGTGGTTGGGCCAAACATGTCGGCATACGCTTGCCGGGAAATTTCACTCATTATCTGCCTCCAGCGCGCCCATCACTTCGCTGCGAAAGCCCACGATCCTTTGTGCGCCGGCTACATGCACCAGTTCGACTTCGCGTTTTTGCCCCGGCTCAAAACGTACCGCTGTGCCCGCCGCAATGTTCAGACGAAAGCCACGTGCAGCCAGCCTGTCAAAATGTAGCGCCGGGTTCACCTCGTAAAAGTGATAGTGCGATCCCACCTGGATGGGTCTGTCGCCATGATTTTCCACCACGATCGTGCAGGTCTCCCGTCCCTGATTGAGCGCGATAGTGCCTTTTGCGATCTGATATTCACCTGGGATCATTGCCGCTCCTTAGACGATCGGATTGTGGACGGTGACCAGCTTCGAACCGTCCGGAAAGGTGGCTTCAACCTGAATATCCGGGATCATTTCCGGCACGCCTTCCATCACCTGATCGCGGCGCAGGACGTGACGCCCGTCCTCCATCAGCGCGGCCACGGTTTGCCCGTCGCGTGCCCCTTCCATGATGAAAGCGCTAATCAGCGCCACCGATTCCGGGTAGTTCAGCTTAAGCCCGCGGGCCAGGCGACGTTCCGCCACCAGCGCGGCGGTAAACAGCAACAGCTTGTCTTTTTCTCTGGGGGTCAGTTCCATAAGGATTCTCTTAGGTTTGCCAGATTCGCGGTAGTACGGGGGCTTTGTGCGTCAGCAGCGGGCGCAGAAATTGCCAGATGTCACGCATAACGCGCTGAACAACCAGGTTGTCGTCGGCAAGAAAGCGAATTGTCAGCAGCGAGTCGTTAAGCGTTGCCCCGGCGTAATCGCCAAGTGACGTAAGCCGCTCGCGGGTGCCCTCCAGCATGAGTTCGCTGGCCGGATAACACAGTAACGTGCCGACCCAGGGAAAGTGCGCGACGCCGCTCAGATTCCCCTCTCGCAATTGCAAGCGTTCTATCAGCAGCGGCTGCCCATCCCGCCACACTTCCAGACGGTTTTGCAGCGTGCCGTGGCTGAAGACTTCCTGCATAACCGGTCGCCCAAGACACAGCAGATCCCAGGCCAGCAGGTGGCTTGCGGATGTCAGATGAAAGACGGTCTGAATAGCGGCGTTGGCACCGGGAAAGAGGATCGTATCCTGCGGCAGCCACTCCAGCGTGGCGTGTGAGGCAAGCGTGAAATGCTGGCGCAACAATGCCTGTGGTCCGCGGCTGCGATAAAATTTTCCCGCGCCTGGCTGGGTGATTAACGCGTGGCTGTTTTCGTCGAGCGTTACGGCGATATGGAGCTCATCCCCGCCGACGATCCCCGCCGGTGGATGAAGCAAATAGAGATGGCAAACGTCCTCTTCCGGGTAAAACGGGCGCTGAACCGTCAATGGACCCTGATGGCGCGCCGAGACGAGCACCGTTTTGTGACCGGTGCGGGTAAAATGCAGATCCAGTTCGGCCTGCCAGCCCCGTGTGAGTGTCTCGTGCGCAACCGTGTCCAGAGCGTTTCCCTTATCAGCATGAGGGTGTTTGCATACAAAAAAGTATGCCTCAGCGCATCGGGAAATCGATCATATGAGAAGCTTATGGATAAAGGGGCGGCAATACGCCGCCCCACCAGAGTCTTACAGTAAAACGAGGGGCATCCAGACCAGACCGGTAATCACCAGCAGCACGAGGAAAATCAGGCCAAAAATAGCACCGAGTCGCCAGTAATCCGCCGTTGGCAAATAGCCGCTGCCATAGTAGATAGGGCTGGGACCGGTGGCGTACGGGGTCAGAATGCTTCCGAGGCCAATGGCTGCGCCGACCATCAGGCAGAAGACCGGAAGCGGGATTTCCGGCATTGCCAGCGCGGCGGCAATCATCATCGGCGCCAGGGCGGAGGTATACGCCGTGGCGCTGGCAAAGAAGTAGCGCAGCAGATAGAAAACCACGATCAGCGCCACCATCACCATCATTGGCGAATAGCCGCTCAGCCCGTTTGCCAGCAGCTTGCCAAACCAGGTAATAAAACCGGTGTTATTGAGCCCGGTGGCCAGCGTGATCAGCGAGGCCAGCCAGAAAAAGACGTTCCACGCGGCTTTATTGCTGATAATGTCATCCCAGCTAATGATGCGCAGTACCAGCATCAACGCCACCACGCTGTATCCGACCATCGCAGCGTCAATGTAATCGCCGCCGAAGATCCACAGCACCAGCGCGCCGACCATCAGCACCAGCATCTTTTTCTCGCGAGCGCAGAGCGGTCCCATCGCTTTTAGCTCCGCATCCGCCCAGCGCGGAACCTGATCGCCGGATTTGAGCACTGGTGGATACAACACGTACGCCAGCCAGGGCACAATCAGCACCAGTAAAATGCTCAGCGGCAGCATGCCTAAGAACCAGTCGCCCCAGCTCAGCGCCGTGTGGGAGGCTCCTTTCATCAGGCCGATCAACAGCAGGTTCGGTGCCATCGCCGTTAAGAAAATAGCGCTGGTAACGCAGTCGGCGACAATGCCCATCCACATGATATATGAGCCAATGGAGCGTGAACTGGCGCTATTGGGCTGTGAGTTATACAGCGGCGGCAGGTTGCGGATAATCGGGTAGATTATTCCGGCTCCGCGCGCGGAGTTGGAAGGCGTGACGGGGGCGAGGATAAGCTCAGAGAACATCACCGCATAGCCGAGAAACAGCGTCCGGTGCCCCATCTTTTTCACCAGCATCAGCGCGATACGCCGCCCAAGCCCGGTTTTCTCATAGCCGGTACCAAACATAAAGGCCGCGAAGATCAGCCAGATGACCGAGTTTGAAAAGCCAGATACCGCCCACGACAGCGATTTGGCGGTAAATTTAAAACCGTCCTGCGCGAGTTGCTCCGGGCTGAACAGCAGCCATGGCGAAAGGACGGCGATGATCGAAATACCAATCATCGCCACCACCGCGCCCGGTACAGGTTCCAGAATAAGCCCGACAATCACACCGGTAAAGACGGCAAAATAGAGCCAGGTGTGGCTCTCAAGACCGGTGGGAACGGGCAGAACAGCAATAATGGCGATGACCACCAGCGGAGCCAGGTATCGCCACCAACCAGCTAAAGGTGCCATTGTTGTATCCCTACGAAAGGGGAGAGGCGCAGCGCCTCTCCGGGAGGGTTATTTGATGTAGTGCACGTGCTCGCAGATTTCATCGACGATAGGATCGCGACGTTCAGCGAACAGTTTTTTGTTTTCGGCGATCAGGTTGTTGCCGTGGGTATCGATGGAAACGATCAGCGGGCCGAACTCTTTTACCCGACACACCCACAGGGACTCCGGCATGCCGAGTTCCGTCCAGTGCACTTCTTCGATCTCCTCAACCTGGGTTGCCGCCACGACCGCGCAGCCTGCCGGGAAGATGACGTGCAGCGCTTTAAACTGCTGGCAGCCTTCTTCTGTCAGCGGTCCCATGCCGCCCTTGCCGACCACCAGCTTGACGCCAGTCTGTTCGATAAAGTCTTTCTCAAACGCTTCCATACGCATGCTGGTGGTTGGGCCGACGGAGACCATCTCCCATTTCTCACCGTTCTTACGTACGATTGGGCCTGCGTGGAAAATGGCTTTGCCGTTCAGGTCATAAGGAATCGGGCGCTTCAGTTCGATCAGGCGACGGTGGCAAACGTCACGGCAGGTCACCAGCGTACCCGTCAGGTAAATAACATCGCCAACGCGAATGTCTGCCAGATCTTCGGCTTTGATCGGGGTTGTGAGGATCTTTTTCATAACGCGCTCCGGGTGTGAGACAGGTTTTCGAAGGAGAGGTCTGCATGAACCAACAGCGTGCCGCGGCGGTGCGCCCAGCAGCCGGTAGAGACGGCAACGCCGATAGTCGACGGATGGCGTGCGGCGGATTCGATATGCACGCCCATTACCGAGCTATTCCCGGTCAACCCTTGTGGACCAATACCCAGACGGTTAAGCCCTTCTTCCAGACGCAGTTCCAGTTCGGCCGCTTTCGGATTCGGATGACGTGATCCGATAGGGCGCAGCACCGCTTTACGAGATAGAACAGCGGCGGTTTCTACGGAGGTGGCAATACCTACGCCCACCAGCACCGGCGGACAGGCGTTGACTGCCAGCGTGGAGATATTTTCGAAGACAAATTTCACCACGCCTTCGTAGCCCTCAGAAGGCATTAACACTTTCGAGCGTCCCGGCAGCGTACAGCCGCCGCCTGCCATGTAGACTTCGATTTCCGCGTCATCATTATCAGGAATGATGTCCCAGGTGACCCACGGCACACCGGTACCGGTATTTTTGCCGGTATTCACTTCATCAAAAATCTCGACAGCGTTATGGCGCAACGGCGCTTTTACCGTGGCGTCTTCAACGGCCTGCTTCAGGATGCTTTGCAGTTCGCCGAGGAGTGGAAAACGGGAACCAACCTTCACAAAAAACATAATCTCGCCGGTGTCCTGACAGGCAGGACGGTTCAGGTCGATAGCCTTCTGCATGTTGTCAAACATGGTGTGGTAGATGATTTTACCCATCGGCGAGGTTTCGCCTTCACGCAGCTGCTTTAATTTATCCACGACGTCGTCGGGCATGCGGGTAGAAATCATGGCGGTAAAGTCCGCGACAATGTTCGTCAGCGTAGTTATCGCATTTTGGTTATTTTGATTGCTCATCTTGTTAACTCCAGTTCTTTTATTTGTCTGGAAATAAATTCTCCGCCACAAACTACCATTAAAAGTGTGGTTTTATATTATTTACCACTGTGAATATCCAATTAACAGTTCGTGAATGATGTCCGGATAAGACAATAAAAATTGCGCAAAGGCAGGGTTTAATACGCATGAGGGAATTACACTGCGGTTAACAACATTACGGATCTACCGATCATGCTGAACACGTATCCCCTGGCGAAAGACCTGCAGGTGCTGGTCGAAATTGTGCGTAGCGGCAGCTTCAGCGCCGCCGCAGCGACGCTTGGCCAAACGCCGGCGTTTGTGACGAAACGCATTCAGATCCTTGAGGCCACGCTGGGAGCGACGCTGCTAAGCCGCTCTGCGCGCGGTGTGGCATTAACGGAGAGTGGTCAACGTTGCTATGAACATGCGCAGGCTATTCTTGCGGGCTATCAGCATCTGGTCGATGACGTCACGCAGCTCAAAACACGCCCGGCAGGGATGATTCGTATCGGCTGTAGCTTTGGTTTTGGGCGCAGTTATATTGCACCGGCAATTACCGAATTGATGCATAGCTATCCTGAATTACAGGTGCATTTTGAACTTTACGATCGGCAAATTGATTTGGCACAGGATAATATTGATTTGGATATTCGTATTAATGACGAAATTCCTGATTATTATATTGCGCATTTGTTAACGAAAAACAGAAGAATATTATGTGCAGCACCGATGTATTTACAAAAATACGGCAAACCGATGACGCTACAGGAATTAAGCCGGCATGATTGTCTGGTTACCAAAGAACGCGATATGACTCACGGGGTGTGGGACCTGGATAACGGCAAGGAGAAAAAGTCGATCAAGGTAGCGGGTCATCTTTCCTCTAACAGCGGTGAGATTGTGCTGCAGTGGGCGCTTCAGGGGAAAGGGATTATGCTGCGTTCCGAATGGGACCTGCAGCCGTTTCTGGCAAGCGGTGAACTGGTGCGTGTGCTGCCGGACTATGCGCAAAGCGCCAATATCTGGGCGGTTTATCAGGAGCCGCTGTATCGCAGCGTGAAGCTGCGCGTGTGCGTGGAGTTTCTGGCGACGTGGTGTCAGAACCGTTTAGGCAAACCGGTGGAGGGGTATCACATCCCTCACGCCGGATAAGACGCCGTCGCGTCGCTATCCGACATCGAAATCACTCGGGATCTCTTTCGCGCTTTTTCTTCAGCTTGGTCCAGATCTTTGGTTCCTGACGACGCCACAGACGCTGAATGTTGTCATGGTGACGTAGCAGAATTAAGCACGACAGCATAGACACCGGGAACGTGAACTGGGGATTGAACCACCAGACGTAGAAGGGGGCGATCAGCGCGCTGACGATAGCGCCTAACGACGAATAGCCGCTTAATAAGACGGTCAGCAGCCAGGTTCCGGCCATCACGCCGGTTAAGTCCCAACCAATCGGCGCAATTGCGCCAAAGGCGGTGGCAACGCCTTTCCCACCTTTAAAGCCGAAGAATACTGGCCAGATGTGTCCCAGACAGGCGGCGATCGCGATCAATCCCAGCCAGAAGGGGCTGACGCCTAGCGCATAGGCACCCCAGACGGGTAACATACCTTTCAGGACGTCGAAAATCAGTACCGCGACGGCGGCTCCCTTGCCACCAATGCGCAATACGTTCGTCGCGCCCGGATTCCCAGAGCCGCTGTCGCGCGGGTCCGGCAATCCAGCAAGGCGGCATACCAGAATAGCACTGGAAATTGAGCCACAGAGGTACGCGAAGATAATCATTCCAGGCGCGATTGCACTCATAAGCTGTTCCGTTTTGAAAATGTCGTGTAAAACGCTACTTCTGTGGATAATACGCATATTTCGCCGGAAGTGGTATCCGGGTTAGCCAAAAAGCAGGCAGGTCGTGATGGATATTGTATTTATAGAGCAACTTTCTGTAATCACCACTATTGGTGTTTACGACTGGGAACAAACGATCGAGCAACGATTGGTGTTCGATATCGAAATGGCGTGGGATAACCGCAAATCGGCTAAAAGCGATGATGTGGCTGATTGCCTGAGCTATGCTGATATTGCTCAAACGGTTGTTAATCATGTGGAAGGTGGGCGTTTTGCGTTGGTAGAACGCGTGGCGGAAGAGGTGGCGGATCTGCTGCTTAGCCGCTTTAATTCTCCCTGGGTACGGATCAAACTCAGTAAACCTGGCGCGGTAGCCCGTGCGGCGAACGTCGGGGTTATCATTGAGCGTGGCAATAATCTGAAAGAAAATAATTAATTTAATAATTTCTAAAACAAACGGGTATAAAAGGGTCCTTTCGTCGGCTCTTTTTTGCCGTGGTTTCTCTATCTAGGGGTTTATTAATGAGTGATATGCACTCGCTGCTGGTGGCGGCAATTTTGGGTGTGGTCGAAGGGTTGACGGAATTTTTACCCGTTTCCAGTACCGGCCATATGATTATTGTTGGCCATCTGCTGGGTTTTGAGGGTGACACCGCAAAAACTTTCGAGGTGGTAATCCAGCTAGGTTCTATTCTGGCAGTCGTGGTGATGTTCTGGCGACGTCTGTTTAGTTTGATTGGCATTCACTTCGGCAAAACCCCGCATGAAGGTACTGGCAAAGGTCGACTGACGCTGGGACATATTCTGTTGGGGATGATCCCAGCCGTAGTGCTGGGGCTGATATTCCACGACACCATCAAATCGCTGTTTAACCCGATCAACGTGATGTATGCGCTGGTGGTAGGGGGCGTGCTGCTGATTGCCGCAGAATGCCTGAAGCCGAAAGAGCCGCGTGCGCCGGGTCTGGATGATATGACCTATAGGCAGGCGTTTATGATCGGCTGTTTCCAGTGTCTGGCCCTGTGGCCGGGCTTTTCTCGCTCCGGGGCGACGATTTCTGGCGGTATGCTGATGGGCGTGAGCCGTTACGCGGCGTCTGAGTTTTCTTTCCTGCTGGCCGTGCCGATGATGATGGGTGCAACGGCGCTGGATCTCTACAAGAGCTGGTCGTTTCTCAGCGCATCAGATATCCCGATGTTTGCCGTCGGTTTCGTGACGGCGTTTATCGTGGCGCTGGTAGCGATCAAAACCTTCCTGCAGCTGATTAAGCGTATCTCGTTCATTCCGTTTGCGATTTATCGCTTTGTTGTAGCGGCTGCCGTTTACGTCGTGTTCTTCTGATGACTTACCGTTGTGCCGGATGGCGGCGTTCCGCCTTATCCGGCCTACGGGTTATATCCGTTTAGGTGGTGGGTTTAGGGCAACGCTGCTCCTTCCAACATGCCACTGCCGCGATGCGACGCCGGGTCAGCTCCTCGCGAATAGCCTGACCTTTGAATCCCGCCTCAACGACGTCTTTCGTTGGCACCGCCTGCGCAACCTGCCAGGCTTCGCGCAACAGTCTGCCTTGCGGGTAATCCGCCGCTTCAAAACCGGTTCGCCCGCGTACGTCGGCCTCGCTGGTCAGGGCGATTTGCTCCACGCGCTGCGGTTTACGCCAGGCATCGATGGAATCAAACAGCTTAACGATGGTTTTTGGCTGCAGGATCGGGAAGGTATGAATGAGGTCGTGGAACTCGGCCACCAGTTTGGCTAAATCACGGATGTCATTCGGCACGCGCAGGCGCAGACACAGTTGCTCGACCAGCTTAACGCCAGCCGGACCGTGGCCGTGGTGGCGCGGCCACAGCGCTTTTGGCGTCAACGCCTTGCCAAGATCGTGGCACAGCGTGGCGAAACGCACGTCGACCTCCGGACTTAACATGGCTGCCATCGACAGCGTCATCAACGTGTGAATACCGGTATCGATTTCCGGGTGCCACTGAGCGGGCGCGGGAACGCCGAACAGAGCATCCACTTCCGGAAACAGAACGCGCAGTGCGCCGCAGTCGCGCAGGACCTGAAAAAATACCTGTGGGTTGCGGGTGGTTAATGCGCCTTCTGTTTCTTTCCACACCCGCTCTGGCGTCAGGTGTTCCAGTTCGCCAGCGTCGTTCATGTCTCGCATCAGCGTCATGGTTTCGTCAGCGATACGAAAGCCGAGGTGCGCATAGCGGGCAGCAAAGCGCGCCACGCGCAGCACGCGCAGCGGATCTTCGCTAAAGGCAGGAGAAACATGGCGCAGCAGACGCCTTTCCAGATCGTCGCGTCCGTTATACGGATCGATAATCTCTCCATCGTCATCGCGGGCGATTGCGTTGATAGTCAGGTCGCGCCGCTGAAGATCGGCCTCCAGCGTTACATCCGGCGCGGCGTAGCAGGTGAACCCGGTATACCCCGAACCGGATTTACGTTCGGTACGCGCCAGCGCATACTCTTCCCGGGTTTGCGGATGCAGAAACACGGGAAAATCGCGGCCTACCTGCTGGTAGCCCGCGTCGAGCATCTCTTGCGGCGTGGCGCCGACAACAACCCAATCTTTATCTTTAATCGGTAGCCCTAATAACGCATCCCGAACAGCACCACCGACCAGATAAATCTTCACGCCACTTTCCTTTTGAAATTATGATCTCTTAATCATATGTCAGTGTGGCTGAGAAGGCGATTCAGTTCATCCAGCGATCTTTGCGTTTACGGCTTGGGATCATGTGTGGCAGAACCAGACCGAGCAGCAGACCAAGACCCAGTACGCCGCCGCCGTACATGAACCACTGCATAATGATGGTGCGCTGTTTGTCATCAAGCTGAAGGTTGGCTGCGCTGACCTTCTTTTGCGCCACAATAAGCTCGTTCTTCAGCTTCTGGTTTTCTTGTTTCAGACCGTCGATCACGCTGTCGCTTTGCGATACTTTTTGCTGCATATCGGCGGTGCGCTGATTCCACGTGGTATCGATATTATTGAGCTTATCGGTCAAGGTCTTAACCTGGTTTTCCAGATCGGGAACGCGGGTACGCAGGCTCGGAGTACTGTTCAGCTCTTTCAGCGGGATCCAGGCGGTACGACCGGTGCTGTCTTTCACCTGGCCGTAGTTAGTGTTGGCATCGGTCTGTAATAGCGTAACTTCCTCGCCTGCGTTAACCGTGCCCACGAGGCGATAATTATCTCCCGGACCGCTGCGGACCCAGGTGTTCAGTTCGTCAGAGACATAGCGCTTTTCTTCGGCATGAGAAACTGCAGTGGCGCTAAGTGCGAGTAAAGTTAATCCAATCAGGCGTAATTTTGGCATCAGGCTGTCGTTATTGTCATAGAAAGTGGAACGATAGTAGTGGCATCAGTGTCTCTACGCAAAGCATTCGACATCAATCGGAATCATCTGTGTCCTTTTAGCCACCACCCGAAACTTTTACGCCCGTCAAATTGCTCGTTGCATGGCAATTTGGCGCAAAATACTATCTACTGACCATAAAGAACGAACTTAGTTCGCAGTCAGTTTTCTCAACTGTGACATAACCCATAAGTACAAGACCATGGCCCAGGAAATCGAATTAAAATTTATCGTCAATAGTGATGCTGTAGATGCACTACGTGAACGTCTGAATACGCTGGGGGGTGAGCATCATGCGCCCAGTCAGTTGCTGAATATCTACTACGAAACGCCGGATGCGTGGTTGCGTGGTCACGATATGGGGCTGCGTATTCGTGGTGAGAATGGTCATTACGAAATGACCATGAAAATTGCCGGACGGGTGACGGGCGGCCTGCATCAGCGGCCTGAATATAACGTTGCGCTAAACGCGCCAGAGCTGGATCTCGCTCTGTTCCCAACGGAAGTCTGGCCCGATGGCGAGCTGCCTGCTGAACTTGCCTCTCAGGTGCAGCCGCTGTTCAGCACCGATTTTTATCGTGAGAAATGGCTCCTTGATGTTGACGGCAGTCGAATTGAAATGGCTCTCGACCTTGGGGAAGTGAAAGCGGGCGAGTTTGCTGAACCTATCTGTGAGCTTGAACTTGAACTGCTAAGCGGCGATACCCGTGCGGTATTGAAGCTGGCAAACCAGCTGGTTTCGCAAGCCGGCTTACGCCAGGGCAGTCTGAGTAAAGCGGCGCGTGGCTATCATCTGGCTCAGGGGAATGCGCCGCGTGAACTCAGACCGACGCGCATTTTGAAGGTTCCGGCGAAGGCGAGCATTGAGCAAGGGCTGGAAGCGGCGCTGGAGCTGGCATTATCACAGTGGCAGTACCATGAAGAGCTGTGGGTGCGCGGCGTCAAAGGGGCGAAAGCCGAGGTGCTGGCGGCAATGGGCCTGGTGCGTCACATACTGATGCTGTTTGGCGGTAATGTGCCGCGAAAAGCGAGCGCTCACTTACGTGATTTGCTGACCCAGTCGGAAGCGGTCATGGCGTCGGATGTTTCTGCCGTTTCGGCGGTTTACAGCACGCAAACAGCAATGGCTAAACTGGCCCTGACCGAATGGCTGGTGACCAAAGGATGGCAGTCGTTCCTGGATGAGAAGGCGCAGGGCAAAATTGCCGACTCCTTTAAGCGTTTCTCAGATACTCATCTTTCGCGCCATGCCGCTGAACTGAAAACCGCTTTTGCTCAGCCGCTTGGCGATCAGTACGCCGATCAACTTCCACGCCTGACGCGCAATATTGATAGCATGCTGATGCTGGCGGGGTACTACGACGAAAATGTTGCCTCGGAATGGATCGCCAACTGGCAGGGTCTGCGTCACGCCATTGCGGCCAATCAATATATTGAAATTGAACACTTCCGCAACGAGGCAATCGCACTGGAACCGTTCTGGCTGCATAGCGGTAAACGATAATCAGGGTTGAGACCGGGATGCCTGATGGCGCTGCGCTTATCAGGCCTATAAGGCCATACCTTGGGCCTCAATACGCAAAGGATGTCCATAAATGAAGCAGCTCTCTTCACCGTTACAGCAGTACTGGCCGACCGTTGTGGAGCGGCTGCCAGCAGCAATATCTGAGTCCTCGCTTAGCGTGCAGGCGAAGTCAGTGCTTACATTCAGTGATTTTGTCCGCGACAGCATTATTGCCCATCCCGAATGGCTGGTAGATCTGGAAAGCGCGCCCCCTCAGGCGGATGAATGGCAACACTATGCCGACTGGTTACAGCAAGCATTGGCCGACGTCAGCGATGAAAACACGCTGATGCGCGAGCTACGCCTGTTTCGCCGTCACATCATGGTGCGTATCGCCTGGGCGCAGACGCTGTCGCTGGTGGCGGAAGAGAGTATCTTGCAGCAGTTAAGCCATCTGGCTGAAACGCTGATCGTCGCCGCGCGCGACTGGTTATACGCCGCCTGCTGTCGCGAGTGGGGAACGCCCTGTAATCCTGAAGGTGTTGCGCAGCCGCTGCTGATTTTAGGCATGGGGAAACTGGGCGGCGGCGAGCTGAATTTTTCCTCTGATATTGACCTGATTTTTGCCTGGCCGGAGCACGGCAGTACGCAGGGTGGGCGTCGCGAACTGGATAACGCGCAGTTCTTTACCCGTATGGGCCAGCGGCTCATCAAAGTGCTGGATCAGCCCACAATGGATGGGTTTGTTTATCGAGTGGATATGCGCTTACGTCCGTTTGGCGACAGCGGCCCGCTGGTGCTGAGCTTCTCCGCGCTGGAGGATTATTACCAGGAACAAGGGCGCGACTGGGAACGCTATGCGATGGTCAAAGCCCGCATTATGGGCGATGCCGATGGCACTTACGTCAGCGAGCTTCGCGCTATGCTGCGACCTTTTGTCTTCCGCCGCTATATTGATTTTAGCGTGATCCAGTCTCTGCGTAACATGAAAGGGATGATTGCCCGAGAAGTGCGCCGCCGTGGCCTGAAAGACAACATCAAGCTGGGGGCGGGCGGCATTCGTGAAATCGAATTTATCGTACAGGTATTCCAACTGATTCGCGGTGGGCGCGAGCCGTCGCTGCAATCCCGCTCGCTGTTACCGACGCTTAGCGCCATCAATGCGCTGCACCTGCTGTCTGATACCGATGCGGAACAACTGCGAGCAGCCTATCTCTATTTACGCCGCCTCGAAAACCTGCTGCAAAGCATCAATGATGAACAGACCCAAACGCTTCCTGGCGATGAACTGAATCGCGCGCGGCTGGCGTGGGGGATGAACGTCGATGACTGGCAGCAGTTAACCGATGTGCTGGCAAATCATATGAACAACGTGCGCCGGGTATTTAACGAGCTGATTGGCGATGACGAAGCTGAAACCCAGGAAGAGTCGCTCTCAGAACAATGGCGCGAACTGTGGCAGGACGCCTTGCAGGAAGATGACACCACGCCGGTGCTGACGCATCTGGCTGATGACGATCGCCGGCGCGTGCTGTCTCTGATTGCTGATTTCCGCAAAGAGCTGGATAAACGCACCATTGGCCCACGCGGACGGCAGGTGTTGGATCATTTAATGCCGCATCTGCTGAGCGATGTCTGTTCGCGTGACGACGCCTCGGTACCGCTGTCGCGCATTACACCACTGCTGGTGGGTATTGTGACCCGCACGACCTATCTGGAGCTGCTGAGCGAATTCCCCGGAGCGCTGAAGCACCTGATTTCGCTCTGTGCCGCCTCGCCGATGATCGCCAGCCAGCTGGCGCGGTATCCGCTGTTGCTCGATGAACTGCTGGATCCGAACACCCTGTATCAACCCACCGCGACGGACGCCTACCGTGATGAGTTACGCCAGTATTTGCTGCGCGTGCCGGAAGATGACGAAGAGCAGCAACTGGAAGCGCTGCGCCAGTTTAAGCAAACGCAGTTGTTGCGTATTGCCGCGGCTGATATCGCCGGAACGCTGCCGGTGATGAAGGTAAGCGATCACCTAACCTGGCTGGCGGAAGCTATTATTGATGCGGTAGTCCAGCAAGCGTGGATGCAGATGGTTGCTCGCTACGGGCAACCCACTCATCTTAGCGAACGCGAGGGGCGCGGTTTTGCCGTCGTCGGTTATGGCAAGCTGGGCGGCTGGGAGCTGGGATACAGCTCGGATCTCGATTTGATCTTCCTGCATGACTGTCCGATGGACGTGATGACGGACGGTGAGCGTGAGATTGACGGGCGACAGTTCTATCTGCGTTTGTCGCAGCGCATTATGCACCTTTTCAGCACCCGCACCTCGTCCGGTATTTTGTACGAAGTGGATGCGCGCCTGCGTCCGTCCGGCGCGGCGGGAATGCTGGTGACATCAACCGACGCCTTCGCCGATTACCAGCGCAACGAAGCCTGGACATGGGAACATCAGGCGCTGGTACGTGCGCGCGTGGTATACGGCGACCCGCGGTTGACCTCTCAGTTCGATGCGATTCGTCGCGATATCATGACCCTCGTTCGCGATGGCAAAACCTTGCAGACCGACGTGCGCGAAATGCGTGAGAAAATGCGTGCCCATTTGGGCAATAAGCATCGCGATCGTTTTGATATTAAAGCGGATGAAGGCGGTATCACCGACATTGAGTTTATTACGCAATATCTGGTGTTGCGCTATGCGCATGAAAAACCGAAGCTGACGCGCTGGTCGGATAACGTGCGCATTCTGGAGTTACTGGCGCAAAACGACATTATGGATGAGCAGGAAGCGCTGGCGCTTACTCGTGCTTATACGACGCTGCGTGATGAACTTCACCATCTTGCCTTGCAGGAGCTTCCGGGCCATGTGGCACCAGAGTGCTTTGAGGCTGAACGCACGCTGGTGCGCGACAGCTGGCAGAAGTGGCTGGTTGCCGAGTGAAGTGTGCTATTATCGCGCGCAAATTTTAAGACCCTCAGAGAATCTCTCAGGAGACAGGAATGAAAGTAACGCTGCCAGAGTTTGAACGTGCAGGAGTCATGGTTGTCGGTGATGTGATGCTGGATCGCTACTGGTACGGTCCTACCAGCCGTATTTCACCTGAAGCGCCGGTGCCGGTGGTGAAGGTTGATACCATCGAAGAACGTCCCGGTGGCGCAGCAAACGTGGCGATGAACATAGCCTCTCTGGGAGCGAATTCGCGTCTGGTGGGCCTGACCGGCATTGACGACGCGGCGCGTGCGCTGAGCAAAACGCTGGCGGATGTGAACGTAAAATGTGACTTCGTTTCCGTGCCCACTCATCCGACGATCACTAAACTGCGCGTACTTTCCCGTAACCAGCAACTGATTCGCCTGGATTTCGAAGAAGGCTTTGAAGGTGTGGATCCGCAGCCGCTGCACGAGCGTATTAACCAGGCGCTGGGGTCTATCGGCGCACTGGTACTCTCCGACTATGCCAAAGGCGCGCTGGCAAGCGTGCAGCAGATGATTGCGCTGGCGCGGAAGGCTGGAGTGCCGGTGCTTATCGATCCTAAAGGGACCGATTTTGAACGCTACCGTGGCGCAACGCTGCTGACGCCGAACCTGTCCGAGTTTGAAGCGGTAGCGGGCAAGTGCAAAAGCGAAGATGAACTGGTTGAGCGCGGCATGAAAGTGATTGCGGATTTTGACCTTTCCGCACTGCTGATCACGCGCTCCGAACAGGGGATGACGCTGCTGCAACCGGGCAAATCGCCGCTGCATATGCCGACGCAGGCGCAGGAAGTGTATGACGTGACCGGTGCGGGCGATACGGTTATTGGCGTGCTGGCGGCGACGCTGGCGGCGGGTAACACCCTGGAAGAAGCGTGCTATTTTGCTAACGCCGCAGCAGGCGTAGTCGTCGGTAAGCTGGGGACCTCCACCGTTTCTCCTATTGAACTGGAAAACGCCGTGCGCGGTCGGGCCGATACTGGCTTTGGCGTGATGAGCGAATCTGAGCTGAAACAGGCCGTTGCCAGCGCCCGCAAGCGCGGTGAGAAAGTGGTGATGACCAACGGCGTGTTCGACATCCTGCATGCGGGCCATGTTTCCTATCTGGCGAATGCGCGCAAGCTGGGCGATCGCCTGATCGTAGCGGTAAACAGCGATGCTTCGACCAAACGTCTGAAAGGCGAATCTCGCCCGGTCAATCCGCTGGAACAGCGTATGATCGTGCTGGGCGCGCTGGAGTCCGTCGACTGGGTGGTTTCTTTTGAAGAAGATACGCCGCAGCGTCTGATTGCCGGCATCCTGCCGGATCTGCTGGTCAAAGGCGGCGACTATAAGCCGGAAGATATTGCGGGCAGCGAAGAGGTGTGGGCGAACGGCGGTGAAGTGCTGGTGCTGAACTTCGAAGATGGCTGCTCAACGACCAATATCATCAAGAAGATCCAGAAAGACAGCGATAAGTAACACCTGGAAAGTTTGCCGGATGGCGGATAAAACGCGTCAGCGTTGCCATCCGGCAATTCTATATCTTATTCTTCAGTCGTTTTCTCAACAGGCTGTGGGCTGTTTTTCAGCGGATCGGCCAGCGCCGACAGCGAACCGCCGGACAAACCAATTTCATTTAACAGCGAGTCAATCAGCGGCGCTTGTGTACGATAGGCAAGAGCTGCGGATAATGCTTGCTCCGCCAGATTCCCACCGTTTACGTTACCTGCGGTCACTTCACCGACTGCACCGCCGCGATTGAGACCATCAACCTGAATAATCTTGATCCCATCGATAGACTTCATTGGCTCAACGGATTTCTCAATGACTGCTGGCAGGGACTGCAACAGGGCCAGCTTAAATTTCAGACTGGTCTGTTCGTCGGAAAGCACGTTGATGGCATCGTTCAGCGCGCGTTGTGCTTCTGCTTCCGCCAGACCTTTTTTCCGCGTGGCTTCAGCCAGTTCAACAATCGCGGCGGCCTGCAATTCTGCCGCTTCTTTCTCCGCTTTCGCACGTACGGTTAGCTCAACGGCCTGTGTTTCCGCATCCTGCGCGGCGGCAATCAACGCCACCTGTTTGGCACGATCCGCTTCTGCAGTCTGACGGGTGGTTTCTACGTTTTGCTGGGCGCGAACCGCTTCGGCCAGCGCATCGTTAGCGCGTGCTTCAGCCTGAGACTGCTGTTCGGACTTGGCGGCAATAGCGATGGACTTGGTCTGGTTGGCGATCTCCGTTGCCTGCTGCTGTTCGATCTCTTTGATGCGAACTTCACGCTCGGCCTCGACTTTTCTTGAACGCACCGCCTGTTCGCGCTCGATTTCTGTTTCCTGAATCTGGCGTTCAGCTAGGATACGCGTCTGTTCAGCTTCACGATGACGTTCGGCTTCAAAGGCGGCAATTTTGGCATTTTGCTCGGCCGTGCGGGTTTTCACCTGCTGCTCCTGCTCGAGCGTCATGAAGGCTTCCTGCTGTTCGATCTCCAGCTTGCGCGACAGCGCATCACGGTTTTTCTCTCGAACGGCAACTTCTACGTCCTGCTCGACTTCGTTACGTTCGCGACGACGACGTTCCGTTTCCTGGGTCAGCTTGGTCAGACCCTCGGCATCAAAGGCGTTATTGGGGTTGAAATGGATTTTTTCGGTCTGGTTAAAGTTGGTGAGTGAAACGCTCTCCAGTTCCAGGCCGTTTTTGGACAGGTCTTCCGCGACGGTATTTTGTACGCCCTGAACGAAGTTTTCACGCGTATCCTGCAGTTCATGCATGGTCATCTGCGACGCAGTGGCACGCAGGGCATCGACAAACTTATCTTCTATTAGCACACGTAAATCCTCTGGCGACAGCGTTCGCTGTCCCAGCGTCTGTGCGGCGGTAGCAATCCCTTCCACAGACGGTTTTACACGCACGAAAAAGGCGACGACGACATCCACGCGCATACGGTCTTTGGTGATGAGACTGTCAACAGTTGAACGGCTCACCTCAAGTTTGAGGGTGTTCATGTTGATAGGAATAATTTCGTGGAAGATAGGCATGACAATTGCGCCGCCGCTCATCACCACTTTTTGCCCGCCAAGGCCGGTACGCACAAACGCCTGTTCAGCAGACGCGCGGCGATACAGGCGGGCAAAAATAATCCCGATAATTACTAAGACGATCACCGCGACAATGGCGGTAAACATCCATGAAGGTAACATGCCTAAAACATCATCCATCTATAAGGTCCCTCTGTATAAAATTATAAAACAGTCGGCCAGGGGTTTAGCTCGGCCAGGTAACGCGTTGCAGAGAGTCGGCAAATAATCAGCACCTTGTCTCCTTTTTTGAATTCTTTGCCCGCTTCAGGCTCCAGCAGCACATAGTGGGTCTGCCCAAACTTGTCGGTAAATTTGCCTTCGCATGGAGTTCCGGCACTCGCAGAATGGCCAGTAATAATTGCCATGCTGCCGATAAACTCATCTTCAGCGAGGGCGGTGGTTTCATCCCGTGGCAGCCAGGGGGCGATAATTTTCCCGCTGTAATGCACGGCGAAGACCGCAAAAATAAAGCTCACCGGCGCGAGCAGCAGATTGCTGATCGGTGCTTGCCACAGCGTGACCCAGCCATGCTGAAGGAGGATACCGAAGAGTCCAAAGAAGCCTGCGAGTAAGCACAGTACGATCAGCGCCGGGATCCGCCCGATATTGAGATAGTGAAGCGCCTGGCCGATATTGCCGGAGGTCAGGGCATCGTAATGTTCGAGGTGAGCATCAAGCGCACCTGAAAGAAAATGGCCAAAAATCAGAGAGATGATTTCCAGTAGGCCAATCAGCAGTACAAATGAAATAGCAAACAGGTAGGGGCTGTTGTAATCCGTGAATAATACCAAGTTGTTTCCTCCTGTTACTGCGTTCCCTGTCAGTATCAAAAGTAATGGTTTTACCCCTTACTTTTACATGTCGTTACAATAACATGCGTCACCCTGACCTTAAATCCGAAAAGGGGGTCATCCCCCTCTTAGATTTCGTAGGAAACTGTGAAGCAGACGGTTTTTTTGCGCACAATATGTACAGAATAACTTCGTATCCAGGGAAATACTGAAATTAGAAAAAGCATATGGCCTTAGCAGATATTCAATAACTGGAGGGTATGCTCATGAACAGCAATATGTATTCAATGAACAATTTCGATTTCCTGGCCCGTAGTTTTGCCAGGATGCAGGCTGAGGGCCATCCCGTTGATATCCAGGCGATAACTGGGAACATGGATGAAGAACATCGTAGCTGGTTTTGCAAACGCTATGCGCTGTACTGCCAGCAGGCTACAGAGGCCAGGAAGCTAGAACTGGAACACTAACAGAAAAACGGGCCTTGCGGCCCGTTGTCGTTTTACTCTTGCGGATCGACTGGCGGGATCGCGGGGGCAGGCTTAACTTCTGCCGTTTTTTCACGCGACTCCAGCTCAGTCAGACGTTGCTCAAGCAGCGCCAGTTTTTCACGGGTACGCAGCAAAACCTGAGTCTGTACATCAAACTCTTCACGGCTTACCAGATCCAGACGGGTTAGCTGTGACTGCAGCGTTTGACGAATTTTCTTCTCGACGTCTTCGCCAAACTCGCGGATCCCTTTCGGCATCGACTCGTGAACCTGACGAGCAATCTGCTCAATTTTTTTCGGGTCAATCATTGTGGTTTCCCTGAACTGGTACGTGTTGCTGCCTATTGTAGTGCGAACTGGCACAGGCATAAACCAGAATTGTGTGAAGCTAAGACGAGCAAAGGCGTTGATGAAGGTAATCAATAGCGTTATAGTTAACCCGCTTATTCTCAGGGCGGGGCGAAATTCCCCACCGGCGGTAAATCAACGAATGTTGAAAGCCCGCGAGCGCTTTTTGTTACGGCAAAAAGGTCAGCAGATCCGGTGTAATTCCGGGGCCGACGGTTAGAGTCCGGATGGGAGAGAGTAACGATCCAGTCGGGCATGGACCCGCTCACGTTATTTTTTTGCCGCTTAGACGGTACTCCTAAGACTGCCCTGATTCTGGTAACCATAATTTTAGTGAGGTTTTTTTACCATGAATCAGACGCTACTTTCCTCTTTTGGTACGCCTTTCGAACGTGTTGAACATGCGCTGTCTGCGCTGCGTGAAGGACGCGGTGTGATGGTGCTTGACGACGAAGATCGTGAAAACGAAGGCGATATGATTTTCCCGGCAGAAACCATGACCGTTGAACAGATGGCGCTGACCATCCGCCACGGCAGCGGTATTGTATGCCTGTGCATCACTGAAGACCGACGCAAACAGCTCGATCTGCCAATGATGGTGGAAAATAACACCAGCGCCTACGGTACCGGTTTTACCGTGACCATTGAAGCAGCAGAGGGCGTGACCACCGGTGTTTCCGCTGCGGACCGTGTGACTACGGTGCGTGCGGCAATTAAGGATGGCGCCAAACCTTCCGATCTTAACCGTCCGGGGCACGTTTTCCCGCTGCGTGCTCAGGCAGGCGGCGTGTTGACTCGCGGTGGTCATACTGAAGCAACCATCGACCTGATGACGCTGGCAGGGTTTAAACCGGCAGGCGTGCTGTGCGAACTGACTAACGACGATGGCACCATGGCGCGTGCGCCAGAATGCATCGAATTTGCCGGCAAGCATAATATGGCGGTGGTTACTATCGAAGATCTGGTGGCCTACCGTCAGGCGCATGAGCGCAAAGCCAGCTAATCGCAAGACGAACGGGTAAAACAGCAAAAAGCCGATGCAATGTCATCGGCTTTTTGCGCTTAGTTGTAGTTAATTTTAAATAATACTACCGTTTCGAAAGGGCCAGTCTTTACGGTATCGCCAGTCACCTGGCTTAATTCAGCCTGATAACTTTTCTCTCTGGTCAGTAATTCTGTATCGAATTCAGCATACTCAGAGTAGGCGTTATAGGTTGAGAGCGTATTATCTTCCGTATTGCGTATTTTTAATTGTAAACCATTGCCGATTCTTAAGGATGTGTCATTTTCTGCCAATTCTTCTGTGGTATAGAATGATGATGAAACCTTAAACGTATCGGTACATCCACTGTCAGAATTCAGATTCTTGGTTGTTTTAATCGAGAACGCTTTTGTCAGCGTTTTGGCGTTAATCTCCATATTATTGAAGGTGCCAAAATCAATAGTCTGATTTTCCGGGAAAATATTGAATTTCACGCTACAGTCCAGCACGCGAATTTGATCTAAGCCGGTGACGTGATATTTCAGGTTCGAGGCATCCGGGCTGACGTTAATCCCGCCAACACCATCAAACTGCACCAGAATATAATCACCGATGCTACTGGCGTAGTCGTGGGGGGGCATCGAAATCACTTTTACGTACAGGCGCATGCGGGCAATGAACGTTCTTGAATAGTGCGTATCTTCTGCATTACCTGAACAGAGATAATGTTCCCAACCGCTGGCTTTGATTTGCGCGGGGGTATAGATCTTAAGCTTCTGATTATCAATGCACTGATGTGTATCAATATTGACCGCACCTTGCGTGGCGTCATAATCAACGCCTTCATAGGTGACGCCAAGTTGATAATAGGTATCGTTGACTGAGGTGTAGGGGTTGACCCAAGCGTAGACGTTTTCGCTGCTATAAGCATTTTCGGAGGTTGCGTTATCGCAGTAGACGGGGATTTTTATATCGTTGCTTTCCCAGATTTTGTCCCCGGGTTTGGCGTTGTTAGGGACTGCAAACGGCTCGATAGCGGTATAACCTTCAACAGGACCACCGGTGGCTCCCAGATAGCAGTGAACCGCCAGCGCTGAACGAAAAGGGAGCGCGATGAATATTAACAGCAGAAATAACCGTAGCGTGCGGATCATTTTCTGGCCTCCGGCACGATAAGATCGCATTGACCATGGCATTTCACGTTCAGCATGCGCAGTCCGCCATAATCATCCATATATCCCAGTGCGAACGCATTTCCGTTATAACCGCCGGCATTTAATGTAACAGAGGAAAAAGGGGCAATCATTTTACTGCTAAAGCCTGACAATTGGCTTTTGCTGTCTTTGCCAAAAAAAGCCAACGTAATGTAGTAGGCGGTAGGATTATTAACCAACAGCGTATTTCCCTGTTGGCTAACTTTGAGCTGAAGTTCAACTTCAGTACCCGGCTTTTTCTTCAAAGCCGCTGGACGCCAGAATAATTTCAACTGGGATTGCAGCGCCATCTGCACGATGGCATTGTTGCCTTTATTTTCTGGTGCAGGTGGAATTTCCCTAACATTAAAGTAAAACAGTGATTCCCGATCCTGAGGAAGCGAGCGTGCTTTATCTTGCTTAACAATTCTCACCTGCGAAATTGCCCCAGGGTTTAACCGCTGTATTGGGGGCAGGGCGACTAAAAAAGAGTCATCCTTATTACCTTTTTCATCTTCAATCCACGAGTAAGCAAGATAAGGTAACTGCTTGCTCTGGTTTTCAATTTTCAGACTGCTGGCCTTATCGTTGCCGTTGAAGATAATCCGCGTTCTGTCAGGCTGAATTGCCGCCTGGTTGGTGAGCGATAAGGCGAGTAATACAATTGGTAATCCTTTGAATAATGCCATTTTTCATCCTTAATTAATGACAAGGTAAAATCAGATACTGGGTGGAGATATCCAGCGCGTCTGGCAAAGTGATGGTGCAAGTCTGTTTGTCACCCCACATCACCGTAAACTGCTGTCCACTGTCGACACCGCCAAGCCAGGCATGACCATCTTCGCTGACCATTCCTACTTCTGCGTTGTTTTCAATTTGACGTACGATCGCGCCGAGTGGCGGGAAGTCGCCATTTTCCATTCTGATAGCGACGGTAATATTTTTGCCTGAGCGTGATACCAGTGATTTGTAGCCAATGGCGCCTTCGGTCCAGGTCTGACGGGTGATCGTTTCATCAACGGTAACGCCGTCAGGCAGATCGTTCATATTGACGGCGATGGTTGAGGGCTGATAACTGGAAATCATCGGCACAACGGCATAGCCAAAATGGTTTGTACGGTTGCTGTCGCCCTGCACAGGAATGTCGGCAACGCCGTCGGCCCCGACCATGACTCTGGGTTCATTGCCAAAGCTGCGGCGATGTAACGCGATGCCGTTGCCCGTTGCGGTCATTGAGCCGTTCCAACTGGCGCTGGCAGAGGTGTAGTCGCTGGCGGCATAGCTTCCGGAGAACTGCAGTTCTCCTGCAGGGGTGGTATGTTGGTAATTTCCCCTGAACTGCGCGCCGTTGTTCGGCCTGTCGGTCGCGGTTCCTGCTGATACGCCCCAGGTGTTGTGTGGATCGGAGGAGTCATTCCACGAGAGTGTATTGGTAGTGTTGCTGCTATTACGCATGTCGTAATTCAACCGTCGACCATAGTCGAAAGGAACGGAGAGCGAAACGTAAACCTGCTTGTCGTTATCACTCTCCTCGTAGTGCGTTGTACTGAAGGATGTCGACAGCGATAAGCCTTTCCAGTCACCGAGATCGAAATTAAAACCGGCGGTCACCGACGCGGTAGTGGAGCTGTCACCATCCCACCATTGCTGGCGCAGTGCGCTGACGTACAGGTTCATCCGCAGCGGATCGATCGGCTGGTTGAAAGAGATGCTTACGGTCTGCTTCTCGTCCTGAGTATCCGCATTATTGAATTGATGGGCGACAAAGTTGGCATAGCTATGAAATTCGCGCTCGGAGAAACGATATGCCGCGAGTGAAACCTGACTGTTGGTCGCATCAAAGCGTTTACTGTAGTTCAGTCGATAGCTGAGGCCACTTTCTTCATGGCCGTCATCGAACGTACTGCTGGAATGCGTAACATCAAAGGACACGGCCCCCAGCCACAGCATGTTCTGCCCAATTCCTAACGCCGCAGAGCGGTAATCGCTGCCTGCCGCGAGGATCCCGCCATACAGCGAGGTATTGGATAACATGCCCCATGAGGCTTCGCCGCTGACGAAGGTATCATCAATTACGTGATGCGAGTTGTCCGGGCGGGCACGACCCGCCGCGATTTTATAACGGACCTGTCCTTCACGAGTCAGAAAAGGCGTGGAGGCGGCAGAAACCTGAAACGTGTTGGTGCGGCCATCTTCTTCGGTGATTTTTACGTCCAGCGTTCCCTGTACGGATTGATTAAGATCGGTAATGACAAAGGGGCCCGGGGCCACTTTTGTTTGATAAATCAAGCGACCGGAGTGGCTAACGGTGACGGTGGCATTGGTTTGCGCGATCCCGCTGATTTGTGGGGCGTAGCCACGTAATTCCCATGGCAGCATACGGTCGTCGCTCGCCATAGCCGCGCCATTATAAGAAAAGCCATCAAAGATATTGGAGCTTAAATCTGTCTCTCCCAGAGTGAGTTTGGCGCCCAGCGAAGGGAGAGGACGAAAAAGATAGGTGCGTGAAATACTCCGCGTTGTTTCGGTGCTTTCGTCGCTGCGGTTTTGGCTGACCTGATAATCGCTACGTAAGCGCCATGCGCCCATGTTCAGGCCCGCGGTGCCATAGGAGTTTAGGTTTTCTGTACTTCCACCTGCGTTGGGACGGTAGGTGCTGGCAAACAGGTTGTAGTCGAACAGCAGACCGTTCACGCCGTGATCCCAGGTTGAGGGCGGCATCCAGCTTTCTGATTTCCAGGCCAATAGCGACTGAGGAATACTGATATCCAGACGTTGATTCGCCATATCTAAGGTAAAGGTGATATCAGAGTATTCAGTGAAATCGACACACTCGTGCTGTACAGGCAGTGAACCTAAAATATTTTCTTTTAATCCCAGTTGCCCGGCGAGTTCAGATGGAATACAAGCGGCGACGCTCTCCCCCTGTTTTTCCCAGCTTATCTGACGACCTGAGGAGATTTGATTTTTATTTACGGCAACGGTAACAAAATAGCTTCCGGGAGCTATTGCGGAATCTTCTTTCAGCAAAGAGAGATCCACACTGTTGCGCATGGATTTATCCAGTACGTTCAGGTTGAATTCGACAGCCTGAGCGGAAAATGACAACAGCAACCCACATCCACAGGCCGCAATCTTGCAGGTATTCATGGCAATCCTTACCTATACCCAGTCGATGCAAGTGTTAGATGGTGGCCATCCGGCCACCATTGCGTGCTTACTTATAGGTAAGTCTGTAGGTTGCCGTTGCGGCGACGGCGCCCACGGTGACATCCGTTGCGCCCACTTTTTGCATATAGGCCATAAAGGGCAGAATTTGGGTCGCAGAACCTGCGCTTAAATCAATGGTCTTTGCGGTACCCAGAGTAATATTGGCACTCGTTTTATCGAGCAAACGTACACCAACATTCTGCGCGCCGCTGGCGAAAGTGTTGCTTAGCAGGCTGGTGTCTTCCGTTGTAACGCTGTCGCTGTTGAAGGTGACATCGACTTTGCTCACGGCTACGCCGCTACCGTTGTCTGAGTTTGGCAGGTCGCAGTTGATTAAATGCAGGCTGGAATCTACCGCATCAGAATGCCCGTTAGCATTAATGTAGGAGGCAGGTACTTCACCCAGTTCGACCTGCTTATCAATATCTTCAGGCAGGATAGCGCATGGGGCATTGATGATAGTACCGGTGAAGGTGATTTTGCCGCTACCGCCATCAACATCGGCGAAGGCATAGCCGGAGGTTAGTGCGGTGATGGCCAGTGCTAACAGCGCCTTATTTGCTGATTTCATATACATTCCTTTAGTGATGAAAATATCCTTGATATACAAGTTAAGGCACGAGGCCTTTTAAAAAATTATATCATCAGATATTCCCAGAATGTTCGTGCTCGTACTGAATTCAGAATTTGACGCGCTACCAATTAAATAATCATATATAATATAAATACTATATTTGCTTTGGTATTAAGAATCGGAATGTGTGATGGTTTATTATGTTTTCTTGTATTAAGGGCAGAAAGACATTTTTTTAAAAATGTGAGTTGGATGCACTATGTTTCTGAAAATCAGAATATATCAATATGGAAAAATTATCGTTGGTGTTAGGGGGATATATATGTGAAATGTTTTTAACTCGAAGAAGCACTAACACTTGAATTGTATAGCTATTGTGAGAAAAGCAGAAGTCTGATTACAGACCTCTGCCTTGGTTTACTCTGCAGTTTGTTTGGCTTTGACCACCTCCCACTCCCCAGTCAGCGCTCATAACCAATAGCAACAATCTGGTTGCAGGTTATTCGTTCGCAAATACCATTTTTATCATGTTCTTATGATGTCGATGAAATCAAAACCATATTGATAAAACTAATTTGATGACAGGCGCATTAGTTTTGACAGAGTGTATTATTTAACGTGCTAATATTTTTATATATTTGAATGGTATGTGTACCCTGGATTAAGGGTTTATTTATTACTGTGAAGTATGGGTTTATCAATATTGGTCTATTTTTTGTAACGCCGTTGGCTATTGGCATAGCTGCTGGTTTATATGATCGAAATCATATATTTGTTTGAGGAATATGCCACTATAGGAGTATGTCAGAATAAGGTTGTGTAAAATTTTAACGTTAAATGTTTAATGATGTTAAATTTTAAGGGTAAAAGAATGTTTATTGCCTGGTACTGGATTGTATTAATTGCACTCGTTGCGGTTGGTTATTATTGCCATATGAAGCGTTATTGTCGGGCATTTCGGCAAGATCGGGATGCATTACTCGAGGCGCGAAACAAACTCTTTCGTCATTCTGGCGAGGATAACAGCGCGGTTAAGGAACAGGAATAGTCCTTCACGTTCTGCTATGGATGAGCGGATGCTGTAAATTAGCAGGGTGGCATCCGCCCTATGAATTAGCCGATTCCCATGGACTGGAGGATGACGAGACTTAACCCCATCACCGACATGCCGCAAAGTACCCCATAACTGGGATTATTATTCGGGTCGATCTCTTTTGCCAACGGCATGAGTTCATCGACGGACAGCGCCACCATAATACCTGCAACTGCCGCCATTATTGCCGCCATCACCACCGGTGAGATTAAGCTCCCCAGAATTAACCACGCCAGTACGCCGCCCAGTATTTCCGCCATGCCCGAGATCCCGGCCCAGAATATCGCCGTACGTTTGGAGCCTGTAGCGGCATAGACCGGACCCGCAACGGCTAATCCTTCAGGAATATTGTGTAATGCGACGGCAAGGGCAATACCAAAGCCCAGCTCGAGGTTGCTGCTGGCGGTAACAAACGTTGCGATCCCTTCCGGAAAGTTGTGCAGGCTGATGCCGAGCGTTAATAAAATTGCGGTTCGTTTAATAGAGCCGGGCAGAGGCTGCGTTGTTTTCTGTACCAGATCCTGAGGGTGCGCGTGCGGCAATAGACGGTCCAGGCCAAAGTAGCCCAGTAAGCCAACGATGAACATTCCGTAGCCTAATACCGGTGACATGCCTACAGCGGCCAGCGCAGCTGGTAGCATCTCCATCAGTGAGATCAGTAACATAATCCCGGCGGCGAAGCCTAAAGAAAAGGCGAGAACGCGGTTGGAGGGCTTTTGCCCTAACACGCCGAGAAATGCGCCGATAAACGTGGCGGCACCTGCCAGTAAAGTCAGAAGTAAAGGTACTGACATCGACAAATAAAACTCCTTATCAATCTGCTTTGCGGATTAGATCGTCAAAATAACTGATGATCTTCATCATGGTTATCTGAGTTCTTCATCAACCGAATAAGCGTATTGTGGTGGTATCAAAATGACTCCCTCAGTAAGGATATCATCATGTCTTCAACTCGTATGCCAGCATTGTTTTTGGGCCATGGTAGCCCGATGAATGTTCTGGAAGATAACGTTTATACCCGTGCCTGGCAGCAACTGGGGGAAACGTTGCCGCGTCCGAAAGCCATTGTGGTTGTCTCGGCGCATTGGTTCACCCGTGGCACGGGCGTGACGGCGATGGAAGCGCCTAAAACGATCCACGATTTTGGCGGTTTTCCGCAGGCGCTGTATGACACGCATTACCCGGCTCCCGGTTCACCTGAACTGGCACAGCATCTGGTTGACCTGCTGGCACCGGTGCCCGTTACTTTAGATAAAGAGGCGTGGGGCTTTGACCACGGTTCATGGGGCGTGCTGATCAAGATGTACCCGAATGCGGATATTCCGATGGTGCAACTGAGCATTGACAGCACTAAACCCGCAGCCTGGCATTTTGAGATGGGTCGCAAGCTGGCGGCGCTGCGTGATGAGGGTATTATGCTGGTAGCCAGCGGTAACGTGGTACATAACTTGCGTACTGCGCGTTGGCACGGTGAAAACACGCCGTATCCATGGGCAACCTCATTCAATGATTATGTTAAGGCAAACCTGACATGGCAGGGACCGGTTGAACAGCACCCACTGGTGAACTATCTCGATCATGAAGGTGGATCGTTATCAAACCCGACGCCGGATCACTATCTGCCGCTGCTGTATGTATTAGGCGCGTGGGATGGCAAAGAGCCGGTGACTATTCCTGTTGATGGGATTGAGATGGGAAGTTTGAGCATGTTGTCGGTTCAGGTCGGATGAAGTATGCCCGCTGGCGCTACGCTTATCGGGCATTAAGTTCATGCTGAAGGCCGGGTAAGGCGGAGCCGCTACCCGGCACTCTCAATCATTCGACAAAAATATGCGGATAGAAACGCGAGAGATCCTGCGTGATCAACGCGCGGTCTTCGCGAATGCCGATACCCGCAGGTTGATCGTTGATCAGCCAGCTGCCGATCAGCATATAGCTGTCGCCAAACTTCGGTAGCTGATGGAACTGCTGGACGATCATACCTTCTTCACCGTACGGTCCTTCCACTGCTTCGATCGTTTTACCGTTTTCGATAATGGAAACGTTAGCGCCTTCACGCGAGAAGATCGGCTTGACGACGAATTTTTCCATCTGCGGATAGTCATCTTCGGCGAAATACGCAGGCAGCAGGTTCGGATGATCAGGGAACATTTCCCACAACAGCGGTAACAGCGCTTTGTTGGAGATGATGCTCTTCCAGGCTGGTTCCAGCCAGCGAACACCGGCATCTTCCAGCTTGGTGGAGAACATTTCACGCAGCATGAATTCCCACGGATACAGCTTGAACAGGTTAGCAATGACCTGATCCTGCATATCCGTGAACTGGCCTTTTTCACCAAGACCGATATCTTCGACATAGAGGAATTCAGTGGCGATTTCAGCTTCGGCAGCGCAATCCTGCAGATACTGGATCGTACCGCGATCTTCCACCGTATCGCGACAGCAGGTCAGATGTAGCAGTTGAAAACCATACTGCTCACGCAGCTCGGTGAAACGCTCGATCAGTTTTTCCTGCAAACTATTGAACTGATCGCTGCCTTCCGGCAGATTGCCTGCATTGAGCTGATCTTCCAGCCAGATCCACTGGAAAAACGCGGCTTCGTACAGTGAGGTTGGCGTATCGGCGTTGTTTTCTAAAAGCTTAGGCTCACCCGTACCGTCCCACGCCAGATCGAGGCGCGAGTAGAGCGACGGTTGCTGTGTCTGCCAGGACTGGCGGACAAAGCCCCAGGTATGCTTCGGAATGCGAAACTTCGTCATCAGCTCATCGCTGGCGATGACCCGTTCCACCACTTTGAGGCACATCTGATGCAGCTCTGCGGTGACCTCTTCCAGCTTTTCGACCTGAGCAAGCGTGAGCTTGTAGTACGCGTCTTCACACCAGTACGGCTCGCCGTACATCGTGTGAAAGTTGAAACCGTATTCGGTGGCTTTATCGCGCCAGTCCGGGCGCTCAACAATACTGACTCTTTCCATGACGGTCAGCCGCCCATTGAACGTGTGGTGGTACCGCTTGCGCTACGCTGCATGGTGCTCTGTTTAGCCACAGATTCGCCAAATCCACCGCGGGTTACGGTAGAGGTGGTGGCCGGTTTCGGCGCCATGGCGGTTTTCGGTACGGTCATGGTGCGACCCGGCGTTGCTGCGCCGTAGTTTTTGCCGCCTGCATCCGTATATTTGCCGTATGCCGGGCTGGCCGGATTTTTCGAGCTGAACAGCGGCTGCTGAGCGCCCATACCGCCACCCATCATGCGGCCCATCATATAACCGGCCATCAGCGGCATCCAGAAGCTGCCGCTGCTTTGATTCTGCGCCTGAGCCTGACCTTCACCGGTCGGCGCCATACCTGCCTGTGCAGGTGCCTGCTGGCACTGGCCTTCGCCAAATTCAGCGATACAGTCTTCGCGAGTGGCGTATTTTGGCGCGGTGCGTTCAGCTTCTTTCAGCGCATTGTTAAACGCGGTGGTACATTCGGCGCTTTTACCCGGATTAGCTGCAGAGCAGTCGTCCGCGTTCTGATAAAGCGAAACCGTTTCGTCACTCTTTTCACAGCCCGCGAGCATAAACACAGTGGTAACTGCCAAAGCGACAGGAGTCAGGTGGCGTGCGCTCCAGCTTTTGCGGAACGAGGCGTGATGTATAGATTTTGTCCGTTTCATTTATGTCTTCCAGGACCCAGTGGTAACTCTGCTCAGAATAGAGGATGACTGGTCGAAATTGAAGCGGGAAGAGGCGAGAATGCGGAAGAAGAGGCGGATCTTTACGTTGTCTTACGTTCAGACGGGGCCGAAGCCCCGTCATCAGCATCAGTTACGGAACGGGTTGTTGCCGTTGCTGCTGGTTGAACGTGCGGCCGTTGGCTGAGCCGCAGGCATATTGCCCGTGCTGTTAAAGTCATTCACCGCGGCATCTTGCTGCGGATTTTGCGGTGCTACGCTATCCGGAGAAGTTGGGATCGGTTTACCCAGCGTATTGTTCAGCGCCACCAGATCCTGCTCGTTCAGCGTACCGAGCGCAGATTTGACGTTAAGCTGATTAATAAGATAGGTATAACGCGCATTAGCCAGCTGTTGCTTAGCGTTGTACAGCGTGGTGGTGGCATCCAATACATCCACGATGGTACGGGTACCTACGGAATAGCCGGCTTCCATTGCATCTAAAGAGCTTTGGGCAGAGACAACCGCTTGTTTGTACGCGTTAATGCTACTGATGGAAGCATTAATGTTGTTGAACGAAGAACGCACGGTTTGCACCACGCTGCGGTGCGCGCTTTCCAGTTGTTCGCTCGCGCCAACAAAGTTGTACTGCGCTTGTTTCACCTGCGAGTTAACCATTCCGCCCTGGTATAGCGGCAGCGAGAAGCTCAGACCGATTTTGTTCTGGCCCATGTTGCTGTCGTCATACTGGGAACCAGTTGCACCACGGGTTTTAGACCCACTGTAAGAGGTATCAGAAACGCCGGTAGAGGCAGTCAAATCCAGGGTCGGTAAGTGACCATCCTGCGCCTGACGAATCTGCTCACGCGCCAGATCCTGGCTCAAACGCGCCTGCAATAACGTCAGGTTGCGGTTTTCTGCTTCTTTCAGCAGTGCGTTTACCGCCTGCGGTTTGTTGGTTTTAAAGCCGTCAACGTTCAGAGATGCCAGTTCCGGATAATAGTTACCGGTTACCTGGCGCAACTCTTCCACAGCGTTATCCAGATTGTTACGCGCGGTAACTTCGTTCGCCAGCACGGTATCGTATTGTGAACGGGCGTTTTGCACGTCAGTGATGGCAACCAGGCCAACGTTAAAACGCTGTGTGGTCTGATCTAACTGACGATAGACCGCATCTTTTTGCGCCTGAGTGTAAGACAGCACGTCAATCGCGTTCAATACTTTAAAATAAGCGGTAGCGGTATTCAGGATCAGCGTTTGCTGATCGGTCTGATACGTTACGTCCTGGATGCCGGCTGATTTTTCTTGCAGCGTCAGGGCGCGCCATTTAGACATGTCGAACAGCGTCTGAGTCAATTGTAATGACGCGCTGGTTGCGTTGGAGTTGACGCCATTTGCATCACGGTAGCCATTGCTGTAGGTGTAATCGGCACCTAAACCCAGTTGCGGCAGTAATGGGCTACGCGCTTCGTTAATTTTTTCGAATGCAGCATCGCGATCGGCGGCGGATTTACGCAATTCCGGGTTGCTCAGGCGTGCTTGCTGATAAACCTGCATTAGGTTTTCTGCCTGGCTCAAAGTACTGAACCCCGACAGGCTCAGGCCGATAAGGATGGGGAGCAATTTCTTCATTTGCATTCCTTGTTGTGAAGCAGTATTTAGCGCTGATCAAATTGTAAAAATATTTGCTGATTCTAGCAGAATCCGCCACTTCAAAAAGTTGGCGTTACGTGCCATACGGCGTTAATTTGCATCAATTTAACACAAGGGCGTTCAAACATCAGTCAAACGACCTTGAAATTCACATTTTAATCACTATTGGTTTCAGGACAGCACAATGCGTAAACCAGACAACTTGCCAATGACTTTCACTAAAAATGATGTAGAAATTATTGCACGAGAAACGCTATACCGCGGTTTTTTTTCATTGGATCTTTATCGGTTCCGCCATCGCCTGTTTAACGGCGGTATGAGCGGCGAGGTAAAGCGCGAAATTTTTGAGCGCGGACACGCGGCAGTCTTGCTACCCTTTGACCCTGAGCGGGACGAAGTTGTGCTGGTTGAGCAGATCCGCATCGCGGCGTTTGACACCAGCGAAAGCCCGTGGCTTCTGGAAATGGTAGCCGGGATGATCGAAGAGGGTGAAACCGTTGAGGATGTTGCCCGACGTGAAGCGATGGAAGAGGCCGGGCTGGACGTTAAACGTACGAAGCCCGTTCTGAGCTATCTGGCAAGCCCGGGCGGCACCAGCGAGCGCCTGTCTATTTTAGTTGGCGAAGTGGACGCCACGACCGCGAGCGGGATCCACGGTCTGGCTGATGAAAACGAAGATATTCGTGTTCATGTGGTGAGTCGGGAGCAGGCTTACCAATGGGTAGAAGAGGGGACAATCGACAACGCGGCTTCTGTCATCGCCTTGCAATGGTTACAGCTGCACTATCAAGAGTTAAAAACTGAGTGGAAAAAATGAAGCGTTACACACCTGACTTCCCTGAAATGATGCGCCTGTGCGAAACCAACTATTCGCAATTGCGCCGCCTGTTGCCGCGTAATGACGCAGCCGGTGAAACAGTGAGCTATCAGGTAGCAAACGCACAATATCGGTTAACGATCGTTGAATCGACCCGATACACTACGCTTGTCGCGATCGAACAAACGGCACCGGCAGTCACTTACTGGAGCCTGCCGTCATTGACTGTGCGCCTGTATCATGACGCAAGGGTGGCTGAAGTGTGTTCGAGTCAGCAGATCTTTCGCTTCAAAGCGCGGTATGATTATCCAAATAAAAAGTTGCATCAACGCGACGAAAAGCATCAAATTAATCAGTTTCTGGCCGACTGGTTACGGTACTGTTTAGCACATGGAGCGATGGCGATTCCGGTTTATTAGCGTCGTGAAACCTAAGGACACCATTTGGAAAGCCTGTTAACCCTTCCTTTGGCTGGTGAGGCCAGAGTCAGGATCTTACAAATTACAGACACTCACCTGTTTGCCGAAAAGCATGAAACGCTGCTGGGTGTGAACACCTGGGATAGCTATCAATCCGTACTGGATGCAATACATGCAGAGTCGCCTGAGTACGATCTGATCGTCGCGACGGGGGATTTGGCGCAGGATCAATCCGCTGCGGCCTATCAGCATTTTGCTGAGGGCATCGCAAGTTTTCGTGCGCCCTGCGTTTGGCTACCGGGCAATCACGATTTTCAGCCAGCAATGTACAGCGCGCTTCAGGATGCAGGGATTTCCCCCGCTAAACGCGTCTTCATTGGCGAGCAGTGGCAAATCTTGTTGCTCGACAGTCAGGTGTTCGGCGTTCCACACGGTGAGTTAAGCGAATTTCAGCTAGAATGGCTGGAACGTAAACTTGCCGATGCGCCTGAGCGCAATACCTTACTGCTTCTGCATCATCATCCTCTGCCTGCGGGCTGTAGCTGGCTCGATCAGCATAGCCTGCGTAATGCCGCAGAGCTGGATAACGTGCTGGTGAATTATCCTCGCGCTAAATATCTGTTGTGCGGGCATATTCATCAGGAGCTGGATCTGAACTGGAACGGACGCCGCCTGCTGGCGACGCCGTCGACCTGCGTGCAGTTCAAGCCGCACTGTTCCAACTTCACGTTAGATACCATTAGCCCCGGCTGGCGGACGCTGGAGCTTTTTGCTGACGGGACGTTGCAGACTCAGGTACGTCGTCTGCAGGGTAATCGCTTCCACCCTGATACCGCTTCAGAAGGCTACTGATGTCTACGCTTCTCTATCTTCACGGATTTAACAGTTCTCCTCGCTCGGCGAAGGCGTGCTTGCTGAAAAACTGGCTGGCGGAGCACCATCCGCACGTTGAGATGATCGTACCGCAACTGCCGCCGTATCCGGCCCAGGCCGCAGAGATGCTGGAATCGATCATTCTTGAACATGGCGGAGAGTCGCTGGGCATTGTCGGTTCCTCGTTGGGAGGCTATTACGCCACCTGGCTGTCGCAATGTTTTATACTGCCAGCGGTGGTAGTGAACCCTGCTGTCCGACCTTATGAACTGCTGGTCGACTATCTCGGTCAAAACGAGAACCCCTACACGGGGCAGCAATATGTGCTAGAGTCACGCCATATTTACGATCTTAAAGTCATGCAGATTGACCCGCTGGAAGCGCCGGATTTGATCTGGCTGCTTCAACAAACGGGCGATGAAGTGTTGGACTACCGCCAGGCGGTGGCGTATTACGCCTCCTGCCGCCAGACAGTTATTGAGGGCGGAAACCACGCATTCACGGGCTTCGAAGATTATTTCAACCCGATTGTCGATTTCCTTGGACTGCACAGTTTCTGACGATCAATTCGAATTGCTTATTTAAACCATGACGCAAACTTATAACGCTGATGCCATTGAGGTACTCACTGGGCTTGAGCCGGTACGCCGTCGCCCGGGGATGTACACCGATACCACCCGTCCGAACCATCTTGGACAGGAAGTGATTGATAACAGTGTGGATGAAGCACTGGCGGGCCACGCGAAACGCGTGGACGTGATCTTACATGCCGACCAGTCTCTGGAAGTTATTGATGATGGCCGTGGCATGCCGGTAGACATTCACCCTGAAGAAGGCGTTCCGGCGGTAGAGCTGATCCTCTGTCGTCTGCACGCGGGCGGTAAATTCTCCAACAAGAACTATCAGTTCTCTGGTGGTTTGCATGGGGTGGGGATCTCTGTGGTTAACGCCCTGTCGAAGCGTGTGGAAGTGAACGTGCGCCGTGACGGGCAGGTATACAACATCGCGTTTGAGAACGGCGATAAGGTGCAGGATTTACAGGTTGTCGGTACCTGCGGTAAACGCAATACCGGAACCAGCGTGCACTTCTGGCCGGATGAAAGCTTCTTTGACAGCCCGCGCTTTTCCGTTTCGCGCTTAACGCACGTACTGAAAGCTAAAGCGGTGCTGTGCCCGGGCGTTGAGATCACCTTCAAGGATGAGGTCAATAACAGCGAACAGCGCTGGTGCTACCAGGATGGTCTGAATGACTATCTGAGCGAAGCGGTGAATGGCCTGCCGACGCTTCCTGAAAAACCGTTTATCGGTAATTTTAGCGGTGAGACGGAAACTGTGGACTGGGCGCTGCTCTGGCTGCCTGAAGGCGGCGAGCTGCTGACCGAAAGCTATGTGAACCTGATCCCAACTATGCAGGGCGGTACGCACGTTAACGGTCTGCGTCAGGGTCTGCTGGATGCGATGCGCGAGTTCTGTGAATACCGCAATATCCTGCCGCGCGGCGTGAAGCTGTCGGCGGAAGATATCTGGGATCGCTGTGCTTACGTGTTGTCGGTAAAAATGCAGGATCCGCAGTTTGCCGGACAAACCAAAGAGCGCCTCTCTTCGCGTCAGTGTGCGGCATTCGTCTCTGGCGTCGTGAAAGATGCTTTCAGCCTGTGGCTGAACCAGAATGTGCAGTCGGCTGAACTGTTGGCTGAGATGGCGATTTCCAGCGCCCAGCGTCGTTTGCGTGCGGCGAAAAAAGTGGTGCGTAAAAAGCTGACCAGCGGTCCGGCGCTGCCGGGGAAACTGGCGGACTGTACCGCTCAGGATCTCAATCGCACCGAACTGTTCCTCGTCGAAGGTGACTCGGCGGGCGGATCGGCAAAACAGGCGCGCGATCGTGAATATCAGGCGATCATGCCGCTGAAAGGTAAGATCCTCAATACCTGGGAAGTTTCTTCCGATGAAGTGCTGGCCTCGCAGGAAGTTCACGATATTTCGGTGGCGATCGGCATCGATCCGGACAGCGACGATCTGAGCCAATTGCGCTATGGCAAGATCTGTATCCTGGCGGATGCGGACTCCGATGGTCTGCACATCGCCACGCTGCTGTGCGCATTGTTTGTGAAACACTTCCGCACGCTGGTGAAACACGGTCACGTCTACGTGGCGCTGCCGCCGTTATACCGTATCGACCTTGGTAAAGAGGTGTATTACGCACTGACGGAAGAAGAGAAAGCGGGCGTACTGGAGCAGTTAAAGCGCAAGAAAGGCAAGCCGAACGTGCAGCGCTTTAAAGGTCTGGGCGAAATGAACCCGATGCAGTTGCGTGAAACCACGCTGGATCCGAACACCCGTCGCCTGGTGCAGCTCATCATTGATGATGAAGACGATCAGCGTACCAACGCAATGATGGATATGCTGCTGGCCAAGAAGCGTTCTGAAGATCGCCGTAACTGGTTGCAGGAGAAAGGCGACCTGGCGGATCTCGAAGGATAATTGACCGTGAATGCCGGATGGCGGCGTAAACCGCCTTATCCGGCGTTACTGTTTATGCCGCTTGCGATACTGCAGCGGCGTCTCGCCAATGCCTTTGCCGAAGGCGCTGATAAAGTACGTCACCTCTGAAAATCCCACCTTTTGCGCAATCTCCCGCACGCTGATTTCACTGTGTAGCAGCGCTTCACAGGCTTTTCGCAGACGTAGAGTATTGAGATAGTCGAGAATGCTCTCGCCTGTTTCCATCTGGAAGCGGCGGGAAACATAGCTTTTTGATTTGCCCAGCTCCTGCGCCAGCGCCGCCAGACTAAATTTGTGGGTGTAATGCTCATCCAGCCAGAACATTACCTGACTGGCAATTCCACTGCTAATTTCTGGCATATTGCCGTTATCTTCGGGTAACAGGCTGAATAAATTAACTAACAGACAGGCAACCTGCTCAGTGTTCAGCGGCTTCTGTGCAGCCATTTTTTCATAACGGCTGAAAAGAAAATCAACATGGATGTGGATATCCGCCGCGTCGACAACCCATGCTTCGCTGCCGCGCACGCTCAGATTTTGCAGATGCTGCTGAGTGTGCGGAAAGTCGCGTAGCACCTTCAGCACCGCATGTTGATCGAGATGAATAATGGTACGCCGATAACCATCCCGCGCCTGCTCGTCGACCCATATCTTGTGTAGGGTAAACGGCGGAAAAAAGAACATCCGTCCTGGTCGCATGGTGAACTGCTTATGGTCAACCGTGACCACGCCAAAGCCTTCTTCCACATACAGCACTTCCAGACACTGATGCCAGTGGTGGTAACGCACCGTATTGGCGAATAAACGGCTGAACGATGCAATCGCATCGTTGAGGGCGATCAGCTCCAGATGTTCTTGCTGTGAGGATAAGGTCATAGTGCAATAAATTTAAACTTTTGCCGCCGAATAGTAATTTATAAACCCTATTTTTAAATTTCCTCAATCGCTGTTTTACTTTAATGCTGGTGGTGTGATTGACGTAACATTTCTGCTGCTCTGCGATTCACTATTCTTTAGCCACTTAATTCAGAGGGGCAGAGTATGTGGTCAACAACTGAAGAAAAATCAAATCCATTGTCATCACGTGAAGACGTAACGTGCGCTGTTAACGCCATTTTGCGTGCGCTGGATCAGCAGTTTCCGGCGGGACAGGCTCAGTTTTCACTTGGCAATACCTGTGCTCACTACAGCGTGGATATTGCCTGTATGGAAGGACTTTCCCGGGCGCTGTGGGGACTGTTTCCGCTGATGGCGGGCGGGGCTGATGCGCCGTATGCCGAAAAATACATTCAGGCGATAAAACTTGGCACCGATCCGCAAAGTCCTCACTACTGGGGGGATACCGGCCCGTACGATCAGCGCCTGGTCGAGATGGCTGCATATGGTCTGGGTCTGGCATTGTTACAGACGCAACTGACGGACTGCTTCTCCTTGCGCGAACGTGAAAATCTGCATTGCTGGCTGAACCAGATAACCGACGCGCAAATGCCGGACAGCAACTGGAACTACTTTGCGATTATCGTTCAGCTTGGCTTCAAGCGGGCGGGTCTGCCTTATGATCAGGCTGCTATCGATCGCCGTTTTGAACTGATGGAAGCCTACTATCTCGGTGACGGCTGGTATTCCGATGGTCCCGGGCGTCCGAAAGATTACTACATCTCTATGGCCTTCCATTTTTATGGCCTGTTATATGCCACCCTAAGCCCCGATGATGCCGATCGTGCCGCCACTCTGCGTGAGCGCTCGCGTCTGTTTGCCGAAGATTTCATTTATCTGTCCGCAGCAGACGGCGCATCGGTGCCGTTTGGCCGCAGCCTGACCTACCGCTTTGCCATGGTTGCGTTCTGGAGCGCAGTAGCGTTTGCTGAACTGGATGTCTTTTCGCCAGGCGTCATTAAAGGCGTGATCTTGCGCCATTTGCGTTGGTGGCAGAAGCAGCCGATTTTCGATCGTGATGGCATTCTGACACTGGGGTTTGCCTATCCGAACCTGGCGATGTGCGAAGATTACAACTCGCCGGGATCGCCCTACTGGGCATTGAAGGTCTTTTTGATCCTCGCTCTGCCCGAGAAGCATCCCTTCTGGCAGGCTGAAGAGCAGGCCTTACCCGTACTTGACGAAAAACGGGTGATTACGCATGCCGCGCAGATCATGCAGCACAGTGAGCATTCTGAACATGTCACGATGCTGACCTCAGGCCAGCTTGAACTGAACAACTACGTCAATACCGAAGCCAAATACACCAAATTCGCCTACTCCAGCCGTTTCGGTTTCACCATTGAGCGTGGCCGTTACGGCATCAAACATGCGGCCTGTGACTCTATGCTGCTGTTGGCAGACGGCGATGGCTACTATCGTGGCCGTCGTCAGTGCGATGACGTTCGGGTTGATGAGAATTTTATCTGGTCCCGCTGGTCTCCCTGGCATGACGTTACCCTTGATACATGGCTGGTCCCGTTTGGTGAGTGGCATCTTCGTTTGCATCGTATTCACAGCGCGCGAAGCCTGCAAACGGTGGAAGGGGGATTTGCGGTAATGAAAGCCGAGCCTCAGCTACGCGATCGCGGCTGTCTCATTGCGGCACGTAATGGAACCAGCGTTATCGTTGATCTTTCACCGTCCATAGTTCGTCAGCCAGACAATGTGGTCACGCCGCCAAACAGCAGCATCATGTTCCCTGAATGCGCCTCGATCCCTGTGCTTACCGCCGAAATCCCACAGGGCGAAAGCTGGCTTTGCTGCGCCGTGAGCGCCAGTGGACAGCAAAGACAGTACGCCGCCGTTCCGCTGCTTTCTATCAACAATAGCCAGGTTGTTATTCAGCAGCCTGAAAGTGCACGCCAGTTGTCGTTCTTTTTATAGCGAGGATGGTATGAAAAATAATTCAATGGGAAATCGGACTGAATATTATAAAATAAGTAGTTTTATATTCCTCTATTTCTTTACATGGTCTGCAAGTATTGGTCTGCTGGCTATCTGGTTAGGGCAAAAAGCGCAATTGAGTGGTACGGTGATCGGCACCGTATTTGCCGTGAATGGTATTTTTTCGGTTATTCTGAAACCTATTTATGGCTATATTCTCGATAAAATAGGGATGAGTAAATATCTGCTCTATTTTGTCGTGGTGATGTCTGCATTAATGGCACCCTTTTTTATTTATGTCTATCAGCCATTATTACTGTCCAATACAATGCTGGGCATTATCGTTGGCGCGATTTACTTAAGCTTTGCGTGGTATGCCGGGGTGGCTGCCTGTGAATCGTATTCCGATCGCTACAGCCGCCTGAACGGCATGGAGTTTGGGCAAATCCGCATGTGGGGGTCACTTGGCTGGGCAGTGGCGTCATCGTTCTCTGGCCTGCTATTTAACCTCTCTCCGGCCTATAACTTTATGCTCGGCAGCGTGGCGTCGGTGGTGATGCTGGTCGTTCTGCTGAGTCTGAAAGTCAATGTCAATGCGGCCAACGCCTCGGAGGTGTTAACCAAAGAGAAAATCGCCCCGGCGGATGTGTACGCCCTGCTGCGAAATCGCAAATTCTGGGCATTCTGCCTGTATGTTGCAGGCGTAGCGTGGATGATGTTCATCGCTGAGCAGCAGTTCTCCCGCTACTTCGTCACTTTCTTCTCGGATGTGCATGAAGGGAACGCCGTGTTTGGTTATCTGGGGACGGTGCAGTCGGGAATGGAATTTGTCATGTACATGGTCATTCCGTTATTCGTCAATTACGTTGGCGCAAAGCGTGGCCTGCTGATTGTTGGGGCGCTGGTGGGCGCACGGTTGGTTATCTCTGGCCTGTGCGACTCTCATCTGCTCATTTCTGTGCTGAAACCGCTATACGGTCTGGAGATCTGTTTATTACTGGTTTCCGTCTTTAAATATATTGCCGAGCATTTTGATAAACGGGTAAATGCGACCATGTATTTACTGGGTTATCAGGCCATGCTGTATGTCGGTAACGTAGTAGTTTCATCACCTGCTGGATTAATGTATGACCGGATCGGTTTTGAGAAGACATATATCATTATGGGCATTGTGGCGCTGATCTTTACATTGATATCAGCATTTACTTTATCTGCCTGTCAGAGCAAACGAGGCAAAAATATCGCTCTCGATATTGCTGAAAATAATCCTGCAAAATAATTTACGTAAGAAGGAACCGAAATATGTTAAATCATATCGTTGAGGAATCGTTGCGCGTATTTCCTGGCAGCCCGGTTAATCCTGGTAGCTTTCAGGATCAAATGAGTAGCGCTCGAGAACATGTCCTCGAATTGATTAGCCGTCATTTAACGGTATTCGGTGAACAATTTCCTGCCGAAACCTGTGTGCAAGGTTATTACCCGCTGACAGATAATGTGGAATGGACGACCAGCTTCTGGACCGGGCAGTTATGGCTGGCGTGGGAAATGAGTGGTGAGAGCAAATTTCGTGAGATGGCGGAGAAACATGTGCGTTCGTTTGGCTTGCGTATTGGCGGACGCCACGATACCAACACCCACGACCTGGGATTCCTCTACACGCTTTCCTGCGTGGCGGCCTGGCGATTGACGGGTAATCGTGATGCGCGAGGGTTTTCCCTGATGGCGGCAGAAGCGCTGTTGGAGCGTTTTCATGAAAAGGCGCAGATCATCCAGGCATGGGGCGATCTTCGCGATCCCGAGCAGGCCGGGCGGATGATCATCGACTGCAATATGAATCTGCCGCTGTTGTACTGGGCAAGCGAGCAAACGGGCGATCTGCGTTTTGCGAATGCCGCCAAAGCGCACGTTGCGCAGGCAGCAAAATATCTGATCCGCCAGGATGCCTCGACCTTCCACACCTACTATATGGACGTGCAAACCGGCGAGCCGCGTTACGGTAATACTCAGCAGGGCTATGCCGACGATTCTTGCTGGTCGCGTGGGCAGGCGTGGGGAATTTATGGTTTTCTGCTGAGCTATATCTACACCGGTGATACCCAGATGGTGCAGCTGTCGAAAAAGTTGGCCAACTATTTTCTTAATCGTTTGCCGGAAGATGCCGTTTGCCATTGGGATCTGGCATTAGTCGGGACCGATGCGCTGCGCGATTCATCTTCGGCAGCGATTGCCGTCTGCGGTCTGCTGGAGCTGATTAAACACCTGCCGGTGACCGATCCGGATCGCGAACGCTATCAGCAGTGGGCGATGGGGATCATGTCTTCGCTGACCAGGCACTATCTGATGGGCAAAGATGAGCTGGGGAACGGGCTACTGAAACACTCGGTGTATCACCTGTCGAGCAACAAAGGGGTCGATGAGTGCGCAAGCTGGGGGGATTATTTCTACGTTGAAGCGTTAATGCGCTTCACTCAGAGCTGGAAGCTTTACTGGTAAAGAATGCCCGGTGGTGCTGCGCTTACCGGGCCTGGAGATTGCTGTGTAAGCCGGATACGTCTGTTTGTGGCGTTATCCGGCAAATCGACAATCTTAAATGCCAGATTCCAGAATACGAATATTCATCTCCAGCACATCACCTTTCACGGCTTCGCTATAGGCTTTCATGTGCGGTGTCTGCAAATGCGCTTCAAGATGCGCAATGCTTTCCCACTGTTCAATCATTACGATTGAGTCCGGGGCCGTGGTCTGAAAACTGACGCCAGCAGCATGATCGACCATCGGCGCGTAGCCGTGGCAGCCTTCTTCTTTCAGTACGGTCGGAACGATTTTAGCGAACTGATCCAGTACCGCCTGGCGGTGATGTTGACCTGGACGTGTACGGATTTCTGCAATAACGGTAAGCATGGTTAACTCCTTCTAATTCCAGGTTACCAGTTAACCAAAAATTTCGTTCAGATGCTTGCGATATTCTGCGATATAACGCGGGACGTCCGGCATTTTAATCACGTCATTGGTGATAAAGGTCGGCAGCGCTTCCATTCCCAGGAACTGGTTTGCTTTATGGAACGGGAGATAAACGCCATCAACGCCAACGCCATGGAAGAACTGATCTTTTTCTGTGAAGGCTTCCATCGGTGCGTTCCAGGTCAGAGACAACATGTATTTTTTGCCCTGAATCAGCCCGCCGGAACCGTATTTTTTAGAGGCATCTGAACGTGTACGGCCATCGCTGGCATACAGCGTACCGTGACCTGCGGTAAACACGTCATCGATGTATTTTTTCACGGTCCACGGTGCGCCCATCCACCAGCCAGGCATTTGCCAGATAACCGCATCGGCCCACACGAAGTTCTGCACTTCTGTTTGAACGTCATAATCGCTGTCTGCGCGTACGACTTTAACATCATGCCCGAGGTCGCGCAGGATACCGTCCGCGACCTCGGTCAGGGTGTCATTCAGTTGACCATTAGAATGGCCGAATTTTTTCGCACCATTGATAATCAGAATGTTGCTCATTTTGTGTCCTCAAGGAAATACGTTTGAGGACGATTTTACTCCCACCAGCGGTGCGGTGAAATTAGCAAAATGTGCAAAGTCTTTTGCTGTTTGAGCAATAATAATCCAGTTACCAACTGACCTTAGCTTCAAAGCCACCTTGCGGAGCGTTACCAAATGAGGCTGACATTCTATGCAAAGTCGCAATACGGCGGACAATCGACAGGCCGAGACCGCTGCCGGTCACGCTTTGTCCCGGAGGGCGATAAAAGCGTTCACCGATGTGGGTAAGGACCTCAGGCGTGATGCCAGGACCATTATCTTTGACGCTGAAATTGCGGGCGTTGAGCGTCACTTCCACAATGCTACCCTGCGGACTGTAGCGGATCGCATTATCCAGCAGATTTCGTACCATCAGGCTGAGTAACAGCGGCTGTCCCGTACGCGTAATGTCGTGCGCGTTAATCTGCAAACGCACATCGATGTGCGCCTGCTGGGCCGGGTGGTAGATATCCATCACCGCGGATTGCAGTAGCTCCTCCAGCGAGATTTCCGCTACATCCTGAAGATTGTCGAGGGAGTCGAGGCGCGAAAGCGTCAGGAGTTGATCGACCAGTCGGGTGGCGCGTTCAATGCCGGTTTGCATCTGCATTAAGGCTTTTTGCCTTGCCTGCGGATCATCGTCAGACAATTGCGCCACTTCGGCCTGTACTTTCAGCGCGGTGAGTGGGCTACGTAGTTCATGAGCCGCATCGGAAGTAAAGCGCCGTTCGCGCACCATGGTGGTGTGAATACGGATAAAAAGTTGGTTGAGCGATTCAACCAGCGGGCGAACCTCGCCGGGAATGCCTTTTAAACTGAGGGGATCTTCAGATTCCGGGTCGCGCAAACGTAACGCCTGCGCCAGTTTTTTCAGGGGTTTGAGCTCAAGACTTAACAATACGATCAGGATTAATAGCATCAATGGCAATGCGATAAGCCAGGGTACCAGTTGCGTTGTCACAATCGCCAGGGCCATGTCTTCACGGTATTCCCATTCCTGCCCCACAACGATGCGGTATTTTTTATCCGCCGACGTCAGCCAGACAAAGCGCCATTTATCGTTGTCGCCGGTTAAATAGCCATCGTCAAAACCTTCCCGGCGATAGCTATAGGGAATGTACTGACCATTGTCGCCATCGTGGAGCACCATTTTCCCTTCTGGCGTATAGACAGCAAAGGTCAGCACATCGTCATCAATATGGCCATGTTTGAATTTTTTCGGCGTATGCGCAATGCGCTCTGAGGCTTTTAGCTCGTCAAGATCCAGCGTGCTGAGCCGTTTGGCGAACAGCATCAGTTGCGTATCAAACAGCTCATCGACGTTATCGGTAGTCTGCTTCCAGGCCACAAAGCTGGAAACGGCCCAGGTCGCTGATGCCAGAATCAAAAAAATAAGCGTTAGCCTGACGCGCAGGCTGAGGCGTTGTGTGAGTTTCATGCGTCACCCAGGGTGTAGCCAATGCCATGCACGGTACGGATAAAGTCGCTGCCGAGCTTACGGCGTAAGTGATGGACGTGTACTTCAACCGCATTGCTGGAGACGTTTTCGTCCCAGGTATACAGTTTTTCTTCAATCAGTTTGCGTGGCAGGACGCGACCTTTGTTGCGCATAAGTAGCTCCAGCAGCGCGAACTCTTTGGGTTTGAGAGACAAAGGCTCATCCGCCGCCGTGGCGACCAGCGCGCCGGGATCGAGCGTCACCTGACCATGGCGTAATATGCTGCTGGCCTGGCCGCTGGCACGGCGCACCAGCGCCTCCAGCCTCGCGGCAACTTCAATCAGCGCAAAGGGTTTGCAAAGATAGTCATCCGCGCCCAGACGTAAGCCTTCAACGCGTTCTGCCAGCGCGTCGCGAGCGGTCAGGATCAGCACCGGCTCCTGCTTCCCGTTGGCTCGCCATTCGCGCAAGATGTCCCGTCCGTCAATGCCAGGCAGCGTCAGGTCGAGGATAACTGCATCATAAGGAGCGCTATAAAGCGCTTCTTTCCCCTGACGGCCTTCGCTAAACCAGTCGATGCTGAAACCCATTTTATTCAGACCCGTTTTCAGGCCATCGCCAATCAATGTGTCATCTTCGATCAGTAAAATACGCATATGTTCTTCCCTGCCGCCGCTTTCTTTACCATCAGTAAACCTGTGGCTACAGCCTCTGTACAGCAAAAAAAGTATCTTTTTTTGCCTTAAGAACTTGTTAAGGATTAACTTATTTAATAGTCGTAAACCAACATGAAAGGGAGACATGACGATGAAAAAATTAGCTGCAATGGTTGCCGTAATGGCACTGTGTTCCGCACCTGTTCTGGCAGCTCAGCAGGGCGGCTTCTCTGGACCAACCACCACCACGCAAAGCCAAAACGGCGGATTTGTCGGCCCGAACGGTAGCAGCACAACGGTAGAAAGCGCCAAATCGCTGCGTGATGACACCTGGGTTACCCTGCGTGGGAACATCGTTGAACGTATTTCCGACGACCTGTATGTGTTTAAAGATGCGACCGGCACGGTGAATGTGGATATCGACCACAAGCGCTGGAACGGTGTAACCGTCACGCCGCAGGATGTGGTTGAAATCCAGGGCGAGGTGGATAAAGACTGGAACTCCGTTGAAATCGACGTGAAACAGATTACCAAAGTTGCCAAATAATCCCCATCAGGGCCGCATTCGCGGCCCTTTTCTTTGTGACTCAACACGCCAGATAGGGTAGTATCTGCGGCAATATTGCCCTTTCATTGAGGGGTATAAAGTTGAGGAACCACGATTAATGAGCGATATGGCAGAGCGCCTGGCGCTGCATGAATTCACGGAAAACGCTTATCTGAACTACTCCATGTACGTCATCATGGACAGGGCGTTGCCGTTTATTGGCGATGGTTTGAAACCCGTTCAGCGTCGCATCGTGTACGCGATGTCCGAACTGGGGCTGAATGCCAGCGCCAAATTTAAAAAATCCGCCCGTACCGTCGGTGACGTGCTGGGTAAATACCATCCACACGGCGACAGCGCTTGTTATGAAGCGATGGTGCTGATGGCGCAGCCGTTCTCTTACCGTTATCCGCTGGTTGACGGGCAGGGGAACTGGGGGGCACCAGACGATCCGAAATCCTTCGCGGCGATGCGTTATACCGAATCCCGCCTGTCTAAATATGCGGAAGTCCTGCTGGGTGAACTCGGTCAGGGAACGTCAGACTGGGTGCCAAACTTCGACGGCACCATGCAGGAGCCGAAGATGCTGCCTGCACGTCTGCCCAATATTCTGCTGAATGGTACGACCGGTATTGCCGTGGGTATGGCGACGGACATTCCGCCGCACAACCTGCGTGAAGTGGCAAAAGCAGCGATTACTCTGATTGAGCAGCCGAAAACGACGCTGGATCAGTTGCTGGATATTGTACAGGGGCCGGATTACCCGACCGAAGCAGAGATCATTACCTCGCGTGCGGAGATTCGTAAGATTTACGAAAACGGACGCGGCTCCGTACGTATGCGTGCGGTATGGACGAAAGAAGACGGCGCAGTGGTGATTTCCGCGCTGCCGCATCAGGTTTCCGGGGCAAAAGTGCTGGAGCAGATCGCCGCTCAAATGCGCAATAAAAAGCTGCCGATGGTAGACGACCTGCGCGACGAATCGGATCACGAAAACCCGACCCGTCTGGTGATTGTCCCGCGCTCTAATCGCGTGGATATGGAACAGGTAATGAACCACCTGTTTGCCACCACCGATCTGGAAAAAAGCTACCGCATCAACCTGAACATGATCGGCCTCGACGGTCGCCCGGCGGTGAAAAACCTGCTGGAGATCCTCACCGAATGGCTGGCGTTCCGTCGTGATACCGTGCGTCGTCGCCTGAACTATCGTCTGGAAAAAGTGCTTAAACGCCTGCACATCCTTGAAGGTTTGCTGGTGGCGTTCCTCAACATTGACGAAGTGATCGAAATCATTCGTCATGAAGATGAACCTAAGCCCGAGCTGATGTCGCGGTTTGGTATTTCTGAAACCCAGGCTGAAGCCATCCTTGAGCTGAAATTGCGCCACCTTGCCAAACTCGAAGAGATGAAAATCCGCGGTGAGCAGGATGAACTGGCGAAAGAGCGCGATCAGCTGCAGGGCATTCTGGCTTCCGAGCGTAAAATGAGTAACCTGCTGAAGAAAGAACTGCAGGCTGACGCCGAGGCCTATGGCGACGATCGTCGCTCTCCGCTGACAGAGCGCGAAGAAGCGAAGGCGATGAGCGAGCACGACATGCTGCCGTCAGAGCCGGTGACCATTGTGTTGTCCCAGAGTGGCTGGGTGCGTAGTGCGAAAGGCCACGACATCGATGCGCCAGGATTAAGCTATAAAGCGGGCGACAGCTTTAAGTCGGCAGTGAAGGGTAAGAGCAACCAGCCGGTGGTGTTCGTTGACTCGACCGGGCGCAGCTATGCCATCGACCCGATTACGCTGCCGTCGGCGCGTGGCCAGGGCGAACCATTGACCGGTAAGCTCACTCTGCCGCCGGGTGCGACGGTTGAGCACATGCTGATGGAAGGCGACGATCAGAAACTGCTGATGGCTTCCGATGCGGGCTACGGTTTTGTCTGCACCTTCAATGACCTGGTAGCACGTAACCGTGCTGGTAAGGCATTAATTACGCTGCCAGAAAATGCGCGCGTGATGCAGCCAGTGGTGATTGAAGATGAAACCGATATGCTGCTGGCCATCACCCAGGCTGGTCGCATGTTGATGTTCCCGGTAAGCGATTTGCCACAATTGTCTAAAGGCAAAGGGAACAAGATTATCAATATCCCTTCAGCGGAAGCGGCGAAAGGCGAAGATGGCCTGGCGAAGCTCTACGTGCTGCCGCCACAAAGCACGCTGACCATCCACGTCGGTAAGCGCAAAATTAAACTGCGTCCTGAAGAGTTGCAGAAAGTAACCGGCGAGCGTGGCCGTCGCGGGACGCTAATGCGTGGTCTGCAGCGTATCGACAGCATTGATATTGACTCGCCTCGACGCGCCAGTCACGGCGACAGCGAAGAATAACGCTACCGTCCGGCTCTCCCTGTTTTAGCCCAGGGAGAGCCAACGTTAAAAATTCCCGTGAAACCGTTGTTTATTCGTGCGTTGCGATTAACAATACGCTTTTCCAGAGAGCCGCCCTTAACAAAGCCCTAACCTGATACTGCATGATGAATCAGGTGACGTAAAATGCCAGGCTCTTAGGCCTTAGAGGTTGTTATGCTATATATTTTTCGTTTAATCATTACTGTTATTTACTGCATTCTGGTCTGTATTTTCGGTTGTATATACTGTCTGTTCAGCCCGCGAAATCCAAAACACGTCGCAACGTTCGGTCATATGTTTGGCCGCCTGGCTCCGCTTTATGGCCTGAAGGTCGAGTGCCGCATGCCGGCAGACGCGCAGAACTATGGTAATGCTATCTATATTTGTAACCATCAGAACAACTATGACATGGTTACCGCGGCGAATATCGTTCAGCCGCCGACGGTGACGGTAGGTAAAAAAAGCCTGCTGTGGATCCCGTTCTTCGGGCAGTTGTACTGGTTAACCGGCAACCTGCTGATTGACAGAAACAACCGCGCAAAAGCGCACAGCACCATTGCAGCCGTGGTGAACCATTTCAAAAAACGTCGCATTTCTATCTGGATGTTCCCGGAAGGAACACGCAGCCGTGGTCGCGGTTTGCTGCCGTTTAAAACCGGTGCGTTTCATGCGGCGATTGCGGCGGGTGTCCCGGTCATTCCAGTGTGCGTTTCAACAACCTCGAACAAGATAAAACTCAACCGACTCAATAATGGTCTGGCGATTGTAGAGATGCTGCCGCCGGTAGATATTAGCCACTTTGGGAAAGATCAGGTTCGTGAACTGGCAGCGCATTGCCGTACGCTGATGGAACAAAAAATCGCAGAACTCGATAAAGAAGTTGCTGAGCGGGAAGCCGCCGGTAAGGTTTAATCCGCGCAATTCGGGTTTTTTACAGGAAAAGATTTCCTGCGTGTTAATCGCCAGTTTTTCATGGAGTTTATATGTCATTCAGTCGGCGTCAGTTCATTCAGGCATCGGGGATCGCACTGTGTGCAGGTGCTGTTCCGCTGAAGGCTAATGCTGCCGGTCAGCAACAACCGTTACCCGTGCCTCCGCTGCTGGAGTCCCGTCGGGGACAGCCGCTATTTATGACGCTGCAACGCGCGCACTGGTCCTTTACGCAAGGCACCCGCGCGCCTGTCTGGGGGGTTAACGGCCGCTACCTGGGACCGACGATCCGCGTCTGGAAAGGGGATGACGTCAAGCTTATCTACAGCAACCGTTTGACTGAAAATGTCTCAATGACCGTCGCCGGACTACAGGTGCCCGGCCCGCTGATGGGCGGCCCGGCGCGTATGATGTCTCCTAATGCGGACTGGGCGCCAGTGCTGCCGATTCGCCAGAATGCCGCCACGTTGTGGTATCACGCCAATACGCCAAATCGTACCGCCCAGCAGGTTTACAACGGTCTTGCCGGGATGTGGCTGGTTGAAGATGAAGTGAGTAAGTCACTGTCTATTCCAAACCACTATGGCGTGGATGATTTTCCGATCATTATCCAGGACAAGCGCCTGGACAACTTTGGCACGCCGGAATACAGCGAGCCCGGTAGCGGTGGTTTTGTTGGCGATACGTTACTGGTCAACGGGGCGCAAAGCCCGTATGTCGAAGTCTCCCGCGGCTGGGTGCGTTTGCGCTTGCTGAACGCCTCAAACTCGCGTCGTTACCAGCTGCAAATGAGCGATGGCCGTCCGCTGCATGTGATTTCCAGCGATCAGGGTTTTTTACCTGCGCCGGTTTCGGTGAAGCAGCTCTCGCTGGCGCCGGGCGAGCGCCGTGAGATTCTGGTGGATATGACTAACGGAAATGAGGTCTCTATCACCTGCGGTGAGGCGGCCAGCATTGTCGACAGGATCCGCGGATTCTTTGAGCCTTCCAGTATTCTCATCTCCACGCTGGTACTGACGTTGCGCCCGACAGGTCTTCTGCCACTGGTGACTGATAGCCTGCCAATGCGTCTGCTGCCAACTGAAATCCTCAGCGGTTCGCCGATTCGCAGCCGTGATATCAGCCTGGATGACGATCCTGGCATTAACGGTCAACTGTGGGACGTCAACCGAATGGATATTACCGCCCAGCAGGGCTCCTGGGAGCGCTGGATGGTAAGGGCGGATATGCCTCAGTCTTTCCATATTGAAGGCGTCTCGTTCCTGATCCGTAATGTGAATGGCGCGATGCCGTTCCCGGAAGACAGAGGCTGGAAAGATACCGTCTGGGTCGACGGTCAGGTTGAATTACTGGTTTACTACGGACAACCTTCCTGGGCTCATTTCCCGTTCTACTTTAACAGCCAGACGCTGGAAATGGCGGACCGGGGCTCGATCGGTCAGATATTGGTGAATCCGGCGCCGTAGCTAATTTATTGATATCGCATGGATTCGTTTTATTGCAAAGGATGCAACGATGATTAGTTTTACCTGGTATGACCTTATTGTATTTTTTTTGATGATGGCGATGCCTGTAATAGCAGGCATCGCTATTTTGGTGTTGATTTGCTCCAGTTTTAAAAATCTCACCAGTCGTCATATCCTGCTATGGCTGGTATTACCACAGTGCGTCGCTTTGCTATCGCTGTGGGGCGTTTTTACTTTTTATGGCGACGAATTAAACTCGCGTATTCTTTTGATCGTTTCCCCTGCGATACTTGCTGGAATACTGGCTTTTTGGTTGCTGTACAAAGGAAAAACACTGCTCGGTTCTTCGGTTGGCGGCCATCTTGTCGCCATAGCCATTTTTTTCGTATGTCAGAATCAACTGGAGCCGCAGCTTTATGTAGATTTCCAGCGCGCGCGAGATATTAATCAACTCTATACGCTGCATCAGGCCAGTGATAGCTTTAAAAACCAGTTAAGCGATCCCGCTTTCCGTCAGAAAATGCTTTCTTATTCGGCATATGAACAAGATATGCCGGAGTCAACGTTCAGGATTTTAATCGCCAGTGGGGCTAATCCTTTTGATAACGCGGGCTACCCTTATGTATCGCCACTGACCCAGGCGGTTAATAGCCAGAATAAGACCGCGCTGAAGGTTTTCAGTGAATTATTGTCAGGTGATTCCGAACAGGCTGCTCGCAATCGGGAAGCGCTGATGGAGGATAACCCATTAAGCAATAATGTTTATTTTTCTGCTATACCAACGACCGAACAAAAACAGCGCTATTTTGCAATGGCAACGGTCTTATTACGCCACATGCCATCGTTATTAAATGATGAGGTTTACCGCAGGATACTCAAAGAAGGCGATGCTGAACTGACGCAGTTTCTGTGGAATCATCGTCAACCGATAAAGCGGATGTACCAGCTCCAGGCCAGAGCGTTGTCAGGAGATGTCACGATCGCGGATGATATTGCCGCTACGCCCGCTATCCTGAAGGCGGAAACCGACTCCGACTATCGCGACCAGCTTTTGAAGTATTTGGTGGAGTATGCGCCGCGTCCGGTGATTCAGGCCATTCTGGACAAAGACGTCGTACAATGGACGGATTTTGACGACCGCGATGGGAACAATAAGGTGCTGGAAGAGGCCATCGACCGTGCGAGGGGCTACAGTAATGGAGATCCGCAAGTCCTTACCCTTGTTATTCGCGACATACTGGAGCGTAAAGCGCCTTACTCTGATAACCAACTGGCGCACGGTTTTTACACTGAAGATAAGGGATCGCAGGTCGTGAGCGCGCTACATGCAGGAGGGATTTCTTGTACGGAACTTCGCGATGCTTTCAGGCAGTATATTGGCGAGTCTTCTGTTTTTGATGGCAAAGCGCGAATAGACGAAGTTTGCGGTGCGGGAAAATAATGCTTCAGCGCTCATAATCTTTCGATCTCTATTGCATTCCGGCTTATAATCCCCGGCCTTTGATTATTTTTTTACCATTTTTGGAAGCACTATGAGCGCAATATCCCTGATCCAGCCGGACAGAGACCTTTTCTCCTGGCCGCAGTACTGGGCTGCCTGTTTTGGCCCGGCACCGTTTTTGCCGATGTCACGTGACGAAATGGACCAACTTGGCTGGGATAGCTGCGACATCATTCTGGTTACCGGCGATGCATACGTCGATCATCCCAGCTTTGGCATGGCAATTTGCGGCCGTATGCTGGAAGCGCAGGGCTTTCGCGTTGGGATTATCGCCCAGCCGGAGTGGAACAACAAAGACGATTTTATGCGTTTGGGTAAACCGAACCTGTTCTTTGGTGTGACCGCAGGCAACATGGATTCGATGATCAACCGTTATACCGCCGATCGCCGACTGCGCCATGACGATGCCTACACGCCAGACAACGTGGCTGGCAAACGCCCGGACCGCGCCACGCTGGTCTATACCCAGCGTTGTAAAGAAGCATGGAAAGATGTGCCGGTTATTCTCGGCGGCATTGAGGCCAGCCTGCGCCGTACCGCGCATTATGACTACTGGTCTGATACCGTTCGTCGCTCCGTTCTGGTGGATTCCAAAGCCGACATGCTGATGTTCGGCAACGGTGAGCGTCCGCTGGTGGAAGTGGCGCATCGTCTGGCGATGGGTGAAACTATCGATCAGATCCGCGACGTGCGTAACACCGCGATTATGGTTAAAGAAGCGCTGCCGGGCTGGAGTGGGGTGGACTCCACGCGTCTCGACACGCCGGGCAAGATTGACCCGATCCCGCATCCGTACGGTGAAGATTTGCCGTGTGCCGACAACAAACCTGTCGCCCCGAAAAAGCAGGAAGCGAAAGCGGTCACCGTACAGCCGCCGCGCCCGAAACCGTGGGAAAAAACCTACGTGCTGCTGCCGTCCTTCGAAAAAGTGAAGGGCGACAAAGTGCTGTATGCGCATGCGTCACGTATCCTGCACCACGAAACGAACCCAGGCTGCGCGCGCGCGCTGATGCAAAAGCATGGCGATCGCTATATCTGGATCAACCCGCCAGCCATTCCGCTGTCTACCGAAGAGATGGACAGCGTCTTTGCGCTGCCTTACAAGCGCGTGCCGCATCCGGCGTATGGCGACAGCCGTATTCCGGCCTATGAGATGATCCGTTTCTCGATCAACATTATGCGTGGCTGCTTTGGCGGCTGTTCGTTCTGCTCGATCACCGAGCACGAAGGCCGCATCATCCAGAGCCGCTCTGAAGACTCAATCATCAATGAAATCGAAGCCATTCGCGACACCGTTCCGGGCTTTACCGGCGTGATTTCCGATCTCGGTGGCCCAACGGCGAACATGTATATGCTGCGCTGTAAGTCACCGCGTGCGGAGCAGACATGCCGTCGTCTGTCGTGCGTCTATCCGGATATTTGTCCGCATATGGATACCAACCACGAACCGACGATTAACCTTTATCGCCGTGCGCGTGATTTGAAAGGTATTAAAAAGATCCTCATCGCTTCCGGTGTACGCTATGACATCGCGGTTGAAGATCCGCGTTATATCAAAGAGCTGGCGACCCATCACGTTGGCGGCTATCTGAAGATTGCGCCAGAGCATACTGAAGAAGGCCCGCTGTCGAAGATGATGAAGCCGGGGATGGGCAGCTACGATCGCTTTAAGGAATTGTTCGATACCTACTCTAAACAGGCGGGTAAAGAACAGTACCTGATCCCGTACTTTATTTCCGCGCACCCGGGTACGCGTGACGAGGATATGGTGAATCTGGCGCTGTGGCTGAAACAACGTCGTTTCCGCCTCGATCAGGTGCAGAACTTCTACCCATCGCCGCTGGCGAACTCCACAACCATGTATTACACCGGGAAAAATCCGCTGGGTAAAATTGGTTATAAGAGTGAAGACGTGGTGGTGCCGAAAGGTGATAAGCAGCGTCGTCTGCATAAAGCCCTGCTGCGTTACCACGATCCAGCCAACTGGCCGTTAATCCGCCAGGCGCTGGAAGATATGGGTAAAAAGCATCTGATCGGTGGTCGTCGCGAATGTCTGGTTCCGGCGCCTACGCTGGAAGAGATGCGCGAAGCACGTCGTCAGAACCGTCATACTCGTCCGGCGTTGACTAAACATACGCCAGTGGCGCATCAGCGCCAGACGCCTGCCGCGAACAAAAAACGTGGGAAAGTGGCGGGGCGCTAATCCGTCTTGCCCGGTAGTGAAATACTTATCAGGCCTACGAATAGCACGATTTTGTAGGCCGGGTAAGTGGCTTGCGCCGCCATCCAGTAGAGAGACTCAGTACTTACGCCTCACGAATTCTGGCCGCTAATGCGACCAGTTTTGCATCATCCGCCCGTTCATGATCGTGTGACGACAGATACCCTTCATACTGCTCGAAAAATTTGTTCTGCCGCGCTTCAATCGGTTTCCAGTGGGTTAAATCGCCAGTACCGTGCATGGGGCTTAATTTACTGTGCACATGGTCTACGCCGAAACCTTCGAAAAACATCCCCGTACGGCTGACGTCCGGGAAAGCCTTATCCAGTTTCTTAGCCACTTTTTGGGTTGCCAGCATCAGGTCAGCCAACGCCTGCGGCGGCATATCGAAGGCATAGCTGGGGTAATGCTTTTTCGGGATCACCACGGTAAAACCGTCGGTGTTCGGGAAAATCGACAGAAAAGCCAGGTGATGCTCGTCTTCCCAGACCTTATGGCAGGGCGCTTTGCCTTCAACAATTTGACAGAAAATACAGGTCATTGCGGTGACTCTTCCAGGGGATGATGGACTCAGAGTATCATTCGCTCCTGGAAAACGTAAATGGACTTAATTCAAAGTGAGAGCAAGGATGGCTAAGTGGATAAGGTCAGCAGTGCTGCTGACGGTGATACTACAAAGCGGTTGTGTGGCACATCATCAGACGCAGCCCGCGGTGGATGGGCGACTGACAAATAGCGCTGGACAACCCGTTCAGGGTGCGGAAATTACCTTAAACAGTAACGCATCTCCAGTCAGTACCGTGTCCGATCGAGATGGTTTTTTTTCCTTTCCCGATAAGTACGAATGGACATTCTTTCTGCCAATTGGCCCCATGGACTGGATTTATCGCTCCGCGCTGCATATTTCCGCTGAAGGGAATTCGTACGAGGTTGAACTGGGCGGTCGTTTGGGCGGGGTGCATGCGGCAGATGGCGAGGCTTATCGCGTGACATGTTCCTTGCCGGATGCGTCGCATTCGATACCAAAAGCGGGGATTTGCCAGCCTGGTAGTGAGTAAGCCCGGACATCTGGCGCCGGGCTTAAAGGGGGAGTTAACCGCCGAACTGGTCCGGGTCTGGTCCCAGCCGTCTGCCTTGATCGAGTTTCGCAATTTCGCCTAATTCTTCTTTATCCAGGCGGAAGTCCCAGACGTTAAAGTTTTCTGCGATACGGGCTGGGGTGACCGATTTTGGAATAACCACCAGGCCGCTATCCAGATGCCAACGGATGACAATCTGCGCCGGTGATTTACCATATTTCTCAGCGAGGTCACGGATGATCTTTTGGTCGAAGACGTCTTTCCCGCCCTGCGCCAATGGACTCCAGGATTCGGTCTGGATCTTATGCGTAGCGTTCCAGGCATGAAGCTGGCGCTGCTGCATAAGTGGGTGCAGTTCTATCTGGTTGATCACGGGATGAACGCCAGTTTCATCGATCAGGCGCTGGAGATGGTTGATCTGAAAGTTGCACACGCCGATGCTCTTAATCAGCCCTTCTTTTTGCAGGTCGATCATGTTTTCCCACGCTTCAACGTAGTGATCGATCGCCGGAACAGGCCAGTGCATCAGGTAAAGATCGAGGTAATCGAGCTGGAGTTTCTCCATGCTTTCGAGTAAGGCTTCCCGGGCGCGTTTTTGATCATCATTCCACAGCTTGGTGGTGATGAATAACTCTTCCCGCGGCACGCCCGCATTACGTATCGCTTTGCCGACACCTTCTTCGTTTTTGTACGCGGCGGCGGTATCAATCGAACGATAACCCACTTCCAGTGCTTTATGGATAGCGGTAATGACTTCTTCGTTGCTTGCCTTCCAGACCCCCAGGCCCAGTTGCGGCATGACGTTACCATCCTGTAGTTTGATCATGGTTGGAGTGGTCATAATTCCCCCCTGAATAACTGTCACCGGAACATACTCCGGTGACATGGTGTGACTTAAGCCTGGTATAAATACCCAAAAACGAAAGGCGGAGGTCAAAAAACCTTAGCGAGCCGCTTCGTAAATCCGACGGCTGACCTCAAGCGTAATGTCCTGATGTTCGCCCAGTTTCGTACCGCCATGCGCTTGCAGTTTTTCCAGCAGCGCCGGGATAGAGCTACCGTCCAGGCCGTAGTCAGACAGGCGAGTCGGGACACCCATTTGCTCGAAGAACTGACGGGTGGCGGCAATGGCGGCGTCGATACGCTGATCGTCAGAACCCTCGGTGATATTCCAGATACGCTCTGCGTATTGCAGCAGTTTGGCGCGTTTGGTGTCGCGTTTTTCATTCCACAGCGCTGGCAGAACGATGGCCAATGTTTGAGCATGATCCAGACCGTGCATTGCGGTCAGTTCATGGCCCAGCATATGTGTTGCCCAGTCCTGCGGTACGCCTGCGCCAATCAGGCCGTTCAGCGCCTGGGTTGCCGCCCACATGACGTTCGCACGCACGTTGTAGTTTTCCGGCTCCTGCAAGGCTTTCGGGCCTTCTTCTATTAGTGTCAGCAGAATGCCTTCGGCAAAGCGATCCTGAATTTTCCCGTCTACCGGATAAGTCACATACTGCTCAACGGTATGCACAAAGGCATCCACGACGCCGTTCGCAACCTGACGCGGCGGCAGGGTATAGGTGTAAACCGGATCCAGCACGGCAAATACCGGCTGCACAAACGGGGTCATAAAGGCCAGCTTATCGCCGGTGGTTTTACGCGAAATTACCGCACCGGAGTTAGATTCAGAGCCGGTAGCGGGCAGGGTTAATACGGAGCCCATCGGGATAGCGCTTGTTACGTCGTTACCGTGGGTTTCCAGAATGCGCCATGGATCGATACCGTCAGCGTACTGTGCCGCTGCCGCGATAAATTTGGTGCCATCCAGCACAGAACCCCCGCCTACAGCCAGCAGGAACGTCACTTTTTCATCACGCACGATTTTTACTGCGTTCATCAGCGTTTCATAAGACGGGTTCGGCTCAATACCGCCAAACTCCAGCACATCCAGGCCTTTCAGCGCATCCTGAACCTGTGCCAGAACGCCGGTTTTTTTCACGCTGCCGCCGCCGTAGGTAATCAGTACGCGAGTATCCTGAGGGATTTGATCGCGCAGCTCAGCAATAGCGCCTTTACCAAACAAAATACGGGTTGGGGTATGGAGATTAAAGTTGTTCATTGCTCGTTCCCTTATGTGGGTAAAAAAGAGGGCAGGAGGGTGTCTGCCGGATGATGAACATTGTGGTCGCCCGCCGCGTTGCTCTCAATGCTCATTTCTGCCGATGTCTTGCCCATTTCTACAGACTGCTGGAGAAAACGGATAAATCTGCGCATTATGTCAGGGTCGAAAACCGATGATGAAATGGTGCTCCATGAACCGTGATGAGATCTGCCTTCTGCTGACAGATAAAATTAAACAGCTGAAAAACAATGAAAATAAACTCAGTGAATTGCTGCCAGATGTCCGCCTGCTGCACGGCACGGAGCCAGCGGCGCGTACGCCAGTCATGTATCAGCCAGGCATCATATTTCTCTTTTCGGGACATAAAATTGGTTATATCAATGAGCGCGTATTTCGTTATGACGCCAACGAATACCTGCTGCTAACCGTTCCTTTACCCTTTGAATGTGAAACGCATGCGACACCGGAGGTTCCCCTGGCCGGTATCTACCTGAATGTTGATATTCTGCAGTTGCAGGAGCTGTTGATGGACATCGGGGAAGATGAGCTCTTCCAGCCCGCCATGGCGGCCAGCGGGATCAACTCCGCGACGCTCTCTGACGAAATTCTTTGCGCCGCTGAGCGCCTGCTGGATGTGATGGAGCGACCGCTGGATGCGCGTATTCTGGGGAAACAGATTATTCGCGAGATCCTCTACCATGTGCTGACCGGGCCGCGTGGCGGCGCGTTACTGGCGCTGGTCAGCCGTCAGACGCATTTCAGTTTGATAAGCCGGGTGCTGAAGCGGATTGAAACCAAATACACCGAAAACCTCAATGTAGAACAGCTGGCGGCAGAAGCGAACATGAGCGTGTCGGCGTTTCATCATAATTTTAAAGCGGTAACCAGCACGTCGCCGCTGCAATATCTGAAGAGCTACCGTCTGCATAAAGCACGGATGATGATGATCCACGATGGAATGAAGGCCAGTGCGGCTGCCATGCGCGTCGGCTATGAGAGCGCATCGCAATTTAGCCGGGAGTTTAAACGTTTCTTTGGTGTAACGCCGGGGGAAGATGCGGCCAGAATTCGAATGATGCAGGGGAGTTGATTTCATGTTGGCCTGACAGTTACTCCGCAGGCCTTAAAGCTGTGCGCCATCAGGCGAAATGCCGGAGATTATCCGGCCTCGGATGCGGCTCAGGCGCTACAATATTTTTTTTTAATTACCACGAACAGCGTTCCCAACAGACCTGCGGTTAACAGGGCAACCGGCAGGATCATTAAAAAGGTCATCACCTGATCTTCATGACGTTTGACGAACGGGATCATGCTCAGTGCATAGCCAAAGCTGGTGACGACGGTCACCCACAGCAGACCGCTCAGCCAGTTAAAAAACTGGAACCGACGGTTTGGAAGGCCAGAAATTCCCGCCATTGTTGGCAGCAAGGTGCGAACAAACGCCAGGAAGCGTCCTGCCAGCAGCGCCATCAGTCCGTGTTGGTCAAACATGCAGGTGGCGCGCTGATGGTATTTTTCAGGCAATTGCGCCAGCCAGCCTTTTACCGTCCGCGTGTTGCCCAGCCAGCGTCCCTGAATGTAGCTTAGCCAGCAGCCCAGACTGGCGGCGGCAGTCAGAATAGCTATGGTAGGTAAAAAACTCATCACGTCCTGAGCGATCAGCGCCCCTGCCAGCAATAACAGGCTGTCTCCGGGTAAAAAGGAGGCGGGTAGCAGACCATTTTCTAAAAACAGTGTGGCGAACATGACGAAGTAAACCACGCTCACAACGTGCGGATCCGCCAGCGCGGCAAAATCGTGTTGCCAGAGCGCGGAGACAATATCTTGAATGACTACCATGGACTTTCCTGTGGAACAGCGTTTATGTGTGGATTGTACTCCTGAATTGTCCGGGATGCCTTGATCCCGGACGCAACAATTGCAGACTTTTCCACCAGAAGTGTCTGCATATATGTCCATCTGTGGCAATTTTACTCGATTCGGGCGAATCCTGCGGCCAAATCGGCAATCAGATCGTCAACATTCTCTAAACCAATATGCAAACGGATGAGCGTTCCGCTGAAGTCCACCTCACCTTGCGGACGGATAGCGGCAATGTGTTCCGGCTGGTTAGCGAGGATCAGCGACTCAAAACCACCCCAGGAGTAGGCCATGCTGAACAGGCTGAAGTGATCCAAATACGCGGCAAGCTCCTCATGATTGAGTTTCTTATTCAATACAAAGGAGAACAGGCCGCTGCAGCCGGTGAAATCACGCTTCCAGAATTCGTGACCTTTACTGCCGGGAAGCGCCGGGTGATTTACGCGGGCGACCTGCGGATGGCTGGCCAGCCACTCGGCGACCTTTACGCTGCTTTCATGGTGCTGACGCAGGCGAACGCTCAGCGTACGCAGTCCACGGCTGGTCATATAGGCGGTATCGGCGTCCAGCATTTGCCCCATCAGATAGGCATTTTCGCGCAGTTGATCCCAGCAGCGGGCATTAGATACCGCCGTGCCGACCATGCCGTCGGAATGACCAATCAGATATTTGGTACCTGCCTGAATAGAAATATCGATACCAAAATCCAGCGCTTTGAACAGCACCCCGGCAGCCCAGGTGTTATCAATCATGATGATAGCATCCGGCGCGACGCGTCTGACGGCGGCAACAATAGCTGGAACATCATGCACTTCCATAGTGACAGAGCCGGGAGATTCCAGAAATACGACTTTCGTGTTCGGCTGAATGTGCTTCACTATACCGGCGCCAACCAGCGGATCGAACCAGCCGGTGGACACGCCGAGCTTGCCGAGAATTTTGGTGCAGAAATCCTGGCTGGGTTCATAGGCGGTGTTGGTCATTAGCACATGATCCCCTTGCTCCACAAAGGCGAGGATGGTGTTGGCAACGGCCGCTGCGCCGCAGGGGAACAAGGCGCAACCTGCACCGCCTTCCAGTTCGCACATCGCTTCCTGCAGGGAGAAATGCGTCAGGGTTCCGCGACGGCCATAGAAAAGCCCACCGTTAGCCCGGTTATGCGTAGCCTGCTTTTTGGCCTCGACGGTGTCAAACACCAGCGAAGAAGCGCGCTGGATCACGCTATTTACCGAGCCCAGCGTGTACTTTTTACTGCGTCCTGCGTGGACGAGTTTGGTTTCAAGTTGTTTATCTGCCATGTTGTCTGACCTGTTTTTATACGTCTGGATGTCTAAACTACCATGAATCAAAGGTGACGCATCCTGCGGAACGGTCATACAGTAGAAAATAATCTCAAAATGCTTCTGGTGACTTTTTTACTGCGTAAGCGCAAGGAAAAGAAACCAAAGGTGCGGCAATATGTAAATAGTAATGAGAACGACTATCAATTCGACGTCTTTTTGATATCATTACGCTCAGATTTTGTGATTTGCGTCCTGGAGATACAGAGTGGGTAATAATTTGATGCAGACGGATCTTTCCGTCTGGGGTATGTATCAGCACGCCGATATCGTGGTTAAGTGCGTGATGATTGGGCTGATTTTGGCGTCAGTGGTCACCTGGGCTATCTTCTTTAGTAAGAGCCTTGAGTTCTTTACTCAGAAACGCCGCCTTAAGCGTGAGCAGCAACTGCTGGCGGAAGCCCGCTCTTTAGATAGGGCAAGTGAGATTGCCGCAGGATTCGATGGCAAAAGCCTGGGCGCACAGTTGGTTTATGAAGCGCAGAACGAACTGGAACTGTCAGAAGGCAGCGACGACAACGAAGGTATCAAAGAGCGTACCGGCTTCCGTCTGGAGCGTCGTGTGGCGGCGGTAGGCCGTCATATGGGTCGCGGTAACGGATACCTGGCCACTATCGGGGCTATCTCTCCATTCGTGGGTCTGTTTGGTACCGTATGGGGTATCATGAATAGCTTCATCGGGATCGCACAAACCCAAACGACCAACCTGGCCGTTGTTGCGCCGGGTATCGCAGAAGCGCTATTAGCGACCGCGATCGGTCTGGTCGCGGCAATTCCTGCGGTCGTTATCTACAACATTTTCGCACGTCAGATTGGCAGCTATAAAGCGATGCTGGGCGATGTCGCGGCACAGGTGCTGTTGCTGCAAAGTCGCGATCTGGACCTGAATGCTAGCGCTTCTGCGCATCCAGTACGTGCTGCGCAGAAATTACGTGTAGGATGATGTTCCATGGCAATGAGCTTTAATGAAAACCTGGACGATAACGGTGAAATGCATGAAATCAACGTGACGCCGTTTATCGACGTTATGTTGGTTTTATTGATCATCTTTATGGTAGCCGCGCCGTTGGCAACGGTGGATGTGAAAGTGAATCTCCCTGCTTCCACCAGTACGCCGCAGCCGCGTCCGGAAAAACCGGTTTATCTGTCGGTAAAAGCCGATAAGAGTATGTTTATCGGCAATAATCAGGTGACGGACGACACCATGATTAGCGAATTAAATACGCTGACCGATGGGAAGAAAGACACTACGATTTTCTTCCGTGCGGATAAAACCGTCGATTATGAAACCATGATGAAAGTGATGGATACGCTGCATCAGGCGGGTTTCCTGAAAATTGGTCTGGTCGGTGAAGAGACCGTAAAAGCGAAGTAATCCTCGTTGCCGGGTAATGGTTGTCGCCTTACCCGGCCTGCAGCTCCTGTTCCAGCTCCTCCGCACGCCCTTATCTGTTCTCATCCAGTGCGACCGTTGTTATCCTGGTGGGTTCGTAGTTCCCCTCAGACAGTTTACGCGTCAGGCGTAAGGTGGCCGTTTCTCGCTTGAGTATATGCTGGTAAGTACTCTCCAGTCGGGCCATGATTTTGTCCCGCAGTTCTGGTTGCTGCTCCATAATGGCTTCAATCGCAGCGCCGTAGATCTCTTCCTTAGCCTGTAGTGCATAAATTTCACGGCGATTTTGCCATTTCATCCGCACCAGTGCGGCAGGTATAGAAACTATTTCCTGGGCCACGCTTTCCAGCGTCGCGTTTTTATTGGCAATCAGCACGGCTAAATTTTGCTTTAAGACAAACTCATCGCTTTTATGGTCATCTAAAGCTAAATAAACATTATTATCCTCAACATCTTTCATTTTATTTCTCTTCCAGAGAATAAAAAATAGGATCGCTGGTTTCGCGGGTAATTAAATTAAGCCAAATTTTATTGCCCTGCTCATTAACGGTGGCTGTTTTTGTGGACAAAATTTTACTTAATTCTTGAGCGTTGATGTCACCTTCCGCTTGTAGTGAATTGAGCAGGCGAGTGAATGACTCAATTTTTGCGGCACGAAACAGGCGCTCTTTTAAATGGCGGTCGCACTCTTCAAATAACATATTGCGTGCCTGGCCGGTAGCGGCAGAGCTAATCAAAATATCGGGTTCGTAATCACTTAATGTTCTCTTCCCCTGAGTCAAATTTTCACTATTATCTGCGGGACTGGTATTGGATGAGGAGCTGGATAAGTGAAAACGCGAGGGAACAAGATGCTCGGGAAGCATGTTGAAATATCCTTTGATGCCAATGTGATGTTGTTTTAATTAAACCAGGCCGCGTTGACAATAGCATGGCGTAATTTTAAAATCAAAAAAAATGGAGCCAGTATATGAACAGTATATTTTATTCTGTTATTACCCTGCTATTGCTTACCTGCGGGGTACTTTTGTTGATGCGCAGTGCAAATAAAAACCGAGAAACAGAAAATGGGTACTCTGAAAATCAGCCGGAAATGCTGAGTAAAGAAGAGGGGGAGGATCATTTTTCGCTACTGATGAATTCGATTACCCCGGTATGGTATTGGCGCGTTAATCACGAATATATCGATTTTATCCATTCGACGATCAAACGGATGACAATGGTAGAGTTGAATGAGACGCCAGGTCTATTTGATGCACAGCGGCGTTGTAGCGATCTCAACTCTGCGGTGTATAAATATTACGACAATATTAAAAAGCGCTGTCTGAGCGGTGAGAAAGTCCCGCATGCCGATCTGGACGTGCTCAACTTACGCCAGTGTTTCAGGGAGTTCAGCCTGGAGGCTTATCCTGCGCTTGTCGCGCTGGTGTGGCCGGAATTTCAACGTCCAGAGATTAAAGCGGAAGAGGTGTGAGGGACTTGCTGGCCCGTATTACGTGCCGGGGAGGCTAACGCCGCTACCCGGCACGAAGTGACATACGGTTACTTGTCAGATGAGGCCTGCCACAGGTTCAGCTTTCCGTCCGCAACGTGCTTATCGATCTGCGTCAATTCTTCGGCACTGAACGTCAGGTTAGCCAACGCCTGAACGTTCTCCTCCAGTTGCTCCGGTCGGCTGGCGCCAATTAATACCGAAGTGACCCGGTTGTCTTTCAGCAACCAGCTTAAGGCCATTTGCGCCATCGACTGTCCGCGCTGTTGCGCCATCTCATTGAGCAAACGCAGGCTGGTAAGGTTTTCTTCCGTCAGCATGTTTTCCGTCAGCCCTCGGACTTTTTTCCCTTCACGCTGCATGCGGGAACCTTCCGGAATGCCGTTGAGGTATTTCCCCGTCAGCAGCCCCTGGGCCAGCGGCGTAAATGCGATACAGCCCATACCGTTGGATTCCAGCGTATCCAGCAGACCACTACTGTCTACCCAACGGTTAAGCAAGTTGTAGGAAGGCTGGTGGATTAGCAGCGGAATTTTCCATTCCCGCATCAGCTCAGCCATTTTCTGCGTACGGTCCGGGGAATAGGATGAGATGCCGACATACAGCGCTTTGCCGCTTTGCACCGCATGGGCCAGAGCCGAGGCGGTCTCTTCCATTGGCGTATTTTCGTCAACGCGGTGCGAATAAAAGATATCGACATAGTCGAGGCCCATGCGTTTCAGGCTCTGGTCGAGGCTGGCGAGCAGGTATTTACGCGAACCGCCAGAACCGTATGGGCCTGGCCACATGTCATAGCCTGCCTTGGTAGAAATGATCAGTTCATCACGATAGTGTGCAAAATCCTCGCGCAGTAAGCGGCCAAAATTTTCTTCTGCGCTGCCCGGAGGCGGCCCATAGTTATTGGCTAAATCAAAATGCGTGATGCCTAAATCAAATGCTTTACGCAGCAGGGCGCGCTGGGAATCCAGCGCCTGAACGTGCCCAAAACTGTGCCACAAACCTAGCGACAGCGCGGGTAAGCGTAAACCGCTGCGCCCACAGTAGCGATAGAGCATCTGCTCGTAACGTTCAGGATTGGCAAACCAGGCCATGAGATCTCCTTAGTGCAGGTGAATTTCGAAACAACGTTTCTATTCTAGCGGGTTCACGGCGAATATCCCGTTCACCAGGTCACACTGGGATGAAAAACTGGGCAAAAACAGACCACTGTGCTTTGCTTAAAAAAACATCAGCCAGGAGTCCTGCCATGTCGCGTCTAACTGCCAAAGACTTTCCGCAAGAACTGCTCGACTACTATGACTATTACGCTCATGGAAAAATAACGAAACGCGAATTTCTCAATCTTGCGGCGAAATATGCAGTCGGAGGTATGACGGCGCTGGCGTTATTCAACATGTTGAAACCCAATTATGCTCTCGCAACGCAGGTGGAGTTCACCGATCCTGATATCCTGGCGGAATATATTACCTATCCATCACCCGAAGGGCATGGCGATGTGCGGGGATACCTGGTTAAACCCGCTAATGCGACGGGGAAAGTTCCGGCGGTTGTGGTGGTGCATGAGAATCGCGGGCTGAATCCGTATATTGAGGATGTGGCGCGACGGGTGGCGAAAGCGGGGTATATTGCACTCGCGCCTGATGGATTAAGTTCGGTGGGGGGATATCCTGGCAATGATGATAAAGGCCGGGAGTTACAGCAGCAGGTTGACCCGGTAAAGCTGATGAACGATTTTTTTGCCGCCATTGAATATATGCAGCGTTTTGCCGGCGCGACGGGAAAAGTGGGGATCACTGGTTTTTGCTATGGCGGTGGTGTGTCGAACGCCGCAGCCGTCGCTTTCCCTGAACTGGCCTGCGCGGTGCCTTTCTATGGTCGACAGGTTCCTGCGGCTGATGTCCCCAAAATAAACGCGCCTTTATTACTACACTATGCGCAACTAGATACCCGAATTAATGAGGGATGGCCTGCTTATGAAGCGGCACTGAAGGCTAATAAGAAAGTCTATGAGGCATATATCTATCCCGGCGTTAATCATGGTTTTCATAATGATTCGACACCGCGTTATGATAAAGCAGCTGCTGATTTAGCCTGGGAGCGTACTCTTGCATGGTTTAACAAATATTTACGATAGAAAACAAAGGATTATTTAATGCTTCAGGTTAATCATCTGAATAATAATGCTAGCTAATTTCATTAGCATTCATGTTGATATAGTGTAAATAGATATTGAATGTACTTAAGAAAGTAAAAAAATAAAGAACGCATTATATCTTCTCTGTTGCCTGCCGATAACAAGGATAAGTATCGCCTGATGGCGAATTCCTCATCAACGGCAAGGAAATTATTATGCGTTTGCTGAAAAACTTCACTATTCGTATTGTCATGTTGGCAATACTGGGACTTTTTTGCCTGCTCTGGTCGGGCGTGGGTTTATTCAGTCTTCATTCTTTATCAAAAATATCTGAAGGCAATGATATTGACCGTCATCTCGTCCATCAGATGACGGTGCTCAGCCAGGGGAACGATCAGTACTTTCGTTTCGTCACGCGCTTGAGTCGCGCCATGGATGTCAAAATGAGCGGCGGAACGCCTGATTTTGCGCCAGCGCAGCAGTCCCTGGAGAACATGAGCAAAAAACTCCAGGAGATGAAAACGTTGTCTCCAGGACCAATGGATCCGGAAGTGGCCGCGGCGGTACTGACGAAGTGGCAGGCGCTGCTGGACAACGGCGTGATCCCGCAAATGCAACTGGCGCAGCAGGGCACGCTTACGGCCTTTGCGGAGCATGCCAGCACCGTTACGCCAGCGCTGAGCCGGGAGTTTGGCGCCAGTGCAGAACGCTTTAACACCACGGCAGGCGAGCGGCTTGATACCACGCGCGTCATGGTTGATGGTAAAACGTCTATCATCCGGACGCTAATCATTACCGCCGTGATCCTCGGTATTGCTCTCCTGTTTTTCACTGACCGTTACCTCGTCGCCATGATGGTGAAGCCGTTGGGACGTATCCGCCAGCAGTTCCAGCAGATTGCACAGGGCGACCTCAGCCATCCAATTGAAGATTTTGGTCGTAACTGCGTGGGCCAACTGGTGCCGTTACTATGCGCGATGCAGGACAGCCTGCGCGAAGCCGTCAGTACCATCCGTTCAGGTAGTGACAACATCTGGCGAGGTGCTACGGAAATTTCCACCGGCAACAACGATCTCTCCTCGCGAACTGAAGAACAGGCCGCTGCGCTGGAAGAGACCGCTGCCAGCATGGAGCAACTGACCGCCACGGTAAAACTGAACGCTGAAAACGCGCGTGAAGCCAGCCAGCTTGCCGACACGGCGACAGAAACGGCAGGTAAAGGGAGCACCCTGGTTTCAGAAGTGGTTGAGACGATGGATGGCATTGCCGCCAGCTCTAAACAGATCGCGGAAATTACCTCTGTTATTAATAGCATCGCTTTCCAGACCAACATTCTGGCGCTGAACGCGGCAGTTGAAGCCGCCAGAGCAGGCGAACAGGGACGTGGTTTTGCCGTCGTTGCCGGTGAAGTGCGTAACCTTGCCAGCCGCAGCGCCGGGGCGGCGAAAGAGATTGAGACGCTGATTGGCGAGTCGTCGCGTCGCGTCGATCAGGGCGCTCGTCTGGTTAAAGAGACGGGATTAACCATGGAGGCGATTCTGCGCGGCGCCACCGAAGTGACCGTCATCATGAAACAAATTGCCTCTGCCTCGGAAGAGCAGAACAAAGGCATCTCGCAGGTGAGCGTAGCGATCACCCAAATGGACAGCGTAACGCAACAGAACGCGGCGTTGGTAGAGCAGGTTTCCGCCGCGGCTGTGGCGCTGGAACGACAAACGGAAGAACTGCAACGCTCGGTGCAACAGTTCCGCCTCTCAGCGAATGATGTGCAGTACGCCGCCGCTAATACCGCTTCCCCTTCAGCAGACAGCAAAACGTCTGCGGCAGCTAAAACGGATGAATGGGTGTCCTTTTAAGCTGACATAAAAAGTTCGTGATACCTCTGGTCTTTGCTTAAAAAATCGCTATATAATTTATTATATAGCGATTGGAGGTTATGCATGGACAACCATTTTGGAAAAGGCCTGATGGCCGGATTAAACGCGTCAAGCGCGGATAGCGCGCGCTCGGTAGCCAATTTTTGTGCTGATTATAAACGCGGCTTTGTACTGGGATTTTCTCATCGAATGTTTGAAAAAACGGGCGATCGACAGCTCAGCGCCTGGGAGGCGGGGATCCTCACGCGCCGCTATGGGCTGGATAAAGAGATGGTTATGGATTTCTTTAAAGAGAACCAGTCCAGTACAACAATTCGTTTTTTCATGGCTGGCTATCGTCTCGAAGCTTGATCCGAAAGGGGTATTATCTTGCTTTAATTAATTACACTATTGACCTACGCCTTCGTTTTGTTGCTCCGCCGAAGTATTATAATGCACATAACCATATAAAAAGTGTGGTAATGGCGCGCCGATCGCAATATGCAACATGCGAATGGTGCAAAATAAAAGCCAGGTCTTCGCAACGGAATAACTATAAAATGACTGGAGATAACTCTCTCATCAATTCGAACGGCATTAATCGCCGTGATTTCATGAAGCTTTGTGCAGCACTGGCCGCTACCATGGGGCTCAGTAGCAAAGCCGCCGCAGAAATGGCCGAATCAGTTTCTCGTCCTCAGCGCCCACCGGTTATCTGGATTGGGGCTCAGGAGTGTACGGGTTGTACTGAATCGCTACTTCGCGCGACACACCCTACAGTGGAAAACCTCGTTCTGGAGACCATCTCTCTGGAATACCATGAGGTGCTCTCCGCCGCCTTCGGCCATCAGGTTGAAGAGAATAAACATAACGCTCTGGAGAAGTACAAAGGGCAATATGTTTTGGTTGTAGATGGTTCTATCCCATTGAAAGACAATGGTATTTACTGCATGGTTGCCGGTGAGCCGATCGTGGATCACATTCGTCGGGCCGCAGAAGGCGCAGCCGCTATCATTGCTATCGGCTCTTGCGCCGCATGGGGTGGTGTTGCTGCTGCTGGCGTTAACCCAACGGGTGCCGTCGGCTTGCAGGAAGTTCTGCCAGGCAAAACCATCATCAACATCCCCGGCTGTCCGCCGAACCCGCACAACTTCCTCGCCACGGTCGCGCATATCATCACCTACGGTAAGCCGCCGAAACTGGATACCAAAAACCGTCCGACATTCGCCTATGGCCGTTTGATTCACGAACACTGCGAGCGTCGCCCGCACTTTGACGCAGGCCGTTTTGCGAAAGAGTTTGGCGATGAAGGTCACCGTGAAGGTTGGTGCCTCTACCATCTCGGCTGTAAAGGACCAGAAACCTACGGCAACTGCTCAACGCTGCAATTCTGCGATGTTGGAGGCGTATGGCCGGTGGCTATCGGTCACCCTTGCTATGGCTGTAACGAAGAAGGTATCGGTTTCCATAAAGGTATTCACCAGCTTGCTCATGTGGAAAACCAAACGCCGCGTTCCGAAAAACCTGACGTCAATATGAAAGAAGGCGGCAATGTTTCTGCCGGAGCGATTGGGCTGCTTGGTGGCGTAGTAGGACTGGTTGCCGGCGTCAGCGTGATGGCGGTTCGTGAACTGGGTCGTCAGCAGAAGAAAGATAACGCTGACTCACGGGGAGAATAACCGTGAACAGACGTAACTTTATTAAAGCAGCCTCCAGCGGGGCATTGCTGTTGGGCGCTGCGCCGTCCATCAGCCATGCGGCTGCAGAAAACCGTCCGCCGATCCCTGGTTCTTTAGGGATGCTCTATGACTCAACGCTGTGTGTAGGCTGCCAGGCTTGTGTCACCAAGTGTCAGGATATCAACTTCCCGGCGCGTAATCCGGAAGGCGAGCAAACCTGGTCAAACAACGACAAACTGTCGCCGTATACCAATAACATCATTCAGGTGTGGCGTAGCGGAACAGGCGTTAACAAAGACCAGGAAGAAAATGGCTACGCATACATTAAGAAACAGTGCATGCACTGTGTCGATCCGAACTGCGTCTCCGTTTGCCCAGTCTCTGCGCTGAAGAAAGATCCAAAAACCGGCATCGTCCACTATGACAAAGATGTCTGCACAGGCTGTCGTTACTGCATGGTCGCCTGCCCATACAACGTGCCTAAGTACGACTACAACAACCCGTTTGGTGCGCTTCACAAGTGTGAACTGTGTAACCAGAAAGGGGTTGAGCGTCTGGACAAAGGCGGTTTACCGGGTTGTGTTGAAGTATGCCCTGCCGGTGCGGTGATTTTTGGTACGCGTGAAGAGCTGATGGCTGAGGCGAAAAAACGTCTCGCGCTGAAGCCGGGCAGCGAATACCACTATCCGCGTCAGACGGTGAAAGCAGGTGATACCTATCTGCATACGGTACCGAAGTATTACCCCCATTTGTACGGCGAGAAAGAGGGGGGTGGTACTCAGGTAATGGTTCTGACAGGTGTTCCTTACGAGGATTTGGATCTGCCGAAGCTGGATGATCTTTCAACCGGTGCGCGTTCCGAACATGTTCAACATTCCCTGTACAAGGGCATGATATTACCCCTGGCTGCGCTGGCGGGCTTAACCGTGCTGGTTCGTCGTAATACGAAAAACGACCATCACGATGGAGGAGACGATCATGAGTCATGATCCTAAACCGCTGGGCGGAAAAATAATCAGCAAACCGGTCATTATTTTTGGGCCGCTTATCGTCCTGTGTATGCTCCTGATCGTGAAACGTCTGGTCTTCGGATTGGGCTCAGTCTCCGATCTGAACGGCGGTTTCCCATGGGGTGTATGGATCGCGTTTGACCTGTTGATTGGTACCGGCTTCGCGTGCGGCGGTTGGGCGCTGGCGTGGGCGGTGTATGTTTTCAACAGAGGACAATACCATCCGCTGGTACGTCCGGCGCTGCTGGCGAGCTTGTTTGGCTACTCGCTGGGTGGTCTGTCGATCACCATTGACGTTGGTCGTTACTGGAACCTGCCGTATTTCTACATTCCGGGCCACTTCAACGTGAACTCGGTACTGTTCGAAACGGCGGTCTGTATGACCATCTATATCGGCATCATGGCGCTGGAATTTGCTCCGGCTCTGTTTGAACGTCTGGGATGGAAAGTTTCTCTCAAGCGTTTGAATAAAGTGATGTTCTTTATTATTGCCCTCGGCGCGCTGCTGCCAACCATGCACCAGTCTTCAATGGGTTCATTGATGATTTCTGCGGGTTATAAGGTGCATCCGCTCTGGCAAGCTTATGAAATGTTGCCGCTTTTCTCCGTATTAACCGCTTTTATTATGGGCTTCTCGATCGTCATCTTTGAAGGCTCGTTGGTACAAGCCGGTCTGAAAGGTAACGGTCCGGACGAGAAAAGTTTGTTCATCAAGCTGACGAATACCATCAGCGTGCTGCTGGCGATTTTCGTGGTACTGCGCTTTGGCGAACTGATCTACCGCGACAAGCTGTCCTATGCCTTCTCAGGCGATCTTTACTCCCTGATGTTCTGGCTTGAAGTCGTGCTGATGGTCTTCCCGCTGGTGGTGCTGCGCGTCACTAAGCTGCGTAATGACTCGCGCATGCTGTATCTGTCTGCGCTGAGCGCATTGCTGGGTTGTGCAACATGGCGTCTGTCCTATTCGCTGGTGGCGTTCAATCCTGGTGGTGGCTACCACTACTTCCCGACCTGGGAAGAACTGTTGATTTCTATTGGTTTTGTGGCTATTGAGATTTGTGCATACATCGTACTCATTCGTCTACTGCCGATACTTCCTCCTTTAAAACAAAACGATCAAAATCGTCATGAGGCGAGCAAAGCATGAGCCAGAGAATTACTATTGATCCGGTAACCCGTATTGAGGGTCATTTACGCATCGACTGCGAAATCGAAAATGGCGTGGTATCTAAAGCATGGGCTTCCGGTACCATGTGGCGCGGCATGGAAGAGATCGTGAAAAACCGCGATCCGCGCGATGCCTGGATGATTGTGCAGCGTATCTGTGGCGTTTGTACGACCACTCACGCTATCTCTTCCGTTCGTGCAGCAGAAAGCGCGCTGAATATTGATGTTCCGGTAAACGCACAGTATATCCGTAACATCATTCTCGCTGCGCACACCACGCATGACCACATTGTTCACTTCTATCAGCTGTCTGCGCTGGACTGGGTGGATATCACCTCTGCCCTGAAAGCTGACCCTGCGAAAGCGTCTGCCATGCTGAACGGCGTGTCCTCCTGGCACCTGAACAGCGCAGAAGAGTTCACCAAGGTTCAGAACAAGATCAAAGATCTTGTCGCCAGCGGTCAGTTAGGCATTTTTGCCAACGGTTGCTGGGGTCATCCGGCAATGCAGCTGCCGCCGGAAGTAAACCTGATTGCGGTCGCTCACTACCTGCAGGCGCTGGAATGCCAGCGAGATGCCAACCGCGTTGTGGCGCTGTTGGGCGGTAAAACGCCGCACATCCAGAACCTGGCGGTAGGGGGGGTTGCTAACCCAATTAACCTCGACGGCCTCGGCGTGCTGAACCTTGAGCGCCTGATGTACATCAAGTCCTTCATCGATAAGCTGAGCGACTTCGTTGAGCAGGTTTACAAGGTAGATACCGCGGTTATTGCGGCGTTCTATCCTGAGTGGCTGGAACGTGGTCAGGGTGCGGTTAACTATCTGAGCGCGCCGGAATTCCCGACTGACGGTAAAAACGGCAGCTTCCTGTTCCCTGGCGGTTATATCACCGATGCCGATCTGTCGACCTATCGTCCGATCACCTCTCATTCCGATGAATACCTGATCAAAGGGATTCAGGAAAGCGCGAAACACGCGTGGTACAAAGACGAAGCGCCGCAGGCTCCGTGGGAAGGCACAACGGTTCCTGATTACACCGGTTGGTCAGATGACGGCAAATATTCCTGGGTTAAAGCGCCGACCTTCTACGGTAAAACGGTTGAAGTGGGTCCGCTGGCCAACATGCTGTGTAAACTGGCGGCTAAACGCGAGTCTACCCATGCCAAGCTGAATGAAATCATCGCGATTTACACCAAGCTGACCGGTAAAACTATCGAAGTGTCACAGCTGCACTCTACGCTGGGCCGTATTATTGGCCGTACCGTTCACTGCTGTGAACTGCAGAACGTTCTGCAGGATCAGTACAACGCGCTGATTGTGAACATCGGTAAAGGCGACCACACCACCTTCGTGAAACCGGATATTCCGGCAACGGGCGAATTCAAAGGTGTTGGTTTCCTCGAAGCACCGCGCGGTATGCTGTCTCACTGGATGGTGATTAAAGACGGCATTATCAGCAACTACCAGGCGGTTGTTCCGTCAACCTGGAACTCTGGCCCACGTAACTTTAATGATGAAGTGGGACCGTATGAGCGCTCGCTGGTAGGTACGCCGATTGCCGATCCAAACAAACCGCTGGAAGTGGTTCGTACCATTCACTCCTTCGACCCTTGTATGTCATGTGCGGTGCATGTGGTGGACGTTGACGGGAACGAAGTGGTCTCAGTTAAGGTTCTGTAATGCGGATATTAGTCTTAGGGGTCGGCAATATTTTGCTGACCGACGAAGCCATCGGGGTGCGTATCGTTGAGGCATTAGAGCAGCGGTATATCCTGCCAGACTTTGTTGATGTTCTGGACGGTGGTACGGCTGGGATGGAGCTTCTCGGCGATATGGCGAACAGAGATCATCTGATCATTGCTGACGCCATTGTGTCGAAGAAAAGCACGCCAGGAACGATGATGGTCCTGCGGGATGAAGAGATCCCGGCGCTGTTTACCAACAAAATCTCACCGCACCAGCTTGGCCTGGCCGACGTATTGTCGGCCCTGCGTTTTACCGGCGAGTTTCCGAAAAAGCTGACGTTAGTCGGCGTTATTCCGGAATCGCTGGAACCGCATATCGGGCTAACGCCAACGGTTGAAGCGATGATCGAACCTGCTCTTGAGCAGGTTCTTGCCGCGCTTCGCGAATCAGGCGTTGAAGCGATCCCTCGGGAGGCGACTCATGTCTGAGGAGTTTGTCGGTTTTCAGACGGCCCCGAAGATGCAGATTCAGGCAGCGTTTGAAGAGGTTGCCCGGCGTTCAATGCACGATCTCTCTTTCCTGCATCCGAACATGCCGGTATATGTCTCTGATTTTACGCTGTTTGAAGGACAGTGGACGGGGTGTGTTATCACGCCCTGGATGCTGAGCGCACTGATTTTCCCCGGACCGGACCAGATCTGGCCGGTGCGTAAAGTCAGCGAAAAAGTCGGGTTGCGTCTGCCGTATGGCGAGATGACCTTTACCGTGGGTGAACTGGAAGGCGTATCGCAATATTTCTCCTGCTCACTGATGTCGCCGCTTTCGCACAGTATGTCGGCGCAAGAAGGCGTCCGTCTGACTGACGATTGCGCGCGCATGCTGTTATCGCTGCCGGTGAGCGATCCGAATGCGCCGCAGCTAAATCGCCGCGCGCTGCTGCTGGGTCGTCGGAACTGCGAAAATGCATGAGCTGTCCCTTTGTCAGAGCGCGGTTGAGATTGTTCAACAGCAGGCAGAGCAGCACGGTGTCAAACGTGTAACCGGCGTTTGGCTGGAAATCGGGGCGCTCTCCTGCGTTGAAGAGAGCGCCGTTCGGTTTAGTTTCGACATCGTCTGTCAGGGAACGCTGGCCCAGGGGTGTGAACTGCATATTGATTACAAACCAGCCCAGGCGTGGTGCTGGGATTGCAGTCAGGTTGTGGAAATCACCCAGCATGACGCGCAGTGTCCACAATGTCAGGGCGATCGTCTGCGGGTTGATGCTGGCGATTCACTGAAAGTGAAAAGTATTGAAGTCGAATAACCCATAGTTGCTATGGGGCGGAGTCAGATATGTGTATTGGAGTCCCTGGTCAGGTTCTGGCCGTTGGTGAAGATATTCACCAGCTTGCGCAGGTTGAAGTGTGCGGCATTAAACGTGATGTCAATATTGCCCTGATTTGTGAAGGTGATACGGCTGAGCTTGTCGGGCAATGGGTGCTGGTGCACGTAGGGTTCGCCATGAGCATCATTGATGAAGATGAAGCTAAAGCCACGTTAGACGCACTTCGCCGCATGGAGTACGACGTCACCAGCGCGTGATTTTATGCCGGATGGCGCAGCGCTTATCAGGCCCGCGCCTTATATGTAGGCCGGATAAGGCGTTAGCGCCGCCATCCGGCATCTTACGTTAAGCCTGGCGCTTATCTTCGGTATTGGTATCGAAGTCGCTGGCGTCATGGCGTTCATGAAGCTGCTCGTTCAGCGGTCCATTAGTGCGGTTTACAATACGACCACGCTTAACCGCCGGGCGCGCTGCAATCTCTTTTGCCCAGCGCTGCACGTGCTTGTAACTTCCTGCGTCGAGGAACTCTGCCGCGTCGTACACGTTGCCCAGCACCACATTGCCAAACCACGGCCAGACCGCCATATCGGCAATGGTGTATTCATCTCCGGCCACAAACTGATGCTGTGCTAGCTGCTTATCCAGCACGTCGAGTAAGCGCTTGGCTTCCATCGTGAAGCGGTTGATCGCGTACTCGATTTTTACCGGCGCATAGTTATAGAAGTGGCCAAAACCACCGCCGAGGAACGGCGCCGCGCCTTGTAGCCAGAACAGCCAGTTCAGCGTTTCGGTACGTTTTGCCAAATCTTGCGGCAGGAAATAACCATATTTTTCCGCCAGATAGAGCAGAATTGCGCCAGATTCGAAAACGCGAACCGGCGGGTTTTGCGAATGATCGCGCAGCGCCGGGATCTTCGAGTTCGGATTCACTTCAACAAAGCCGCTGGAAAACTGATCGCCATCGCCGATGCGGATAATCCAGGCATCGTATTCTGCGCCTTTCACACCCTGCGCCAGCAGCTCCTCCAGCATAATCGTCACTTTCTGCCCGTTTGGCGTACCCAGCGAATAGAGCTGCAGCGGATGCTTGCCAACCGGCAGCGTTTTTTCGTGGGTGGCACCGGAAACAGGACGGTTGATATTGGCGAAAGCGCCGCCGTTCGATTTTTCCCACGTCCAGACTTTCGCGGGCTGATAGGTATTGTCTGACATATTGACCTGCCTTCTGAGTGGTTGTGTTGATGCAGTGTAGCAGTTAGGTAGAACTCAATTTAACAGATTGGGACTTTATGTCGCTTTGTGCTGAAAGGGGAAGATAAATCTAACCCGTTCATTGTACCCGGTCTGTACTCCATGAAGAGGAAATCAATGTTGGACGGAAATTGCTACCGTATTCACCATCAAAAATTGGCGGTGAATAAGCAGTAATAATGAAAAATGGTGTTCCAGGAGTAAGCGGTTATCAGGGCCCGGCGGGTGGGTGGGGCGCGGTAAAAGCCGTCACTGCTTCGGTGTTTTCGCAAAAGGCTGTCGCCCGTGACATTATCGCGATGTTCAAAATGAACCAGGTGAAAGGGTTCGATTGTCCGGGCTGTGCGTGGCCGGACCCAGGGCACCGTGCGCCAATGGAGTTGTGCGAAAATGGCGTTAAGGCGGTCTCCTGGGAGACAACCAGCAAGAAAGCGTCACCGGAATTTTTCAGCCGTCATCCGGTTTCTACACTCTGGCACTACAGCGATTATGAACTGGAAAATATCGGTCGTTTGACGCATCCAATGAAATACGATGCCTCAACAGACACCTGGCAGGCGGTGGATTGGGATATCGCCTTCCAGGAGATCGGCGAGCGTCTGCGCAGCTATGATTCAGCACAACAGGTTGAGTTTTACACCTCCGGCAGAACATCAAATGAAGCGGCGTTCTTGTATCAGCTGTTTGCCCGCGAATATGGCAGCAGCAACTTCCCTGATTGCTCAAACATGTGCCACGGACCGACCAGCGCAGGGCTAACTCCTGCCATTGGCCTTGGGAAAGGGACCGTTGAACTGGAGGATTTTGACCACTGCGATTTGGTGATTTGTATCGGGCATAACCCCGGCACTAACCATCCACGCATGCTGACCACCTTACGCGACGTTGCCAGGCGTGGCGCTAAAATTATCTCCATCAATCCCCTGGCCGAGCGAGGACTTGAGCGCTTTAGCTTCCCGCAAAGTCCGAAAGAGATGTTCACCGGTCAGGCAACGGAGCTAAGCAACGACTACTACCAGGTAAAAATGGGCGGTGACGCTTCGCTGCTCAAAGGCATCATGAAAGCGCTGATCGAAATGGACGAAGCGCGGATCTTACTGGATCAGCAGCCGACGCTCGATCATGCGTTTATCGAAGAGCATACCGCGGGATATGCAGCGCTGTATGACGACTTACGTCAGCATAACTGGGCGGAGCTGGAGCAGGACTCGGGTCTGACGCGTAGCCAGATGGAAGACCTGGCGCACAGCTACAGTAAATCCAGTGCCACTATCGTTTGTTATGGACTGGGCATCACCCAGCATAAAAACGGCACTGAGAACGTCCAGCAACTGGTAAACCTGCTGCTGCTGAAAGGCAATATGGGTAAGCCGGGCGCGGGGATCTGCCCGTTGCGCGGTCACTCTAACGTGCAGGGCGATCGTTCCGTGGGGATCAACGAAGCGGCGTCCGAAGATTTCCTGCAACGCATTGAGACGCATTTTTCTATCCGCGTTCCGCGCAAACATGGCCGCTCCAGCGTGGAGAGTATTCGCGCCATCGAGCGGGGAGACGCAAAAGCGCTTATCTGCATGGGCGGCAATTTGGCGGTGGCGATGCCGCAACCGCAGCGTACCTTTGCGGCGATGAAAAATCTGGATCTGCAGGTCCATGTGGCGACCAAACTGAACAGGTCGCATCTGCTGCTGGCAAAGCATAACTACCTGCTACCTGCATTAGGCCGAACGGAGCGCGACATGCAGGCAACGGGGATCCAGTCGGTGACCGTCGAAGATTCTATGTCGATGGTTCACGCTTCCTGTGGCGCGCTGAAGCCGGCTTCCCGCTGGCTAAAATCGGAACCCGCGATTGTGGCGGGTATGGCTCGTGCCACGCTACCGCTTTCACCGATCAACTGGGAAGCCTTTACCGGGGACTACACGTTGATCCGTGACGCCATTGAAGCCGTGATCCCGGCGTTCCACGACTACAACGCACGTATTGCCGAGCCGGGTGGATTTCGCATGGATACGCCTGCTTCGCGCCGTGAATGGCGAACGGAGAATGGCAAAGCCAACTTTATCGTCAGCCATCAACGGGCGGTTGAGCGGGAAAATCAGCCTGCTGATGCGCTGGTACTGGCAACGCTGCGTAGTCACGATCAGTACAACACCACTATTTATGGTATGAACGACCGCTATCGTGGCATTGCCGGTCGTCGGGATGTGGTGTTTTTAAGTGCCGAAGAGGCGGCGAGCCGTGGCCTGGACCAGGGCGATGTGGTCAATATTCAGGCGCTGGACGACAACGGCCAGCCCTGCGCGGATCGCATCATGTACGGCTTAACAGTAGTGATTTACAACATGGCTGCGGGCTCAATAGGCGCTTATCTGCCTGAAGCGAATGTCCTGCTTTCGCTGGATGCGGTAGATACACAAAGTTTGACTCCGGCGTATAAAAGCGTACCGATCACCCTGACAAAAGCGTAGTTCCTGCTGTGAATTTTTCGCCTCTGAGCGCCAGTCGCTGCGTTGAGGTGTATGATGATATCGACCTCTGTCCGGTTAGTGTCGCAGAGCAGGTAATCAGAGCGAAAAATTCACGCCAACCTGCTCAGGCTGTATTGTTTTGAGGTAAGGTGCATGAGCAAAGGAACGACCAGTCAGGATGCCCCATTCGGGACATTATTGGGCTACGCCCCAGGCGGCGTAGCAATCTACTCTTCAGATTACAGCTCCCTCGACCCACGGGACTACGACGATGATGCGGCATTTCGCAGCTATATCGACGATGAATACATGGGCCACAAATGGCAGTGCGTAGAGTTCGCACGCCGTTTTCTCTTCCTTAACTATGGCGCGGTCTTCACCGATGTGGGCATGGCCTGGGAGATCTTCTCCTTACGCTTCCTGCGCGAAGTGGTGAATGACAATATCCTGCCGTTACAGGCATTTCCGAATGGTTCGCCCCGCGCGCCGGTAGCAGGCGCTCTGCTTATCTGGCAAAAAGGCGGTGAATTTAAAGATACCGGGCATGTGGCGGTCGTCACCCAGTTGCTGCAAAACAAAATTCGTATTGCCGAACAGAACGTGCTCCATACGCCGCTTCCTCCCGGACAGCAGTGGACCCGCGAACTGGAAATGGTGGTTGAAAACGGGTGTTACACCCTGCGTGATACCTTTGATGACACCACCATTCTTGGTTGGATGATCCAGACCGATGATACCCGAGACAGTTTGCCGCAGCCGGAGATCGCCAATGACTCGCTGAAAATTGGCGGCGCGCGACTGGAAGATAACGGGCAGTTTGACGGTAAATGGCTGGATGAACAGGATCCGCTGCAAAAAGCCTACGTGCTGGCGAACGGCCACGTTATTAATCAGGATCCGCATCAGTACTTCACTATTACCGAGAGTGCCGAACAAGAACTGATCAAAGCCACCAACGAACTGCATCTGATGTATCTGCACGCGACCGACAAGGTGCTGAAAGACGATAACCTGCTGGCGCTGTTCGACATCCCGAAAATCCTCTGGCCGCGCCTGCGCCTTTCCTGGCAGCGTCGTCGGCATCACATGATTACGGGGCGTATGGATTTCTGTATGGATGAACGCGGACTGAAGGTGTATGAGTACAACGCCGATTCCGCATCGTGCCATACTGAAGCCGGTTTGATCCTCGAAAGATGGGCCGAGCGAGGCTACACAGGGCAGGGACACAACCCGGCAGAAGGATTGATCAACGAACTGGCGGGGGCCTGGAAGCACAGCCGCGCGCGACCTTTTGTCCACATCATGCAGGATAAGGATATCGAGGAAAACTATCACGCGCAGTTTATGCAGCAGGCGCTGCGTCAGGCCGGGTTTGACAGCAAAATTCTACGTGGCCTCGATGAGCTACGTTGGGATGACGCCGGTCAGCTGATTGACGGTGACGGTCGCCTGGTGAACTGCGTCTGGAAAACCTGGGCATGGGAAACCGCGATTGAACAGGTGCGAGAGGTCAGCGAAACGGAGTACGCCGCGGTGCCAATTCGTACCGGGCATACGAATCAGGAAGTGCGTTTAATCGACGTGCTGTTGCGCCCGGAAGTGTTGGTTTTCGAACCTCTGTGGACGGTGATCCCTGGCAACAAAGCGATTCTGCCTATTCTGTGGCAACTGTTCCCACATCACCGCTATCTGCTTGATACGGATTTCACTGTTAATGAAGAGCTGGCGAAAACCGGTTATGCGGTGAAACCTATTGCAGGACGTTGTGGCAGCAACATCGATCTGGTGAGCCATCAGGAAGAACTCCTGGATAAAACCAGCGGTAAGTTTGCCGAGCAGAAGAACATTTATCAGCAGCTTTGGTGTCTGCCAAAAGTTGCCGGTAAATATATCCAGGTTTGTACCTTTACCGTAGGTGGTAACTACGGTGGTACCTGCCTGCGCGGCGACGAGTCGCTGGTAATTAAAAAAGAGAGCGATATCGAGCCGCTGATTGTGGTGAAGGAAGAGTAATCTTTTTGCGTATTCTCAATTAAATTGTAAAAAGCCGGAGTATATCTCCGGCTTTTATTATTTATAGTTAAATTGGCTGTAATTATAAATTAATAATCAATATCGTTTATGCATATGGCTGTAAATATATTTTGCAATTATGTATTTTAATTTAAAGGTATTTATTTGATGAATGTATTTAAGGTTAATTAATTCCTGTCGCTTGTATTAGATAAATGATTTCTTGATTTTATTTTTAAATAAGTAATGCTAATATGTTATTTGGTGTATTAGTGATATTGATCATGTTTTCTCTCGGGGAATATATCGGATTACGTCGGCATACTAATTATAATCATTAATTGTCATTAACATTCATTGTTGACGGCTCACAGAAATGACGTTGTAAGAAACACGTTGAGCGATTGGAAAATGCTCCGTTAGGAAACGCAAAATATCGGCTGGAATCGCCGGTCTGAGAGGGACGTATGGGTGACAGTTTTCAGAATGAAGTGCCGACGGCACGCGTTAATATCAAGTTAGATTTACATACCGGAGGCGTTCAAAAAAAGGTTGAATTGCCGTTAAAACTTTTGACCGTAGGTGATTTCAGTAATGGTAGAGAACAACGACCACTATCTGAACGTGAAAAGGTTGATATTAATAAGAATAATTTCAATGATGTGTTAGCTAAGTTCTCACCAGTGGTTAATCTGAGTGTTAAAAATACGTTGGCTGGTGATGACAGAAAGGACGATATTAACCTTACCTTTAAAAATATCCGCGATTTTGAACCCGAGCAGGTCGCACGAAATATCCCCCAATTACGCGTTCTGTTGGCTATGCGTAACCTACTTCGTGACCTGAAATCAAACTTACTTGATAACGCTGCTTTTCGTCGCGAGCTGGAAATTATCCTTAAAGATCCAGCCCTGAGTCAGGAACTGCGTGATGAACTGGCAACCATGATGCCAGAAGAGATTTAACGCTATACAGGGTTTCCTCCGCTCAATTGGCAGGAATAGTAAAGGATCATAAAAGGAATATGTTGATGTCTGTTCAGGAACATACCTCTTCAGTCGCGACCACCACGACCAGTGAACGCAGCGTTTATCAATCCCTCTTTGACAAAATTAATCTTTCCCCGGTTTCGACATTAAAAAATGTTGATGCTTGGCAGAGTGATGAAGCGCTTTCTGACGCCGCTCCCGCTGAACGCGTGACTGCTGCTATTCAGGTTCTGGTTTCATGTCTGGCGGATGCTGCGCAGCCCGTAGAGCGCCTGGATAAAACGCTGCTCGATGAGCAAATTGCTCGTCTTGATAAGCAGATTAGCGATCAGGTCAATGAAGTTATGCACCATGCTGAATTTCAGAAGCAAGAATCGCTCTGGCGTGGTTTGCATTCGATGATCACCGGCATTGATTTTCGCCGAAATGTCCGTGTAGAAATGATGGATATCAGCAAGGATGCGCTGCGTGATGACTTTGACGATGCGCCGGAGCTTATCCAGAGCGGGTTATACCGCCATGTTTATATTGAAGAATACGATCAGCCTGGCGGCGAACCCATTGCGGCAATGATTTCAGCGTACGAATTTGATAACAGTCCGCAGGATATTGCACTGCTGCGCAATATTTCTGGCGTGTCGGCGGCCTGTCATATGCCGTTCATTGGTTCCGTTGGGCCGAAATTCTTCTTGAAAGAAAATATGGAAGAAGTCGCAGCTATAAAAGATATCAATGATTATTTCGAACGTGCTGAATACATCAAGTGGAAAGCATTTCGTGATAGCGACGATTCACGCTATATCGGGCTAACTATGCCGCGTGTCCTGGGTCGTTTACCGTATGGCCCTGATACCGTGCCGGTACGCAGTTTTAACTATGTTGAAGAAGTTAAGGGTCCGGATCACGAAAAGTATCTATGGACCAGCGCCTCTTTCTCTTTCGCTGTGAATATGGTGAAAAGTTTTATCAAGAATGGCTGGTGCGTCCAGATCCGTGGGCCACAGGCAGGCGGCGCGGTGAAAGATTTGCCTATCCATTTGTACGATCTGGGTACCGGTAATCAGGTGAAGATCCCGTCTGAGGTGATGATTCCGGAAACCCGGGAGTTTGAATTCGCCAACCTCGGTTTTATTCCGCTTTCTTATTATAAGAATCGTGATTACGCCTGTTTCTTCTCTGCTAACTCGGCTCAAAAACCTGCTCAGTTTGATACTCCGGAAGCGACGGCTAACAGTCGGATTAACTCTCGTTTGCCGTATATCTTCTTGCTTTCTCGTATCGCTCATTACCTGAAAATACTGCAGCGAGAAAATATTGGAACGACCAAAGATCGCCGCCTGCTTGAGCTTGAACTTAATAACTGGCTGCGCAGTCTGGTAACCGAAATGACCGATCCTGGCGATGACTTGCAGGCATCACACCCGCTGCGAGATGGGCGTGTCGTGGTGGAGGATATTGAGGATAACCCAGGTTTCTTCCGTGTGCGCCTGTATGCCATTCCTCATTTCCAGGTTGAAGGTATGGACGTCAGCTTGTCGTTAGTTTCACAAATGCCTAAGTCGAAATCTTAACGACGCAGCGCACAGGAGGTGCGATGAAGATCTATCGTCCGTTATGGAGCGAGGGGGCCTTTCTGGCTCCCCAGCAGTTTCAGCAACAGACACGTTGGGATGCCTATGTAGCTGACGTTGTTGCTCACATGTCGCTTTCATCACCGTGGGGCGTCATCAGCGCGGAGTTTGATGAAAGTGCGCTAACGGTTTCTCGTTTGAATCCCGTTAATCTGGTTGTGCGCTTTCCTGACGGTACGTTAGTGGATACAGGTATTTCAGATAACCTGCCTCCGGCGTGTGATTTATCGCATCTTACTGGTTACAGCAGCGTTGATATTGTCCTCGCGTTGCCGCTGCTTTCGGCTAATGGCGGCAATCTTTCATCAGGCAACGGCGTTAGCCGTCCGTGTCGCTGGCAGCAGGAGTGGCTGCCAGTACAGGATCTCGCAGGTCAGGAACGGACTGATATGGCAGTGCTGCGGCATGCTATCACCCTCCGCTATGCCCATGACGATAACAGCGCTTACCTGACTTGCCCGGTAGCTTGCCTTATTCGTAATGCTCAGGGGCAATGGGAGCTGGGACGCGATTTTTTACCCCCATCGCTTTCACTCTCAGCCAGCCCCTCATTAATCAATTCGCTCAGTGATTTGGTGCATCGTATCCAGGCTCGTTGTCGACGCCTGATGGCCTTGCGCCGCGAAAGTAACGAACGGATGGCGGATTTTGCGGTAGCAGATGTTTCGTTGTTTTGGTTGCTGAATGCGCTTAATAGCTCAGAGCCCGTTCTGAAAGAAATGCTGCAAAACCCAGGCCGTCATCCCGAACTTTTGTGGCGTGAGCTAGCGCGGTTAGCGGGCAGTCTGCTGACCTTTTCATTAGAAAATGATGTCAGCGTTGTGCCTCCATACCAGCACGCCAATCTGCAGCAGGTATTCCCACCCCTGTTTGCACTCCTGGTGGAACTGCTGGAGGCCAGCCTGCCATCTCGCGTTGTCGCTATTGAACTGACGCAGGAGAGACAGTTCTGGTATGGCGCATTGTCGGATGCTCGACTGCGTGAAGGCGCTGATTTTTACCTTTCCGTTCGTTCGGATCTTCCTGCGCATGTCCTCCTAACGCAATTTCCACAGCTCTGTAAAGCAGGGAGCCGGGCAGATGTATCTGATGTCGTCAATGTGGCACTTAGCGGTATTCCATTAAAACCGCTGACGCATGTACCTGCAGCCATCCCGTTACGACTGGAAAATCAATACTTTGCTCTTGAGATTAATCATCCAGCAGCCCAGGCCATGCTGGACGCCGGTAATTGCGCTTTCTATGTGCCGGGAACACTGGGAGAGATTCAACTTGAGTTATTCGCTGTATTAAGGGATTGAAATGTATAAGGATATTGATCAGGTGTTCTGGCCAACCTGGCTTGCTGTCAGCCAGTTACGCGGCGGATCGGAAGTCGACGATGGGGCGGCTTTCTATCGCCGGGCCTGCCAATGGGTTGATTCTGCGCGTGAGACATTGCGTGACATGGGGTTCAGCGAACACAGCGTTGAACACATGCTCTACACGCAATGTGCGTTACTGGATGAAAGCGTGTTGAACCGCAACCGGCAGGATAGCGGTTATATTACCTGGCTTGCGACACCTTTACAGGCCCGCTTTTTCAACACCACCAATGCCGGGGAAGAACTCTGGGAGCGCATCCGTACCGTTCTGCGCGAGCCCGTTCCTGATACCGCCGTATTAACCTGCTTTTATCGCGCAATCACGCTCGGTTTTGTGGGGCGCTATCGCGAGCAAGGTGACGAACGTCGTGAAGATGTTCTTGAAGCGCTGGCGGCTCAGGCGATGCCTTTTAAATTAAAGCACGATGCGCCGGTAATTATGCGGGCTTCCGGCTTTTCTGGCGGTAAGCGCCGCTGGTGGCTGGCATGGATTGTCGGCGCGGTGGCGCTGGGTGCTTTGTGGTTAACATTTTCTCATGTCTTACAAGGGCAGATTGCTCAGCTTATTGGGCAGGGTTAAGACATGGCTCAGTTGCGAGGGATCGTTAACTATGTGCTGGCAACCGTCCTGGCTTTGTTGCTGGTCTGGGGATTCAGTCCGTTAAGTGCGGGTGTCCGGGGCGGCCTTACCGTCTTTATTATACTGTTTTCCATTCCGGGGATCGTTTATGGCTGGCGTCAATATGGTCGGTTGAAGTCTGCTCATTCGGCTCATGAAGTTCCGCTCCCTCCGGAGAGTTTCAGTGGGCCTGTTGTGCTGGTGTGTGGAGATAATGCCCCTTTGTTTACCGGACGCGGCGATTCTTGCGAGAGTTCGCAGGGCTGGTATTTATCTGTCCAATCCCCAGAGCATTATATTGCTCTGGTTCGTCAGATAGCTGTGCAGCGTCCGGGGCTTCTTATGCGCGTTTCCGTGATGCTGGCATTGATCCCGGAACGGCATAATGATGAAGACGCGCTTAAGCACATGCTGCTCAGTTGGCGGCGTGTGGTGACCCAGAGTCGGCGTTGGTTATCAGGTATACCGCCGTTTTGGCTGTGCTGTTGGTTGAATTCGCCTCAATGCAATGAGGCTGTACGTTGGTTTATTCGAACGCCCCAGGATGCAGAAGTGCAGTCGGCTATGGGATTAGACGATTTTGTTCCTTTCTCTTCGCAAGAGCGCCCGGCTCGCCATTCTCATCTTACACATGCAGTGTGGTTAGATAATTTACTCGGCTGGCTGAAGAGGGTGCAAGGCGATACGGAGCGCCACGCTCCACCTCTTTTTTCTGCTTTACGGGTGGTATGTTTCACCTCATTAGCGGTCTGCGAAAATAATCTGTGGCAACGGCATATCACTGCGCAAACAACACTTTCCCCTGCGACGTCAGCAGTGTCCGAGCTGCTGCCTTTTCCTGATTTAGCGCTGCCTTTTTTATCTCGCCGTCGGGCGCTGACAGCATTTCAACGTACGGTGGGCGTAAGTGGTCTGCTATGCGGTATTTTTGTCGGACTGGCGATGACGTGCAGCTTTATCAATAACCAACATCTCATCAGGATCACAAACGATCATCTGACGTTATACCGCCATCTTACCGGTAATCCTGTTGAGCCAAAGGTTCAGGCACAGGATCAGCTTCGTCGTGATGCGCAGCGTCTCGATCGCTGGTATCAGCGCGGTGAACCCCTTTCTCTTTCAATGGGATTGTATCAGGGGATGAGATTGATCCCGCCTTTGCTGGCCGCCATCAGCGACTGGCTGCCACCTGAAAAACCAAAAGTGACCTCTCCGCAAACCGTACGCCTGGACAGTATGTCGCTGTTTGATACGGGCAAATGGGCGTTAAAAGCAGGCTCAACAAAAGTACTCATTGGGGCTTTGGTTAATATCAAAGCCAAGCCCGGTTGGCTGATAGTCATCGCCGGACATACCGATGATGTGGGTGACGATAAATCTAATCAGCAGCTCTCTCTCAAACGCGCGGAATCTGTTCGCGACTGGATGCGTGATACCGGTGACGTCGCGGAGAGTTGTTTTGCCGTTCAGGGTTACGGCGAATTACGTCCCTACAAAAACAACGATACGCCGGAGGGTCGGGCTGCCAACCGCCGTGTAGAGATCAGTCTGGTACCGCAGGCTGATGCCTGTCGGGTGCCGGGCATGAAGGAACCGTCACCGCAAAGCGGTGACGCATTAGCGAAGTAAAAATGGAGAAAGAGTTATGGCAATTCCAGTCTACCTTTGGCTGAAAGATGACGGCGGCGCGGATATTAAAGGCTCTGTTGATGTAAAAGATCGTGTGGGCAGTATCGAAGTAGTAGCTCAGGAACATAACCTGTACATCCCTACCGATAACAACACCGGTAAGTTGACCGGGACGCGCATTCATACCCCGTTCCTTTTCACTAAGGAAATCGATGCCTCCAGCCCGTATCTGTACAAGGCTGTAACTACCGGTCAGACCCTGCGCCAGGCCGAGTTTAAATGGTATCGCATCAATGATGCGGGTCAGGAAGTGGAATACTTCAACACCACTCTGCACAACGTGAAAGTGGTGAAAGTAAACCCTGTGATGTACGACATCAAAGATCCCGCTAAAGAGAAGCATAACCACCTGGAACAGATTGAACTGCGCTACGAGAAGATCGTCTGGACGTATAAGGATGGCAACATTATCCATTCTGACGCCTGGAACGAGCGTACCACCGCGTAATGCACTAACGGATGAGGATTTCCTCATCCGTTTTTTTTATGCCCTCTGCTAAGCGTCCGGGGCGGGGTTTAGCAGAGAGTATCAACGTCACTATTACCTTATGGGCATTGGATTACGGCCACGGGCGGTAGCGTGCCTGAATACAGGGAGCCAGGAAGCAAATGGAACACCAGTCAGCAGTGTTATTACGACGTCTCAACCCCTATTGCGCCCAGGCGCTCGAAGCGGCGGCATCGTTATGTCAGACGCGCGCGCATGCAGAAATCACTCCCGAACACTGGTTACTGAAGCTGTTGGAGCAGGGGGAGGGCGATATGACTGTCATTGCTCGTCGTTATGAATGGGATATCGACAATCTCTGGCAATCGCTGCTGACGCATCTGGATGTTCAGCCTCGTTCCGTGAAAAGCCGCCCGCAGTTGTCTGATGCGCTCCTTTCTTTAATGCAACAAGCGTGGCTGTGTGCCGCAACGGATGAAAATTCGCAGATACGTGGTGTGCATCTACTGATGGCCCTGGTGGGAAAGCCTTCGCTACTGAAGTGTGATGGCCTGTGGCCTCTTCTGAGCGCCGGACATACTCAACTGGAACGCCTCCTGCCGCTATTAAATGTCCAGTCGGATGAACGTCCTGAGAGACAGCAAGAAGCCGCTCTGGCACAGGTTTCTCCTGATGATGAACCACGTCCTGGCCTGGCTGAATCGACGTTATCGCCAGCATTACAAGGCGTTCTCGATAAATTTACGCTGGACGTGACCGCGAAAGCGCGTGCCGGCGATATCGACCCGGTATTTGGTCGCGATAATGAAATCCGGCAAATGGTGGATGTGTTGTCCCGTCGGCGAAAAAATAATCCCATTCTGGTCGGGGAACCCGGTGTCGGCAAAACCGCTCTGGTGGAAGGTCTGGCGCTGCGTATTGCTGAAGGTAACGTGCCGGATAGCCTGAAATCAGTAACATTACGCACGTTGGATCTTGGGCTGTTACAAGCAGGTGCCGGGGTGAAAGGTGAGTTTGAGCAGCGGTTAAAAAATATCATTGATGCCGTTCAGCAATCGCCAACGCCTGTTCTGCTCTTTATCGATGAAGCACACACCATTATTGGGGCCGGTAATCAGGCGGGAGGCGCTGACGCAGCTAATCTGCTAAAACCCGCTCTGGCCAGAGGTGAATTACGAACCATCGCGGCGACCACATGGAGTGAATATAAACAGTATTTTGAGCGCGATGCTGCGCTGGAGCGGCGTTTTCAGATGGTTAAAGTGGATGAGCCGGATGATGACACTGCTTGCTTAATGCTGCGTGGTCTGAAATCACGCTATGCAGAACACCATGGCGTTCACATCACCGACGAAGCGGTTAAAACTGCTGTTACGCTCTCTCGCCGCTATCTTACCGGGCGACAATTACCCGACAAAGCCGTCGATCTGCTGGACACCGCAGGTGCAAGAGTGCGGATGAGCCTTGATACCGTTCCGGAACCACTGACGCGTTTGAAGTCAGAGATCACCGCGCTTGAAATTGAAAAGCAGGCATTGCTTGCAGACCTCGCGGTAGGAAATGGTCAGCATGGTGAAAGGCTGGCCACCATTGAACAGCGTGAAAATCGTCTGCTTGTCGAACTGGATGAACGCGAAACCCAGTATGGTCAGGAATTAACGCTCACTGAGCAACTGCTGGCCAGCCGCCGTGATATTTCTCGTCAGGCGGAAACGGTTGAATTGCAACTGCAGCTAAGTATGCTTCAGCAGGGCCATCCTTTGCTGTTTCCGGATGTAGACGCGCGCACCGTTGCTACGGTAATTGCCGACTGGACCGGTGTACCATTGTCATCATTAATGAAGGACTCCCAGGCAGACTTGCTGACGCTTGAAACCCAGATGGGAGAACGCGTTGTCGGGCAGAATTACGCGCTGAATGCGATCGCACAGCGGTTGCGGGCATCAAAAACAGGACTGACGCCGGAAAACGGCCCGCAGGGTGTGTTCCTGCTTACTGGACCAAGTGGAACCGGCAAAACGGAGACGGCGCTGGTCCTGGCTGACATTCTGTTTGGTGGTGAAAAATCGCTGATCACGATTAATTTGTCTGAATATCAGGAGCCGCACACCGTGAGCCAGCTAAAAGGCTCACCTCCGGGATATGTGGGTTATGGTCAGGGAGGGATCCTGACCGAGGCGGTGCGAAAACGCCCCTATAGCGTGGTACTGTTGGATGAAGTAGAAAAAGCGCATCGCGACGTCATGAATCTGTTTTACCAGGTATTTGACCGTGGTTTCATGCGTGACGGCGAAGGCCGTGAAATTGATTTTCGCAATACCGTTATTTTGATGACCTCCAATCTTGGCGGCGACGCTGTAATGCAGATGCTGGAAGAACAGCCGGAAACCACAGAGTCTGAGTTGCACGAACTGCTGCGCCCACTTTTGCGCGATCACTTCCAGCCAGCGCTACTGGCCCGCTTCCAGACGATTATCTACCATCCGCTCAGTGAATCTGCGCTACGTACGATTGTACAAATGAAACTGGATCAGGTTAGCCAGCGATTACTGCGTCACTACGGCATCACCACGACGATATCCGAGAGCCTTTTTGATGCCCTGACCGCCGCTTGCCTGCTACCGGATACGGGGGCGAGGAATATTGATAGTCTGCTCAATCAACAAATCTTACCTGTGCTTAGCCAGCAGTTGTTAACGTATCTTTCCCGGCAGCAAAAACCTCAGCAGCTTACTTTGAGTTGGCATGATGAAGAGGGAATGATGCTGGAGTTTAATGATGAGTAAACGTAACGATATTATTGAACCTTCCGAGTGGACATCGGATCGTAAAACAGGGCTTGTTTATAGCGAAATATTGGGATGGATAGATATAGGCCATGCACAGGGAAGTGATATTAAAAACCTACTGATAGATATAAAACGAGGTGAATCAGGCCGTGATGGTTATTATGAAGTCATTTATAGCCAAAAGATGTTTGTATATCATCGCCAGTTTGGTACAGGAAAGTTTGTTAAGTGGCGTATCAAACAAGGTTTATCTGCATGTGAGAAAAACAGCGTTGCGTTAGCCATGATGATGACGACTGCACGCTTGTTTGAAAGTTTGCAATCTAATTTGTGTTTTAGTTGGTATACCGACAGTGGTTTTAGCGGAGAGGACCTTACCTCCGATCTTTTAGGCTTCTATCGGGCAATTCTTCCCTCAGACTACCAGTCAAGACTGAGGCTCGTCAGTAAAGAGCAGGCCCTGAGTAGATGGGATTTTTATGGGCCGATAGGCAATTATAAGAATAAAGGCTTTTTACCATTACTGTTTCCAGAACCCATGGATAACTGTGCTGTGCATAAACCCTATAAGGGAAGCTTACCTTCGTTTATGACATGGGTGCAACCGTGGAGTGATTTCACTTCTGGTCGGGTAGAAGTTATCACCGGGGATGGCGGTTATTATTCATTTTTGTCGAGGTGAATGGTAATGAGCTACTTTAAAATAATACTGGTGACGATTGTTTTGATTTTCTTGTCACCGATGTTAATACCCTGGCCAGATAAATTAGAATATCGGGAAAGCGATCTTTTTGACTACTATTTCTACACCGATGTTGATATCAAGCAGGCTCCAAGGATATCAAATAATTATTGCTTTGAATATATTTCTCCTGATGGAAGTACACGGGAAACAAATCTTATTGTTTTTCGCGGTGGTGATGTAGGCATTATTCGTAATTATCTAACAGGTCTTGGCTTTCATCTTTATGATTATAGTAATAATGGAAGGGAAGAGCTTTGGATATCAAATGATAATCGTCAATTTACATTTTCTATTGTCACTAATGAGAAAACGGATTTGGTTAGTCTGATAAAAACAATGCGTTGAGCGCAGTTTTTATTATCTGAAAAATAGCTCTTTATAAAATAACAAGGGTTAAATATATGGGAATGTCTGAATCACTGGGTGGCGGGATTTCATTTATAAATGAAAATACATTAAACCGTTATCAATTGTATATCCCTTCATGCAAATCTGTACTGGATGTTATTAGCTTTAATGGTACAGAGGAAATGAGTTCATTGTATCGATACGTAGTAAATTTTTCCAGCCATGATAAAGACATTGCAGCAGAGTCGATACTTAGAAAATCAACAACATTGACCATGGGAATGGGGAAGTTAAGTGAGTTAACTGCCCGCAAAATGGTACATGGTATTGTAACATCTTTCCATCGTATCAGTGGTTCAAAAGACCAGGCAACCTATCAGTTAATCATTGAACCCTTTGTCGCGTTGCTGAAAAACCAATTTCGTACACATCGTTTCTTTATTAATATGTCAGTTCCGGAAGTTGTTACTCAAATTTTACAGGAACATGGTTTAAAAGACTGGGAATATAATTTTGATTTGGTAATGGAATATCCAAAAAGAGAGCAAATTAATCAGTATCAGGAGAGTGATCTGGTTTTTATTGAACGCCTGCTCTCTGAAGTTGGGATTTTCTTCTTCTTTAGGCTTCAGCCTGATGCTGGCACTGAGGTGATCTATTTTGCTGACAAACAAAGCGCATGGGAGTTTGGCAAAACATTACCGCTGAATAGTCCCTCCGGAATGAATGACAATGGCATCGACTCAGTCTGGGATATACAGTTCCAACAGTCTGCGGTGCAGGCATCGGTTACTGCCGGGGATTATAACCATCGCCAGGCTCAGAAAATATTATTTTCTGCACAAACCGATATGACTTACGGTGAAGGTGACGAGGTGACTTATGGGGATGTTTACCACTATCGCCCACGCCATCTTGAAACGGGTGATAAGGTTTCGCCGGCGCCTGAGACAGGAAATTTTTGGGCGCGTCTGGAACATGAGCGTTATCTCTCCTCACAAGCGACAATCTCTGGATTATCAACCGATGTAAGCCTCAGCCCGGCTCAGGTCCTGAATATTACGGAATCCACACCTGTCCCAACGCTTCCTGTCAGTGTGCGTAACAGCTTGCTGGTTACGGCGGTTTCATTCAGCGCAAGCCGCAAGGAAGCGCTACAAGTGGTGTTGATGGCGACCATTTACAGTGAAACGCGCTGTTGGAGACCTCCACTCAAACCGCGACCAGTAATTAGCGGTACGCTAATGGCACGTGTTTCAAGCCCGAAAAAGAATGATGAATATGCTCATTTAAATCAGAGCGGGCTTTATTGGGTTAAGTTTGATGCGGACCGCGATGCTAAACAACAGGGCTACGAAAGTATGCCAGTACGCCTTGCCAAACCCTACGGCGGCGACACTTACGGTATTCACTTCCCGCTGATACAGGGCACAGAAGTGGCGGTGGCGTTCCATGAAGGGGACCCGGACCGGCCCTATATCGCCCATGCGCTGCATGACTCCCGGCATCCGGACCACGTGACACAGGCAAACCATACCCGCAACGTCATCCGCACGCCCGCGAACAACAAGCTGCGCATGGAAGACAAACGGGGTGAGGAGCACGTCAAACTCAGTACCGAGTATGGCGGGAAAACGCAGCTTAACCTGGGGCATAACGTTGATGCGGGGCGTGCGCTGCGGGGAGAGGGCTTTGAACTGCGTACAGACCAGTGGGGAGCTATTCGGGCTGGGAAGGGGATCTTTATCAGTGCCGATCGTCAGGAACTGGCTGGAGGTTTGCAGTTAGATATGCATGAAGCAGTAGCTAACTTACAAGCTGCGCTTCAGGATGCGAAAGGTATTCGCTCTGCGGCAGAAAAAGCGAAAGCAGAACTGGCTGATATAGAGAGGCAAAAAGCGTTGTTAATGGAGTCTATGACAGACCTCAAGAAACAGGCTTTACTTTTCTCTGCCCCTGCTGGTATAGCGCAGGTAACGCCCGCCAGTATCCAACTCTCATCGGGTGATAATGTCATTGTGACCTCTGGAGCGGACACCGATGTCAGTGTCGCTAAAAAATTCCGCCTTGGTGTGAAAGAAACAATAAGTCTTTTCGCTCAGTGGATGGGGATTAAGATTTTCGCCAGCAAAGGAAAAGTGGAAATTCAGGCGCAGGGAGATGCAATGGATCTGCTGGCAAAGAAAACGCTGAGTATAGCCAGCAAGGATGAGCAGGTGATCATTACCGCAGCGACAGAGTTAGTGCTCAGTTGTGGTGGAGCATATATCAGGCTTAAAGATGGCGAAATAGAAGTCGGGACGCCTGGCAACGTTCGCGTAAAGAGTATTGGAATTCAGAAAATGGCACCTGCAACATTGAATGCCAGCATAGAGTTACCGGATCCTTGCGCTACTGCCATTGACGCTGCTGGTGGAACGCAAAGCCCCACAGTGACGCTGGGCTGATGGAGGGCCAATAATGAAGGAATCTTTCATAACTTATGATTACTCTTTACAGGCAATGCAAAATCAGGGGGGGGATATTGGTGAGGAAATATTTAATCATTTCAGAACGCTAAATAGAAATTGTATATTAATGATTGACGCTGCAATTATAAGATTAAGAAATCAAGATTCATCATTCTACAACCAAATAATAGATAGAGGGGTTGTGAGGGTGCCAGTTGCTAATCGTTATCTAACCTCAGAATTTGAGCCATGTTTGGTATCACTGGATTTATCTTTACCTGAAGATTGTAAAATACTACATGAAAGTATTATGCAAGCCCTGAAAGAGATCGAACCTAATGAGATACTGCTGGGTAAGGGTAGGATGATTTGCGGTTGGCTCACTTGCGAAGAAGATATTATCAATCTCGCTGCTTACCTGGGAAAAGTTGCTATCCAACAACGTGATGGTAAAGATGTTTTGCTTCGGTATTATGACCCTGCAATTATGATCTCTCTATTATCTATTCTGGATGATTGGCAACAACAACGTTTGTTAGGACCAGTTGAAGTGTGGAGTTTTATTGATGGCGATGGGCAGTTTATTAATAAAATAAATCAGACTGACAATCAACCTCGGCTTTCATATACGCTCTCGCTGAGTGCTGATAATTGGCATGATATGAATTTTATAGGTATAAAAAATAGGATTATCTGTAATTATCGCTTGGCGCATTTGAGCAGTAAACGTTTCACGGAATCAGCAGTGTTTAAACTATTGCAGCAGTCACTTAAAAGAGCCGGGTTGTGCGCTTTTTCTGATGAAGAAGATCTTATTAAGTGGGGCGAGTGTTCAATTAATATTGCTCCAGAGTTTTATAATCATAGTTTTATAAAAAAATTGCTTGAAATAAACAGCCTAAGTGAGAAGAGAAATTTTACTCAAATCATATCCCATGTCACAGAACAGCAATGGAATGAAATTCGCGCAGATCATTAATTAAGCGATTTACAGTTCGAATATGCAGGAGAACAGGGATGAAAAATCATAAATGTGACTGTATGTCACAGGGACCGGCATTACTGCCCGTACGTTATGCGGTGGTTCCTGAATATATTCAGGAAGCGCTGCCGGCGTGGGCAAAACCAGGAGCGTCGTCTTATCCGGCAGAAAGTGAAAATTATCACTATGCGCTGCGTGCGATGCGCAGGGGCTATATCTATATCTACTATCCATACCTGACGGACTGGGAAGCATGGTCGGTGTGTGATGACGGCAGTTTATGGAAGCAACTGTCGGCGAAAAATGTTCTGGAGAAATCAGAGCCTGACTGTAGGCAGGGAACCTACAGTAACGGCGGAAAGGATTTTCTGACACTGCCATATGAAGTGCTGGAGAATGATATCTGGATAGCATTCACACAGTGTCGCTGGACGGAAAAAACGATGGAGCGTTACGCGGGCGATGACGGGCAACGGCAGAGCAGAATGCAGCGCCTGAGTGCATCAAACTGGACGTCACCACAGACTTCAGAGCAAACGACAGAAGCCACGACAGGCAATCTTGCAGGGGTTCTGGATTACATCGCGCCGCAGGGAAACCAGCTGAGTCCGGCAATGCTGTTACCGTATGGCACCCAGACTAAAATCCGCGTCAGCCAGTGTGCGAGTGAACGCTATGCAATAGTCAAAGAGCCAGCGCCGCAGGAGACATTGTATCCGTGGAAGAGCGGAGTGGCCGGAAACACAATCCGGCAGATGAAGGAACGGGGAGTGAAGGCAGATGGTTCCCCTGTCACGCCGTTGCTGATGGCGCTGCATGATGCAACAGGGATAACGCATGAGCTGACGGGATGGACGAATGATGTCCTGGCGATGGCGAAGATATTTGGTGAAGAACGCGC
>NZ_JAOWDR010000044.1:0-32852 GCF_030334525.1 Citrobacter sp. Ce119
CGTGGTATCACCATCAACACTTCTCACGTTGAATATGACACCCCGACTCGCCACTACGCACACGTAGACTGCCCGGGCCACGCCGACTATGTTAAAAACATGATCACCGGTGCTGCGCAGATGGACGGCGCGATCCTGGTTGTTGCTGCGACTGACGGCCCGATGCCGCAGACTCGTGAGCACATCCTGCTGGGTCGTCAGGTAGGCGTTCCGTACATCATCGTGTTCCTGAACAAATGCGACATGGTTGATGACGAAGAGCTGCTGGAACTGGTAGAAATGGAAGTTCGTGAACTTCTGTCTCAGTACGATTTCCCGGGCGACGACACTCCGATCGTTCGTGGTTCTGCTCTGAAAGCGCTGGAAGGCGAAGCAGAGTGGGAAGCGAAAATCATCGAACTGGCTGGCTTCCTGGATTCTTACATCCCAGAACCAGAGCGTGCGATTGACAAGCCGTTCCTGCTGCCTATCGAAGACGTATTCTCCATCTCCGGTCGTGGTACCGTTGTTACCGGTCGTGTAGAGCGCGGTATCATCAAAGTTGGTGAAGAAGTTGAAATCGTTGGTATCAAGGACACTGCTAAGTCTACTTGTACCGGCGTTGAAATGTTCCGCAAACTGCTGGACGAAGGCCGTGCTGGTGAGAACGTTGGTGTTCTGCTGCGTGGTATCAAACGTGAAGAAATCGAACGTGGTCAGGTACTGGCTAAGCCGGGCTCTATCAAGCCGCACACCAAGTTCGAATCTGAAGTGTACATTCTGTCCAAAGACGAAGGCGGCCGTCATACTCCGTTCTTCAAAGGCTACCGTCCGCAGTTCTACTTCCGTACTACTGACGTGACTGGTACCATCGAACTGCCGGAAGGCGTTGAGATGGTAATGCCGGGCGACAACATCAAAATGGTTGTTACCCTGATCCACCCAATCGCGATGGACGACGGTCTGCGTTTCGCAATCCGTGAAGGCGGCCGTACTGTTGGTGCGGGCGTTGTTGCCAAAGTAATGAGCTAATTGCCGAATAACATTTGACGCAATGCGCAATAAAAGGGCATCATTTGATGCCCTTTTTGCACGCTTTCACACCAGAACCTGGCTCATCAGTGATTTTTTTTGTCATAATCATTGCTGAGACAGGCTCTGAAGAGGGCGTTTAGTCCGAAACGCACCAGAGCATTTCGGTTTGGATTGCCTCGCTTACGCGGGGTGAAAATGTTTGTAGAATACTTCTGACAGGTTGGTTTATGAGTGCGAATACCGAAGCTCAAGGAAGCGGGCGCGGCCTGGAAGCGATGAAGTGGGTTGTTGTCGCTGTATTGCTGCTTGTAGCTATCGTTGGCAACTACCTCTATCGTGACATGATGCTGCCGCTGCGTGCGCTGGCCGTAGTGATTCTGATTGCCGCAGCGGGTGGTGTCGCGCTGTTGACAACAAAAGGTAAAGCGACCGTTGCTTTTGCCCGTGAAGCGAGAACCGAAGTCCGTAAGGTCATTTGGCCAACTCGCCAGGAAACATTGCACACCACATTAATTGTGGCTGCGGTTACCGCAGTAATGTCACTGATCCTGTGGGGACTGGATGGTATTCTGGTTCGCCTGGTATCCTTTATCACTGGCCTGAGGTTCTAAGATGTCTGAAGCCCCTAAAAAGCGCTGGTACGTCGTTCAGGCGTTTTCCGGTTTTGAAGGCCGCGTAGCCACGTCGCTGCGCGAATATATCAAGTTACAAAATATGGAAGAGCTGTTTGGCGAAGTCATGGTTCCGACTGAAGAAGTGGTCGAAATCCGTGGTGGCCAGCGTCGCAAGAGCGAACGTAAATTCTTCCCGGGCTATGTACTGGTCCAGATGGTGATGAATGACGCAAGCTGGCACCTGGTGCGTAGCGTGCCGCGTGTGATGGGCTTTATCGGCGGTACTTCTGACCGTCCGGCGCCGATCAGCGACAAAGAAGTTGATGCGATCATGAACCGTCTGCAGCAGGTTGGCGATAAGCCGCGTCCGAAAACGATGTTTGAGCCAGGTGAAATGGTTCGCGTTAGCGACGGTCCGTTCGCTGACTTTAATGGCGTGGTTGAAGAAGTGGACTACGAGAAGTCTCGTCTGAAAGTTTCCGTATCTATCTTCGGTCGTGCGACTCCGGTTGAACTGGACTTCGCTCAGGTTGAAAAAGCCTAATACGCCGATCAAAAAAGCGACGATTTAATCGTTGCACAAGGCGCGAGATTGGAATACAATTTCGCGCCTTTTGTTTTTATGGATCCTGTCCGTAAAACGAATTTAATCACGGGGAGCCTCCTTGAGGCGCTATAACCCAATCAGAGGAATTTAGAATGGCTAAGAAAGTCCAAGCCTATGTCAAGCTGCAGGTTGCAGCTGGTATGGCTAACCCGAGTCCGCCGGTAGGTCCAGCACTGGGTCAACAAGGCGTGAACATCATGGAATTCTGCAAAGCGTTCAACGCTAAAACTGATTCCATGGAAAAAGGTCTGCCGATCCCGGTTGTTATCACCGTTTACGCTGACCGTTCTTTCACTTTCGTTACCAAAACGCCTCCGGCAGCAGTTCTGCTGAAGAAAGCGGCTGGTATCAAGTCTGGTTCCGGCAAGCCGAACAAAGACAAAGTGGGTAAAATTTCCCGCGCTCAGCTGCAGGAAATCGCGCAGACCAAAGCTGCCGACATGACTGGTTCCGACATTGAAGCGATGACTCGCTCCATTGAAGGTACTGCACGTTCCATGGGCCTGGTAGTGGAGGACTAAGAAATGGCTAAACTGACCAAGCGCATGTCCGTGATCCGTGACAAAGTTGATGCTACTAAGCAGTACGACATCAACGAAGCTATTGCTCTGCTGAAAGAGCTGGCCACTGCTAAATTCGTAGAAAGCGTGGACGTTGCTGTTAACCTCGGCATCGACGCTCGTAAATCTGACCAGAACGTACGTGGTGCAACTGTACTGCCGCACGGTACTGGCCGTTCCGTTCGCGTAGCCGTATTTACCCAGGGCGCAAACGCTGAAGCTGCTAAAGCTGCAGGCGCTGAGCTGGTAGGTATGGAAGATCTGGCTGAACAGATCAAGAAAGGCGAAATGAACTTTGACGTTGTTATTGCTTCCCCGGATGCAATGCGCGTTGTTGGCCAGCTGGGTCAGGTTCTGGGTCCGCGCGGCCTGATGCCAAACCCGAAAGTTGGTACTGTAACTCCTAACGTTGCTGAAGCAGTTAAGAACGCTAAAGCTGGTCAGGTTCGTTACCGTAACGACAAAAACGGCATCATCCACACCACCATCGGTAAAGTGGATTTTGACGCTGACAAACTGAAAGAAAACCTGGAAGCTCTGCTGGTTGCGCTGAAAAAAGCAAAACCGACTCAGGCAAAAGGCGTGTACATCAAGAAAGTTAGCATCTCCACCACCATGGGTGCTGGTGTTGCCGTTGATCAGTCCGGTCTGACTGCGACTGTGGCGAACTAATATTCGCCTTTACGTGGGCGGTGATTTTGTCTACAATCTTACCCCCACGTTTCTGCTAATTGCAGACGTATATCCGAGATATTCAGGCTGTGGCAAGGCGACAACTGAGTGAATCGCCGAGAGCATAGTCAACTATGTGGCTGGTGTGAACGAAGGCAGTCAACGCCGGCACAGATTGAATAGCGACAGATAGACAAGATTTGTTCGTTGGAGCCTGGCCTATCCAGGCCTCCGTCGAAGACCGCAGGTGTTTCGTAAGAAACTTAATGCCCTGCGTAGACGGTGACAGAACGCTAAGATTATTTCTGATACTCTGGCTTGTTTCTGCTCACCGTATTTAGACGCTCTCTCCGTTGGGGGGAGTGAAGTGAGTTCCGGAACATGAGTTCCGGCAAACATCCAGGAGCAAAGCTAATGGCTTTAAATCTTCAAGACAAACAAGCGATTGTTGCTGAAGTCAGCGAAGTAGCCAAAGGCGCGCTGTCTGCAGTAGTTGCGGATTCCCGTGGCGTAACTGTAGATAAAATGACTGAACTGCGTAAAGCAGGTCGTGAAGCTGGCGTATACATGCGTGTTGTTCGTAACACCCTGCTGCGCCGCGTCGTTGAAGGTACTCAGTTCGAGTGCCTGAAAGACACGTTTGTTGGTCCGACCCTGATTGCATACTCTATGGAACACCCGGGCGCTGCTGCTCGTCTGTTCAAAGAGTTCGCGAAAGCGAATGCAAAATTTGAGGTCAAAGCCGCAGCCTTTGAAGGTGAGTTGATTACGGCATCGAATATCGATCGCCTGGCAACTCTGCCGACCTACGAAGAAGCAATTGCACGCCTGATGGCAACCATGAAAGAAGCTTCGGCTGGCAAACTGGTTCGTACTCTGGCTGCTGTACGCGATGCGAAAGAAGCTGCTTAATCGCAGTTATCTTTCTCAAGCATCTGCTTACGTATAAACTTATTCTGATTTTCAGGAACAATTTAAATGTCTATCACTAAAGATCAAATCATTGAAGCAGTATCCGCTATGTCCGTAATGGACGTTGTAGAACTGATTTCTGCAATGGAAGAAAAATTCGGTGTTTCTGCTGCTGCTGCTGTAGCTGTAGCTGCAGGCCCGGCTGAAGCTGCTGAAGAAAAAACTGAATTCGACGTAATTCTGAAAGCTGCTGGCGCTAACAAAGTTGCTGTTATCAAAGCAGTACGTGGCGCAACTGGCCTGGGTCTGAAAGAAGCTAAAGACCTGGTAGAATCTGCACCGGCTGCGCTGAAAGAAGGCGTGAGCAAAGACGACGCAGAAGCACTGAAAAAATCTCTGGAAGAAGCTGGCGCTGAAGTTGAAGTTAAATAAGCCAACTTTTCTGGTTGCAGCCTAAGAAATTAGGCTGATGGCTGGTGACTTTTTAGTCACCAGCCTTTTTGCGCTGTAAGGCGCCAGTAGCATTTCACACTGTTTGACTACTGCTGTGCCTTTCAATGCTTGTTTCTATCGACGTCTTAATATACTGCGACAGAGCGTCAGTTCTGTGTAAATCGCAATGAAATGGTTTAAGCGTGATAGCAACAGGCATTGCGGAAAGTATTCGATTTTCCGGTCAACAAAATAGTGTTGCACAAACTGTCCCTTCGTCGGACAGATGGGTCGACTTGTCAGCGAGCTGAGGAACCCTAATGGTTTACTCCTATACCGAGAAAAAACGTATTCGTAAGGATTTTGGTAAACGTCCACAAGTGTTGGACATACCTTATCTCCTTTCTATCCAGCTTGACTCGTTTCAGAAGTTCATCGAGCAAGATCCTGAAGGGCAGTATGGTCTGGAAGCAGCTTTCCGTTCCGTTTTCCCGATTCAGAGCTACAGCGGTAATTCCGAGCTGCAATACGTCAGCTACCGTCTTGGCGAACCGGTGTTTGACGTTCAGGAATGTCAGATCCGTGGCGTGACCTATTCCGCACCGCTGCGCGTAAAACTGCGTCTGGTGATCTACGAGCGCGAAGCGCCGGAAGGCACCGTAAAAGACATTAAAGAACAAGAAGTCTACATGGGCGAAATTCCGCTCATGACCGACAACGGTACCTTTGTTATCAACGGTACTGAGCGTGTTATCGTTTCTCAGCTGCACCGTAGTCCTGGCGTCTTCTTTGACTCCGACAAAGGTAAAACCCACTCTTCGGGTAAAGTGCTGTATAACGCGCGCATCATTCCTTACCGTGGTTCCTGGCTGGACTTCGAATTCGATCCGAAGGACAACCTGTTCGTACGTATTGACCGTCGCCGCAAACTGCCTGCGACCATTATTCTGCGTGCGCTGAACTACACCACTGAGCAGATCCTTGACCTGTTCTTTGAGAAAGTTGTTTTCGAAATTCGTGACAACAAGCTGCAGATGGAACTGGTGCCGGAACGCCTGCGTGGTGAAACCGCCTCCTTTGACATTGAAGCTAACGGCAAAGTCTACGTCGAAAAAGGCCGTCGCATCACTGCGCGCCACATTCGCCAACTGGAAAAAGACGATATCAAACATATCGAAGTTCCGGTTGAATACATTGCTGGCAAAGTTGCGGCTAAAGACTACGTTGACGAATCTACCGGCGAGCTGATCTGCGCAGCTAACATGGAGCTGAGCCTGGATCTGCTGGCTAAGCTGAGCCAGTCTGGTCACAAGCGTATCGAAACGTTGTTCACTAACGATCTGGACCACGGTCCGTACATTTCAGAAACTGTACGCGTCGACCCAACCAACGATCGTCTGAGCGCGCTGGTAGAAATCTACCGCATGATGCGCCCTGGTGAGCCGCCGACTCGTGAAGCTGCTGAAAGCCTGTTCGAGAACCTGTTCTTCTCCGAAGACCGCTATGACCTGTCTGCGGTTGGTCGTATGAAGTTCAACCGTTCTCTGCTGCGCGACGAAATCGAAGGTTCCGGTATCCTGAGCAAAGACGACATCATCGAAGTGATGAAGAAGCTCATCGATATCCGTAACGGTAAGGGCGAAGTCGATGATATCGACCACCTCGGCAACCGTCGTATCCGTTCCGTAGGCGAAATGGCGGAAAACCAGTTCCGCGTTGGCCTGGTACGTGTTGAGCGTGCGGTGAAAGAGCGTCTGTCTCTGGGCGATCTGGATACCCTGATGCCTCAGGATATGATCAACGCCAAGCCGATTTCTGCAGCAGTGAAAGAGTTCTTTGGTTCCAGCCAGCTGTCTCAGTTTATGGACCAGAACAACCCGCTGTCTGAGATTACGCACAAACGTCGTATCTCTGCACTCGGCCCGGGCGGTCTGACCCGTGAGCGCGCAGGCTTCGAAGTTCGAGACGTACACCCGACTCACTACGGTCGCGTATGTCCAATCGAAACGCCTGAAGGTCCGAACATCGGTCTGATCAACTCCCTGTCCGTGTACGCCCAGACTAACGAATACGGCTTCCTCGAGACTCCGTACCGTAAAGTGACCGACGGTGTTGTAACTGACGAAATTCATTACCTGTCTGCTATCGAAGAAGGCAACTACGTTATCGCTCAGGCGAACTCCAACCTGGATGACGAAGGCCACTTTGTAGAAGATTTGGTTACCTGCCGTAGCAAAGGCGAATCCAGCTTGTTCAGCCGTGACCAGGTTGACTACATGGACGTATCCACCCAGCAGGTGGTATCCGTCGGTGCGTCCCTGATCCCGTTCCTGGAACACGATGACGCCAACCGTGCATTGATGGGTGCGAACATGCAACGTCAGGCGGTTCCGACTCTGCGTGCTGATAAGCCGCTGGTTGGTACCGGTATGGAACGTGCTGTTGCCGTTGACTCCGGTGTTACTGCAGTTGCTAAACGTGGCGGTACCGTACAGTACGTTGACGCATCCCGTATCGTTATCAAAGTTAACGAAGACGAGATGTATCCGGGCGAAGCGGGTATAGACATCTATAACCTGACCAAATACACCCGTTCTAACCAGAACACCTGTATCAACCAGATGCCTTGCGTATCTCTGGGCGAGCCGGTTGAACGTGGTGATGTGCTGGCTGACGGTCCGTCCACCGACCTCGGTGAACTGGCGCTGGGTCAGAACATGCGCGTGGCATTCATGCCATGGAATGGTTACAACTTCGAAGACTCCATCCTCGTATCCGAGCGTGTTGTCCAGGAAGATCGTTTCACCACCATCCACATTCAGGAACTGGCATGTGTGTCCCGTGACACCAAGCTGGGGCCAGAAGAGATCACCGCTGACATCCCGAACGTGGGTGAAGCTGCGCTCTCCAAACTGGATGAATCCGGTATCGTTTATATCGGTGCGGAAGTGACCGGTGGCGACATTCTGGTTGGTAAGGTAACGCCGAAAGGTGAAACCCAACTGACGCCAGAAGAGAAGCTGCTGCGTGCGATCTTCGGTGAGAAAGCGTCTGACGTTAAAGACTCTTCTCTGCGCGTGCCAAACGGTGTTTCCGGTACGATTATCGACGTTCAGGTCTTTACTCGCGATGGCGTAGAAAAAGACAAACGTGCGCTGGAAATCGAAGAGATGCAGCTGAAGCAGGCGAAAAAAGACCTGTCTGAAGAACTGCAGATCCTCGAAGCTGGCCTGTTCAGCCGTATCTACGCTGTGCTGGTTTCCGGTGGTGTTGAAGCTGAGAAGCTCGACAAACTGCCGCGTGACCGCTGGTTAGAACTCGGCCTGACCGACGAAGAGAAACAGAATCAGCTGGAACAACTGGCTGAGCAGTACGACGAACTGAAACACGAGTTCGAGAAAAAACTCGAAGCGAAACGCCGTAAAATCACTCAGGGCGACGATCTGGCACCGGGTGTGCTGAAGATTGTTAAGGTTTATCTGGCGGTTAAACGTCGGATCCAGCCTGGTGATAAGATGGCAGGTCGTCACGGTAACAAGGGTGTAATCTCTAAGATCAACCCGATCGAAGATATGCCACACGATGCTAACGGTACGCCGGTAGATATCGTTCTGAACCCGCTGGGCGTACCATCGCGTATGAACATCGGTCAGATCCTTGAAACCCACCTGGGTATGGCTGCTAAAGGTATCGGCGATAAGATCAACGCCATGCTGAAACAGCAGCAAGAAGTCGCGAAACTGCGCGAATTCATCCAGCGTGCTTACGATCTGGGTTCAGATGTTCGTCAGAAAGTTGACCTGAATACCTTCAGCGATGAAGAAGTTCTGCGTCTGGCTGAAAACCTGAAAAAAGGTATGCCGATCGCAACGCCGGTATTCGACGGTGCGAAAGAGTCTGAAATCAAGGAACTGTTACAGCTGGGTGGCCTGCCGACTTCCGGTCAGATCACACTGTTCGACGGTCGTACCGGTGAGCAGTTCGAGCGCCAGGTTACCGTTGGCTACATGTACATGCTGAAACTGAACCACCTGGTTGATGACAAGATGCATGCGCGTTCTACCGGTTCTTACAGCCTGGTTACTCAGCAGCCGCTGGGTGGTAAGGCGCAGTTCGGTGGTCAGCGCTTCGGGGAGATGGAAGTATGGGCGCTTGAAGCATACGGCGCGGCATACACCCTGCAGGAAATGCTCACCGTTAAGTCTGATGACGTGAACGGTCGTACTAAGATGTATAAAAACATCGTGGACGGCAACCATCAGATGGAACCAGGCATGCCAGAATCCTTCAACGTACTGTTGAAAGAGATTCGTTCGCTGGGTATCAACATCGAGCTGGAAGACGAGTAACTCTCGATCAAACAGGTCACTGGTGCTGGCGTAACAGCCAGCGCCAGATTGTGCTAACTCCGACGGGAGCAAATCCGTGAAAGATTTATTAAAGTTTCTGAAAGCGCAGACTAAAACCGAAGAGTTTGATGCGATCAAAATTGCTCTGGCTTCGCCAGACATGATCCGTTCATGGTCTTTCGGTGAAGTTAAGAAGCCGGAAACCATCAACTACCGTACGTTCAAACCTGAACGTGACGGCCTTTTCTGCGCCCGTATCTTTGGGCCGGTAAAAGACTATGAGTGCCTGTGCGGTAAGTACAAGCGCCTGAAACACCGTGGTGTGATCTGTGAGAAGTGCGGCGTTGAAGTGACCCAGACCAAAGTACGCCGTGAGCGTATGGGCCACATCGAGCTGGCGTCTCCGACCGCTCACATCTGGTTCCTGAAATCTCTGCCGTCCCGTATCGGTTTGCTGCTCGATATGCCGCTGCGCGATATCGAACGTGTACTGTACTTCGAATCTTATGTTGTTATCGAAGGCGGTATGACTAACCTGGAACGTCAACAGATCCTGACTGAAGAGCAGTATCTGGACGCGCTGGAAGAGTTCGGTGACGAATTCGACGCGAAGATGGGTGCGGAAGCCATTCAGGCCCTGCTGAAGAGCATGGATCTGGAGCAAGAGTGTGAAACTCTGCGCGAAGAGCTGAACGAAACCAACTCCGAAACCAAGCGTAAGAAGCTGACCAAGCGTATCAAACTGCTGGAAGCCTTCGTACAGTCTGGCAACAAGCCAGAGTGGATGATCCTGACCGTTCTGCCGGTTCTGCCGCCAGATCTGCGTCCGCTGGTTCCGCTGGATGGTGGTCGTTTCGCAACATCGGATCTGAACGATCTGTATCGTCGCGTTATCAACCGTAACAACCGTCTGAAACGTCTGTTGGATCTGGCTGCGCCGGACATCATCGTACGCAACGAAAAACGTATGCTGCAGGAAGCGGTTGACGCCCTGCTGGATAACGGTCGTCGCGGTCGTGCGATCACCGGTTCTAACAAACGTCCTCTGAAATCTTTGGCCGACATGATCAAAGGTAAACAGGGTCGTTTCCGTCAGAACCTGCTCGGTAAGCGTGTTGACTACTCCGGTCGTTCTGTAATCACCGTAGGTCCATACCTGCGTCTGCATCAGTGCGGTCTGCCGAAGAAAATGGCACTGGAACTGTTCAAACCGTTCATCTACGGCAAGCTGGAACTGCGTGGCCTCGCCACCACCATCAAAGCCGCTAAGAAAATGGTTGAGCGTGAAGAAGCTGTCGTTTGGGATATCCTGGACGAAGTTATCCGCGAACACCCGGTACTGCTGAACCGTGCACCAACACTGCACCGTCTGGGTATCCAGGCATTTGAACCAGTACTGATCGAAGGTAAAGCTATCCAGCTTCACCCGCTGGTTTGTGCGGCATATAACGCCGACTTCGATGGTGACCAGATGGCTGTTCACGTACCGCTGACGCTGGAAGCCCAGCTCGAAGCGCGTGCGCTGATGATGTCTACCAACAACATCCTGTCTCCGGCGAACGGCGAACCTATCATCGTTCCGTCTCAGGACGTTGTATTGGGTCTGTACTACATGACCCGTGACTGTGTTAACGCCAAAGGCGAAGGCATGGTGCTGACTGGCCCGAAAGAAGCTGAGCGTATCTATCGCGCAGGTCTGGCCTCTCTGCATGCGCGCGTTAAAGTGCGTATCACTGAATATGAAAAAGATGAAAACGGCGAATTCGTTGCGCACACCAGCCTGAAAGACACGACCGTTGGTCGCGCCATTCTGTGGATGATCGTACCGAAAGGTCTGCCTTTCTCCATCGTCAACCAGGCGCTGGGCAAGAAAGCAATCTCCAAAATGCTGAACACCTGTTACCGCATTCTGGGCCTGAAGCCGACCGTTATCTTCGCTGACCAGACAATGTACACCGGCTTTGCTTATGCAGCGCGTTCAGGTGCATCTGTTGGTATTGATGACATGGTCATCCCAGAGAAGAAACACGAGATCATCTCTGAAGCAGAAGCTGAAGTTGCTGAGATCCAGGAGCAGTTCCAGTCTGGTCTGGTAACCGCAGGCGAACGCTATAACAAAGTTATCGATATCTGGGCTGCGGCGAACGATCGTGTATCCAAAGCGATGATGGATAACCTGCAAACTGAAACCGTTATTAACCGTGACGGCGTAGAAGAGCAGCAGGTTTCCTTCAACAGCATCTACATGATGGCCGACTCCGGTGCGCGTGGTTCCGCAGCACAGATTCGTCAGTTGGCCGGTATGCGTGGTCTGATGGCGAAGCCAGATGGCTCCATCATCGAAACGCCGATCACCGCGAACTTCCGTGAAGGTCTGAACGTACTCCAGTACTTCATCTCTACTCACGGTGCGCGTAAAGGTCTGGCGGATACCGCACTGAAAACAGCGAACTCCGGTTATCTGACTCGTCGTCTGGTTGACGTCGCGCAGGATCTGGTGGTGACTGAAGACGATTGTGGCACTCTGGAAGGCATCACCATGACCCCGGTTATCGAGGGTGGTGACGTTAAAGAACCGCTGCGCGATCGCGTATTGGGTCGTGTGACTGCTGAAGACGTTCTGAAGCCGGGCACCGCGGATATTCTGGTTCCACGCAACACGCTGCTGCATGAACAGTGGTGTGACCTGCTGGAAGAGAACTCCGTTGACTCCGTTAAAGTCCGTTCCGTTGTATCCTGTGACACCGACTTTGGTGTATGTGCGCACTGCTACGGTCGTGACCTGGCGCGTGGCCACATCATCAACAAAGGTGAAGCAATCGGCGTTATCGCGGCACAGTCCATCGGTGAACCGGGTACACAGCTGACGATGCGTACGTTCCACATCGGTGGTGCGGCATCTCGTGCGGCTGCTGAATCCAGCATCCAGGTGAAAAACAAAGGTAGCATCCGTCTGAGCAATGCGAAGTCGGTTGTGAACTCCAGCGGTAAACTGGTTATCACCTCACGTAACACCGAACTGAAACTGATCGACGAATTCGGTCGTACCAAAGAAAGCTATAAAGTGCCTTACGGCTCCGTTATGGCGAAAGGTGATGGCGAACAGGTTGCTGGCGGCGAAACCGTAGCGAACTGGGATCCGCACACCATGCCGGTTATCACCGAAGTGAGTGGTTTCGTCCGCTTCACTGACATGATCGACGGCCAGACCATTACTCGTCAGACCGACGAGCTGACCGGTCTGTCTTCTCTGGTGGTTCTGGATTCTGCAGAGCGTACTGCGGGTGGTAAAGACCTGCGTCCGGCACTGAAAATTGTTGATGCTCAGGGCAACGACGTTCTGATCCCAGGCACCGATATGCCTGCTCAGTACTTCCTGCCGGGTAAAGCAATTGTTCAGCTGGAAGATGGCGTACAGATCAGCTCTGGTGACACCCTGGCGCGTGTTCCGCAGGAATCAGGCGGTACCAAGGATATCACCGGTGGTCTGCCGCGCGTTGCGGACCTGTTCGAAGCACGTCGTCCGAAAGAGCCGGCAATCCTGGCTGAAATCAGCGGCATCATTTCCTTCGGTAAAGAGACCAAAGGTAAACGTCGTCTGGTTATCACCCCGGTAGACGGTAGCGAACCATACGAAGAGATGATTCCGAAATGGCGTCAGCTCAACGTGTTCGAAGGTGAACGTGTAGAACGTGGTGACGTTGTTTCCGACGGTCCGGAAGCGCCGCACGACATCCTGCGTTTGCGTGGTGTGCATGCTGTAACTCGTTACATTGTTAACGAAGTTCAGGACGTATACCGTCTGCAGGGCGTTAAGATTAACGATAAACACATCGAAGTTATCGTTCGTCAGATGCTGCGTAAAGCCACCATCGAAAACGCTGGTAGCTCCGACTTCCTGGAAGGCGAGCAGGTTGAATACTCCCGCGTCAAGATTGCCAACCGCGATCTGGAAGCGAACGGCAAAGTGGGTGCAACGTTCTCCCGCGATCTGCTGGGTATCACCAAAGCGTCTCTGGCAACCGAGTCCTTCATCTCTGCAGCATCGTTCCAGGAAACCACGCGTGTCCTGACCGAAGCCGCTGTTGCAGGTAAACGTGATGAACTGCGCGGTCTGAAAGAGAACGTAATCGTGGGTCGTCTGATCCCGGCAGGTACCGGTTATGCGTACCACCAGGATCGTATGCGCCGTCGCGCAGCGGGCGAACTGCCGGCTGCTCCGCAGGTGACTGCTGAAGATGCGTCTGCCAGCCTGGCAGAACTGCTGAATGCAGGCCTGGGCGGTTCTGACAACGATTAATCGTTGCTGACCATAATAAAAAAACCCGCTTCGGCGGGTTTTTTTATGTCTATGTTATGCCTGATGGCGATGTGCTTGTCGGGCCTGGGAGGCGACGAATCCAACCGGCAATGTCATTAATTTACCGGCGGTAAACGCCGATAAAGCTCAATCATGTCTCCCGCCAAATCCTGAATCACCATCGCGTTCATCAGGTGATCCTGCGAATGGACGGTGATGAGATTAACCGGTAGCTTGCCGGTACCTTCGTCAATTCCGATCAGTTGGGTCTGGATTTTATGCGCTTGTTTAACGTACTCGCGTGATTCCGTCATCGCTTGTTCTGCACCCGGGAAATCACCTTTACGCGCCAGTTGTAGCGCCGTCAGGGCCTGACTGCGCGCAGCGCCGGCGTTTACCAATAATTCCATGATGATCGTTTCTAACTCTTCCATGCCATCACTCCAGTAGTTTCAGCGCTTTGTCCAGTACAGCATCGCCTTTCATCATGCCGTAATCCATCATATCGATGACGGCGACCTTTTTGCCTAGCGGATCGGCGAGCGCCTGCAGCTTGGCCTGCTCATACTTAACCTGTGGACCGAGCAACACGATATCCGCAGTGGCGATATTCTCTGCAAATTCAGCCACCGGGACCGCTTTGATAGTGACGTCGACACCTTTTTTCTGGGCGGCATCTTTCATCTTTTGCACCAGCATACTGGTGGACATTCCGGCGGCACAGCATAAAACGATGTTTTTCATAAGCAGTCTCGAGCAACATGTGTGGGTTGATAATTATCGCGAGCCAACTGTAACAACAACTGCTTTGCAACGATTGTGTGCAAGGCATCACAAAGAAAACCACTTTTTCTGAAACCGGTTACAAAAAGAGGCAAAACCCTACGATCTGGACCGGGGCCGTCGGCTTTTTGACTCGCTTATCACATGCGGGAATATATAATTACTGTCAATAAAGACATGTTATAAAAAACAGTATTGACAGCCTTTTTTAAACCCGTATGTTAATACTTAACAGCGGAGAAATTGTAGTTTGCTGTTAACGTAGTAAGTGTTAGTAGAGCTTTATTGGGGGTTGCGATAAAGGCCACGAAGTATTTTTGTATGGGATAGTCGATGCTGAAAACACTATTTTTTCACTTCGACAATGCTTTCAGGCCACGTAGTTGATTTAACTAATCGCAAAAAGTCAGTTAAACGCGACGATGTAACGCCATGATTTAATAGTAAATGTTTGCGACATCTGTTTTTCTGGTTATCGCAAGGGAAATAAGGCAACGCATCAAAGAGTATATGTCGCGAGGGGAAGTGTACTTGTTTAGGTCACCAGCCTTGAGTTCTATTATCAAGCGGGTGGAATGTGTTTAACGGTAAATAGAGGAAGGTTTTAGTTAGTATCCATATCCAATATTATCTGTGGTAAACGTGTACATTTTAAAGCAGTACCATCAGCAGTATTAAATCGTTAAGTTTATTAATGTTAAATCTGAAGTGTGTAGTAACTTAAAGCCCTGACTGCAATAGTCGGGGCTTTTGTTCATTGTAGATCAAGCGGTTATCCGGGATGCTCAGCCGCGATGGTTTAACATTTCATCACTCAGTGAGTATTAAAAAAATTAATGCTTGCTTAATGATTAGAAGTAGGTCTACTATAGCGGCATCGGTTTGGAACACAGACCTTATGCAAGCAGTTTTAGTAAAGCAGTTCTCAGTTCAAGCGTTATCCTCAGATACTCTTCTTCATGAGCCTCCTCCCTAAGTGCCCCATAAGTTAATTTCTGCAAAACAGGCCATCTTCGCTGCGTAAGCGGCTCAAAAAAATGAAAGGAAGTATCTATGTCTAACAAAATGACTGGTTTAGTAAAATGGTTTAACTCTGAGAAAGGCTTCGGCTTTATCACTCCTCAGGACGGTAGCAAGGACGTGTTTGTGCATTTCTCTGCTATCCAGAGTAACGATTATAAAACGTTAGACGAAGGTCAAAAGGTGGAGTTCTCCGTAGAGAATGGCGCCAAAGGCCCGTCTGCTGTTAACGTTGTCGCGCTGTAAACGCCGATAATTTCACGAACGCTTACGATAGCGATGAAGGCCAGAGCCTGAGCAGTTAAGTGCCAGTGAAGAAAAAACCCGCGAAAGCGGGTTTTTTTGTTTATGCTGACCCGTCCTGAATAGCGTTGGACTTAGGGCATCTGGGCAGCGCGTCCCAGATAGCTGTCCCAGTCTTTCCACACGGGCTGTAATCCCTGCGCCATGAGTGCTTCAGCAACGGCTTCCGGGCGACGAGCGTCATGTGGGGAGAACTGTTCCAGTTCAGGATGGTTATCGGCATAACCACCGGGCTGGGTTTTTGAGAAGGCGCTGACATTGTTGATCGCCAGCGGGATCACATGGTCACGAAACCATGGCGATTCTCGGGTAGAAAGCGACAGCTCAATTTCTGGTGCCAGTAAACGAAACGCGCAAATGGTCTGGACCAACTGTCGCTCATCCATGATCGATGCTGGCTCAACGCCTCCGGTGCATGGGCGCAGGCGAGGGAAGGAGATGGAGTAGCGGCTCTGCCAGTAATGCTGCTGCATCCACAACAGATGTTCAGCCACCATATAGCAATCAACACGCCAGCTGTCGGACAAACCAATTAACGCGCCAAGACCGATTTTGTCGATCCCGGCGCGGCCCAGCCTGTCCGGCGTTTCCAGTCGCCAGAAGAAATCCTGCTTTTTCCCCTTCAGATGGTGGTGGGCGTAAATCGCTTCATGATAACTCTCCTGATACACCATCACGCCATCCAGCCCCAGCGTCTTCAGCTCCGCATATTCAGCTTCTGACAACGGCTGTACCTCCATCTGTAATGAGGCAAACTGGCGGCGAATAGCGGGTAAATGGTGACGAAAATAATCCATCCCCACTTTTGCCTGATGTTCACCGGTGACCAGCAGCAGATGCTCAAAACCCAGATCACGGATAGCCGCACACTCCCGTTGTATCTCATCTTCGTCCAGCGTTTTGCGTTTGATACGGTTGCTCATCGAAAAACCGCAGTAGGTGCAGTCGTTGGCGCAAAGATTAGAAAGATAGAGCGGGACGTAAAAACTAACGGTGTTGCCGAAACGCTGACGGGTGAGCTTCTGCGCCCGCTGCGCCAGCGGCTCCAGATAATCGGCAGCGGCGGGGGAAAGCAGTGCCATCAAATCATCGCGGCTAAGCTGTGAAGCGTTGAGGGCGCGCTCCACGTCAGCGGCGGTTTTACCGTTGATGCGCAGGCGGATGTCGTCCCAGTCCAACTGTCGCCAGCGGTCGCTGAACGTTTTCATGAGAAAGCCTCCAGGAATCCGGTTAATGGGCTGGTGGCGCTTGCTTGTGAACTTTTGCTTCCGGGTACCGCCTGGCGAGCCAGCAAGCCTGCTTCAACCGCCAGACGGAATGCTGTCGCCATCATCACTGGGTCATCCGCCACGGCAATCGCCGTATTGACCAGCACCGCGTCGGCGCCCATTTCCAGCGCCTGCGTGGCGTGGCTGGGGACGCCGATACCCGCATCAACCACAACCGGCACGGTCGCCTGTTGGATAATAATCTCCAGCATCGCTTTGGTTTCCAGCCCCTGATTAGAACCGATGGGCGCGCCGAGCGGCATTACCGCCGAACAGCCAACCTCTTCCAGCCGTTTGCACAGCACCGGATCTGCGCCACAGTAAGGCAGTACCACGAAGCCCTGTTTCACCAGTGCTTCTGCGGCTTTCAACGTTTCGATCGGGTCCGGCAATAGCCAGCGGGCGTCCGGGTGGATTTCTAATTTCAGCCAGTGGGTGCCCAGTGCTTCGCGCGCCAGTTGGGCGGCAAAAATCGCCTCTTCAGCGGTTTTCGCCCCGGATGTATTGGGCAGCAGCGTAACGCCCGCTTCAATGAGCGGCGCCAGGATAGCGTCGTTGTGCTGACGTAAATCCACGCGCTTCATTGCCAGTGTCACCAGTTGGCTGCCGGAGGCGCGAATCGCCTCGACCATTAGCTGCGATGACGCAAATTTTCCGGTACCGGTGAACAGATGTGAATCAAACGTTTTGTCGGCAATACGTAACATATCAACCCCCTGCAATAACCTGAAAAAGCAGGATCTGGTCGCCTTCCTGCACGATTTGCTGCTCCCACTGCTCGCGCGGCAGGATCTGCTGATTGAGCGCCAGCGCCGCGCCCGGTTTAAGCTGATTAAGCGTAGCGAGCAGGCTGCTGACGGTCTGTCCTTCGGCGCACTGCATCGGCTCATCATTGAACTGAATCTGCATGTTGCCCTCCGCATACCGGGCAGCCGCTGGCACGTCGTAGCGCGAGGCTGCGCCACTGGCTGGTTTTGCCGTCAAACAAGCGTAGCTCTCCGCTGGGCGTCTCAATACCGCTGAGTAATTTAATCGCTTCCAGCGCCTGCAAGGTGCCCATCACGCCAACAACCGGTCCGACGATACCGGCGGTACGGCAGTTGCGTTCAGGCTCTACATCATCTGGCCACAGGCAGCGATAACAGCCTTGTTCCCACGGTGGCGTGAGCACCATCAGTTGGCCGCCAAAGCCGACGGCGCTGGCGGTGATGAGCGGTGTGTTGAGCGTTACGCAGGCGGCATTAATTTCCTGGCGCGTGGCCATGTTATCGGTACAGTCGAGCACCACATCGGCACGTGCTACCGCATGCCGGAGCGCATCGCCTTTCAGTCGCTGCTGGAGCGATACCAGTTCGATATCCGGGTTGAGCCGCGTCAGGCGCTGCTGGGCAACCTGAGATTTTGAACGCGCGATATCATCAGTGGTAAACAGGATCTGGCGCTGCAGATTGCTCAGATGAATATCGTCATCGTCTACCAGCGTCAGTTTGCCGATGCCTGCTCCCGCCAGATACAGCGCGGCAGGCGAACCTAACCCGCCTAAACCGATAATCAGCACATGGCTATCGAGCAGCTTTTGTTGGCCTTCAATGGCGATATCGCCGAGCAGGATCTGGCGGCTGTAGCGCATAAAGTCGCGGTCATTCATCGCCCACTCCCGCGATATCCAGTAGCTGGCCCGTGGCTTCACGCCAGTCAGCCGCCTGAGTAATCGCGCTGACCACGGCAATGCTCCCGACACCGGTCGCCAGCACTGCCGGGGCACGCTCAAGGCTGATACCGCCAATGGCGACGGTCGGGTAATCCGCCAGTCGTTCAATATGACTTGCCAACTGTGTCAGCCCCTGCGGGGCGGAAGGCATCTGCTTGGTTTGCGTGGGGAAGACATGACCCAGCGCGATATAAGAAGGTTTAGCGGCGAGCGCGACGTTTATCTCCATATCATCGTGAGTGGACACCCCCAGGCGTAGCCCCGCCGTTTGAATCGCTTTCAGGTCGGTGGTTTCAAGATCTTCCTGGCCCAGATGCACACCGTAAGCGCGGTGCTTAATTGCCAGACGCCAGTAATCGTTGATGAACAGCCGGGCGTCATAGCGACGCCCCAGCTCAATGGCGGCCATGACGTCGGCTTCGACCTCTTCATCACGCTTATCTTTAATGCGCAGTTGGATCGTGCGCACGCCTGCCTGCAGCAGGCGTTCAATCCATTGCACGCTGTCCACCACTGGGTAAAGCCCGAGGCGGAACGGCACGGTTGGGAAATCAGGCTGGTACATTACGCCTCCTCTTTTTTGAGGTAGATTTCGCCGCCTTTGGCACGGAAGTTTTCCGACATATCCGCCATCCCCACTTCAATGGTTTGCGCGGCGGCGTAGTCGCGGACCTCCTGGCTGATTTTCATCGAGCAGAACTTCGGCCCGCACATGGAACAGAAGTGGGCGACCTTGCCGGACTCCTGTGGCAGGGTTTCATCGTGGTAGGCGCGGGCGGTGAACGGGTCGAGCGCGAGGTTAAACTGGTCTTCCCAGCGGAATTCGAAGCGCGCTTTCGACATCGCGTTATCGCGGATCTGCGCGCCCGGATGGCCTTTCGCTAAGTCAGCGGCGTGGGCGGCAATCTTGTAGGTAATCAGCCCTTGCTTCACATCTTCTTTGTTCGGCAGGCCGAGGTGCTCTTTCGGCGTCACGTAACACAGCATCGCGCAGCCAAACCAGCCGATCATCGCCGCACCGATCCCGGAAGTGAAGTGGTCATAGCCCGGCGCGATGTCAGTGGTCAATGGCCCTAAGGTGTAGAACGGTGCTTCGTGGCAGCTCTCCAACTCTTCGGTCATGTTGCGCTGGATCATATGCATGGGTACATGACCCGGGCCTTCAATCATCACCTGCACGTCGTATTCCCAGGCGATTTTGGTCAGCTCGCCCAGCGTATGCAGTTCGGAGAACTGCGCTTCGTCGTTCGCATCCTGAATTGAACCCGGGCGCAGGCCGTCACCCAGCGACAAGGAGACGTCGTAGGCGGCGCAGATTTCGCAAATCTCGCGGAAATGTTCGAACAGGAAGTTCTCTTTGTGATGAGAAAGGCACCATTTCGCCATAATTGAACCGCCGCGTGAGACAATGCCGGTCAGGCGTTTGGCGGTCATTGGCACGTAGCGCAGCAGCACGCCCGCGTGAATGGTGAAGTAGTCGACGCCCTGTTCAGCCTGCTCCAGCAGCGTGTCGCGGAAGGCTTCCCAGGTGAGATCTTCGGCGATCCCGTTGACCTTCTCGAGCGCCTGGTAGATCGGTACAGTACCGATCGGTACCGGACTGTTACGCAAAATCCACTCGCGGGTTTCGTGGATATAGCGGCCGGTGGAGAGATCCATCACCGTGTCTGCGCCCCAGCGCGTTGACCACACCAGTTTTTCTACCTCTTCTTCGATAGAGGAGGTGACGGCAGAGTTGCCGATGTTCGCGTTAACCTTCACCAGGAAGTTACGACCGATGATCATCGGCTCGGATTCCGGGTGGTTGATGTTGGCAGGGATAATCGCGCGGCCCGCGGCGACTTCATCACGCACGAATTCCGGCGTAATGTTTTCCGGCAGGCGCGCGCCAAAGCTCATCCCCGGATGCTGGTGGCGCAGCACTTCACTACGAATGCGCTCGCGGCCCATGTTTTCGCGGATGGCGATAAATTCCATCTCCGGGGTGACTATCCCCTGGCGCGCGTAATGCAGTTGGGTGACTCGCTTACCGGCTTTGGCGCGCTTTGGCGTCAGCAGGCCAGTGAAACGTAGCTCGTCCAGACCATCATCGGCCAGACGTTCTTTGGTATAAGCGGAACTACGGACGTCTAATTCTTCGCTATCGTTACGCGCGACAATCCACGGCTGGCGCAGTTTTGCCAGACCCTGCTGGACGTTTATCGCCACGTCAGGATCGCCATACGGCCCGGAGGTGTCGTACACCGGCACGGCTTCGTTCTCTTCGAACTGCGGGTTGTCTTTGCTACCGCCAATCAGCGTCGGGCTGAGCTGAATTTCGCGCATCGGAATGCGGATATCCGGCTGCGAACCAGTGATATAAATGCGTTTTGAGTTTGGAAAGGCGGTCCCTTCCAGGGTATCGATAAAATGTTGGGCTTGAGCGCGCTGTTCGCGGCGTGAAGGTTTAGTAGTGGCAGACATAGCTCATTCCAGATAAAAGTAAGGATATGGCTTGTCAGACGACGGATGAAGCAAGAGAGAAGCTCGCCCGGAGGCGATGCTATTGCAGATTGACTCTTGTTCCCTTCGCAGGTTTTAACCTGATCAGGTTCCGCGGATCCCGAATTAACGGTCTCAGCCTTTTCCACTCATGCTGTTGTGGAAAATAAGCACTCCGACAAGAAGTAACCTCAGTTAAGAGGTAATGAATGTAAGCTACGCGTTAATGCCGCAAATCTCAAGCATGACGTTTGAGAGTACTACTCTCGTGCATCGCGTCAAATACCAACATGATCAGCTTATCTTCCAGCACGAAACGGGCTTCCAGCGCCTCGCCGAGATCTGATAAAACCTGTTGGAATTCAAGGAAGTTATCATGATCAATCGCCGTTTCCAGACTGGTATCATAGTAGTTCATGATCAGCTGCGTATTGGCTTCCAGCAGCGGCCAAATTTTTGTGGCTTTTAAAAGCTGCCCGTTCCCTTCCAATTTATGGAGAATACGTTCATAAATACTGAAGTGTCCGGTGGAGAGGTAATCGACCAGGCTCTGACAAAAATCATCCAGCGCTTTTTCATTGAGTCGCATGTACGATTCTTTGCCAGGCTTAATGCCAACCAGATTGTAGTAAGCCACGAGCAGGTGCTTACGTACATGTAGCCAGCGATCAACCAGTTTATTACTTCCTCCGACGTGCTCCGTCAGGCTTTCCAGCTGGTTTAGCATGATTGACTCCGCAAGATGGTGTTAAGGAACTGCTCACCCGTAAATGTAAAAATAATGTAAACAACATGCCTGTGAAGCAAAGGTTGCGCAAGAGATATGGATCGTATAATTGAAAAATTTGATAGCGGCTGGTGGATTGTCAGTCATGAGCAAAAGTTATGGTTGCCTCATGGCGAACTGCCTTACGGCGACGCAGCCCGTTTTGATCTGACCGGGCAGCGCGCCATGCCAATAGGCGAATGGGAAGGGGAGACAGTCTGGCTGGTGCAGCAGCAGCGTCGACACGATATGGGGTCGGTACGCCAGATCATTGACCAGGATGTTGGTTTGTTTCAACTGGCCGGACGCGGCGTACAGCTGGCCGAGTTTTACCGTTCGCATAAATTCTGCGGTTACTGTGGTCATCCCATGCACCCGAGTAAAACGGAATGGGCGATGCTGTGTAGCCACTGTCGCGAACGCTACTACCCGCAAATTGCCCCCTGCATTATCGTCGCCATTCGCCGTGATGACTCTATCCTGCTCGCCCAGCATGTTCGCCATCGTAACGGTGTGCATACCGTGCTGGCAGGTTTTGTCGAAGTGGGCGAGACCCTGGAACAGGCGGTGGCGCGTGAAGTCATGGAAGAGAGCGGCATTAAGGTGAAAAATCTGCGCTACGTCACTTCTCAGCCATGGCCGTTCCCGCAGTCTTTGATGACCGCATTTATGGCGGAGTATGATAGCGGCGAAATTGTTATTGACCCGAAAGAGCTGCTGGAAGCGAACTGGTATCGCTATGACGACTTACCGCTTTTACCCCCGCCAGGCACCGTCGCGCGTCGATTGATTGAAGACACTGTGGCAATGTGTCGGGCTGAGTACGAGTAAAGAACGAGTGGTGATACACTGATGGACTGACGCAATAAGGAACTGCAAAAATGACCGAACTGAAGAACGATCGTTATCTGCGTGCGCTGCTGCGCCAGCCCGTTGATGTCACTCCGGTATGGATGATGCGCCAGGCAGGCCGCTATCTACCGGAATATAAAGCCACGCGCGCCGAGGCGGGCGATTTTATGGCGCTGTGCAAAAATGCCGAGCTGGCCTGCGAAGTCACGCTGCAGCCGCTACGTCGCTATAAACTTGATGCCGCGATCCTCTTCTCGGATATCCTGACGATTCCCGATGCGATGGGACTTGGGCTGTATTTTGAAGCCGGAGAAGGCCCACGCTTCACCTCGCCGATCGCCAGCAAGGCTGATGTCGACAAACTGCCGATCCCGGACCCGGAAGATGGCTTGGGTTACGTGATGAATGCGGTGCGCACTATTCGCCGTGAACTGAAAGGCGAAGTACCGCTGATCGGCTTCTCCGGTAGTCCGTGGACGCTGGCGACCTATATGGTCGAAGGCGGCAGCAGCAAGGCCTTCACCGTGATTAAAAAGATGATGTACGCCGATCCAAAAGCGCTGCATCTGCTGCTTGATAAGCTGGCGAAGAGCGTCACCCTGTACCTGAACGCGCAGATCAAAGCGGGCGCGCAGTCGGTGATGATTTTCGATACCTGGGGCGGCGTGCTGACCGGTCGCGACTATCAGCAGTTCTCCCTGTACTACATGCACAAAATCGTCGATGGCCTGCTGCGTGAGAACGAAGGTCGTCGCGTACCGGTGACGCTGTTCACCAAAGGTGGCGGCCAGTGGCTGGAAGCGATGGCGGAAACCGGCTGTGATGCGTTAGGTCTCGACTGGACTACCGATATTGCCGATGCGCGTCGTCGTGTTGGTCATAAAGTGGCGCTACAGGGCAATATGGATCCGTCCATGCTGTATGCGCCGCCAGCCCGCATCGAAGAAGAGGTTGCGACGATTCTGGCCGGATTCGGTCACGGTGAAGGTCATGTCTTTAACCTGGGCCACGGCATCCATCAGGACGTACCGCCGGAACATGCTGGGGTGTTTGTGGAGGCGGTGCATCGCCTGTCCGAACAATACCACCGCTAAGGAGTTATTATGGATCTCGCGTCGCTGCGCGCGCAGCAGCTTGAACTGGCCTCTTCGGTGATCCGCGAGGATCGCCTGAAGAACGATCCGCCGGATCTGATCGGCGGGGCGGACGTTGGGTTTGAGCAGGGCGGCGAAGTGACGCGAGCCGCGATGGTCTTACTGAAATACCCCTCGCTGGAACTGGTTGAATACAAGGTGGCGCGAATCGCCACCACCATGCCCTACATTCCTGGCTTTCTCTCCTTTCGCGAAACCCCCGCGCTGATGGCCGCCTGGCAGTTGCTCTCGTACAAGCCCGATCTGCTATTTGTTGACGGTCATGGTATCTCTCATCCGCGCCGTCTGGGTGTGGCCAGCCATTTTGGCCTGCTGGTGGATGTCCCGACGATCGGCGTGGCGAAAAAGCGGCTGTGCGGCAAGTTTGAGCCGCTTGCCGCCGAACCCGGAGCATTAGCCCCGTTGCTGGATAAAGGCGAACAGCTGGCATGGGTCTGGCGCAGCAAAGCACGCTGTAATCCGCTGTTTATCTCTACGGGGCACCGCGTGAGTATGGACAGCGCGCTGGCGTGGGTGCAACGCTGTATGAACGGCTATCGTCTGCCGGAACCAACACGCTGGGCAGATGCGGTGGCATCCGAACGCCCGGCTTTTACGCGGCTTGCAGCAAAAGCGCCCCATATCGGGTAAACTGCCGCTAATTTCCGTATTTGAGAACTCATCATGTTACAAAATCCGATTCACCTGCGTCTGGAGAAGCTGGAAAGCTGGCAGCACGTCACATTTATGGCCTGCCTGTGCGAACGCATGTACCCAAACTACGCCATGTTCTGCAAGCAAACTGAATTTGGCGATGGACAGATTTACCGCCGAATTCTGGATCTGATTTGGGAAGCGCTGACGGTTAAAGACGCGAAAATCAATTTCGATAGCCAACTGGAAAAGTTTGAAGAGGCCATTCCTTCTGCAGATGATTACGATCTGTACGGCGTTTATCCGGCGATTGATGCCTGTGTGGCATTAAGCGAACTGATGCATTCGCGTCTTAGCGGTGAAACGCTGGAGCATGCCATTGAAGTTAGTAAGGCTTCGATTACGACGGTTGCGATGCTGGAAATGACCCAGGCTGGTCGCGAAATGACCGATGAAGAGCTCAAAGAGAACCCGGCTGTTGAACAAGAATGGGATATTCAGTGGGAAATTTTCCGACTTTTAGCCGACTGTGAAGAACGCGATATTGAGCTGATAAAAGGGCTTCGTGCAGACCTGCGCGAGGCTGGTGAGAGCAATATTGGTATAAATTTTCAGCAATGACACCACAAAACGTGATTTAACGCCTGATTTGTCGTGCCTGAAGGCTTCCCATCCGCCCCCGGTCTGGTCTACATTTGGGGGGCGAAAAAAAGTGGCTATCGGTGCGTGTATGCAGGAGAGTGCTTTTCTGGCATTTCCGTCGCACTCGATGCTTAGCAAGCGATAAACACATTGTAAGGATAACTTATGAACAAGACTCAACTGATTGATGTAATTGCAGACAAAGCAGAACTGTCTAAAACACAGGCTAAAGCTGCTCTGGAATCCACTCTGGCTGCTATTACTGAGTCTCTGAAAGAAGGCGATGCTGTACAACTGGTTGGTTTCGGTACCTTCAAAGTGAACCACCGTGCTGAGCGCACTGGCCGCAACCCGCAGACCGGTAAAGAAATCAAAATTGCCGCAGCTAACGTACCGGCATTTGTTTCTGGTAAAGCACTGAAAGACGCGGTTAAGTAATTCGCGTGGCAGTGAACAGTTTTATCGAAGGGGCGGTTTCGCCCCTTTTGTCCATCTGGCGTCATTCGCTGTGGCTTTCAGGTGTTCTGTTGCTGTCTGCCTGCAGTCGCCATTCTGAACTTCCTCCGTTCACAGCCAGCGGCTATGTTGGCGATCAGGGGGCAGTACGCATTTGGCGTAAAGATTCCAGCGACGATGTTCACTTGCTCTCGGTAATTAGTCCGTGGCGTAAAGGCGATACCACCACCAGTGAATACCGCTGGCAGGGTGACTCGCTCTCTCTGATAGAACTCAACGTTTACAGTAAACCACCGGAACATGTTCGTATACGCTTTGATGACCGGGGTGAACTGAGTTTCATGCAGCGTGAGGTCGACGGTCTTAAGCAGCAGCTTTCCAGCGATCAAATCGCGCTTTACCGCTACCGTGCCGATCAAATACGCCAGACCAGCGATGCGTTGCGTCAGGGACGGGTGATATTGCGTCAGGGACGCTGGCATGCGAATAACACGGTCACAACCTGTGAAGGTGAGACGCTGAAGCCCGATCTTGAATCGTGGGCGATAAACCATATTGAGCGCCGCCAGAGCCATTCATCCGTAGAGGTGAGCGTGGCATGGCTGGAAGCGCCCGAAGGATCGCAGCTCCTGCTGGTCGCCAACGAAGACTTCTGTCACTGGCAACCGAAAGAGAAAACCTTCTGATAATCTGCCATCAGGTAATACTGTTACCAGTGGCCCATTCCCATATGGCCGCCGCCGCGATGGTAACCGCCACCGCCGCATCCGCCGTAACCCATTCCCGCTCCACGAGGTACGCCTGCCTGCGCCATTGCGACATCGCGTTTAACGCGTTGCTCGTCAAGGGACTGATTCAACGCCTCCATCTCTTTTGCCACGGCATTAATTTTTGCCGTGTCCGGCGAGCTGGCTGTTAGCAACGCGTTGTACTCATAACGTTTGGAGGTCAGCTGTTGGCGCAATGCGCTAGTTTGTGAGTAGTAATCATCATAAATTTTCTGCGCGGTAGCCTGCTGCTCAGCGGTCATTGGCGTACCGCCCCGTTGCTGCATTCCGTCACCATATCCCCAGTGATTCTGCGCCAGCGCCGGGGTCGAGCCCAGTGCGATAAGAGAGAGTGCAATCAGCGCCAGTTTGTTGTTCCGTTTCATGGTTCGTTCTCCTGTTGGTTAGCTTACATACCTGTTTGCATCTTCCGTGCCAAAGCGGTAATCCCAGCCCTGCGGGCGCTGTACTCGTCGTCTCTGTAGAGAAGCGAGTAAAAATGACTCGCCAGAACGCGCTAACGGGTCATTTTTACCCGCTACTTGCAGCTGTTTGTGTCTGAGGGCAGGGTTCTTAAGGAGAAAAAATGGCATGATTTCTGCTGTATACCGGCAACGATGAAAGGAACAGGTGGGTAAAGGGAGAGCGTATGCGTCTTTATAAGGACACGGCGGCCAGGTGGGCGAGCCGACTCTTGCTGGCGTCGATCCTGATTTTGGTCGGCTGGTTTTCGATTATGACCATTCGGGACTATGGGCGGGAAAGCGGCGCCGCACGGCAAACGTTACTGGAAAAAGGCAGCGTGCTGATCCGCGCTCTGGAGTCTGGTACGCGCGTAGGCATGGGAATGCGTATGCATCATGCTCAACAGCAGACGCTCCTGGAGGAAATGGCCGTACAACCCGGTGTGCTTTGGTTTGCCGTTGTTGATGAGCATGGCGTCATTATGACTCACAGCAATTCCTCAATGGTCGGCAAAACGCTCTATTCACCGGATGTTCTGCAACAGCTTAGTCCCGGGGAACAAGAAAGCTGGCGAAATATTGACATTCCAGCGAGGGACGGCGAAAAAACGCCGGCCCTGGAAATTTATCGCCAGTTTCAGCCGATGTATGGTCCTGGACGCCATGGCATGGCGCGCTGCGCCAGCAATGACGGAAAGCTTATCACGCCTGCGCAAACCATATTTATCGCCTTTGATGCCAGCGATCTGGCCGCGACTCAGGCAAGAGAGTGGCGTAACACTCTGATAGTCCTCTTTGCGCTGGCGGCTGTGCTGCTGGCCACCGTGCTGACGTTCTTCTGGTATCAGCGCTATCAGCGCTCATACAAAGAGCTGCAGGACGCGATGAAGCGTAAAGAAAAACTGATGGCGCTTGGGCATCTGGCGGCTGGGGTCGCGCATGAGATTCGTAACCCGCTTTCATCCATCAAAGGCTTAGCAAAGTATTTTGCCGAACGAACCCCGGCAGGAGGCGAGTCGCACGAACTGGCTCAGGTGATGGCGAAAGAGGCGGATCGTTTAAATCGGGTAGTGAGCGAGCTGCTGGAGCTGGTGAAACCTGCGCATCTGACGTTGCAACAGGTGGATCTTAATGAGGTCATCACCCACTCATTACACCTGGTGAGTCAGGATGCGGCAAGCCGGGAAATCCAGCTACAGTTTTCGGCCAGTTCCACGTTGCCCGCGATTCAGGCCGATCCTGACCGACTGACTCAGGTTTTGTTGAACCTGTATCTGAACGCCATTCATGCGATTGGGCATCAGGGCACGATTACGGTTGAAGCGAGTGAAAGCAGCGCCGATCGCGTTAAAATCGTGGTGACCGATAGCGGGAAAGGGATTGCAGCGGAACAACTGGAGGCCATTTTTACGCCTTACTTCACGACTAAAGCTGACGGAACCGGTCTCGGGCTGGCGGTTGTGCAGAACATAGTCGAACAACACGGTGGTACCATTCAGGTGGCAAGCGTTGAGGGCAAAGGCGCGACCTTTACCCTTTGGCTGCCGACCAAAGCGAAACAACAGGATCAACAAGGATGACGCGCGGAAAAATCAATATTCTGGTGGTCGATGACGATATCAGCCACTGCACCATTTTACAGGCGTTGCTGCGCGGCTGGGGTTATGAGGTCGCGCTGGCCTATAGCGGGCGAGCGGCGCTGGAACAGGTGCGCGAACGCGTATTTGATTTAGTGCTGTGCGATGTGCGCATGGCGGAGATGGACGGCATCGCAACGCTGAAAGAGATTAAAACGCTGAATCCGGCGATTCCGGTGTTAATCATGACGGCGTTCTCCAGCGTGGAGACTGCCGTTGAGGCGCTAAAAACCGGGGCGCTGGACTACTTAATCAAGCCGCTGGATTTTGACCGTCTGCAGGAGACGCTGGAAAAGGCGCTGGCGCATACCCGGGAAACGGGCGCTGAACTGCCATCGGCGTCGGCGGTACAGTTTGGCATGATTGGCCGCAGTCCGGCGATGCAGCAGTTGCTCAACGAAATTGCGATGGTTGCTCCTTCGGATGCAACGGTGCTTATTCACGGAGACTCAGGCACGGGGAAAGAGCTGGTGGCCCGGGCGCTACATGCCAGCAGCGCCCGCTGCGATAAGCCGCTGGTGACGCTCAACTGCGCGGCGCTTAATGAATCGCTGCTGGAGTCCGAACTTTTTGGCCACGAAAAAGGCGCGTTTACCGGGGCGGATAAACGCCGGGAAGGGCGTTTTGTCGAAGCCGATGGCGGCACGTTATTTCTTGATGAAATTGGCGATATCTCACCGCTGATGCAGGTGCGTCTGCTGCGGGCTATCCAGGAGCGCGAAGTGCAGCGGGTTGGCAGCAACCAGACTATTGCGGTTGATGTCCGGCTGATCGCCGCCACGCATCGTAATCTGGCCGAGGAGGTCAGCGCCGGGCGCTTTCGCCAGGATCTCTACTATCGCCTGAACGTCGTCACCATTGAAATGCCAGCACTGTGTCAGCGTCGGGAAGATATTCCGCTGCTGGCCGAACATTTTCTCCAGCGTTTTGCTGCGCGTAACCGAAAAGCGGTGAAAGGCTTTACTCCGCAGGCGATGGATCTGCTGATCCACTATGACTGGCCGGGCAATATTCGTGAGCTGGAAAATGCGATTGAGCGTTCAGTGGTGCTGTTAACGGGGGAATATATTTCCGAACGCGAGTTGCCGTTGGCGATTGCCGCAACGCCAATAAAAACGGAATTCAGTGGCGAGATCCAACCGCTGGTGGATGTTGAAAAAGAGGTGATTCTGGCGGCGCTGGAAAAAACGGGCGGCAATAAAACCGAAGCCGCCCGTCAGTTAGGTATTACGCGCAAAACGCTGCTGGCTAAGCTCAGCCGTTAGTTTTGCTCACGCTCGATGGCGCGCCAGCCGATGTCGTTACGGCTGAAGCTGCCGTCCCAGCGGATGTTGGTCATCAGGGCGTAAGCGCGTTGCTGCGCTTCAGCCACGGTATGACCCAGGGCGGTGGCGCACAGCACACGCCCGCCGCTGGTCAGCACTCGGTCGTCGTCAGCGAGTTTGGTGCCAGCGTGGAAGACCTTACCCTCCGTTGAAGACTCCAGCGGCAGGCCGTGGATCTCATCGCCGGTATTGTAGTTGCCCGGATAACCTCCGGCGGCAATGACCACACCCAGCGAGGCGCGTTCATCCCACTCAGAGGTTTTCTCATCCAGCTTGCCGTCGCAGGCGGCCAGGCAAAGATCCACCAGGTCCGACTTCATGCGCAGCATGATCGGCTGGGTTTCCGGATCGCCGAAGCGGCAGTTGAACTCGATAACCTTCGGGTTGCCTTGCTTGTCGATCATCAGACCCGCGTACAGGAAACCGGTATAGGTGTTACCTTCCGCCGCCATGCCTTTCACGGTTGGCCAAATGATGCGTTCCATGGTGCGCTGGTGGACTTCATCGGTCACCACCGGGGCCGGTGAGTATGCGCCCATGCCGCCAGTGTTCGGGCCGGTATCGCCGTTACCTACGCGCTTGTGGTCCTGGCTGGTGGCCATCGGCAGCACGTGCTCGCCGTCGACCATCACGATAAAGCTTGCCTCTTCGCCGTCGAGGAACTCTTCGATAACGATACGATGTCCTGCATCGCCAAAAGCGTTACCCGCCAGCATGTCGTGAACGGCAGCTTCGGCCTCGATCAGCGTCATCGCCACGATAACGCCTTTACCGGCAGCCAGACCGTCAGCTTTGATGACGATCGGCGCGCCTTTCTCACGCAGATAGGCCAGGGCAGGCTCAATCTCGGTGAAATTCTGATATTCCGCGGTCGGGATGTTATGACGCGCGAGGAAGTCTTTGGTGAAGGCTTTGGAGCCTTCCAGTTGTGCAGCACCTTCGGTTGGGCCGAAAATTTTCAGGCCTGCGGCGCGGAAGGCATCGACCACGCCAATCACCAGCGGCGCTTCCGGACCAACGATGGTCAGATCGATCTTCTCGTTCTGGGCAAAGCTCAGCAGTGCCGGAATATCGGTTACCGCGATTGCCACGTTTTGCAGCGCGGGTTCCAGTGCGGTGCCTGCGTTACCCGGTGCAACAAAAACGGTATCGACCAGCGGCGACTGCGCCGCTTTCCAGGCCAGCGCGTGCTCGCGCCCGCCGTTGCCAATCACTAATACTTTCATCGTCTGCTCCGTGGATTAATGGCGGAAGTGGCGCATGTCGGTAAAGATCATCGCGATACCGTGTTCATCGGCAGCGGCAATGACTTCATCATCACGGATAGAGCCACCAGGCTGAATAACGCAGCTCACGCCAACGGCGGCGGCAGCATCAATACCATCGCGGAACGGGAAGAACGCGTCGGAAGCCATGGCTGAACCTTTCACTTCCAGACCTTCGTCCGCCGCTTTAATGCCCGCGATTTTGGCGGAGTACACGCGGCTCATCTGGCCTGCGCCTATGCCGATAGTCATGTTCTCTTTGGCGTAAACAATGGCGTTGGATTTCACGAACTTGGCGACCTTCCAGCAGAACAGCGCATCGCGCAGCTCTTGTTCGGTCGGCTGACGTTTGGACACTACGCGCAGTTCGCCTTCGCTCACCATACCCAGATCCCTGTCCTGAACCAGCAGACCGCCGTTAACGCGTTTGAAGTCCAGACCCGGCACACGTTGTGCCCACTGGCCGCAGGTCAGAACGCGAACGTTCTGTTTCGCGGCGGTGATCTTCAGCGCTTCTTCGGTAGCCGATGGGGCGATGATCACTTCCACGAACTGGCGGGAGATGATGGCCTGCGCGGTTTCGGCATCCAGCTCGCGGTTAAAGGCGATGATGCCGCCGAATGCGGAGGTCGGGTCGGTTTTATAGGCGCGGTCGTAAGCGTCGAGAATAGAAGTGCTTACCGCCACGCCGCACGGGTTAGCGTGCTTGACGATCACGCAGGCTGGCTCGTTGAACTCTTTCACGCACTCCAGCGCTGCGTCGGTATCAGCGATATTGTTGTAGGAAAGCGCTTTGCCCTGTACCTGCTGTGCGGTGGCAACGGACGCTTCTTTCACATTCTCTTCTATATAGAAGGCAGCCTGCTGGTGGCTGTTCTCACCGTAGCGCATATCCTGCTTCTTAATGAAGTTCAGGTTCAGCGTACGCGGGAAACGACCGGCAGCCTCTTTGCTCTCACCGTGATAAGCCGGAACCATGCTGCCGAAGTAGTTGGCAATCATACTGTCGTAGGCGGCGGTGTGTTCGAAGGCTTTAATCGCGAGGTCAAAGCGGGTTTCCAGAGTCAGGGAGCCTTCGTTGGCATCCATCTCTTTAATAATGGCGTCGTAGTCGCTGCTCTTCACAACGATCGCTACGTCTTTATGGTTCTTGGCAGCGGAACGCACCATGGTCGGGCCGCCAATATCAATGTTCTCTACTGCATCTTCCAGCGAGCAGCCTTCGCGTGCGACGGTCTCGGCGAACGGATACAGGTTTACAACCACCATATCGATAGGGGCGATACCGTGCTGTTCCATAATTCCGTCATCCTGACCGCGACGACCAAGAATGCCGCCGTGGACTTTCGGATGCAGGGTCTTCACGCGTCCATCCATCATTTCCGGGAAGCCGGTGTAATCGGAAACTTCGGTCACTGGCAGACCTTTCTCCGCTAACAGGCGCGCAGTGCCACCCGTTGACAGCAGCTCCACACCGCGTGCGGAAAGTGCCTGAGCGAATTCGATGATACCGGCCTTGTCAGAAACACTGAGCAGAGCGCGGCGGACTGGACGACGTTGTTGCATGGTAAATCCCCTGGATTTGACTATTACAGAGAGCGTTAGGTGAATTCTTGGCTAAAAACTCAGCTAACGCCCCTTACGGGGCATCCTTGTTGTGCGGGGGCATTGTAACGAAAACGTTTGCGCAACGCTCGCGAATTTTTAATTTTCGATTTTGACCCCTTCTTATTTCTGTTGAAAGAGGCTGTTATAAAGAGAGGATCGCAGAAACGATCGTGTGGTTTGTGGATAACTCTGTGTGTAAATGGGTATAAGGCGGGGTTTTGCTGTGGAATGCAGCACTCAGTCATTTTTCTGTCATT
>NZ_JAOWDR010000002.1:0-314 GCF_030334525.1 Citrobacter sp. Ce119
CCCCACTGCTGCGGGTGTTCTGCAAAACGCGCCGTCTCAGGCACCGGACGGTGCTGCATATAGTGACAGCAGTAGCACCACAGCTCGCGCAGCGCCTCTTTATCCCCCACCGTCCACGTCAGCGCAAACCGCTCCCGGACATGGCTGGTTCCCGGCTGGCACACCGCGCCGTGCAGCTGGTAACCCTGGTTGTAGCGTCCGGCTTCATAGGTGATTTCTCCGCGCACTTCATCCCAGTTAAACACCCGGACCTCCACCGGCCAGTCTATCCACGGATTCCAGCTGCTGCGGTGATGTTCGTAAATATAGACTTT
>NZ_JAOWDR010000045.1:0-462500 GCF_030334525.1 Citrobacter sp. Ce119
GCAACAACGCCCGCACCAACAGTACGGCCGCCTTCACGGATTGCGAAACGCAGACCGTCGTCCATCGCGATTGGGTGGATCAGGGTAACAACCATTTTGATGTTGTCGCCCGGCATTACCATCTCAACGCCTTCCGGCAGTTCGATGGTACCAGTCACGTCAGTAGTACGGAAGTAGAACTGCGGACGGTAGCCTTTGAAGAACGGAGTATGACGGCCGCCTTCGTCTTTGGACAGAATGTACACTTCAGATTCGAACTTGGTGTGCGGCTTGATAGAGCCCGGCTTAGCCAGTACCTGACCACGTTCGATTTCTTCACGTTTGATACCACGCAGCAGAACACCAACGTTCTCACCAGCACGGCCTTCGTCCAGCAGTTTGCGGAACATTTCAACGCCGGTACAAGTAGACTTAGCAGTGTCCTTGATACCAACGATTTCAACTTCTTCACCAACTTTGATGATACCGCGCTCTACACGACCGGTAACAACGGTACCACGACCGGAGATGGAGAATACGTCTTCGATAGGCAGCAGGAACGGCTTGTCAATCGCACGCTCTGGTTCTGGGATGTAAGAATCCAGGAAGCCAGCCAGTTCGATGATTTTCGCTTCCCACTCTGCTTCGCCTTCCAGCGCTTTCAGAGCAGAACCACGAACGATCGGAGTGTCGTCGCCCGGGAAATCGTACTGAGACAGAAGTTCACGAACTTCCATTTCTACCAGTTCCAGCAGCTCTTCGTCATCAACCATGTCGCATTTGTTCAGGAACACGATGATGTACGGAACGCCTACCTGACGACCCAGCAGGATGTGCTCACGAGTCTGCGGCATCGGGCCGTCAGTCGCAGCAACAACCAGGATCGCGCCGTCCATCTGCGCAGCACCGGTGATCATGTTTTTAACATAGTCGGCGTGGCCCGGGCAGTCTACGTGTGCGTAGTGGCGAGTCGGGGTGTCATATTCAACGTGAGAAGTGTTGATGGTGATACCACGAGCTTTTTCTTCCGGCGCGTTATCGATCTGGTCGAATGCACGAGCAGCACCGCCGTAGGTTTTAGCCAGTACGGTAGTGATTGCAGCGGTCAGGGTAGTTTTACCGTGGTCAACGTGGCCGATGGTGCCGACGTTAACGTGCGGTTTTGTACGTTCAAATTTTTCTTTAGACACGGCTATATTCCTTACTATAGTGCTCTCCCCTTTGGAGAGAGCACGGGACTTAGGTTTTAATCCTGTGGATTATTTACCACGGGCTTCAATAACGGCCTGAGCAACGTTGTTCGGCGCATCGTCGTACTTCAGGAACTCCATGGAGTAAGAAGCACGGCCTTTGGTCAAAGAACGCAGCTGGGTTGCATATCCGAACATTTCAGACAGCGGAACTTCAGCATGGATAACAACGCCAGTGACGTTGGATTCCTGACCACGAAGCATACCACGACGACGGCTCAAGTCACCGATTACGTCACCGGTGTTCTCTTCCGGAGTCTCTACTTCAACCTTCATGATAGGCTCAAGCAGAACTGGTTTCGCTTTCTTAAAGCCATCTTTGAAGGCGATAGAAGCGGCCAGTTTAAACGCCAGCTCAGAGGAGTCAACGTCATGGTAAGAACCGAAGTGCAGACGCACGCCCAGATCAACAACCGGGTAACCAGCCAGTGGGCCGGATTTCAGCTGTTCCTGGATGCCTTTATCAACGGCCGGGATGTATTCGCCAGGAATTACACCACCTTTGATGTCGTTGATGAACTCGTAGCCTTTCGGGTTTGAACCCGGCTCCAGCGGGTACATGTCGATAACAACATGACCGTACTGACCGCGACCACCAGACTGCTTAGCGTGTTTACCTTCGATATCGGTAACTTTCGCGCGAATCGCTTCACGGTAAGCAACCTGAGGTTTACCGACGTTCGCTTCAACGTTGAATTCACGCTTCATACGGTCAACGATGATGTCGAGGTGCAGCTCACCCATACCGGCGATAATGGTCTGGTTAGATTCTTCGTCAGTCCAAACGCGGAATGACGGGTCTTCTTTAGCCAGACGGCCCAGAGCCAGACCCATTTTTTCCTGGTCAGCTTTGGTTTTCGGTTCTACCGCGATGGAAATTACCGGCTCAGGGAATTCCATACGTTCCAGAATGATCGGGTGATCCGGGTCACACAGAGTGTCACCAGTGGTCACGTCTTTCAGACCGATAGCAGCAGCGATATCGCCCGCGCGAACTTCTTTGATCTCTTCACGTTTGTTAGCGTGCATCTGTACGATACGGCCAAAACGCTCGCGTGCAGTTTTCACTGAGTTCAGGATGGTGTCACCGGAGTTAACCACACCAGAGTACACGCGGAAGAAGGTCAGGTTACCCACGAACGGGTCGGTAGCGATTTTGAATGCCAGAGCAGCAAACGGCTCATCATCGCTAGCGTGACGCTCAGCCGGAGTATCTTTACCGTCGTCCAGAATACCGTTGATCGCAGGTACGTCGACTGGGGATGGCAGGTAATCAATTACCGCATCCAGCATCGCCTGAACACCTTTGTTCTTGAACGCAGAACCACAGGTTACCAGGATGATTTCGTTGTTCAGAACGCGCTGACGCAGAGCTTTTTTGATCTCTTCTTCAGTCAGTTCTTCACCACCCAGGTATTTCTCCATCAGCTCTTCTGAAGCTTCTGCAGCGGACTCGATCAGGTTCTGGTGCCATTCTTCAGCCAGTTCCTGCATGTCAGCCGGGATATCTTCATAAGTGAAGGTTACGCCTGCATCTTCTTCGTTCCAGTTGATGGCTTTCATTTTCACCAGGTCAACAACACCGGTGAACGCTTCTTCAGCGCCAATTGCCAGCTGCAGCGGAACAGGGTTCGCGCCCAGACGGGTTTTGATCTGACCAACAACTTTCAGGAAGTTCGCACCCATACGGTCCATTTTGTTAACGAACGCAATGCGTGGAACTTTATATTTGTTTGCCTGACGCCATACGGTTTCAGACTGAGGCTGAACACCACCAACTGCGCAGTAAACCATTACTGCACCATCAAGCACACGCATGGAACGTTCTACTTCGATAGTGAAGTCAACGTGCCCCGGGGTGTCGATGATGTTTACGCGATGCGGTTCATACTGCTTAGCCATACCAGACCAGAATGCAGTAGTCGCTGCGGAGGTGATAGTAATACCACGCTCCTGCTCCTGTTCCATCCAGTCCATGGTGGCTGCGCCGTCATGAACTTCACCGATTTTGTGGTTTACACCGGTGTAGAACAGAATACGTTCGGTAGTAGTGGTTTTACCGGCGTCGATGTGCGCACTGATACCGATGTTACGGTAGCGCGCGATGGGTGTTGTACGAGCCATTTGATTCCTCGTTTATCTTTTAGGCGTTCAATTTAAGTAGCCCAAAGCGGGCTGCTTACTAGAAGCGCCCGCCTGGTGACTAAAACTCCGAAGGGATTACCAACGGTAGTGTGCGAACGCCTTGTTGGCTTCTGCCATACGGTGAACGTCTTCACGTTTCTTAACTGCAGTACCTTTGTTTTCTGCAGCATCAGAAAGTTCGTTCGCCAGGCGCAGAGCCATGGATTTATCACCGCGTTTACGAGCAGCTTCAACGATCCAACGCATTGCCAGGGCATTACGACGAACCGGACGGACTTCAACTGGAACCTGATAAGTAGAACCACCAACGCGGCGAGACTTAACTTCGACAGTCGGACGCACGTTTTCAAGGGCTACTTCAAAAGCTTCCAGGCCATCTTTACCAGAACGCTGAGCCAGGGTCTCCAGCGCGCTGTATACGATGGTTTCTGCAGTAGATTTTTTACCATCTACCATCAGGATATTTACAAATTTAGCCAGCAGCTCTGATCCGAACTTAGGATCCGGCAGAATTTTACGCTGACCAATGACGCGACGACGTGGCATGGGAATACTCCGTTGTTAATTCAGGATTGTCCAAAACTCTACGAGTTTAGTTTGACATTAATATAAAACGTTTGGCCTTACTTAACGGAGAACCATTAAGCCTTAGGACGTTTCACGCCATACTTGGAGCGTGATTGCTTACGGTCTTTAACGCCGGAGCAGTCAAGCGCACCGCGAACGGTGTGGTAACGAACACCCGGGAGGTCTTTTACACGACCGCCACGGATCAGGATCACGGAGTGCTCCTGCAGGTTGTGACCTTCACCACCGATGTAGGAAGTCACTTCAAAACCGTTAGTCAAACGCACACGGCATACTTTACGCAGTGCGGAGTTTGGTTTTTTAGGAGTGGTGGTATATACACGAGTACATACACCACGTTTCTGCGGGCATGCTTCCAGTGCAGGCACGTTGCTCTTTGCAACTTTGCGTGCGCGTGGTTTGCGTACCAGCTGGTTAACTGTTGCCATTAAATAGCTCCTGGTTGTAGCTTTCGCTTCGTAAACACGTAATAAAACGACCTCATACAATATGAGGACGCAGAATTTTAGGTCGGTGTCGAAAAGGTGTCAAGAAATATACAACGATCCCACAATTACCAGGACATCTGGCTGGGGTGCTTCACCGTAAGTCTGACGAAGTCAGTATAGCTAACCCTGACGACACTGTCTGAAATTTGACCACATAAGCCGCGAGCTTGAATGTCTTCTTCCAGTACATAGACCTTAATGGAGGCATTTTGCAGACTTTCAAGGAAACGGCTTCCTTCTACTGCCGCGGTCACGCCATCCTGGAGCAATAAAAGTTCATCGTCTTTATCAATCAGGCGGAGAAGAGAGGAGAAATCGGTAAGCCACGCAGAGCGATGTAATGTGTGCAGCATGAGTATCTCAAAACCTTAAAATGACGTCATAGTTGCCTAGCTCACGGCGTAAATCTTCCGGTTCTAACGCTGTCGCATCGACCACAAAATTAACACCCTGCTGAAGACCCCGCTCGCGTAAAGAGGCGGCGCAAAGCCAACATTGCTCAATATCGTACAATCCCAACAGTTTGAAGGTTGCGATGTAGTCTCGCGCCAACACAACATCCGGCTGTTGTCCCTGAAGGATTTGAAAAACGCCATCGCCGATAAAAAATACGCCGAGGTCTTCCGTTAATGCCGATGTCGCCAGCAAGGCATCTAATCCTTCACGGCCAGACGCGCTGCCGTGCGGCACGGTAGAAAAGACAAAAGCAACACGTTTCATTAAAACTGCACCACGCGATCGCAGGTCAGGGACGCCTCAGCCAGCGAACCCAGCCCGCTGAGGTTAAAACCTGATTGTAAATTAGCGCCTGCCAGGCCCAGACGTTTCGCTTCAGTTTCATCGACTACGCCGCGACGCAACGCCGCCGCCACGCAAATATTCAGCGTCACGCCATGCTGCTGGTTCAGCTGTTGCCAGGCCCGTACCAGATCGTATTCATCACTGGCAGGCGAAGTCAGTAAGTTGGCGTTATACACACCTTCACGATAGAAAAAGACGCTACTTAGCTCATGCCCTTCTTTGAGTAGCGCATGAGCAAATTGCAACGCGCTGCTCGCCTGCTGCGTACCATAAGCCGGCCCCGTCACCATGATGGCAAAACGCATTACTTGTCTTGCCCCTGGAAATCGCCGCTTTTGAACTGACGAATATAGAGGTAGACCGTGTGCTTGGAGATGTTCAGCCGATCGGCAACCTGGTTGATGGCATCTTTAATATCGAAGATACCTTTCTCATACAGATTCAGGACAATCTGACGATTCTTGGCGTTGTTGGAAACATTGCGATCGGCGTTCACTTCTTCGATCGTGAATTCCAGCGTTTGGGTAACCAGGTCTTCCACCGAAGAAGCGAAGTTGACGGCAGAACCCACTTCCGGGGTTTCCGGTGGGATAAAGGTATTCATTATCTGCGAGAATGGGACATCAAGGTTCATATTGATGCACAGCAGACCAATCACGCGATGCTCACGGTTGCGAATAGCAATCGTCACCGACTTCATCAAGACACCGCTTTTCGCACGTGTGAAGTAACACTTCGACACGCTGCTATCCGCACCCGTCATATCATGCAGCATACGCAATGCAAGGTCGGTAATCGGCGAGCCAATTTTGCGGCCCGTGTGTTCACCGTTAGCAATGCGGATAGCCGAGCATTTCAAATCCTGCAAAGAGTGCAATACGATTTCACAATGGGAACCAATGAGCATCGCCAACCCGTCCACAACCGCTTCGTAGGATTTGAGGATATCGAAGTCAGTTTGATCGAAAGGACGTTGATCCAGTAAATCTAGCTCACTGGTTTCGTTGGTTAAAAGCGACCTGGACATGAAAAAAAGCACTCCTTTTCAGGAGCCTGTCGTTATGTTGTCAGGGCAGGCTCATCACTATTATAGGGGCATCTAAAGTAATACAGCGCACAAGGCGCTTTCCAGTATTAATTATATCCTGTCGATAATAAAAAACCGCCGCCCTGTGGGCGGCGGTTTCTGGTCACTTATTTTTTGCTGCTGTCTGCAGCTTTATCTGCCGGTGCAGCATCTGGCTGCGCATCGGCCTTCGGCGCCGGTTTGATGTCTAACAGTTCAACATCAAAGACCAGCGTAGAGTTGGCCGGAATGCCCGGTACGCCAGTTTTGCCGTAAGCCAGATCCGGTGGGATAACCAGCTGGATTTTGCCGCCTTTCTTGATGTTTTTCAGGCCTTCAGTCCAGCCCGGGATTACCCCGTCAAGACGGAAAGAGAGCGGCTCACCGCGGGTATAAGAGTTATCAAACTCTTTACCATCAATCAGCGTACCTTTGTAGTTGACTACCACGGTATCGCTGTCTTTCGGCGCAGCGCCAGTACCTTCTTTCTCTACTTTGTAGACCAGGCCAGTAGCAGAGGTTTTAACGCCTTTCTCTTTAGCAAATTTCTCGCGGTAAACTTTACCTTTGGCTTCGTTATCAGCCGCGTCTTTTTCCATTTTCGCCTGAGCGGAGCTCTTCACGCGCGCTTCAAACGCCTGCAGAGTTTGTTCGATTTCCTGGTCAGACAGCTTGCTCTTGTCTGCAAACGCATCCTGAACGCCAGCGATCAGCTGATCTTTATCCAGTTTGATGCCCAGTTTTTCCTGCTCTTTCAGAGAGTTTTCCATATAACGACCCAGGGACGCGCCCAGCGCGTAAGCGGCTTTTTGGTCGTCATTCTTGAATGCTGCTTTGCTGTCAGCAGTAGCGGCTGGTTTCGCAGCATCAGCAGCGAAGGTGATCGGGGCATGCAGAGCAACAGCCATTGTGGTCGCCAGCAGCGTTACTTTAAACAGTGATTTCATCCATATCTCCAGGGCCGGGGCATCTCACCCCAGGGTTAGCTAAAACAAAAATGTACTATAAAGCGTTGTAGAACAAATCAACATACGGGCACGCCCTATTATCACCACATTTCAGACTCTTTTTGTTTAAATTAGTTTCGTGACCGAAGATTGAGTGCTGTGCAAACAGGCAAAGTTAAGTAGAATTCGCCGCAGTCCGCGATCTGCCGGAGAAAAAAGAAAGAGGTGAATCATGCAGGATACAACAATGGAAACTCGCCTGGCTGAACTGGAAAGTCGCCTGGCATTTCAGGAGATAACCATTGAAGAGCTCAACGTGACGGTGACCGCGCATGAACTGGAAATGGCCAAACTCCGCGACCATCTGCGTTTACTGACAGAAAAGCTCAAAGCAACGCAGCCGTCCCACATTGCGTCGCAGTCTGAAGAGACCCCGCCGCCACATTATTGAGACGTAAAAAAAGCGGGGATATCCCCGCTTTTTGTGCCGGATGACGACGTAAACGTCTTATCCGGCCTACGGTAGGCCTGATAAGCGTAGCGCCATCAGGCAATCATACCGATCAGTGGCAACCGCAGCCGCCGCCGTTACCTTTACCGCCACCGCCGCAGCAGCCTTCGCCGCCGTGCTCGTGACCATGGTCGTGACCGTGGCCATGACCACCGCAGCAACCGTCATGACCGTGGTCATGATCGTGGTCGTGACCGTGCGCGCCGTGAACGTGGCCGTGAGCCAGTTCTTCTTCGGTCGCTTCGCGGATAGCAACAACTTCTACGTTGAATTTCAGGTTCTGGCCAGCCAGCATGTGGTTACCATCAACTACAACGTGATCGTCTTCCACTTCGGTAATTTCTACCGGTACTGGACCCTGGTCAGTTTCAGCCAGGAAACGCATGCCAACCTGCAGTTCGTCAACGCCCATGAAGACGTCTTTAGGAACGCGCTGCACCAGGTTTTCGTCGTACTGACCGTATGCGTCGTTTGCGCCAACAGCAACATCGAATTTGTCGCCAACTTCATGACCGTCCAGCGCTGTTTCCAGGCCAGAAATCAGGGAACCGTGACCATGCAGGTAGTCCAGCGGTGCACTCACCGGAGACTCATCAACCAACACACCGTCTTCTGTACGTACCTGATAGGCCAGGCTGACCACCAGGTCCTTTGCTACTTTCATGATATCTCCTGAGCATGGAAAGAATAGTGGCGCAGATTGTAGCGGAATTCTGCACCCGTGTACCCTCTAGCTTAAAAAAAGCTGCGCCATATCGCTAGTCCGGATGAAAAATCCCGATCACTTGCTCTTCTTTGCGAACGTGCTCGCGCGCCTCTTTATCCGCTTCCCGCATCTGATGGCCGCACTTAACACACTCAACAATATCGATATTATTTTCGCGCCACATTGCCAGCGTATCCTGCGCCTGGCAGGACGGACATTTTGCGCCTGCAATAAAACGTTTACGAATTGCCATGATTACCTCTACTCAAATTCATCCCAGCCATCCAGCTGACGCCGCTCTTGCTGCATCTCTCGTTGGAAAATTTCCTCCAGCTCGCGCCGGGCTTCCCTGGCTCGAGAGATTTGTACGGTATCCGTATGCATGGGGATCAGCTCCCGCAGCATGCGCATATCCAGCCGACGAAAATGCAGCTGAGCGCGCTGAGCCTGGTGCGGATGCATCCCCAGTGTAACCAGCGTTTTACGCCCCAACTCCAGCGCACTGGAGAACGTTTCGCGGGAAAACTGCGTCACACCAGCTTGTAATAACTCATGCGCCTCTACACGTCCGCGCGCACGCGCAAGAATATGCAAATGCGGAAAATACTGTTGGCACAGTTCCACCAGTTTCATGGTGTCTTTAGGCTCATTACAGGTAATAACAATAGACTGTGCCGCCTCCGCACCCGCAGAACGCAACAGATCCACCTGCGTGGCATCACCGTAGTAAACCTTATAGCCATATTTACGCATCAAATTCACCGCGCTGATATCCCGCTCCAGAACGGTAATCCGCATTTTATTGGCCATCAACAGGCGACCAATAACCTGACCAAAGCGCCCAAACCCCACCACAATCACCTGCGGTTTATCATCTTCTACCCAGGGTTTTTCATCTTCTTCATCCGTACCGTTAAACTGACGGGAGAGCCATTTGTCGATCAGCTTCATCACCAGCGGCGTGGTCATCATCGACAGCGTGACGGTCACCAGCAGCAACGCCATTTGGTCGCCCTGAAACAGCCGTTGCGAGGATGCCGTTGAAAACAGCACGAAAGCGAATTCACCGCCCTGACTCAAAACCCCGGCAAACTGCATCCGTTCTGAGCTTCTCATGCCGTTAAGACGCGCCAGCACATACAGCACCAGCATTTTTACAACCACCAGTACTATCACGCTCGCCGCCACCCACAGAATATGGGTATAGAGCACGCCAAGATTGAGTGACATGCCTACGGAGATAAAAAACAGGCCGAGCAGCAGGCCTTTAAACGGATCGATTGCCGTTTCCAGCTCATGTCGGTATTCGCTTTCCGCCAGCAGCACGCCCGCGATAAACGTTCCCAACGCCATCGACAGCCCCAGCGCATCCATAAATAAAGCCGAACCCAGCACCAGCAACAGCGTCGCGGCGGTAAATACTTCCCGCACGCCAGAATCCGCAATAAAGCGGAAAACCGGACGCAGCAAATAGCGCCCGCCAATCAGCATGCCGGCAAAGGCCAGCACCTTCATTCCCACTTTGATCCAGTCAAAATGTTCGTCAGCAGAACCCGCCAGCAGCGGAACCAGCGCCAACGCAGGGATCACCGCCAAATCCTGAAACAGCAGCACCGAAAAACCCAGTTGTCCGGATTCACTGCGGTTCATGCCTTTTTCGCGCATCAACTGTAGCGCCATGGCGGTCGATGACATCGCCAGACCAATGCCGCCAACCACTGCCGCCTGCCAGGAGAACGCAGTGAGCATCAATAATCCTGCCAGCACTACTGCACTCAGCATTACCTGCGCGGCGCCGACGCCAAAAATTGAACGCCGCAACTGCCATAACTTGGCAGGGTTAAGTTCCAGCCCAATGATGAACATCAAAAAGACCACACCCAGCTCGGAAAAGTGCAGAATTTCATCCACATCGCTGATGAATCCTAATCCCCACGGGCCGATAGCAATACCCGCCAGCAAGTAACCCAGCACCGGACCGATACCCAGCTTTGAGGCCAGGGGAACTGCCGCCACCGCCGCGAAGAGGAACAACACTCCCGCCGTCAATAAATCAGAACCTTCCATCAGCGGCCTCCCACAGGGATCGGATTCGCCAGCCAGTCACCATACGCTTTCGCATGGCTGTCCAGCTCCTGCTTCGTTTGCCGCCTGGCCCAGTAGACGATAATAGGGCTCATCCAGTGCATGCGGCACATACCGGCCGTTAGCTCAAAAGGACGCAGTACATCGCTCATTGGATAACGGTTTAGCGCGTCATAGCGATAGGCGCTTTCCGGTTCTCCGGTCGTGATAACGCTCCGCCAGTACTTTCCCGCCAGTTGATTCCCTCCGGGGCCGCTGGCAAATCCGCGGCTCAGTACACGGTCAAGCCACTCCTTTAACAGCGCCGGACAGCTATAGGTGTAAAGCGGATGCTGAAAAACAATCACATCATGCTCACGCAGCAGCGCCTGCTCATGCGGAATGTCGATAAAAAAATCAGGATAGTGCGCGTACAGGTCGTGCACGGTAACATTGCTGAGCTGCATGGCCGGTTTAAGCAGAACCCGGTTCGCAACCGAGTCCTGAGATTCCGGATGGGCATACAGCAGCAAGACTTTCGCTGGCTGGAACATCATCCCCCTCCCGGTTTTGTCTTTTGTCTATTTTCGACGTTTTGGGCTACCATTGCGCCTCGGTGCGGCAAATGGCCCACACATTACATTATCATAATGATAAATTAACATAGTCTGAACATACGGCGCCTTATGATTGTTTTCTCATCGTTACAAATTCGTCGCGGCGTGCGCGTCTTGCTGGACAATGCCACGGCCACCATTAATCCAGGGCAGAAAGTTGGTCTGGTAGGTAAAAATGGCTGTGGTAAATCTACCCTGCTGGCATTGCTGAAAAATGAACTCAGCGCCGACGCCGGAGGATTTACCTATCCGGGAAACTGGCAGCTTGCGTGGGTGAATCAGGAAACGCCAGCATTGCCGCAGCCCGCGCTGGAGTACGTGATTGACGGCGACCGCGAGTATCGTCAACTGGAAGCGCAGTTGAACGATGCCAACGAACGTAACGATGGACACGCTATTGCCACCGTCCATGGCAAACTGGATGCCATCGACGCCTGGACCGTGCGCTCACGCGCCGCCAGCCTGCTGCATGGTCTCGGTTTCTCCAACGAACAGCTTGAGCGCCCGGTCAGCGACTTTTCCGGTGGCTGGCGTATGCGTCTCAACCTGGCCCAGGCGCTGATTTGCCGTTCAGACCTGCTGCTGCTCGATGAACCCACCAACCACCTCGATCTCGACGCGGTAATCTGGCTGGAAAGATGGCTGAAAAGCTACCAGGGCACGCTGATATTGATCTCCCACGACCGCGACTTCCTCGACCCGGTGGTGGACAAAATTATTCATATCGAACAGCAAACCATGTTCGAGTACACCGGCAACTACAGCGCGTTTGAAATCCAGCGTGCGACCCGCCTCGCGCAGCAACAGGCAATGTACGAAAGCCAGCAGGAGCGCGTGGCGCATCTGCAAAGCTATATCGATCGTTTCCGCGCTAAAGCAACCAAAGCAAAGCAGGCGCAAAGCCGTATCAAAATGCTGGAACGCATGGAGCTGATTGCCCCGGCACACGTGGACAACCCGTTCCACTTCAGCTTTCGTGAACCAGAAAGCCTGCCGAATCCACTGCTGAAGATGGAAAAGGTCAGCGCTGGCTACGGCGATCGCGTCATTCTCGATTCGATCAAACTGAATCTGGTGCCGGGTTCCCGCATCGGCCTGCTCGGTCGCAACGGCGCGGGTAAATCGACGCTGATCAAGCTGCTGGCCGGCGAATTGGCCCCCATTAGCGGCGAGATTGGCCTGGCGAAAGGTATCAAGCTGGGCTACTTCGCGCAGCACCAGCTGGAGTTTTTACGCGCCGATGAATCGCCTATTCAGCACCTGGCGCGCATGGCGCCGCAGGAGCTGGAGCAGAAACTGCGGGACTACCTCGGCGGATTCGGCTTCCAGGGCGATAAAGTCAGCGAAGAGACTCGCCGCTTCTCCGGTGGTGAAAAAGCGCGTCTGGTGCTGGCGTTGATCGTCTGGCAGCGCCCGAACCTGCTCCTGCTTGATGAACCGACCAACCACCTGGACCTTGATATGCGCCAGGCGCTGACCGAAGCGTTGATCGATTTCGAAGGCGCGCTGGTCGTGGTCTCGCACGACCGTCACCTGATTCGCTCCACCACCGATGACCTCTATCTGGTGCACGACAAAAAAGTCGAGCCGTTTGACGGCGATCTGGAGGATTATCAGCAGTGGCTGAGCGATGTGCAAAAACAAGAAAACCAGAACGACGAACCGGCGAAAGAGAGCGTTAACAGCGCCCAGGCGCGTAAAGACCAGAAGCGTCGCGAAGCTGAATTGCGCACCCTGACGCAGCCGCTGCGTAAAGAGATTACCCGTCTGGAAAAAGAGATGGAGAAACTGCACGCACAGCTGGCGCAGGCGGAAGAAAAACTCGGCGATAGCGAACTGTATGACCAAAGCCGCAAAGCCGAACTCACCGCATGCCTGCAGCAGCAGGCCAGTGCAAAATCCGGACTGGAAGAGTGCGAGATGGCCTGGCTGGAAGCGCAGGAACAGCTTGAGCAGATGCTGGCCGAATAGTCATGAGTGCCTGATAAGGCGCTTGTGCGTCTTATCAGGCATTTTTGTTGAATTATCTCTGCATCGCCAGACGCTGGCGGATATCTTCAAAATGTTCACGGTTAAACAGCTTGCCGTTAAGAAAACGGGTTTTCAGTTCTCCTTCCTGCTCTTGCTCCCACGTTTGTTCATCATGCAGGCGCAATTCCCCCAGCTCATCACGTGCTACTCGAAGCAAACCGCGGGCAGAGCGCTTTAAGCCATTATCGGTTTTCGGCTCTTTGAAAATCGTCCGGCCTTTGCCATCGACTTCTCCCCACGTCGCTTTCATTGCAAAACCGAAGGTGTCACGCGTGTTGTACTGATAGGTAAAGGAACCCACGCCAAACACCACATTTGAACTGGCAAATCCTTTCGCTTCAAGACGACGCAGGATCTCATTCGCCCGCTCAAGGGTGATGGAATCGCCATAAATCAGCCCCACATGTGGGTCGAGCACCTTGTAGCCTTTAGCGTTAACCGTGCCGCCAAATATCTCCCACAGCACCTCCACAGAGCCTTTCTCCTGTGCCGTACGATCGGCTCGGGTATCCTCATCCGCACCTGTACCGCACAGAATCTCAACCGGATTACCGCTATCCGGACGGAATACCACCCGCCCTTCACGGGTCAGAATGATGTTCTTCAGTTCGCGGGTGTATTCCGTCAGCACCTGCCAGTAGTCCCAGGTATCGGAGACTATCGATACAAATCCCTGCGGATAGAGATCGGCAATCAGGCGGCGGAAGGTTTCAATCTCATGCTCGCGCTCACCCATACACATCACGCTGTGTTCGGTAGCCGGAATACTGGCGCCGATAAAATAGGGTTCGCCGTCGGTGTAGTAATCGCGGGCGTACAGCAGAGATGGAATACTGTCGGTCCCTTTAAAGCTTAACAAATGCCCACTGCCCGCCTGCATGGTGTCCTGTAATCCGGACATGCCGCGAAAGGAAAAGTCATGACACTGGAAGTCAAGGTGTGCCAGGTCGCTACAGGTTTTCTCTGCCCAGCGCGCGCAGATTTTGCGGTAGTGGTGAGCAATGGTGGCGTTGGTTGACGCTTTCCACAGCTCTGCCGACAGCACGGTTTCCAGGTAATTCACCAGCCAGAAAAACTCGGGTTTGGTGTTGATAATGGTTAAGACCGGTACCGCCATCGGAACTTTGCTGCCTTCATCCAGCGCTTTGATGTGCAACGGCAGATAGCCCAACTGATGCAGGGCGCGGATATGATCCACCGCCACCGCATCTTTGCCGAGATAGCTGTCCATGACCTGTTTATATTCGCTGACCACCTCATCTTCCGGACGGGCAAAAAACGCCTCATTAAACAGGTCGACTAAAAACCACTGCAAAAAACCCTGCAGGCCAAAAAATACCAGTTTGCCATCCGCCAACGGCGAGGAAAAAAAGCGATCGCTGCGTGGGGTAAAATTGGAATACACGCGACGGGTTCCCTGCGGATATTGCACGCGGTGAGAAACTTTGTAGCCGTCGATAGCCAGAATTGGGTTCATTTTCATAATCAGCATCTCCCTCAGGCGCGGTAAATCGCGTCAATGTCGATAAGCTCAAGCTGCGGATGCTCCAGCGTCGGGGCAGCAAAAGAGGTGGTGGTGTAGATAGCATCAATGCCGTTGGCAAACAGGTGTTCGACGCCCTTAGAAAAAATACCGTGGGTGACATACAGACTGACGCTGTGGGCACCGGCCTCACGTAGTACCTGCGCGGAACCAATGAACGTACCGCCTGCGTCGCACAGATCGTCAACAATCAGCATATCCCTGCCCCTGACGTCTCCGGCCATTAACGAAAATCCCGTCAGCTTGCCGCTTGCTACATCGCGTTTTTTGCTCAGGATGGCGTACTCCTCCACGCCGGCAGCTCTGGCAACAGCATCAATTTTCTTCAAAGCTCCGGCGTCGGGGGCAACCAGCATTAGCGTTTTTTGCTGGAACTGGCGCTGCAAAGTCGCGCTGTGCAGCAGGCAAGTCTCTTGTGAAATCGCCACAAAATTATTGATAGCTGCCGCCGCCGCGTCGCTGTGCGGATCGAGCACCTTCACCTTATCGAATTGCAGCGTATTGAGCTGGCTGGCGAAGACTTTCAGCGCAAAGCTATCACCCGCCACCATATGTCTGTCCTGACGCGCCCACGGCAGCCAGGGGAGGTCGAGATGGCTGACCAGTACATCCGTCTGATGACGGACCGCCTCAACCAGTTGCGCCAGCAGCATAAAATCGTTCATATCTCGCATTGCCACCGCGCGGATGCGCATCAGGCGAGCAAACGATGGCAGTGCATCAGTGACTTTCAACCAGCCGGCGCCATCAGGAAAAATACCACTGGCAACTGCGTAGGTCTGGTCGTCCAAAGTTAATGTCAGTTTTACGCTCATCGCTCTCACCCCTTAATTATGTCCCTTCGACACAATTAATAATGTCCTTGAGACACATATTAAGCAAGTATAAAATGCATTATTTTTAGAACAAGAGATAATCCACTGATAAGTAATGATAAAAAACGAACCTTGCCCCCCAGTGCCGGGCTGGTACACTTGTCAGCGTTACAAATCATCGTGAGTACCTTATGACCACCGAAGCCGACTACCTGAATCAGTACGACGCCAGCCGCTTCCCTTCACCTCTGGTGACGGTAGATAGCGTGTTATTTACCCTGCATCAGCAGGCGCTGTGCGTATTACTGGTCGAGCGGGCAAACCAGCCGCAAAAAGGACGTTGGGGATTACCTGGCGGTTTTATTGATATCGAAAACGATGATTCAACCCGCGCCACCGCGCTACGCAAACTCACTGAAAAAACGGGCGTTTCGCCTTCGTGGCTTGAACAACTGGATACCTTTTCCGGGCCAGAACGAGACCCGCGCGGCTGGAGCCTGACGGTCACCTGGTTTGCGCTAATCGCCTGGGTAGACTGCGCGCCGCATATTGCCAGCGTCAGTAACGCCCGTTGGGTACCGGTTGACGAGTTGAAAAACCATTCACTCGCGTTCGATCACGAGAAAATCATTACGGCGGCACTGCATCGCTTACGGCAAAAAACGATGTACTCGCTACTGCCCGTATACTGCCTGCCGGAGACATTTACCCATGGACAACTGCTTGAAGCCACCGAGGTTATCCTTGGTCAGTCGATCCAGCGTAAAAGTCTGATTCGCCGCTTTGAAGCGTCAGGAATGTTTGAAGATACCGGAGAAAGCATGGCGACAGGGACGCGTAAAGCTCGCCTGTGGCGACGTAAACCCGACGTCGATTTTCATCTTTTCTCGCGTAACCTGCTTGCTGACTAGCGACAAAATCACATATTGGCTAACCCGCACGCGCTGTGCGCGGTATAGTTATTCTTTCCGATTATTAATTGCTCTGGTGTTATGGTTGAAATCACGTCCACAGAAATGACCCCACCTACCGACGATTCGCGAGAATTCCGCCCGATGCGCGGTATCAGTAACCGCCATCTGCAGACGATGCTGCCGCGCTTAATTCGCCGCAAGGTGAAGTTCGACGCCCACTGGCAGCGTCTGGAATTGCCCGATGGTGATTTTGTCGATCTGGCGTGGAGTGAAGATCCGCAACAGGCGAAACACAAACCGCGCCTGGTGGTTTTTCACGGTCTGGAAGGTAGTCTGAACAGCCCGTACGCACATGGCCTGATTGAAGCGGCGCAAAAGCGCGGCTGGCTGGGCGTGGTAATGCATTTTCGCGGCTGCAGCGGTGAACCCAATCGTCTGAACCGCATTTATCATTCGGGCGAAACAGAAGATGGCACCTGGTTTTTACACTGGCTGGAGCGTGAGTTCGGTCGCGTGCCGACCGCAGCGGTGGGCTATTCGCTCGGTGGCAACATGCTGGCCTGCCTGCTGGCCAAAGAAGGCAACGAGATTCCAATTGATGCCGCCGTTATCGTCTCCGCGCCTTTCGTGCTGGAAGCCTGTAGTTACCATATGGACAAGGGATTCTCTCGGGTCTATCAGCGCTACCTGCTCAATCTGTTGAAAGCCAATGCCTCGCGTAAGCTTGAGGCCTATCCAGGCTCGCTGCCGGTAAGTCTGTCCCAATTGAAATCTCTGCGTCGCATCCGCGATTTTGACGATCTGATCACCGCCAAAATCCACGGTTTCGCCGATGCTATAGACTATTATCGTCAGTGTAGCGCCATGCCGTTGCTCAACCAGATAGCCAAACCCACGCTGATTATCCATGCCAAGGACGATCCGTTTATGGATCATCACGTGATCCCGAAACCGGAAAACCTGCCTTCGCAGGTGGAGTATCAGTTGACTGAACACGGTGGCCACGTCGGATTCATTGGCGGCACGGTACGCCATCCTGAGATGTGGCTGGAATCCAGAATCCCCGACTGGCTGACAACGTATCTGGAGGTCTCATCATGATCATCCCCTGGCAAGATATCTCCCCGGACGCGCTGGACAATCTGATTGAAAGCTTTGTCTTGCGTGAAGGCACCGATTATGGTGAACATGAACGTTCGCTCGAACAAAAAGTCGCCGACGTCAAACGCCAACTACAATCAGGTGAAGCCGTGCTGGTGTGGTCTGAACTGCATGAAACGGTCAATATTATGCCGAGGAAGCAGATTCACGAGTAATCCGTAGCCGCCGGCCGACTTTACTATAATTATAACCATTTCATGGAGTTGTTATGTCTGCCAAACATCCGGTGATTGCGGTAACAGGATCCAGCGGCGCGGGGACCACCACCACCAGCCTCGCGTTTCGTAAAATTTTCGCGCAGTTAAATCTGCGTGCCGCCGAGGTGGAAGGTGACAGTTTTCATCGCTATACCCGTCCGGAAATGGACATGGCGATTCGCAAAGCGCGCGATGCCGGGCGGCATATCAGCTATTTCGGCCCCGAAGCGAATGACTTCGGTCTGCTGGAACAAACTTTCATCGAATACGGTCAGACGGGCAAAGGCCAGTCGCGAAAATATCTGCACACTTACGATGAGGCCGTACCGTGGAACCAGGTGCCAGGGACTTTCACGCCCTGGCAGCCGCTGCCTGAACCGACGGATGTCCTGTTTTATGAAGGACTGCACGGCGGCGTCGTCACCCCACAGCAAAACGTGGCCCAACATGTCGATCTGCTGGTTGGCGTGGTGCCGATCGTAAACCTGGAATGGATCCAGAAACTGACTCGCGATACCAGCGAGCGTGGACACTCGCGTGAAGCGGTGATGGACTCGGTGGTGCGATCAATGGACGATTACATCAATTACATCACGCCGCAGTTTTCCCGGACGCATATTAACTTCCAGCGCGTACCGACCGTCGATACCTCTAACCCCTTTGCCGCCAAGAGTATCCCGTCTCTGGATGAAAGCTTTGTCGTGATTCATTTTCGTAACCTGGAAGGGATCGACTTCCCGTGGCTACTGGCCATGCTGCAGGGCTCATTCATTTCCCATATCAATACATTGGTCGTGCCGGGCGGCAAGATGGGCCTGGCGATGGAATTGATTATGCTGCCGCTGGTCCAGCGACTGATGGAAGGCAAAAAGATAGGGTGAGGCGTGGAAAGTGCCCGATGGCGCTTCGCTTATCGGGCCTACGAATCAACATTATCTGGCGTCAGGGATTACGCGGCAACCACTTCATAGGAGTGGGTAATGTTCACCGCCTTTTCCAGCATCAGTGCCACGGAGCAATATTTTTCCGCTGAAAGGTCGACTGCGCGTGAGACTGATGCATCTTTAAGATCGTTACCCGTTACGATGAAATGCAGGTTGATGTGGGTAAACAGGCGCGGCGCTTCATCACGACGCTCTGAGGTCAGTTTCACTTCGCAGTTGGTCACATCCTGACGACCCTTTTGCAGGATCGAAACCACATCAATTGCGCTACAACCGCCCGCCGCCATTAATACCATTTCCATCGGGCTCGGCGCTTTATCACCGGAGTTACCGTCCATCAGAATTTGGTGGCCAGAGGCGGACTCACCGAGGAAGGTTAACCCTTCAACCCACTTTACACGCGCTTGCATATTTCGTAACTCCAATGTTTCAATTTTCCTGACAGATTACGCGCACATAACAATTCTCGCAATGGAAGGCGACCTGCGTCATGCTGAAGCGAGACACCAGGAGACACACGGCGAAAGCTATGCTAAAACAGTCGGGATGCTACAGTAATACATTGACGTACTGCATGTATGCAGAGGACATCACATTACAGGCTGCAGTATATTTTTAGTAGCCCCCTTCCCAGGTAGCGGGAAGCACATTTTTGCAAACCCAGAGGCAGCGTCGTTTTCTGGCTCTGGAGACAGCTTATAACAGAGGATAACCGCGCATGGTGCTTGGCAAACCGCAAACAGACCCGACTCTCGAATGGTTCTTGTCTCATTGCCATATTCATAAGTACCCATCGAAGAGCACGCTGATTCACCAGGGTGAAAAAGCGGAAACGTTGTATTACATCGTTAAAGGCTCAGTGGCAGTGCTGATCAAAGATGAAGAAGGGAAAGAAATGATCCTTTCTTATCTGAATCAGGGCGATTTTATTGGTGAATTAGGCCTCTTCGAAGAAGGTCAGGAACGTAGCGCCTGGGTACGTGCCAAAACCGCATGTGAAGTCGCTGAAATTTCCTACAAAAAATTTCGCCAATTAATCCAGGTCAACCCGGATATTCTGATGCGCCTGTCTTCTCAGATGGCTCGTCGTCTGCAGGTCACGTCTGAAAAAGTCGGCAACCTCGCCTTCCTCGACGTAACTGGTCGTATCGCGCAGACTCTGCTGAATCTGGCGAAACAGCCTGATGCGATGACCCACCCGGACGGCATGCAGATTAAAATCACCCGTCAGGAAATCGGCCAGATCGTTGGCTGCTCCCGTGAGACCGTCGGCCGTATTCTGAAGATGCTGGAAGATCAGAACCTGATCTCCGCACACGGTAAGACTATCGTCGTCTACGGCACCCGTTAACCCCATCGAAGTGGCGCGTTACCCAGTAATGCGCCACTTTTGTTTGCACCGATGTGGCGAAGACTGATATACCACCCAGAGATCAACTACGCACTACGGCAGACGCTAGTGCTATGTTTACCTGTGGCTGTTGGTCTGATCATCGGTCAGCTTCATCTGGGCCTCCTCTTCTCCCTGGTCCCTGCCTGCTGCAACATTGCCGGTCTTGATACCCCGCATAAGCGCTTTTTCAAACGTTTAGCTATTGGCGCGTCTTTGTTTGCCGGATGCAGTTTGATCATGCAATTACTGCTGGCAAAAGATATACCACTGCCGCTTATCCTCACCGGCCTGACGCTAATTCTTGGTGTAACCGCCGAGTTGAGCCCTTTGCATGCGCGACTATTGCCTGCCTCACTTATCGCAGCGATTTTCACGCTAAGCCTGGCCGGCAACATGCCCGTCTGGGAGCCGCTGCTGATCTACGCGCTGGGCACGTTATGGTATGGCCTGTTCAACTGGTTCTGGTTTTGGATGTGGCGCGAACAGCCGCTCCGTGAATCGCTCAGCCTGTTGTATCGTGAATTAGCCGATTACTGTGAAACTAAGTACAGCATGCTGACCCAGCATGCCGACCCAGAAAAAGCGCTGCCTCCCCTGCTGGTTCGCCAACAAAAGGCAGTGGATCTGATTACCCAGTGTTATCAGCAAATGCATATGCTGTCGGCGCATCGCAACAACGATTACAAGCGCCTGCTGCGTGCCTTTCAGGAGGCGCTCGATTTACAAGAGCATATTTCCGTTAGCCTCCACCAGCCGGAAGAGGTGCAAAAGCTGGTCGAGCGTAGCCATGCGGAGCAGGTGATTCGCTGGAATGCGCGTACCGTAGCCGAACGCCTTCGGGTACTGGCCGATGATATTTTGTATCACCGTTTGCCGACCCGTTTCTCGATGGAAAAACAGATTGGCACACTGGAGAAAATCGCCAGGCAGCATCCGGACAACCCGGTGGGACAATTTTGCTACTGGCACTTTAGCCGTATTGCCCGCGTGCTACGCACCCAGCGCCCGTTGTATGCCCGTGACTTGATGGCTGACAAGCAGCGTCGGTTGCCGTTGATCCCAGCCCTGAAAAACTATCTGTCGTTGAAATCTCCAGCGCTGCGCAATGCCGGACGCATCTGCGTTATGTTGAGTATCGCCAGCCTGATGGGCAGCGCCTTACACCTGCCAAAGCCCTACTGGATTTTAATGACTATTCTGTTCGTCACGCAAAATGGCTACGGGGCGACCCGGGTACGCATCTTACATCGGTCGGTCGGTACGCTCGTTGGGCTGGTGATTGCCGGCGTCACGCTGCACTTTCATATTCCGGAAGGTTTCACGCTGGCAGCCATGCTGCTGATAACCCTGGTGAGCTATCTGATCATCCGTAAAAATTACGGCTGGGCTACCGTCGGCTTTACGGTCACGGCAGTTTACACCCTGCAACTGCTGACGCTGAACGGGGAACAGTTTATCGTGCCGCGGTTTGTCGATACGATCATTGGCTGCCTAATCGCCTTTGGCGGCACGCTCTGGCTGTGGCCACAGTGGCAGAGCGGTCTGTTGCGTAAGAACGCCCACGACGCGTTAGAAGCCGACCAGGAGGCCATTCGCCTGATCCTCAGCAACGATCCGCAGGCCACGCCGCTGGCGTATCAACGCATGCGGGTTAACCAGGCGCAGAACACGCTGTTCAACTCACTGAACCAGGCGATGCAGGAGCCAGGATTCAACTCGCACTACCTTGCGGACATGAAACTGTGGGTCACGCACAGCCAGTTCATCGTCGAACACATTAACGCGATGACCACGCTGGCAAGGGAACATACGATGCTGACGCCGGATTTGGCGCAGCGGTATCTGGAATCCTGTGAAATTGCGCTTCAGCGCTGTCAGCAGCGGCTGGAGTATGACGGACCGGGAAGCTCGGGCGATGTGAATATTCTCGAAGCGCCGGAGATGCTGTCCCACGGTCCGTTAAGCACTCTTGAGCAGCATCTGCAACGGGTTCTTGGGCATCTGAACACCATGCATACCATTTCGTCGGTAGCATGGCGTCAGCGACCGCACCACGGGATCTGGCTGAGCCGCCGACTACGGGACATGAAGGGTTAAAAGATTTGCCGGATGCGCTACGCTTATCCGGCCTACGAATCACACCTTACCCTGTAGGCCGGATAAGGCGCTCGCGCCGCCATCCGGCAATCAGCTCACCACCTTCGCGACAGCCTGCGCGAAACGCTGCATCCCTTCATCGATATCCGCCTGCTCTACCACCAGCGACGGCGCGAAACGCATTACGTCCGGCCCGGCGTTCAGCACCATCACCCCTTCGTGCGCGGCGGCATAGAGGAAATCGCGCGCCCGGCCTTTAAACTGCGGCTTCAACTCGGCGCCAATCAGCAGCCCCATCCCGCGAATATCGCTGAAAATGTCGAACTGTTGATCAATCTTGTGCAAATGCTGGACAAACGTCTGACGTTTGGCCTGAATGCCTCCCAGCACTTCCGGCGTGTTGATGATATCAAACGCTGCACCCGCTACCGCGCAGGCCAGCGGGTTACCGCCGTACGTGGAACCGTGCGACCCCACGTGGAACGCGGAGGCAATCTCCTGAGTGGTCAGCACCGCGCTCACCGGGAAACCGCCGCCGAGCGCCTTCGCGCTGGTGAGGATATCCGGCGTCACGCCGTAGTGCATATAGGCAAACAAATCGCCGGTACGCCCCATCCCGCTCTGCACTTCATCAAATACCAACAGCGCCTGGTGCTGGTCACAGAGTTCGCGCAAACCTTGCAGGAATTCCGGCGTAGCCGCAGTGACGCCGCCTTCTCCCTGAATTGGCTCAACCACCACCGCGCAGGTGTGATCGTCCATCACCGCTTTTACCGCATGCAGATCGTTAAACGGGACATGGATGATATCTGCCGGCTTTGGTCCAAAGCCGTCGGAGTATTTCGGCTGCCCGCCAACAGAAACGGTAAACAGCGAACGGCCGTGAAACGCATTATGGAAGGCAATGATTTTGGTTTTGAACGGGCTATGACGCACACAGGCATAGTGGCGCGCCAGCTTAAAGGCGGTTTCGTTGGCTTCCGTACCTGAATTCATGAACAGCACGCGCTCGGCGAAGGACGCATCAATGATTTTACGGCCTAAACGCAGCGCGGGTTCATTGGTGAAAACGTTGCTGGTATGCCACAGGGTTTCCCCCTGGGTTTTTAACGCCTCAACCAGTGCCGGATGGCAATGCCCTAGCGCGGTAACTGCAATGCCGCCCGCGAAATCAACATACTCTTTGCCCTGTTGATCCCAGACTCGACTCCCTTTTCCTTTTACCGGGATAAACTCAGCCGGTGCATAAATCGGCAGAATCACTTCATCGAATGTCGCGCGCGTAATAGCAGTTTGTTCAGTTGCCATGTCATTACCACCCTGTTAAGCAGAAATGCTAGTGAAATTATAATCACAAAATATGAATAAAAAATCACTGAATAGCAACCACAAATCAGCGATTGAGGAAATTAGCCAGCAGCTGATGCCCCTGTTCGCTGAGAATACTCTCCGGGTGAAACTGCACCCCTTCCATATCCCACTCACGGTGACGAATGCCCATAATCTCCTGCGTTTCACTCCAGGCCGTCACTTCAAAGCAGTCAGGAAGCGTTTCGGGGGCAACCACCAGAGAATGGTAGCGCGTCACCGTTAATGGGTTGGCGAGTCCCTGAAAAACGCCCTGCCCGTTATGCGTAATCGGCGAGGTTTTACCGTGCATCACTTTTGCCGCCCGAACCACGCTCGCGCCAAAGGCCTGCGCCATCGCCTGGTGACCGAGACACACGCCCAGCAGAGGGATGTTGCCCGCGAAATGGCGAATTACATCCAGCGAGATACCGGCGTCATCCGGCGTGCAGGGTCCTGGGGAAATCACGATTTTTTGCGGGCTCAACGCATCAATTTGCGCCAGCGTCAGCTCGTCGTTACGCCTGACAAGGACATCAGCGCCCAGTTCGCAGAAGTATTGGTACAGGTTCCAGGTAAAAGAATCATAGTTATCAATAAGCAGGATCATGGCGGCTCCGGTACATAAGAACCGCGCTATTCTACTCAGTTTCCGGGGCTTCGCTTACCACTTTACGAAATATCGCCCGCAGCGCAGACAAGTCACCCATCGCCCCGCTCTGATTAGCCAGATTCCACTCCTCAACCGGGATGTCATCCCAGCTCAGCATATACCCGGCATGAATCGCTAATTGTTCGAAGAAAATACGCTGCGCCAGGCCGCTGCCAATACGAAACGGATGCAGCACGTTGATTTCGCAATAATAGTGTGCAAGACGATCGACAAACTTGTCTTCCGGCAACCCCACCAGCCAGGACTCATCTTCCAGGTCCTGCATCAACGCATTGCCCTCTTTCTCGATATAAGCGAAATGGCAAAAACGGGTATCGCCCTGGTAGATATCGACTTCCCGCAGATGTCCCGCCCAGTCAAAAATATCCCGATACAGCTGGCGATGAATGGCGCACAGATGCGGCAATCCCCGTTTAAGCGGGCCCAGCTCGATAGTGGCCGCACGCAGCGCCGTCAGTTCATAGGCCGCCTGCGTCAGTCGTTGCGCCTGATGGATCCCCAGACGGTTACGCATGACATTCAGGCCCGGATACAAATAGGGGTCGCGTCCATCACCGAATTTATCGCTCATAGTGCCTCCTCAACTCTTCAAGACGCGCCAGGGCGTCTTCAGCACTCAGAGTAACCCGTGGAATATCCACACCTTCCAGCCGCCGACTGGCCTGGAAATTGGCATTTCGTCGTTGTTCCCAGAGCCGGGACTTTTGTTTATCGGTGAGTTTTTTCACATGACCTCCCTGAATGAGCCGACACTTGCCACAAGTATAAGCAGCAATTTCGGGTTACGCAGAGAAGGGAGAGAACGCGGGCGAGAACTGCCCGCGCAAAATACGGTTATGGCAGGACTTTAGCAGACAGGATAACAATCGGTTTTGACGGAACATTCTGGTAAGGACCGACATCATGGGTCTGTACCTGAGAGATCTTATCCGCGACATCCATACCTTTCACAACTTTACCGAAGACAGCGTAGCCAAAGTCGCGCTGGCCGTGATCGAGGAACGCATTGTCCGCAATGTTGATAAAGAACTGGCTGGTCGCGCTGTCTTTATCCGCTGTACGCGCCATAGCAATCGTGCCGCGGGTGTTACGCAGTCCGTTATCGGCTTCATTCTTGATTGGCGGGTTAGGTTTCTTCTGCTGCATCTGCTCGGTAAAACCGCCGCCCTGCACCATGAAGCCAGGGATCACGCGGTGGAACGTAGTGTTGTTATAGAAACCGCTGTTGACATAATCGACAAAGTTTTGCACTGAAACCGGGGCTTTCTGACTGTTCAGCTCCAGCTCAATGTTACCGGCAGAGGTTGTCAGCAGGACATGCGGGTCACCTTTTGCTGCCAGTGCTGCGGGAGAAAGAGCAGAAAGAGCGAGAACAGCTGCAACAGCCGCCAGAGTCGATTTGAGCATGAGAATTCCTTAACAAGAGCAGAAATGAAGCAAGTGAATTGATTCTAAAGAGCCTTCAAGGACAAGGCCATCCCTTTACTTAATTTTACGTACTTGAAACAAATGTAACCTTATAGCCCCAAGACTCAATGCGATCTAGATCACATAAAAAAATGTAACGGAGCTGGTAATTGCCAATAAACATTTAAATGCATCACTAAAACGCCTAAAATCTGCCCGCTCACGGCGCAGTCAATGCGCCTCCCACTTCTATACAGGCCAGTCATGACTAACAGCAATCGCATCAAGCTCACATGGATTAGCTTTCTCTCCTACGCCCTGACAGGCGCGTTGGTAATTGTCACCGGGATGGTGATGGGAAACATCGCAGAGTACTTCCATTTGCCCGTTTCCAGTATGAGTAACACCTTCACCTTTCTGAATGCCGGCATTCTGATCTCTATCTTCCTGAATGCCTGGCTGATGGAAATTGTGCCCCTGAAAACCCAATTGCGCTTTGGCTTTATCCTGATGGTTCTGGCGGTCGCCGGACTGATGCTCAGCCATAGCCTGGCCTTGTTCTCAGCCGCCATGTTTGTACTGGGTCTGGTGAGCGGTATCACCATGTCGATTGGTACGTTTCTGGTGACTCAGATGTACGAAGGCCGCCAGCGCGGTTCTCGTCTGCTGTTTACTGACTCCTTCTTCAGCATGGCTGGCATGATTTTCCCGATGGTGGCCGCGTTCCTGTTAGCGCGCAGCATCGAATGGTATTGGGTCTATGCCTGTATCGGCCTGGTATACGTCGCCATTTTCCTGCTGACCTTCGGCTGCGAATTCCCGGCGCTGGGCAAACACGCGCAGCAACCGGACGCGCCGGTAGTGAAAGAAAAATGGGGTATTGGCGTGCTGTTCCTGGCGATCGCCGCACTGTGCTACATCCTCGGTCAGTTGGGCTTTATCTCCTGGGTGCCGGAATACGCCAAAAGCCTTGGCATGAGCCTGAACGACGCAGGTAAACTGGTCAGCGACTTCTGGATGTCTTACATGGTTGGCATGTGGGCGTTTAGCTTTATCCTGCGTTTCTTCGATTTGCAGCGCATCCTGACCGTACTGGCGGGTTTGGCCACCGTCCTGATGTATCTGTTCATCACCGGTACGCCGGAGCATATGCCGTGGTTTATTCTGACACTGGGCTTCTTCTCCAGCGCGATTTATACCACCATTATTACTCTCGGCTCCCAGCAGACGAAGGTCGCATCACCTAAACTGGTTAACTTCGTTCTGACCTGCGGCACCATTGGTACTATGCTCACTTTCGTGGTAACCGGCCCTATCGTGGCGCACAGCGGACCGCTGGCAGCATTACAGACGGCCAACGGCTTGTATGCCGTAGTATTCGTGATGTGCTTCATCCTTGGGTTCGTCACGCGCCATCGCCAACATAACGTGCCAGCAACGCATTAATCTCACTGCCGGATGGTATCTGCGCTATCCGGCACATTCTCACTCCATCTGCCTTTCACTGGTCATGTAGGCCAATTCTTACAAAAGCCCCTTAAATTGTATGCTTTTTATACAAACACGAAAAGTCAGTTAATTCCGTTACTTATAAAAATGCTGACAAATCAGTTATATACCTCTTAAGGAGTATATAAAGGCGAATTTGATTTGCATCAATAAGCGGGGTTGCTGAATCGTTAAGGTAGGCAGTAATAGAAAAGAAATCGAGGCAAAAATGAGCAAAGTCAGACTCGCTATTATCGGTAATGGTATGGTCGGCCATCGCTTTATTGAGGATCTTCTTGATAAATCCGACGCTGCCAATTTTGATATTACCGTCTTCTGTGAAGAACCCCGCAAAGCGTACGACCGTGTACACCTGTCCTCCTACTTCTCCCACCACACCGCCGAAGAGCTTTCTCTGGTGCGTGAAGGATTCTACGAGAAGCACGGCGTTAAGGTGTTAGTGGGCGAGCGCGCAATTACCATCAACCGCCAGGAGAAGGTGATCCACTCCAGCGCGGGTCGTACGGTCTATTACGATAAGTTGATCATGGCGACGGGCTCTTACCCGTGGATCCCGCCGATTAAAGGTTCGGAAACCCAGGACTGCTTCGTTTACCGTACCATCGAAGACCTCAACGCCATTGAGTCTTGCGCACGCCGGAGCAAACGCGGCGCCGTCGTCGGGGGTGGCCTGCTGGGCCTGGAAGCCGCCGGCGCGCTGAAAAGCCTCGGCGTTGAAACCCACGTGATTGAATTCGCCCCAATGCTGATGGCTGAACAGCTGGATCATATGGGTGGCGAGCAGTTACGTCGCAAAATTGAAAGCATGGGCGTGCGCGTGCACACCAGCAAAAACACCAAAGAGATCGTCCAGGAAGGCACCGAAGCGCGCAAAACCATGCGTTTTGCCGACGGTAGCGAACTGGAAGTCGATTTCATCGTCTTCTCTACCGGTATTCGTCCACGCGACAAACTGGCCACCCAATGCGGCCTGGACGTCGCTCCGCGCGGTGGTATCGTGATTAACGACACCTGCCAGACTTCTGACCCGGATATCTATGCCATCGGCGAATGCGCCAGCTGGAACAACCGCGTGTATGGTCTGGTCGCTCCAGGCTACAAAATGGCGCAGGTTGCCGTTGACCATATTCTCGAAACCGAAAACGCCTTTGAAGGCGCGGATCTGAGCGCCAAGCTGAAGCTGCTCGGCGTTGACGTCGGCGGGATTGGCGACGCACATGCGCGTACGCCGGGTGCCCGTAGCTACGTCTATCTCGACGAAAGCAAAGAAGTCTACAAACGCCTGATCGTTAGCGAAGATAACAAAACCCTGCTCGGCGCAGTTTTAGTCGGCGACACCAGCGATTACGGCAACCTGCTGCAGCTGGTGCTGAACGCCATCGAACTGCCGGAAAACCCGGATTCACTGATTCTGCCAGCACACGCGGGTAGCGGTAAGCCGTCTATCGGTGTCGATAAACTGCCGGACAGCGCGCAGATTTGCTCCTGCTTCGATGTCACCAAAGGCATGCTGATTGCCGCTATCAACAAAGGCTGCCACACCGTTGCAGCGCTGAAAGCTGAAACCAAAGCCGGTACCGGCTGTGGCGGGTGTATCCCGCTGGTAACGCAGGTCCTGAACGCCGAACTGGCGAAACAGGGTATCGAAGTTAACAACAACCTGTGCGAACACTTCCCGTACTCACGTCAGGAACTGTTCCATCTCATCCGCGTAGAAGGCATCAAAACCTTCGAAGAGTTACTGGCAAAACACGGGAAAGGCTACGGCTGTGAAGTGTGTAAGCCGACCGTCGGTTCTCTGCTGGCTTCCTGCTGGAATGAGTACATCCTCAAACCGCAGCACACGCCTCTGCAGGACACCAACGACAACTTCCTGGCGAACATCCAGAAAGACGGTACCTACTCCGTGATCCCGCGCTCTGCGGGTGGTGAGATTACCCCTGAAGGGCTGGTGGCCGTGGGCCGTATCGCGCGTGAATTTAACCTGTACACCAAAATCACCGGTTCTCAGCGTATCGGCCTGTTCGGCGCGCAAAAAGACGACCTGCCGGAAATCTGGCGTCAGCTGATTGAAGCGGGCTTTGAAACCGGCCACGCGTACGCCAAAGCGCTGCGTATGGCAAAAACCTGCGTGGGCAGCACCTGGTGCCGTTACGGCGTCGGCGATAGCGTCGGCTTCGGCGTAGAACTGGAAAATCGCTACAAAGGCATTCGTACCCCGCACAAAATGAAATTCGGCGTCTCCGGCTGTACCCGTGAATGTGCGGAGGCTCAGGGTAAAGACGTGGGTATCATCGCCACAGAGAAAGGCTGGAACCTGTACGTTTGCGGTAACGGCGGGATGAAACCTCGTCATGCGGATCTGCTGGCGGCGGATATCGATCGCGACACGCTGCTCAAGTACCTTGACCGTTTCATGATGTTCTACATCCGTACCGCCGACAAACTGACCCGTACCGCACCGTGGTTAGACAATCTGGAAGGCGGTATCGAGTATCTGAAATCTGTCATCATCGACGACAAGCTGGGTCTGAACCAGCACCTGGAAGAAGAGATGACCCGTCTGCGTGAAGCGGTGGTCTGCGAATGGACAGAAACGGTTAACACCCCATCCGCGCAGGTTCGCTTCAAACACTTTATCAACAGCGAAAAACGCGATCCAAATGTCCAGGTTGTGCCTGAACGTGAACAACATCGTCCGGCCACGCCTTATGAGCGTATTCCGGTGACTCTGGTGGAGGAAAACGCATGAGCCAGTGGCAAAACATCTGCAAAATCGATGACATTCTGCCTGCAACAGGCGTCTGCGCCCTGTTAGGTAGTGAGCAAGTTGCGATTTTCCGCCCGTATCACAGCGACCAGGTGTTTGCGATCAGCAACATCGACCCGTTCTTTGAGTCCAGCGTACTTTCTCGTGGGCTGATTGCTGAACATCAGGGCGAACTGTGGGTCGCCAGCCCGCTGAAAAAACAGCGCTTTCGTTTAAGCGACGGCCTGTGCATGGAAGACGAACAGTTCTCCGTGAAACATTACGAAGCGCGAGTGAAAGACGGCACGGTACAACTGCGCGGTTAATAAATTTTTGGGAGGCGCAACGCCTCCCCTTTTTTGACGTATTTGCAGGTCTTTTATTGGTAGGCCTGATAAGCGTAGCGCCATCAGGCAATTGCAAAAGCACATTGCCGGATGGCGGCATAAATGCCTTATCCGGCCTACGGTTACGATTTTTTTTATTTTTTGTACTTCAAGGATAATCAAATGTTTACTGACACTATCAATAAGTGTGCGGCTAACGCTGCGCGCATCGCACGCCTGTCGGCTAATAATCCGCTCGGATTCTGGGTCAGTTCGGCAATGGCAGGGGCTTATGTCGGTCTCGGCATCATCCTTATTTTCACCCTCGGCAATCTGCTCGACCCGTCCGTACGTCCTCTGGTGATGGGGGCAACCTTTGGCATCGCTTTAACGCTGGTCATTATCGCCGGTTCGGAATTGTTTACCGGTCACACCATGTTCCTGACGCTCGGCGTCAAAGCGGGTACCATCAGCCACGGCCAGATGTGGGCTATCCTGCCGCAAACCTGGCTGGGTAACCTGGTCGGCTCCGTGTTTGTCGCCCTGCTTTACAGCTGGGGCGGCGGCAGCCTGCTGCCGGTTGATACCAGCATCGTCCATTCGGTTGCGCTGGCGAAAACGACCGCGCCTGCAACGGTGCTGTTCTTCAAAGGCGCGCTGTGTAACTGGTTGGTTTGTCTGGCAATCTGGATGGCAATCCGTACCGAAGGCGCGGCAAAATTCCTCGCTATCTGGTGGTGTCTGCTGGCGTTTATTGCTTCCGGCTACGAGCACTCGGTTGCCAACATGACGCTGTTTGCCCTCTCCTGGTTCGGTCACCACAGCGAAGCTTATACCCTGTCAGGAATTGGTCATAACCTGCTGTGGGTGACACTCGGTAATACTTTGTCCGGTGTCGTATTCATGGGATTGGGTTATTGGTATGCTACGCCAAAATCGGAGCGTCCTGTTCCGGCAAAAATCAACCAGCCAGAGGCTGCTGCCAATAATTAAGGGGTAATGTCGTGGATCATTTGCCTATATTTTGTCAACTACGTGACCGCGACTGCTTGATCGTCGGCGGTGGTGATGTCGCAGAACGCAAAGCGCGCTTACTGCTGGAAGCGGGCGCACGTTTAACGGTTAATGCGCTGGCGTTTATTCCGCAGTTCAAAGTATGGGCAGATGAAGGCATGCTGACGCTGGTTGAAGGGCCATTCGATGAGTCTCTGCTCGACGCCTGCTGGCTGGCTATCGCCGCCACCGATGACGATACCGTCAACCAAAGCGTCAGTACCGCCGCAGAATCACGCCGTATTTTCTGCAACGTGGTCGATGCGCCAAAAGCAGCCAGTTTTATCATGCCCTCCATTATCGACCGCTCGCCGCTGATGGTGGCGGTCTCCTCCGGCGGGACATCGCCGGTGCTTGCCCGTCTACTGCGTGAAAGACTTGAATCCGTATTGCCTCAGCATCTGGGCCAGGTCGCGCAGTATGCCGGCAAGTTGCGTTCCCGAGTGAAGCAACAGTTTGCCAGCATGGGAGAGCGTCGTCGCTTCTGGGAAAAATTGTTCGTGAATGACCGCCTGGCGCAGTCGCTGGCGAACAGTGACCAGAAAGCCGTCGAGGAAACCACCGAGCAGTTGCTTAGCGAACCGTTGGATCATCGCGGGGAAGTGGTGCTGGTTGGCGCCGGTCCTGGCGATGCCGGGCTGCTGACGTTGAAAGGACTACAGCAGATCCAGCAAGCAGATGTCGTGGTCTATGACCGTCTGGTGTCCGACGACATCATGAACCTTGTACGCCGCGATGCGGACCGGGTCTTCGTCGGTAAACGCGCGGGCTACCACTGCGTACCGCAGGAAGAGATTAACCAGATCCTGCTGCGTGAAGCGCAACAGGGTAAACGCGTCGTGAGACTGAAAGGTGGCGATCCGTTCATCTTTGGCCGCGGCGGCGAAGAGCTGGAAACCCTGTGCCACGCCGGTATTCCATTCTCCGTTGTGCCGGGTATTACCGCTGCTTCCGGGTGTTCCGCCTATTCCGGCATTCCGCTGACCCATCGTGATTACGCCCAGAGCGTACGTCTGGTTACCGGACACCTGAAAACCGGCGGAGAGCTGGACTGGGAAAACCTGGCGGCAGAGAAACAGACGCTGGTGTTCTACATGGGTCTGAACCAGGCGGCCACCATTCAGGAAAAACTGATCGAATTTGGTATGCAGCCCGATATGACTGTCGCGTTGGTAGAAAACGGTACTTCTGTGAAGCAACGCGTCGTCAACGGGGTACTGACGCAGCTCGGCGAACTGGCGCAGCAGGTTGAAAGCCCGGCGCTGATTATCGTCGGTCGTGTGGTAGGCCTTCGCGATAAGCTGAACTGGTTCTCGAACCATTAATATAGTTTCTGAAGATGCCCTGATATTCAGGGCATCTATTTATCCCCCAGCAGAAATAAATAAAAAACGAACCGCGCTATATACTCTCCTCAATAATCCGACTATTAATCATTAATTAAAATATAAGCATCCAGCAATCTAATTCATTAATTATATAAAGCTTATTATGTCCTTATCCGGACTACTTAAAGTTTATTTTAGTTGATATCCTAACCGCCGAGAAATGGATTTCATCCATTTAAAAATAGATATCTTACAAGGATTTTAACATGCTGAAATTTGCAAAAATCACCCTCGTTGCTGGTGTTCTGGCTACGCTGACCGCGTGTACTGGCCATATCGAAAATACAAAAAATAACTGCAGCTACGATTACTTCCTGCATCCAGCGATTTCAATTTCTAAAATTATTGGTGGCTGTGGTCCGGCTGCAAACCAGTAATAAAAGCGATTGCGCAGATACAAAAAAAACCGGGAATTTCCCGGTTTTTTGCATTTATAGATTAGATGCTCATTCACATGCTATCGCACTCACGCTCTCGCGCAGAATACGTAGCACGGTCTGTTCTCCACTTCGGTTTGGATTAATACGAATCGCATAATCACCCAGCAACGGATTCGCTTCGCGAAACGTCCCCGAAAGGCGATAGAACAGCGGAGGGATCTCATACTTCGACTCAGCTCCCACCGGGTATGGCAGCGCGCCTCTCTCTTGCGCCGCTTTCAGCACGCGGGCGGCAATCGGCTGATGAAACTCCACGATCAGCACCTTCGACTGGGCATTGGCGATGACGGCCTTTTTCACCTCGGGTAGCGCTCCGCTATTAAGCATCGTCAGCAACCGTTCAGCAACGCCAGCCTGTACCGCATGCATCACCGGCGCGAAAACCAGACCACGAAGCACCTCCAGCGCCTGCGCCCCCTGAATCTGGCTGCCGCCGGAATAAAGCGTCGCGCGGATTTTCGCGATAGCTTCCGCCTTGCCGACCACCGCCCCGACGCCCTCCGGGCCGAAGAGTTTAAAGCACGAAAAAGTAGACAGCGTCGCCCCAAATTCACAGCCAATACCGTCAACTTTCATCACCGCGTAGTTGTCATCGGTTAACGTCGGTACGCCGCACCGCGCGATTTCCGCCAGCACCTCGGCTAACACGTAACAATCCTGCGGTTGCTGACGCGTATGCTGCACCAGCGCGGCGTCAGGACGATGCTGCGTAATCGCCTGGGTGATTGCCGGGAGGCAGTTAAAATCCGCCCTCACCAGGGTAATGCCCATCTGCTCGACGAGCACCTGGGTTGTAGGATACACAGGCGCATCGTGAACTAACAGTCGCTGGCCGGGTTTGAGCAGCGCAGCCAGCCCGGCGCGAATAGCCCCGGTGCCTGCGCCCTGAACCAACGCTGCGGCCTCAGCGTGAAACGCCTCGGCCAGCACCTTTTCCACGCGTTGCGTCACCCGAGGCTGATTCAGCCCCGGGGCCAGCCCTATATCACCACCGGCCAGAAAATCAGCGCCAGGAAAGTGACGGCAAAGCGTATCCACCAGCGCAAACTGCTTTTGCTGTGCCTGCGCAAGCGTCAGGCTTTGCAGAGGGAACGTCTTCATGTTTTACGCCTCCTCAAGCCGGAACAAACAGACCAAACCAGTAGAGAATATTCAGCACAATACCGGTTATCATTACCGCTACGACCGGAGCCGCCATCTTCTGAACCGGACGCCCTATCGATTCGTTGAGGAAGTAAATCGCTACCGCAATTGAGAAACCGGTGTAGCCTGCCATCTTGATGGCGGCAAAAATCGAGCCTACCAGCAGCGCCATTTCCATCAGCATATTCATCGCATTACGAATATTGTCCGATGCGTTACGCACTGACGGATAACGCCCCAGCCATTTGCCAATAGAGCGCAGCAGTAACACTTCCGCTGAAATCACGATAGCGCCAAGGATTGCCGCTATCCACGGGTTCGGCGCCAGGTAACCTACGGAGAACACGAAGGTAAAACCCGCTACCGCATACACGCCCGTCGCCAGCGCGGTTGTCGCAATCATCGGTACAAAACCCAGCCCGCGCATAAACTCCGCCAGGGCCGCCTGATTCACCAGCGTCTGCGACTGCTCCGGCGAAATCCCAGCCGAATACGCTTTTTCCAGCGTAAAAATTGAAACCTCGCTGCCGGCGAAAATCTTCATACTGGCGACGGCGGCAATCAACGCGCCGACAATGGCGATATACGGCAGGTTTTTAATAATCCGCGAGGTTCGTTCTTCAAAGACCGATAGCCCGCTGGCATCCATCTCGTCATCGCCGCGGTGGCGAATATCATGCGTAATGGCGATCGCCAGCAGCATCATCATCCCCACAAAAATCTCAATTGATTCCGGGTTCAGGTGTGGGAAGTAACGCACCAACACCACGCGGGTCATCAGTACCACCACCGCCGCGATAATGCTGTGCTTCCAGCCAAACTGATAGAAAATCGCCACCAGCGGGAAGAGTGCGAATGCGGAAACCACCGGAGAACTCAGTTCACCGAGGCTACCCAGTACATCAACCGGCAGCGCCGTGAGCAGATGGTTCACCGGCAGCAGGCAGGTCAGAATCAATACGCCCCAGATAGCGCCCAGACCGAACGCCAGTAGGCTGTTCATCGCCAGCACGCCGAGAATATCCGTCGGCAGGAACAGCAGCCAGGCGTTGAGCAAGCCGGTTTTCAGGGTAAATGAGATCCCCACCGACGCCACAAAGCCGATACTCAGACCAAACGCGATACTCCCCGCCTCACGGCGATTCATGTACCCCTCGATCAGCTGCGGCAGAATCGGGCGGATACCGTCATGAAAGACGGCCGCCGAGCGATGTGCCAGAAGTGACGTCATGCCGGTCAGGCAGGCCACCACCACAATCTGAATATACAGATCCATAGTCATGCCTTTTATTTCAAATGGTTAACCAGCATCGGAATCGCATGTTCAACATGTTCGACGGAGAGACCAAAAGCCACTTTCCCTTCCGCAACCATTTTTGCGATATGTTCGTCTTTCGCCTTAATACCCGGCCTGGCGATAGTGCAGCTTTTGTTGTAGCCAATCACCGCGATGGCAATCGACAGCGCCGCGCCCGCGCCGGTGTTACAAGCGCCGATGTAGTAATCCAGCAGTCCGGATTTCACTTTCATCGCCGCTTCCATGTCGTTATGAATGGATACTTCAAAGCAACCCGGAGCTGCGGTTTCAATGGTCTTTTTAATCTGCTCACGCTGTAAGCCAGCAACGCCAATCTTTTTCATGATTCTGTCCTTATTGGAAAAATTTTGAGGGGTTATCACGTAACATCGTGTCCACATCGGCCTGGCTGAATCCTGACTGGCGCAACTGTGGGATAAAAGTGGTTAACAGATAGTCGTAGCCATTGCCGCCATTGGCTTTTAAATGCGAGCGGCGGGTAATGTCCATGGAAAGCATCACGCGATCAAGCAGCCCGCGATTGCGCAGCGCATGGAGCATGCCAATGCGTTTCTCGTCCGGGTAATAGTTGTTTTTACCGATGGTATCGAACTGCACATACGCGCCGAGATCGATCATGCGTAAGATATTGTCGAGATTATCTTTCAGGTCGCAGTGACCAACGGTTACGCGAGAAAGGTCAACGCCGTGCGCCTGCAGCAACACCAGCTGTTCCAGGCCCATGGTGCTAAACGAGGTGTGGGTGGAGATGGGACGTCCGGTTTCGATGTGCGCCCGCGCCGCGGCGATAAACACCTTCTCTTCAAGCGGCGTAATCACCCCTTCGCTGGAGCCAATTTCCGCAATAATTCCGGCCTTCAATTCAGTACCATCAATACCGATGACTATCTCATCGACCATCTCCTGCGCGAGCTGTTCCACGCTGCGAGCCGCGACATGTTCAGGGAAAAACGCATCCTGGTAATAGCCAGTGCAGGCCATGACGTTGATACCGGTATCGCGCATCAGGTCGAGCATGAATTGTGGATTACGCCCCATATAGCGGTTGGTCATCTCAATAATATTGCTGACGCCTGACGCCCGGAGATCCTTCATCTCCTGACAAATCAGATCGTACTGATCTAACCGGCAGTCGAGGTTATTTTTGAACCCAGAGAGATCGATATGCAGATGTTCGTGGACCCAGGTATAGCCCGTCGGATCAAAGTTCATAAGGTGTCTCCTGTAAGGCGCAATGCCGAGAGAAAAGAGCAGCCATTTTGTGGCGCCGCCGCGCCGAAAAATTCACACACCGTCGCGCCAACATCGGATAACGTCGCCCGGATGCCTAATTGCGCAGGCTCCAGCCCCTGTTGATACACCAGTACCGGCACAACTTCCCGGGTATGATGGCTGTGACCGATGGTCGGATCGTTGCCGTGATCGGCCATGACCACCAGACAGTCACTTGGATCCATAGCGGCCAAAAGGCGTGAAAGATTAAGATCGACAAGCTGCAACCGTTCGGCATACCGCGCTACGTCTTCAGCGTGCCCGGCAAGATCGGTTTCCTGAATGTTGGTACAGATAAATACCGTCGGCTCAGCGTTAAATTCGTTAAGCGTGATATCCATGATCTGCTGGCTATCCACCAGGTTTTGCCAGCTGCGCCCGTGCGGATTGGCAACGATGTCCGCCACTTTACCGACCAGCACGGTAGGGATTCCGACGTCATGCAGTTTTTGCGGCACCTGTACCTGCTCATCTACGCCAAAACCCATATGCCTGACCTGGAAGCCATTTTCATAGGCGCCGGAACGTGGAGCGTTAATGCCGATAAAGCGTCCTTCTTTGGTCTCGGCTGCATCCAGAATGCGCTGGCTGTCTTTAAGCTGACCGCCAAACGCGATCACGCGCCCGACCTGAACCTGCTCACGCACCACACGGCCTATTTTTAGCACCTCATCAAATGGGATAACGGCAAGATTGGCGGTAATGTTGTAGACCTGACCTAAATCCGCTTCGAGGTTATCGCCCACTGCGACCGCATTGTTGACCCAAAGAAACGCCAGATCGCCGCCGCGGCGTTCCACCTGCCAGCCCGCGGCTTTCAGCGCTTGCTCAACGCCATTGATGACGTCGCTAAATGGCATCCGCAGCGGAGCCTGAGGTCGTGTGCCTAAAATCTCCTGATGGCCCATAAAGGTATCTCCCCCTTCATGCTGCAGCTCTGCAACGCCCCAAACCGCCGATGCTGAAGGTTTCATCACGCCAGGCGTAAAGCCCAGAGCGTTAATCAGCCCCAACTTTTCCATGGTTGGCAACCGTAACTGCGGGAGTTCGCCCAGGATATGGCCGCAGGTATTCGCTCCCGCATCCTGCGGCCTGACCAGCGTGACGTCTTTCATTGCGCCAACACCAAAACTGTCGATCACCAACACGACGAATCGAGCCATTAGTCCTCCAGAATATTGCCGAGACTGTCGTAACGCGCGACGATTTCAGCCGCGCCGCGCTGAATGCCCGACACCAGCACCACGTCGCTACGCGTCACGAAGATCTGGGTGCGAAAACAGAAGATCACCGCGCTACTCACCGGAAATTCGCCGGCTACAGGCAGGTAGTAGTCAATGCTGCTGTCGTCGACGGGTTTAAGCTTTGCGGCTATTGGGGCGTCATTTTCCGGCGTAAAGACCAGCGCGTTTTGCGCGTGACCACGACGGTAATAGCCCCCGCCATAGCAATAACTGTCCCCACGAAACGTGTGTGAAACCTCGCTTAACCACAGCATCGCAATGCGTTCCGGCTGGTCGCCTTTTTGGTTACAAGGAATGGTGCCGGTCAGCGCATGACCCGGCTCAGCATGGGTGACACCATATTCCGCCAACAGGGGAAGTGACGCGCAGCTACTGGCTGACGGCGCATTAAGTTGCTCAATGGCAATCCCGGCTTCCGCCAACTGACGTCGGGCGCTCACCAGCGTGTGCAGATTAGGCGTCGGCATCGTCTGCGCTGATTTTTCATCCCATAACAGGCAGGGGAAATGGGTTAACCCGCACAGACGCAGGCCCGGCAGGCTGCCGATTTCATTGACCACATCCGTCAGATACTTCAGCGGAAATCCGCTTTCCTGCCCCGGATAGAGAAAATCATCCTTGTCATACACCTTCAGCATCACGTTCTGTTCACAGCCGGCCTTCACCGCCGCAGCCGAAACTTCGCGCGCTTTCTCCAGCGAGAACAATGTGATGACCTCAGTGCCTTGCGCCACTGCCTCATTGACCAGCCGCGACGGGATCTGCACCAGATGTCCCTGATGCGCAACCGGTAACCCGGCGCGGCGCATGACGCGGCTCTCCTTGTAATCGACAACCACGATGCCTTCATAGCCAAGCTGTAACAGCTTCTCTGCCAGCCACGGGTTACGTCCTACCTGTTTGGTCATCAGATATAGCGAGATGCCATGTTGCCTGGCGACATCCAGCAGGCGTTTGCCATTCTCCATGACCTGATCAACATCAATGACCCAACTGTCAGGCGCGATCTTCCCTTGCTGCCACAACGCGATAGCGGCCGAGATAAGTGCGGGGTTCTGGCGTTTCAATGCATCTATAAACATTTCTCTGCCTCGTTCTAATCCTTCAGTTAAATATTCATTTTTTTGAATATTTAGGGTGCAATAAGCTCATTGCCCATTGATTTCAGACGCCTTCGTTCGCCGCCATCCACAATCCGTACAGGTTAGCCAACATATAGCCTTCTTCATTCGCGTGCGGCGTCACCGTGAACTCTTTCAGCAGCGCCTGATGTACCAATAAAATAGTTGGCCACAGATGAGATTGCGCCAACTCCTCCAACAGCTCACCATCCAGCGCTTCAATCACTTCGCCCTGGCGACTGCGCATTAACGCGCTCGCCATATGGGTCATCGCCATGGTCCCTTGCTCGCTATAAACCGGTAAACACCACTCTTCATCCAGCCGCCTGACCACCTGCAGCATGCCGCTACAAATATCCTTGTCGATAACGCCCGCTTCACACAGCAGGTTAAGCCTGTTTTCCATATCGTTCGCCTTCACTTAATAACTGGGTTCCTGTTCACCGTTCGCCACACGCTGTTGGTGGGCAAGCAGCGCCTCTTTATTGACGACCGCTCGTAGTAGCTGTTGCATCGGATAATCCTCCGCCCGGGTCAGCACTACCGCCTCCGTGGCCTGCAGAAATCGCGGATCGTTGGTGAGCGGCGTGGCTTCTAATCCCAGTACCGCCAACTCGGCCTCTGCAACCACGTTCCAGATAACCGCATCCACATCCCCTCTCGCGATACGCTGCAAGCTTTCGTGATAAGGCATATCGATCAATTCAACGTCACGGTCGCCAAAACAGGCCTCGGTCATGATTTTCTGATCCGCCGAACGGTTATCGAGCCCGACACGTTTTACATCTGCGGATTCGCCCTTGCGACAAATCAGCTGATGCTCGCCGACGTAGGTATGCGGTCCCAGCGCCAACGTAATGCGCAATCCATCCTGGGCAAGGTAACTTTCCGCCGCCAGGCGGGAAACTACCGCCATGTCATAGACGCCGTTCAGCAGGCATTCCACGCGAATATCAGCCCCACGCATGTGTGCGTAATAAAACGGGATCCCATCGAATTGAGCCTTAAGCCCACTCGCCAGTCCTTCATATAAACGGGTGTAGGGCAGCGGCATCGCGCAGACCACGTTATTAATATCCACATGCTTTAGCAGCGTACGGTTATCCATCTCCACCAGATAGCTACCGTTACGCCCGCGGCGCTCAATACGGATCGCCCCGGAGGATTCCAGCGTTTTCAACGCGGCCTGGGTTAACCCTACCGATGAGTGACACTCGGCAGCCAGTTCATCGATAGTTTTCAGTCTGTTACCGCACTTCTCACCGAGCAGGTAACGGGCCAGGGTTGTCAGCACAACCCCCTCTTTCTTGATAAATGTCCGACGCATTTTATATTTTCAGTAAAGTGAATATTTATATCTTCATTAAAGTGAAGATATAACGCAATGAGGAAATGTGCAAACGGCGAGGCGCCTCACATTTTTTGAGATTTACCAACGAACAGGCGAAAAAAAACCGGGCGTAACCCGGTTTCTTCAACAACGCAGAGCGCATTACGGCTTGGCCACAAAACCAATCGCTTCGTAAACGGCTTTCAGCGTAACAGACGCGCGGGCGCTGGCTTTCTCCGCACCGTCTTTCATCACTTTCTGCAGGAAAGCTTCATCGTTACGGAAACGGTGATACCGCGCCTGAAGCTCGGTCAGCATGCCGGAAACGGCTTCTGCGACTTCACCTTTCAGATGACCATACATTTTGCCTTCGAAGTGCTGTTCCAGCTCCGGAATGCTCTGGCCAGTGACGGCAGAGAGGATATCCAGCAGGTTGGAAACACCTGCTTTGTTCTGCACGTCGTAGCGAACAACCGGCGGCTCTTCGGAGTCGGTCATCGCTCGTTTGATTTTCTTAACCACGGATTTCGGATCTTCCAGCAGGCCGATCACGTTGTTGCGGTTGTCATCCGACTTGGACATTTTCTTCGTCGGCTCCAGTAGCGACATCACGCGCGCACCGGATTTAGGAATGAACGGCTCAGGCACTTTGAAGATGTCGCCATACAGGGCGTTAAAGCGCTGGGCAATATCGCGGCTCAGTTCCAGATGCTGTTTCTGATCTTCGCCAACCGGTACCTGGTTGGTCTGATACAGCAGGATGTCTGCCGCCATCAGCACCGGATAATCAAACAGACCGGCGTTGATGTTCTCCGCATAGCGCGCGGATTTGTCTTTGAACTGGGTCATACGGCTCAGTTCGCCGAAGTAGGTGTAGCAGTTCAGCGCCCAACCTAGCTGGGCATGTTCCGGTACGTGAGACTGCACGAAAATGGTGCTTTTTTCAGGATCGATTCCGCATGCCAGATACAACGCCAGCGTATCCAGCGTTGCTTTACGCAGTTGCTGAGCATCCTGACGAACGGTGATGGCATGTTGGTCTACGATGCAGTAGATGCAATGGTAGTCATCCTGCATGCTCACCCACTGACGCAGCGCACCCATATAGTTGCCAATGGTCAATTCACCTGAGGGCTGTGCGCCACTAAAAACGATGGGCTTAGTCATTTTTTAATTCCTGATTTTCGCTATGCGGAAGCCCGAGAGCGGGCAGTAGTTCATTAATACGGTCGTAAATAACGTCGGGCTGGCTCAGCGCGATCGACTCGCCGTAGTTGTAGCCATAGGTCAGGCCAACGGACGGACAGCCAGCAGCTTTTGCCGCCTGAATATCATTGCGTGAATCCCCTACGAAGAGCATTTGCTCGGGCTTGATGCCAAGCTTGCTTGCCACCAACAGCAGCGGATCCGGATGCGGTTTTTTATTCTGCACGTCGTCACCACCGATGACCACGCTAAAGTATTTGGCGATATCCAACGCCTCGAGCAATGGCGCGACAAACGGAGTCGGTTTATTGGTCACCAGACCCAGCGGCAATCCTTTCGCATGCAGCGCGCCCAGCGTATCGGCAACATCAGGGAACAGGAATGTTCCCTCTTCTGCGACATCGCCGTAGTATCTGTCGAACAGCTTACGCAAAATACGCACCTGTTCCTCGGCGGGAATATCATCATCAACGGGGGGTTTACCCATCGTTTTGCGTAAAGTTGCGCGCTCCTGACGAGACCACGCCAGCGCGCGCTCCATCAGTACATCTGCACCGTTACCAATCCAGGTGATAACACGTTCTTCACCGGCAACCGGCAGTTCCAGCGCATACAGCGCCATATCCACCGCAGCGGCTAATCCCGGCGCGCTGTCGACCAGCGTGCCGTCGAGGTCAAATGCAGCGCCCCGAATATCCTGAAACTTATCCATGACTTACCTTCGCCAGTTCATTGCGCATTTCATCAATGACTTTTTTGTAATCTGGTTGGTCGAAAATAGCTGAGCCTGCGACAAACATATCTGCGCCTGCCGCGGCGATTTCACCAATGTTGTTCACTTTGACGCCGCCGTCCACTTCCAGACGAATGTCATAGCCAGATTCATCAATGCGGCGACGCACTTCGCGCAGCTTATCCAATGTTTGCGGAATGAAGGACTGCCCGCCAAAGCCTGGGTTAACGGACATCAGCAGGATCACGTCGAGCTTGTCCATGACGTAATCCAGATAGCTCAGCGGCGTTGCCGGGTTGAACACCAGGCCCGCTTTACAACCATGCTCTTTGATCAGCTGTAAAGTGCGATCGACATGCTCGGAGGCTTCCGGATGAAAAGTAATGATGCTGGCGCCAGCGGCGGCGAAGTCCGGGACAATACGATCGACCGGTTTCACCATCAGGTGAACATCAATCGGGGCGGTGATGCCATATTTACGCAGCGATTTCAGGACCATCGGTCCGATGGTCAGATTCGGTACGTAGTGATTGTCCATGACGTCGAAGTGCACAACGTCGGCACCGGCAGTCAGCGCTCTCGCGGTGTCCTCACCCAGGCGGGCAAAATCAGCCGACAGAATTGAGGGGGCGATCAAATACTGTTTCATCCGCTTCTCCTTGAGAATTATTTCTTCGCAGGCGTTACAACTCCTGGTTTATACAGTGCCAGCAGTTCGTTCACCTTTTTACGCGTGCCGCCATTGCTGCTAATGCTGCGCCGCACTTTGACCTGAAAATGTTTCGCCGATCGGTACCACTCACGGGTATCGGGCGTGTCATGATTCGAAATTAACACCGGGATCTGCTTACTGACCAGCTTTTCTGCCATTTCGGCCAGATGCGCCTGCTCTTTTGGGCTGAAGCTGTTGGTATGATACGCGGTGAAATTTGCCGTCGCCGAAAGCGGTGCATAAGGCGGGTCACAATAGACCACAGAGTTGCTATCCGCACGATCCATGCACTCTTCATAGGAGAGGCAATGAAACTCCGCATTCTGCGCTTTTTCAGCAAAATGGTACAACTCGGCTTCCGGGAAATACGGTTTTTTATAACGACCAAACGGCACGTTAAACTCGCCGCGCAGGTTATAGCGACACAATCCGTTGTAACCGAAGCGGTTCAGATACAAGAACAGCACTGCACGGCGGAAGGGGTCCTGGCTGGCATTAAATTCTTCTCTGAACCGATAGTACACCTCAGCCTGATTGGTTTCAGGCATAAACAGCTCACGTGAAGCCTGCACATACTCATCGGTACGCGTCTTCACGATGTTATAGAGACTGATGAGGTCGCTGTTGATATCGGCAAGAATATAACGAGAAAAGTCGGTGTTAAGAAACACCGACCCGGCACCCACGAAAGGTTCAATCAGGCATTCACCCTTAGGTAAATGCCGTTTGATATCATCAAGCAGGGGGTATTTTCCCCCTGCCCATTTCAAAAAAGCGCGATTTTTTTTCATGCTGACTAACTAATTACACCTTCTCCGGCTGTGGAGAAAGCTCCGACAGCATCCTGCGCTTTAGTCTTTGTCCCGCAATTGGGCGAAACAGCAAACCATTGCAGAACATATCCTATCTTACTTCAAATCGGCCTGAACCTGGTGCAGCGGTTTTGCCCACGGGTTTTTCGCCTGAATATCGGCGGGTAACGTAGACACTGCACGTTTAGCATCTTCTTTAGACGCATACACGCCCGTCACCAGAACATACCACGGTTGACCGTTGCGCGTCGTCTGATACACCACGTAGTTCTTCAGGTTTTCTTTCTTCGCCCAACCGTTCAGGTTGTCGTAGTTAGAAGAACTGCTGAGCTGCAGCGTGTAATGACTGGACGGCGCAGATTTTAACGCTCCAACATTTCCTGCACTTTTCGCTCCGCCGGCAACAGGCGTTGACGCTGTTGCGGTTGGCGCAGGCGTTGCGGTCTGAGCAGGCGTGGTAGTCGCGGTTGCTTTCGGCTCAGCCGTCGCCTTCGGCGTAGCGGTAACCACAGGTGCTTTGGTTGTGGTCGTCGGCGCAGTTGCGGTTGGTTTTGCCTGAGCAACAGGTTTCGGCTCTGTCGGCGTCGCTTTCACCGTAGTTTGCGGTTTGCTCTTCGGTTCAATGACGGCCTGTTTACGTTCCTGATGCGTAGCCACAGGACGTTCAGTCGTTTCCGTTTTCGCAGTCTGGCGCGCAGCATTACCATTACGCATCGGCGCAACGGTCGCAGGCTCGGTCGGCAGCGTAGAGTTAACCACGACGTTGTTAACCTGCTCCTGACCTTGCGGCTGCGTCAGAGCGTTGTTCAGATCGCCCTGCACTTCAACACGCTGCTGGCCTTCAGTTGCCGCAGGCGTCTGACCTTGAGTTGGGGTTGAGGAAATCGGCGGCAGGGAAACATCCTGCTGGGTATTGCCAGCGGTCTGCTCAGCGCCCGTTGCAGGCGTAGTCGTACCCGCCTGATCCGTCGCGTTGCTGCCAGAAAGATCGATGCTCTTCTCGCCAGATGCAGTAGGCTCACTGGAAGAGGATGAGGGGGCTTTCAGCGCAGAACCGATACCGATGATCAGCAGCAACAGCACCAGAACACCGACACCCATCATCATATACTGACGAGAGGCAGGCTTACTGGCGGCTTTCTTACGCTTGCGCGGACGACGTTCTACACGCTCTTCATCCACGCCATCGTCATCAGATTCATACTCTTCTTCAATGTCCCGCTCTTCTTCACGCTCTTTACGCGTGCGCGCAGGACGGCGATCGTCAGCATCCAGATCAACATCATCAAAATTGATTTGCGGCTCATTATCGCGTTCAGACGATTGACGAGAACGACCAGTACGACGATCGCTGGGATCGGGTTTCAGCTCGTCTTCTGGTTTGAATTCATCCATTTAACACCCCACTCAAAGGTTAATGCTTACGACTTTGCACATAACCTGAAGCTAAAAGACCTACGTTTTGCAACGTAAGCCAGACCTTTCTTGTTGTTACGCCTGCTGGCAATCAGCAATAGCGTTAAGAACCACCTCGTGCGACACTCCGCCGCGCACTTCACTCTTCCCTATGGCCCGCGGAAGCACTAAACGAATCTCTCCCGCTAACACTTTTTTATCTCGCAGCATATGCGGCAGATAAGCTTCAACAGACATCTCACGCGGCCCATTAACCGGTAAGCCCGCTCGCTGCAGTAGCGTAATGATGCGCTGCGTATCTGCGGAGGTAAACTGCCCAAGGCGTTCTGACGTACGAGCAGCCATTACCATACCTGCTGCGACTGCTTCACCATGTAACCAATTGCCATAACCCATTTCAGCTTCGATCGCATGGCCAAACGTGTGTCCCAGATTCAGTAAAGCACGTAAGCCCATTTCGCGCTCGTCTGCTGCGACAACTTCTGCTTTCAGCTCACAACAACGGCGAATACAGTACGCCATCGCCGGGCCGTCCAGACGCAGTAACGCATCCAGATTGTCTTCCAGCCAGCTGAAAAATTCACCGTCAAGAATGATGCCGTATTTGATTACTTCCGCCAGCCCCGATGCCAGCTCACGCGCAGGAAGCGTTTTCAGACAATCGAGATCCACCACCACGGAGGCCGGTTGGTAAAACGCGCCAATCATGTTTTTACCGAGGGGATGGTTTACGGCGGTTTTGCCGCCAACGGAGGAGTCGACCTGTGACAACAGGGTTGTCGGGACTTGAATAAAACGCACACCACGCTGATAACTGGCTGCCGCAAAACCGGTCAGATCGCCAATCACGCCGCCGCCAAGTGCGACTAACGTGGTATCACGACCGTGCGGTTTTTGCAGTAACGCGGTGAAAACCGTATCCAGAACCGTCAGGCTTTTATACTGCTCGCCATCGGGAAGGATAACGCTATCAACGTTAACACCCGCCTGTTCAAGTACGCCGCGAACCTTATCGAGATAAAGGGGAGCCAGGGTTTCGTTGGTCACCAACATAACCTGATCGCCCGATTTCAGCGGTAAGAATGAAGCTGGCTCATTGAACAAACCAGCCGCGATGGTGATAGGGTAACTACGTTCCCCGAGAGTGACTGTGATCCTCTCCATTACGCGACATCCACCTTAGTTACTTGTACCCGCAGACGAGTGTGTATTCAGCCAGAATTAGTTGCTTTCCAACATATGAATAATCTGGTTTGCTACGACTTTTGCGCTCTGATCGTCGGTGCGAATGGTCACGTCAGCAATCTCTTCGTACAGAGGATTGCGTTCGTCAGCCAACGCTTCCAGAACTTCACGAGGCGGTGATTCTACCTGCAGCAGCGGGCGTTTCTTGTCGCGTTGAGTACGCGCAAGTTGTTTTTCAATTGTCGTTTCAAGATAGACCACGACGCCACGCGCGGAGAGACGGTTACGTGTTTCACGTGATTTTACAGAGCCACCGCCAGTTGCCAGCACAATACCCTGTTTTTCCGTCAACTCGTTGATGACTTTTTCTTCGCGATCACGGAAGCCGTCTTCACCTTCTACATCGAAGACCCAGCCCACATCAGCTCCGGTTCGTTTCTCAATCTCTTGATCAGAATCGTAAAATTCCATATTGAGTTGTTGAGCTAACTGGCGCCCAATAGTGCTTTTTCCGGCACCCATAGGCCCAACCAGAAAGATATTGCGTTTCTCTGCCATTTTTTCGGTACTACTAAGACTATTCGTTAATGATAAACCCGCTTCGCAGACACCCAGCGCAGCAGGACATGAACTGAAACCTCATAAGATATTGCGAGAGTCAGACTGAAAATTATCTCAATACTCAAGCGGGTTTGGCAACTGAATAAATCACCAAACCTTACGCATTTCTGGTCGTGGCAGGCATGCTACCCTGCAAACATCAGACCTGGCGACGTATCGCGCAGCCAAATGACACCAAATAAGCCTATGACACACCACCAGAAAGGCAAAGCGTATTTACTGCCGCATAAGTAAAGAAAAGCACCGACGCTCAAATCGGTACTCCTTGTATGCTAAATACACCCGCACGTCAAATCCCTGAAACGTGTTCAGTGCAAAAACAACGGCTTTTCATGCATAAGTTATTGCGCTGAAACCAGTCTGGGCGTAATAAAAACCACTAATTCGCGCCGTTCGTCTTCTTTACCATCATGGCGAAAGAAAGTGCCAAGCCAGGGAATGTCGCCTAACAACGGCACGCTGTCGGCTGCGGATTTATTTTTATGTGAAAAAATGCCGCCCAGCGCAATCGTCTCGCCGCTTTTTACCTCGACCTGGGTTTCAATCTCCTGCTTATCAATAGCCAGAACCTCGCCATCCGCCTGCTGCAGCACCTGCCCGGGAACATTCTGGCTGATATGCAGTTTCAGTCTGATGCGCCCTTTCTGCAATACGGTGGGCGTTACCTCCATCCCCAGTACCGCTTCCTTAAACTCGACGGATGTCGCGCCGCTTTCACCGCTGGAGACCTGATAAGGGATCTCGCTACCCTGCTTAATACTGGCAGGTTGCAGGTGAGAAGCCAGTAAGCGAGGGCTGGCAATGATATCCAGTTGCTGTTTTTGCTCCAGCGCAGACAGCTCCAGCTCAAGTAAACGGCCGTTAATACGGCCAATGTTAAATCCCACACGTGATGTGGCGGCGGATACAGAGAGATCGCTGGCAAGCGTTGTGACGTTCCCTACCGCCCCCGGTTGCTGTGCGTCAGCCAGCGACCACTTAACCCCCAGCTCACGCAAACTTTTTTCATTAATCGTGACGATATGCGCCGCCAGTTCGACCTGGGCAACCGGCAAATCCATTTGCGCCACCCATTTTTCCAGTGCATTAAGCGCAACGCTATTGTCACGCAGCAGTAAGCGGTTGGTTCGTTTATCCACCGTCATGCTTCCTTTGGCGCTAAGCAGCTTTTCTCCGGCTTTGGCCAGCTCTGTGGCATCGGCATATTGCAAAATAATGCTGCGCTGCTCCAGTGGCAAACTGGCCTGAATCCGTGCCTGTTCATTGTCCTGGCGGGCCGCATTTTCACTCTGCCATTGGACAGAATGCACATGCAGAATATTGCCCTCCTGTCGTAATACCAGCCCGGCGCTTTTCACCACCGTTTGCAATGCCTGTTTCCAGGGGACATCCGTCAAATGCAGCGACAGCACGCCGCTGACATCCGGTGAAACGACCAGGTTCTTCTGCTCCTGTTCAGCCAGCGCCTGCAATACCTGTACAACCGGTACATCATCGACCACCAGCGTCACGTTTTGTGGTTTTCCCGCCAGCGCGCTCGTTATTCCAACCGCCAGCGCGAAGAGTATCCACGCTATCCATCGCTTCATTTACCGCTCCTTGTCGTTGCCACTGCCACCGCGGCGGCTCGCAGTTTTTCCCTGTGTCGAGCGTTACGCTCAGGGCCGTTATCTGTGTAATCGTCCAACCGTTTTTCAGGAGGTCATTTCGCTCAATCCGTCGCCATTTTTTCTGGCTATCCTGAACAATGCCGATAGGTCGTGCGCCCTGGCTCACCATGCCCTGAAAACGCCATGTCGGCAGTTCAGCAATTTGGCAACGGTCCTCCGGCGGCAGAAAGGGATTACGCATACCAGTGAGCATCAGTACGCTTACGCATACCAACAGCCAACGTTCAACCGTCATTCAGGCGCTCCAGTTGTAGCGTTAGCAGCAGATCCGAACCTTCAGCGCTAAGCGAAAACCGGCTGACGTTCATCCCCTGATCCGCCAGTAGGGCAAACATCGGCGGGATGGCATCCCAGGCGGGCTTCAGCGTCATCTCTCCGCCCTGTGCAGAGGGCTGCCAGTGGAGAAGACGTGCCAGAGGAGTCTGAAACCGCAGCGGGGAAAACGGAATCAACGTCTCTTCAGGCTCTCCTGGCGATGCCGCCAACAGATATAAATTTCGCCATTGCGCCTGAATGGCCGCGCGTTGCTGGCTTAGCGCCTCTTGCTGCATAATCCGTTTCTGCCAGGGGGAGTTGAGGCATAGCAAGACGGCGATGAGCAGTCCCAACATCCAGGCGCACCAGCAGAAAACTCGAAAACGTGGCGACTGCGCTAACCAGCTATCACAGAGCGTTATCATGCGCACCGCTCCGCGTCAGTCGATAGTGGAATTGCCAGCGTCCCTGCGCATCCTGCAGCGTTTCACCAGGACTGCCCAATGTAAACAGCGGTTGCTGACGTAATTGCGCTTCCAGCGCCCTCAGCGCGGCAAAGTTCAGCGTGTTTCCCGTCAGTTCCAGCGTCTCCTGCTGCCAGGTGATTCTTGTTAGCCACGCCTGCTCCGGCAGTAATTCCGCCAGTCCTTGCAAAACCTGCTGCCAGTTTCGGGTCTGCTCACGCTGTTTGTTCCGCGCCTGAACCTGTAGCCATCGTTGCTGGCGCTGCTGCATATGCGGCTTTAGCGCCATTAAGGCCTCGGCCCGCCTCTTTTCGGCGTCTGCCAGCAGTAATTCAGCCCGGTTTTCGACGTTCATCACGCTGTAACCGCGCAATAACACGCCGATACTGAGCAGGATTGAAGCGCTAAATAAAACACACCAGAAGCGCAGGCAGGCGCGGCGTCGCGTTTGGCGCCAGGGCAGAAGGTTGATAGTCGCTATCATTAGCACGCGCCTCCCATAGCGAGTCCCAGAGCAATGGCGAAGCGATGGCCTGGCGTTGGAATTGGCGGCTGGCGTACAGACACCACGCTTAATGGATCGAAGCCGCCGGGACCGCATAGCGCAATGGCTGTCGTGGGAAGCGACAATGTCGCGGCAAGCTCGTCGACACTGTCAATATCGCCTGTTGATTTACGTCCCCATGCCGAACGGGTCGCCCATAGCCACTGGGCGTCATCACGCCATGCCAGACACTGATGATGTTCGGGCAGGTAGGGCATAAATCGCTGTAATGCGCTGGCATCCGGCGTAATCGCCGTAACGTGTACCTTCAACGTTTGGATAAGCGTCAGAAGCGCTGAAATCTCTTTGCTTTGCGCAGCCGTGACGTTAAACGCCGGGCTCAACGTGTCTTCGCTATAATCAAAATGCAGCGCATCCGGCGCCATATCCAGCTCTCGCGCCATCGAGCCGGACAACCAGGCGGTTTGCTCCGGCTCACGCAACGTCATTTCCGGACGAGGGTACTTTTTTTGTAACGTCCTGTTGGCGGGAAAGGAGAGATGAATATGGTGTCGGCGAGGAAGCTCCCGGCTCCACGGCAGTAGCGCTGCGACAAGCTGTTCAGGCTCGCGAATGTGGCCATCGACGATAACCTGGGACGTCAGCGGTATACGCCACCAGCGCTGGAGAAACCAACCGGATGCGTCGTGAACAGCGGCGACAGCCAGCGCTTCATGTTGCTGAATATGCAAACCAATTTTCCAGATATTGAAAGCCATTGCTGATGATCTCCTTATCACCCGTTGCTTTAACGGGTATATCAATGCGTCTGGCTTGCCTTTATACTACCGCGCGTTTGTTTATAAACTGCCCAAATGCCACTAAATGGGAAATCTCCAGTGAAGTTCGTAAAGTATTTATTAATCCTTGCAGTATGTTGCATCCTGCTGGGAGCAGGCTCGATTTATGGCCTCTATCGCTATATTGAGCCGCAATTACCTGACGTCGCGACGCTCAAAGATGTGCGTTTACAGATCCCGATGCAGGTTTACAGCGCTGACGGCGAGCTGATCGCGCAATATGGCGAGAAACGTCGAATTCCGGTTACGCTGGATCAAATGCCGCCGGTGATGGTTAAAGCCTTTATCGCCACAGAAGACAGTCGCTTTTATGAGCACCATGGGGTAGACCCGGTGGGGATCTTCCGTGCAGCCAGCGTCGCGTTGTTTTCCGGCCACGCATCGCAAGGGGCGAGTACCATTACCCAACAGTTGGCGAGAAACTTCTTCCTCAGCCCGGAACGTACGCTGATGCGTAAGATCAAGGAAGTGTTCCTGGCGATCCGCATTGAACAACTGCTGAGTAAAGATGAGATCCTCGAACTGTATCTGAACAAGATCTATCTGGGGTATCGCGCCTATGGCGTGGGTGCTGCCGCTCAGGTCTATTTCGGTAAGACCGTAGATCAGCTGAGCTTAAGTGAAATTGCGGTGATTGCCGGTCTGCCAAAAGCGCCGTCAACCTTCAACCCCCTCTATTCGATGGACCGGGCAACCGCGCGACGTAACGTCGTGCTGTCGCGTATGCTGAGCGAAAACTACATCACGCAGGCCCAGTACGATCAGGCACGCGGCGAGGCCATTGACGCCAACTACCACGCGCCGGAAATCGCCTTCTCCGCGCCGTATCTGTCTGAAATGGTGCGCCAGGAGATGTATAACCGTTATGGCGAGAAAGCCTATGAAGACGGGTATCGCATCACCACCACCATTACGCGCAAAGTACAGCAAGCTGCCCAGCAGGCGGTACGTAACAACGTGATGGATTACGACATGCGCCACGGCTACCGCGGCCCGTCGAATGTGCTGTGGAAAGTGGGCGAAAGCAGTTGGGACAGCAAGAAAATCACCGATACGCTGAAAGCACTGCCGACTTATGGCCCCTTGCTTCCGGCGGTTGTTACCAGCGCTAATCCGCAGGAAGCCATTGCCACGCTGGCGGATGGTACCTCCGTGTCATTACGAATGGATGGTATGCGCTGGGCGCGTCCTTACCGCTCGGATACCCAACAAGGCCCAACGCCGCGTAAAGTGACCGACGTAGTACAGACCGGCCAGCAAATCTGGGTACGCCAGGTTGGCGATGCCTGGTGGCTGGCGCAAGTGCCGGACGTCAACTCCGCACTGGTGTCCATCAATCCGCAAAACGGCGCGGTGCTGGCGCTGGTCGGTGGTTTTGACTTCAACCAGAGCAAGTTTAACCGTGCAACCCAGGCGCTACGCCAGGTGGGTTCCAACATCAAACCCTTCCTGTATACCGCTGCGATGGATAAAGGTCTGACGCTGGCGAGTATGCTCAACGACGTACCGATCTCCCGCTGGGATGCCGGTGCCGGTTCCGACTGGCAGCCGAAGAACTCACCGCCGCAGTATGCTGGTCCTATTCGCTTACGTCAGGGGCTGGGCCAGTCGAAAAACGTGGTGATGGTACGCGCCATGCGCGCCATGGGCGTGGATTACGCGGCAGAGTATCTACAACGTTTTGGTTTCCCGGCACAGAACATTGTGCACACCGAGTCGCTGGCGCTGGGTTCGGCCTCGTTCACGCCGTTGCAGGTGGCGCGCGGTTACGCGGTGATGTCTAACGGCGGTTTCCTGGTCGACCCGTATTTCATCAGTAAGATCGAAAGCGATATGGGCGGCGTTATCTTCGAAGCGAAGCCGAAAATTGCCTGTCCGGAATGCGATATTCCGGTGATTTACGGCGATACCCAGAAATCTAACGTACTGGAAAACAGTAACGTAGAAGATGTCGCCGTCTCGCAGGAACAGCAAAATGCCGCCGTGCCAATGCCGCAGCTTGAGCAGGCCAACCAGGCACTGGTCGCACAAAGTGGAACGCAGGAGTACGCCCCACACGTGATCAACACGCCGCTGGCCTTCCTGATTAAAAGCGCACTGAACACCAATATCTTTGGTGAGCCAGGCTGGATGGGAACCGGTTGGCGCGCAGGTCGTGATTTACAACGTCACGATATCGGCGGGAAAACCGGGACCACCAACAGCTCTAAAGATGCGTGGTTCTCCGGCTACGGGCCAGGGGTGGTGACGTCAGTATGGATCGGCTTTGATGACCATCGTCGCAACCTTGGCCACACGACTGCTTCCGGGGCGATCAAAGACCAAATCTCCGGCTACGAAGGCGGCGCGAAGAGTGCGCAGCCTGCATGGGATGCCTACATGAAGTCCGTGCTGGAAGGCGTGCCTGAGCAGCCGCTGACGCCGCCGCCGGGTATCGTGACGGTCAACATCGATCGCAGCACCGGTCAACTGGCAAACGGCGGCAACAGCCGCGCAGAGTACTTCATTGAAGGCACACAGCCGACGCAACAGGCGGTGCATGAGGTGGGGACCACCATTATCGATAATGGTGAGACGCACGAACTGTTCTGATCGATTGCCGGATGGCGCTTCGCTTATCCGGCCTACATTTTCGGCGTAATCATTTGATATTGCTGGATGTTGTAGGCCGGATAAGGCGTCAGCCGCCATCCGGCAACATAAACTACAATCGTCCCTGCCCTTTCAGCCATTCGCGTACGAGGAACAGCGCACTGACATTACGCGCTTCGTGAAAATCAGGATCTTCCAGCAGGTCCATCAGATGCGCCAGCGGCCAGCGTACCTGCGGTAATGGCTCAGGTTCATCACCCTCCAGCGATTCAGGATATAAGTCCTCTGCCACCACGATGTTCATCTTGCTGGAGAAATAAGATGGCGCCATGCTGAGTTTCTTTAAAAAAGTCAGATCCTTTGCGCCAAACCCCACTTCTTCTTTTAACTCCCGATTCGCCGCCTCAAACACGCTTTCGCCAGGATCGATTAATCCCTTGGAAAAACCCAGTTCGTAAGATTCGGTCCCAACCGCGTATTCGCGGATGAGGATCAGGTGGTCGTCCACAATCGGCACAATCATTACCGCTTCACGCGTGGACGGACGCATACGTTCATAAACGCGGCGCACGCCATTGCTGAACTCAAGGTCCACGCTTTCGACTTTAAACAGCCGGGATTGGGCGACGGTTTCCACTTTCAAAATCGTGGGTTTCTGTAATGATTTGCTCATTGTGAGGATCTTTGCTGTGAAATCTGGGGTTATTGTGCGATATACCGCACGGTTTCGGCAATGTGAATTGCCGTTTATTTACATTTATGTAACGTACTAAAAGTTAATCCCTATTTCAAATTAAAAGTCAATAGGTTGAAATAACTCCAGGAATTTGCTGATATTCCATTTTTGGTGATTTTGCTATGATTCGCATTTACTGGGCTGTACTTAAAGATGCTCAAGTTCGACTCCACACTTGCCGATAGCCAACCACAGAATCACGAATATTGAACAGGGTGCGACTGGCCACGCCTGACAGACTAAGTAAGATGGGGAAAGCATGAGCACCATTCTGATTTTTTTAGCTGCTTTGCTGGCCTGCTCATTGCTTGCAGGATGGCTACTCAGAACGAAATCCAGACGGAAAAATTTACCCTTGAGCAACGTCTTCTCAGACGCCTCAAAGCGTAAACTCACGCCTGAAGAGCGCAGTGCAGTTGAAAACTATCTCGAAAGCCTTAGTCAAATTCAGCAGGTGCCGAGTCCAACGGGCGCCAGCTCCGCGCCGGTATCGTTAACGCTGAATGCCCAAAGTAATAGCGTCATCGTACTGACGCACGCGATTACACGTTACGGCATTACTACCGACGATCCTAACAAATGGCGTTACTATCTCGATTCCGTTGAAGTGCATCTTCCCCCTTTCTGGGAACAATACATCAATGACGAAAACAGCGTTGAGTTAATCCACACCAATACGATACCACTGGTTATCTCTCTGAACGGCCACACGCTGCAGGAATATATGCAGGAAGCGCGTGGCTATGCGCTACAGCATACCGCCTCTACCCAGGCGTCCATTCGCGGTGAAGAAAGCGAGCAGATCGAACTGCTGAATATTCGCCAGGAAACCCATGAAGAATACGCACTCAGCCGCCCGTCGGGATTGCGCGAAGCGCTGCTGATTGCCGCATCATTCCTGCTGTTCTTTTTCTGCTTAATCATTCCGGATACGTTTGCTCCGTGGGCCGTTGGTGGCGCGGTGCTGCTACTGGCGGCAGGTCTGTGGGGACTGTTCGCCCCGCCGTCTAAAACCGCCCTGCGGGAAATTCATTGTCTGCGCGGTACGCCGCGTCGCTGGGGACTGTTTGGCGAAAACGATCAGGAGCAAATCAATAATATCTCGCTAGGCATTATTGATCTTATTTATCCCCCTCACTGGCAGCCTTACATCGCACAGGATCTTGGCCAGCAAACGGATATCGATATTTATCTCGATCGCCATGTTGTCCGCCAGGGGCGTTTTTTATCCCTGCATGATGAAGTGAAAAACTTCCCGTTACAGCACTGGCTGCGCAACGCCGTCATCGCGGGCGGCTCATTGCTGGTACTGCTGATGCTGCTGTTTTGGATCCCTCTGGATATGCCGATAAAGCTAACGCTTTCCTGGATGAAGGGCGCGCAAACTATCGAAGCCACCAGCGTAAAACAGCTCGAAAACGCGGGCGTTCGCGTGGGTGACACGCTGCACCTGAGCGGTACGGGTATGTGTAACATTCATACCCAGGGGAGCTGGAATGCGCAGCCTGCCACGCCGTTTATGCCTTTCGATTGCACGCAAATTATCTGGAATGACGCGCGCGCATTGCCGCTACCTGAGTCCGATCTGGTAAATAAAGCTACCGCGCTCACGCAGGCCGTGAACCGCCAGCTGCATCCCAAAGCTGATGATGACTCTCGCGTCAGCGCATCGTTACGCTCGGCCATCCAAAAGTCCGGCATGGTGTTACTTGACGATTTTGGCGAGATTGTCCTGAAAACGGCCGATCTGTGCGCAGCCAAAGATGAATGTGTACGTTTAAAAAATGCGCTGGTAAACCTTGGTAACAGTAAAGACTGGACCGCGCTGGTGAAACGAGCAAACGCAGGCAAACTGGATGGAGTGAACGTGCTGCTGCGTCCGGTAAGCGCGGAGTCGCTGGATAATTTGGTGAATACCTCTACGGCGCCGTTTATTTCACGCGAGACTGCGCGAGCGGCCCAGGCGCTGAATAGCCCTGCTCCCGGCGGTTTCCTGATTATCAGCGACGAAGGCAGCGATCTGGTCGATCAGCCGTGGCCGACGACCTCGTTATATGACTATCCTCCCCAGGAACAGTGGAACGCCTTTCAGCGCCTGGCGCAGATGCTGATGCAGACGCCGTTTCGCGCGGAGGGGATCGTCACCAATATTTCGACTGACGCCAATGGCACCCAGCACATTGGTCTGCACCGTATCCCGGATCGTTCAGGATTATGGCGCTACCTTGGCACGACGCTGCTGATGTTCTCCATGCTCGGATGCGCTGTCTACAACAGCATACAGGCATTCAGACGCTATCAGCGTAACCGCACCCGCATCGCGGAAATTCAGAGCTACTACGAAAGCTGCCTGAATCCAACGCTGATTGACGACCCGGAAAGCCTGATTCGATAACACGCTCGCGCGACAGGATATGCTACTCTGTCGCGCATCATGTTTTCTTCTGGGGAGTTTCCATGCATATCAATATTGCCTGGCAGGATGTCGACACCGTGTTGTTAGATATGGACGGCACGCTGCTCGACCTGGCATTCGATAACTATTTCTGGCAAAAGCTGGTGCCGGAAACCTATGGCGCGAAGCAGGGTATCTCTCCCCAGGAAGCCCAGGACTATATTCGTCAGCAGTATCATGCCGTGCAGCATACGCTAAACTGGTACTGCCTGGATTACTGGAGCGAGTGCCTGGATCTGGATATTTGCGCCATGACTACGGAACAGGGACCGCGCGCCGTTTTGCGTGAAGATACCGTACCGTTTCTTGATGCCTTAAAAGCCAGCGGCAAGCGCCGTATTTTGCTCACCAACGCGCATCCGCATAATCTGGCGGTGAAGCTTGAGCATACCGGTCTGGCCTCACACCTTGATTTATTACTTTCCACCCACACATTTGGTTATCCCAAAGAGGATCAGCGGTTATGGCACGCTGTGGCTGAAGAAACGGGAATGAGTGCAGAGAAGACGCTATTTATTGACGACAGCGAACCCATTCTCGACGCCGCTGCCCTGTATGGTATTCGTTACTGCCTCGGCGTAACCAATCCCGACTCTGGCATTGCGGAAAAACAGTACGCACGCCATCCGTCATTGAATGACTACCGCCGACTGATCCCCTCACTGATGTGAAGGAGACGCCATGAAAGAAAAGCCCTCTACTGAAGTCAGGCTGGATAAATGGCTGTGGGCGGCACGCTTTTACAAAACGCGTGCGCTAGCCCGCGAAATGGTTGAAGGCGGTAAGGTGCATTACAACGGCCAGCGCAGCAAGCCGAGCAAGATTGTCGAGCTGAACGCCACCCTCACCCTGCGCCAGGGAAATGACGAACGAACGGTCATTATCAAGGCTATTACCGAGCAGCGTCGCCCGGCCACGGAAGCCGTTACGCTGTATGAAGAAACCGCGGAAAGCGTGGAAAAACGCGAAAAAGTGGCGCTGGCGCGTAAACTTAACGCGTTAACCATGCCGCACCCGGACAGGCGACCGGACAAGAAAGAGCGCCGCGACCTGTTACGATTTAAACATGGCGACAGTGAGTGACTGTCACCTGCAAGAGAGATGATTATGCCGCAACATGACCAATTACATCGTTATCTGTTTGAAAACTTTGCCGTGCGCGGCGAGCTGGTGACCGTTTCGGAAACTCTGCAACAGATCCTCGAAAATCATACTTACCCGCAGCCGGTCAAAAACGTGCTGGCTGAACTGCTGGTCGCCACCAGCCTGCTCACCGCCACGCTGAAGTTTGCCGGTGATATCACCGTGCAGCTGCAGGGTGATGGTCCGCTGAGCCTGGCCGTCATTAACGGCAACAACAATCAGCAGATGCGCGGCGTGGCCCGCATGCAGGGTGATATTCCTGAAGGCGCGGATCTGAAAACGCTGGTAGGCAACGGTTACCTGGTGATCACCATTACCCCGGAAGAAGGCGAACGCTATCAGGGCGTGGTCGGTCTGGAAGGTGACACGCTGGCCGCCTGTCTGGAAGATTACTTCATGCGTTCTGAACAGCTGCCGACACGCCTGTTTATCCGTACTGGCGACGTCGATGGCAAACCTGCTGCTGGCGGAATGCTGCTGCAGGTAATGCCGGCGCAAAACGCGCAGGCAGATGATTTCGATCACCTGACCGCCCTGACCGAAACCATTAAAACCGAAGAGCTGTTGACGCTGCCGGCCAACGAAGTGTTGTGGCGCTTGTACCACGAAGAAGAGGTCACCCTCTATGATCCGCAGGACGTTGAGTTCAAATGCACCTGTTCACGCGAACGCTGCGCTGGTGCACTGAAAACGCTGCCGGACGAAGAAGTGGACAGCATTCTGGCGGAAGAAGGCGAGATCGATATGCACTGCGATTATTGCGGTAGCCACTATCTGTTTAACGCCATGGACATTGCTGAGATCCGCAGCAATGCATCCCCGGCAGACCCGCAGGTACATTAAATCACGAGCCCGGTAGTTTGCTCTACCGGGCTAAATTCCGCTTACTCTGCGTAATACTGCATCTTTATCCGTGCGCCGTGAATGACAATATACGCCACGCTCTGAACGCTGAATCCAGTTGCTCATTCGCCCCCGTCTGCCGCAGACCAATAGATCTCATGCTCCAGTAAGTGATTCGTGAACGTTCAACACTATGCATGTCGTCATCCAGCATCACGAGAAAGCCTCATAATCGCATCAACTTCACAATTTTGAGCATTGATGGACCGAATTCAGACCACCGCCACGGGAAGTGAATCGATATTGTTTATGTATGAGTTACGTTATTTTCTTACGTGAATGCGATTACACTCACAAGATTCCCGCCAAAAACACTCTCTATTAACGTTTTAAGAACATTTTCCACAACAAAAAAGGGTTTCCTGCCATAATATCCGCCTCTTTGTGACAGGAGTCGCAGCGCATTCGGTTACCCGTGATTTTCCCGGATGCGTAAATCTATGAGCCTTGTCGCGGTTAGCAATCCCTAAAAAACCTTACTATTCCAGGTAATACATATTGGCTAAGGAGCAGTGAAATGCGTGTGAACACCAGTTTAACCCCGCAAGATCTCAAGGCTTATGGTATCAATGACGTTCAGGATATCGTTTACAATCCAGACTACGACACACTTTTCCAGGAGGAACTTGATCCTTCCCTGCAAGGTTATGAGCGTGGCGTGTTAACGAACCTGGGCGCCGTTGCAGTTGATACCGGTATCTTTACCGGACGTTCGCCAAAGGATAAGTACATTGTCCGTGACGACACCACGCGCGACACGCTCTGGTGGTCAGACAAAGGTAAAGGTAAGAACGACAACAAACCGCTCTCCCAGGAAACCTGGCAGCATCTGAAAGGATTAGTCACCCAGCAGCTTTCAGGCAAGCGTCTGTTTATCATTGATGCTTTCTGCGGCGCTAACGCCGATACCCGCCTTTCCGTACGCTTCATTACCGAAGTTGCCTGGCAGGCGCATTTTGTCAAAAACATGTTCATCCGCCCAAGCGAGGAAGAGCTGGTTGATTTCAAACCTGATTTCATCGTGATGAACGGCGCTAAATGTACCAACCCACAGTGGAAAGAGCAGGGTCTGAACTCCGAAAACTTCGTAGCTTTCAACCTGACTGAGCGTATCCAACTGATTGGCGGAACCTGGTACGGCGGCGAAATGAAGAAAGGTATGTTCTCCGTAATGAACTACCTGCTGCCGCTGAAGGGCATTGCCTCCATGCACTGCTCGGCAAACGTCGGGGAAAAAGGTGATGTGGCGGTCTTCTTTGGCCTGTCCGGCACCGGTAAAACCACGCTGTCCACTGACCCGAAACGCCGCCTGATTGGCGATGACGAACACGGCTGGGATGACGACGGCGTGTTTAACTTCGAGGGTGGTTGCTACGCGAAGACCATCAAACTGTCTAAAGACGCCGAGCCGGAAATCTACAACGCGATCCGTCGTGATGCGCTGCTGGAAAACGTCACCGTGCGCGAAGATGGTTCCATCGATTTCGATGACGGTTCCAAAACTGAAAACACCCGTGTGTCCTACCCGATTTATCACATCGAAAACATCGTTAAGCCGGTGTCGAAAGCGGGCCACGCGACCAAAGTTATCTTCCTGACCGCCGACGCGTTTGGCGTGCTGCCGCCGGTTTCTCGCCTGACGGCAGACCAAACCCAGTACCACTTCCTGTCTGGCTTCACCGCCAAACTGGCCGGTACCGAACGTGGCGTCACCGAACCAACCCCAACCTTCTCTGCCTGCTTCGGCGCAGCATTCCTGTCGCTGCACCCAACGCAGTACGCAGAAGTGCTGGTGAAACGCATGCAGGCGGCAGGTGCGCAGGCATATCTGGTTAACACTGGCTGGAACGGTACCGGCAAGCGTATCTCTATCAAAGATACCCGCGCGATCATCGACGCCATCCTGAACGGTTCGCTGGATGACGCGGAAACGTTCCGTCTGCCGATGTTTGACCTCGCTATCCCTACCGAGCTGCCGGGCGTAGACACTCGCATTCTCGATCCGCGTAATACCTACGCGTCTCCGGAGCAGTGGCAGGAAAAAGCCAATGCACTGGCGAAACTGTTTATCGAGAACTTCGAGAAATACACCGACACCCCTGCGGGTGAAGCGCTGGTTAGCGCCGGACCGAAGCTGTAACGAAAAGTGCCGGATGGCGGTTTCGCCTTATCCGGCCTACAGCAACAAAAAGGGAGGCATTTCGCCTCCCTTTGTTATGCGTCTTTCGTGTTGCCCGGCGCGCGAGTGAAGGGCACCGGAAGCCAGGCGCGAATCGACAACCCTCCTCGCTCGCTGGTACCAATTTCCAGCATACCGTTATGGTTATCGATAATACGCTGCACAATCGCCAGACCCAGCCCTGTGCCGCTGGTACTACGCGCGCTGTCGCCGCGGACAAACGGCTGGAACAGATGCTTACGCTGCTCAGGCTTGATGCCCGGACCATCATCCTCTACCTGGAACCAGGCGCGATGCGTCTCCGTACCGCTGCTGACTTTAATCCAGCCGTTGCCGTAGCGGGCGGCGTTAACCACCATATTGGCAACCGCACGCTTGATCGACAGCGGGTGCATCTTCACCTGAATGCTGCCAGGCAGCAGCGCAGTTTCGATTTCACGTTCATAGCCGCTTTCCGCCGCGACCACTTCGCCTAACACCGAATTCAGATCCGCCATCTCCATCGGCATCTCCTGACCGGTACGCAGGTAGTCGATGAACTGCTCGATAATGGCGTTACACTCTTCGATGTCCTTATTGATGGATTCCGCGAGATAACCGTCCTCTTCGCCCATCATTTCGGTCGCCAGACGAATACGCGTCAGCGGAGTACGTAAATCGTGGCTCACACCCGCCATTAACAGCGTACGGTCATCGGCCAGTTGCTTCACACCTGCGGCCATATGGTTAAAGGCTCGGGTTACGGAGCGCACCTCTGAAGCGCCATACTCACGCAACGGCGGCGGAATGATGCCTTTCCCCACCTGCAGCGCCGCATGCTCCAGATCCACCAACGGTCGGTTCTGGATACGAATAAACAGCCATGCCCCACCGATAGCCAGCAGCATAATCGCCAGCGTATAGCGGAACAGCGGTGAGAAATCGCCCTGGTGGATTTCGGTCAGCGGTACGCGTACCCAGATATTGGGCGACAGCCAGGTTTTCAGCCAGACGACCGGCGAGCTTTTGTTCACCTCAACGCGGACTTCCGTTGGGCCACCCAGTTGCTGCGCCATCTGATGACTTAAGAATTCATAGTGTTGCGCCCAACGCAGTCCGGCCTCTTCAGCGGCCTCGTTGGAATAGAGGGAAATACCCAGCTCACGGTAAATTTCCCGGCGGAATGCGGGCGGCACCACCAGTTGCGTACCGTCCTCCAGCTGCAGTTTATCGGTCATCAGCATACGAACTTCGTAGGCCAGGACCTTATTAAACTGCTGGAGGCTCGGCAGAATCGCGAAGTTCAGCACTACCAGGTAAGTCGTCACCAGGCTGGCAAACAGCAAGGTGACGATGAGCAATAACGTGCGGGCAAACGAACTTCGTGGCGAGAAGCGCATTCGCCTCATGCTTTAGAACCGTCCGGAACAAAGACGTAGCCCAGACCCCATACGGTCTGAATGTAGCGCGGATGCGCCGGATCTTCTTCCACCATACGACGCAGACGGGAGATTTGGACGTCGATAGAACGCTCCATCGCCGAGTATTCACGGCCACGGGCCAGGTTCATCAGCTTGTCGCGGGACAACGGTTCACGCGGGTGACTTACCAGCGCTTTCAGTACCGCGAATTCCCCGCTGGTGAGCGGCATTGGCTCATCTTCGCGGAACATTTCACGCGTACCGAGGTTCAGTTTGAACTTACCAAACGCAATGACCGCTTCTTCCTGAGAAGGCGCGCCCGGCAGTTCGTTCGCCTGACGACGCAGTACAGCGCGAATACGCGCCAGCAGTTCACGCGGGTTAAACGGTTTCGGGATGTAATCGTCAGCGCCGATTTCCAGCCCTACGATACGGTCAACTTCTTCACCCTTCGCGGTGACCATAATGATCGGCATCGGGTTGCTCTGGCTGCGCAGGCGACGGCAAATAGACAGACCATCTTCTCCCGGCAGCATTAGATCCAGCACCATCAGGTGGAAGGACTCACGGGTCAGCAGACGATCCATCTGCTCAGCGTTTGCGACGCTTCGAACCTGGAAGCCCTGCTCGGTCAGATAACGCTCCAGAAGCGCACGCAAGCGCATGTCGTCATCGACCACCAGAATCTTATAGTTCTCTTGCATTGTTATTACTCCCAAAGGTTCGCAACAATTAAGTGTATATTCTTAAGAAAGCTAACGTGAGTCACCAGCGAATTCTGGTATGAATTCCAGGCTAAATTGTTACAAAGCATATTAAACAGCAGCTTAAGTATACAATGTTTCTCGCAATACATTATTTATTCTGTTGATATGCTCACGTAATACCAATTGTGCGCATCATCACAGAGTCGAAGGTAAAACAATAAGATGAAAACGCCCCTGATAACCCGTGAAGGGTATGAAAAACTTAAACAAGAGCTGAATTATCTCTGGCGTGAAGAGCGCCCGGAAGTCACCAAAAAAGTTACCTGGGCCGCAAGTCTGGGTGACCGCAGCGAAAATGCCGACTACCAGTATAATAAAAAGCGCCTGCGTGAGATCGACCGCCGCGTCCGTTATTTGACCAAGTGCATGGAGAATCTGAAAATCGTCGATTACTCCCCCCAGCAGGAGGGCAAAGTCTTCTTTGGCGCATGGGTTGAGATCGAAAATGACGATGGCGACATCCGCAAATTCCGCATTGTCGGCTACGATGAGATATTCGGTCGTAAAGATTACATCTCTATCGACTCGCCGATGGCGCGGGCGCTGCTGAAAAAAGAGGTCGGCGATCTCGCGATAGTAAACACTCCCGGCGGTGAAGCCAGCTGGTACGTGAACGAGATTGAATACGTGAAGTGAGACCGGAACAATCCGAAGCCCCCGTAGATGACTGGCATTTTTGCCAGTCAATCCGTATAACTATCCCCTGATTTTTTATCCTATAGACGAAGCTATCCATGATGAATGATTCTTTCTGCCGCATTATCGCAGGTGAAATTCAGGCTCGTGCTGAACAGGTAGAAGCTGCCGTTCGCCTGCTTGATGAAGGGAACACCGTGCCGTTTATCGCACGTTATCGTAAGGAAATCACCGGCGGTCTGGACGATACGCAACTGCGTAATCTGGAGACCCGTCTGGGATATCTGCGTGAACTGGAAGACCGCCGTCAGGCAATCCTGAAATCTATCGGCGAGCAAGGCAAACTGACCGAGGATCTGGCGAACGCGATCAACGGCACGTTAAGTAAGACCGAACTCGAAGATCTCTATCTGCCGTACAAACCTAAGCGCCGCACCCGTGGGCAGATCGCTATTGAGGCCGGACTGGAGCCACTGGCAGACCTGCTGTGGAACGAACCATCCCACGACCCGGAAACGGAAGCCGCAAAATATCTCAATGCCGAAAACGGCGTGGCGGATACCAAAGCCGCCCTCGACGGCGCCCGCTACATTCTGATGGAGCGCTTCGCCGAAGACGCCGCGCTGCTGGCGAAAGTCCGTGATTATCTGTGGAAAAACGCCCACCTGGTCGCCACCGTGGTCAGCGGTAAAGAAGAGGAAGGCGCTAAGTTCCGCGACTACTTCGATCACCACGAGCCTATCTCCACCGTGCCATCCCACCGTGCCCTGGCCATGTTCCGTGGTCGTAATGAAGGTGTGTTGCAGCTTTCACTGAACGCCGATCCGCAATTCGATGAGCCGCCAAAAGAGAGCCACGGCGAGCAGATTATCCAGGATCACCTGGGACTGCGCCTGAACAATGCACCTGCCGACAGCTGGCGTAAAGGCGTGGTTAGCTGGACGTGGCGCATCAAAGTGCTGATGCACCTTGAAACCGAGCTGATGGGTACCGTGCGCGAACGTGCGGAAGATGAAGCGATCAACGTCTTTGCCCGTAACCTGCATGACCTGCTGATGGCCGCCCCGGCCGGACTGCGCGCCACCATGGGGCTCGATCCTGGTCTGCGTACCGGTGTAAAAGTGGCGGTAGTTGACGGTACCGGCAAGCTGGTCGCGACCGATACCATTTATCCGCATACCGGCCAGGCCGCCAAAGCCGCCGTTGCCGTTGCGGCGTTATGCGAAAAATATAACGTTGAGCTGGTGGCGATTGGTAACGGTACGGCGTCGCGCGAAACCGAGCGTTTCTTCCTCGACGTACAGAAGCAATTCCCGCAAGTGACGGCACAGAAAGTGATCGTCAGTGAAGCTGGGGCATCGGTTTACTCTGCTTCCGAGCTGGCGGCGTTGGAGTTCCCGGACCTCGACGTTTCGCTACGCGGTGCGGTGTCTATCGCCCGTCGTCTGCAGGATCCGCTGGCTGAGCTGGTGAAAATCGATCCGAAATCTATCGGTGTGGGCCAGTATCAGCACGACGTTAGCCAGACGCAGCTGGCGCGTAAGCTGGATGCGGTAGTGGAAGACTGTGTGAACGCCGTCGGCGTCGATCTGAATACCGCCTCCGTACCACTGCTGACCCGCGTTGCCGGCCTGACGCGCATGATGGCGCAAAACATCGTCGCCTGGCGCGATGAGAACGGTCAGTTCCAGAACCGTCAGCAACTGCTAAAAGTCAGCCGTCTGGGGCCTAAAGCCTTTGAACAGTGCGCGGGCTTCCTGCGTATCAACCACGGCGATAACCCGCTGGATGCCTCTACCGTTCACCCGGAAGCTTATCCGATTGTGGAACGCATTCTGGCCGCCACCGAGCAATCGCTGCGCGATCTGATGGGCAACAGCAGCGAACTGCGCAATCTGAAAGCCGCCGATTTTACCGACGAACGCTTCGGGGTGCCGACCGTCACCGACATCATCAAAGAGCTGGAAAAACCGGGCCGTGACCCACGTCCTGAATTTAAAACCGCGCAGTTTGCTGATGGCGTCGAAACCATGAACGATCTGCTGCCGGGAATGATTCTGGAAGGGGCTGTCACCAACGTCACCAATTTCGGCGCGTTTGTTGATATTGGCGTGCATCAGGATGGTCTGGTGCATATCTCTTCGCTGTCGAATAAGTTCGTCGAAGATCCACACACCGTGGTGAAAGCGGGCGACATTGTGAAGGTGAAAGTGCTGGAAGTGGACCTGCAGCGTAAGCGTATCGCGCTGACCATGCGTCTGGACGAGCAGCCGGGTGAAACCAATGCGCGTCGCGGCGGCGGGAATAACGATCGCACTCAGAGCAATCGCCCGGCGCCGAAAGCCGCGAAACCGCGTGGTCGTGACGCCCAGCCTGCGGGCAACAGCGCCATGATGGATGCGCTGGCGGCGGCAATGGGTAAAAAGCGCTAAGTTTAAACCGTGTGCCGGATGGTGGAGTAAACACCCTCTCCGGCCTGGTTGTCGCCATTAATTTGTAGGCCGGATAAGACACATGAGCGTCGCCATCCGGCATATTTAATCTATTTCCCGCTTTGCTCCACAATATATTTATCACTTCATTAACAGATGAAACCTTAATTAAACATTAAGAGCCTCACTAATTACTTCCGTGAATCCTTCATGCCCAACCAGAATAAATATTGAGGAATATCAAAATTGGCTCAAATTATTATCCAATTGTACATTCCGTCACATTTATTCTATTGATGATAGAAACCATTCTCATTATCATTGATTTGTTGATTATTTACTCTTTCCTTACGTTGGCTAATCATCTGGTCTCATGCCGCCCTTTCGCCCCATGAGTTAATCATCCAGTTAGCGAGATATAAGTAGGTCCCTATGCAATTCACTCCTGACAGTGCGTGGAAAATTACCGGTTTTGCCCGTGAAATCAGCCCAGCTTATCGTCAGAAACTGTTGTCACTTGGCATGCTACCCGGCTCATCCTTCAACGTGGTACGCGTCGCCCCGCTCGGCGATCCTATCCATATCGAAACGCGTCGCGTAAGTCTGGTATTGCGTAAAAAGGATTTGGCGTTATTAGAAGTGGAAGCGGTTTCCTGTTAATACAGTGAGTCTATAAAAATGAAAAAACTAACCATTGGTTTAATTGGTAATCCTAATTCCGGCAAGACAACTTTATTCAACCAGCTCACCGGCGCGCGCCAGCGTGTAGGCAACTGGGCTGGCGTTACCGTTGAGCGTAAAGAAGGTCATTTCGCCACAACGGACCATCAGGTCACGCTGGTCGATTTACCCGGCACCTATTCCCTGACGACAATCTCATCGCAAACTTCTCTCGATGAGCAGATTGCCTGCCACTATATTTTAAGCGGCGACGCGGATCTCTTGATCAACGTGGTCGATGCTTCAAACCTTGAGCGCAACCTCTACCTGACGTTGCAACTGCTTGAGTTGGGCATCCCCTGCATCGTCGCACTGAACATGCTGGATATCGCTGAGAAGCAGCAAATCCGTATCGATATCGACGCCCTCTCCGCTCGTCTTGGCTGCCCGGTGGTTCCGCTGGTTTCCACCCGCGCTCGCGGCATTGAAGCGCTGAAGCTGGCGATCGATCGCTATAAAGAAAACGACACCGTCGAGCTGGTCCATTATGCCCAGCCGCTGCTGCAAGAAGCGGATTCCCTGGCCGACGCGATGACCAAAGATATGCCGCTTAAACAGCGTCGCTGGCTGGGCCTGCAGATGCTGGAAGGCGATATCTACAGCCGTGCTTACGCCGGTGATGCCGCGCAAAACCTTGATGCCGCCATTGCGCGCCTGAGCGAGACAATGGACGATCCGGCGCTGCATATCGCCGATGCGCGTTATCAGTGCATTGCCGCTATCTGTGATACCGTCAGTAACACCCTGACGGCAGAGCCAAGCCGTTTCACCACCGCTGTAGATAAAATCGTCCTTAACCGCTTCCTTGGTCTGCCGATTTTCCTGTTCGTGATGTACCTGATGTTCCTGCTCGCCATCAACATTGGCGGCGCGCTGCAGCCCTTGTTTGACGTCGGCTCCGTGGCGCTCTTTATCCATGGTATTCAGTGGATTGGCTACACGCTGCACTTCCCGGACTGGCTTACCATCTTCCTGGCCCAGGGCCTTGGCGGCGGGATTAACACCGTGCTGCCGCTGGTACCGCAAATCGGCATGATGTACCTGTTCCTCTCCTTCCTTGAAGACTCCGGCTACATGGCGCGCGCCGCGTTTGTGATGGACCGACTGATGCAAGCGCTGGGACTGCCGGGCAAATCGTTTGTCCCACTGATCGTCGGCTTTGGCTGTAACGTACCGTCTGTAATGGGCGCACGTACGCTGGATGCCCCGCGTGAGCGTTTGATGACCATCATGATGGCGCCGTTTATGTCCTGTGGCGCACGTCTGGCGATTTTCGCCGTCTTCGCCGCAGCGTTCTTTGGTCAGAATGGCGCGCTGGCGGTCTTCTCACTGTACGTGCTGGGTATCGTTATGGCGGTGTTGACCGGTCTGATGCTCAAACACACCATCATGCGTGGTGAAGCAACGCCGTTCGTGATGGAGCTGCCGGTGTACCACGTGCCGCACATTAAGAGTCTGATCATTCAGACCTGGCAACGCCTGAAAGGCTTCGTTCTGCGCGCGGGTAAAGTCATCATCATCGTCAGCATTTTCCTCAGCGCGTTTAACAGCTTCTCGCTGAGCGGAAAAATCGTCGACAACATCAACGACTCTGCTCTGGCCTCCGTTAGCCGCGTTATTACCCCTGTCTTTAAGCCGATTGGCGTTCACGAAGATAACTGGCAGGCAACCGTAGGTCTGTTTACCGGCGCGATGGCGAAAGAAGTGGTTGTCGGTACGCTGAACACGCTCTATACCGCAGAAAACATTCAGGAAGAAGAGTTCAATCCGGCAGATTTCCACCTCGGTGACGAACTGCTCGGCGCGGTGGATGAAACCTGGCAAAGCCTGAAAGACACCTTCAGCCTGAGCGTGCTGGCTAACCCTATCGAAGCCAGCAAGGGCGACGGTGAAATGGCGACAGGCGCAATGGGCGTGATGGGCGAGAAATTTGGCAGCGCCGCCGCCGCGTACAGCTACCTGATCTTTGTTCTGCTGTATGTACCGTGCATTTCAGTGATGGGCGCAATCGCACGTGAATCCAGCCGTGGCTGGATGAGCTTCTCGATTCTGTGGGGTCTGAACATCGCCTACTCTCTGTCGACGCTGTTTTATCAGACGGTCAGCTACAAAGAACACCCGACCTACAGTCTGGTGTGCATTTTAGCCGTCATCCTGTTTAACATCGTGTTGCTGGGCCTGCTGCGTCGAGCTCGCAGCCGCGTGGACCTCGCGCTGCTGGCAACCAACAGGACGGCAAGTTCCTGTTGTTCAAGCACCACTGGCGATTGCCACTAAGGTTATCGACGATGGCATCGCTTATTCAGGTTCGTGATTTATTGGCTTTGCGGGGGCGCATGGAGGCGACACAAATTAGCCACACGCTGCATACCCCGCAGCCCATGATTGACGCCATGCTGAATCAGTTAGAAAAGATGGGCAAAGCGATGCGGATTCAGGAAGATGCCGACGGGTGTCTCTCCGGAAGCTGCAAAAATTGTCCGCAAGGTAAAGCCTGCCTGCGCGAGTGGTGGGCTTTACGCTAGTTCGATGCCGGATGGCGCTACGCTTATCCGGCCTACAAATAACTGCAAACGTTCAGGCCGGATATAGCGTTTAAGCTAATATCCGGCTTTTTGCGTAATGGATTCCACAAAGACCTCTCTGTTTTCAGCAAAACAGATCTATCCTCCAGCCTGCCGCGCATCGTTATCAACTCGTGGATGATTACTGCCGACCAGAGAAGTAGAGTCCCGTCATCTTGTTTCTCAGGTGACGGATCGCCATGAATACTGACACGACAGCTACACCGCATGACGCGATTTTCAAAACGTTCTTAAACAACCCTGCAACCGCACGCGACTTTATTCAGCTTCATCTTCCAGCCTCTTTGCAAAAACTTTGCGATCTTAAAACGCTGCAACTGGAATCCGGCAGTTTTATTGAGGACGATTTGCGCGCCTACTATTCCGATGTGCTGTGGTCGTTAAAAACGCGCGAAGGCGATGGCTATATTTACACCATTATTGAGCATCAGAGCACCGCCGATAGCCATATGGCATTTCGGCTGATGCGTTATGCCATTGCGGTAATGCACCGCCATTTAGCGGCAGGCCATAAGAAACTCCCGCTGGTGATCCCCATGCTTTTTTATCATGGCTCAGCAAGCCCATACCCCTACTCACTTTGTTGGCTGGACGAGTTTGATGACCCTGAATCCGCCAGACAACTTTATAGTACCGCGTTTCCACTGATCGATATCACCGTCATGCCCGATGACGAGATCATGCAGCATCGTCGGATGGCGCTGCTGGAACTCATCCAAAAACATATTCGTAAACGCGATTTGATGGGGCTGGTAGAAAAGCTGGCCATCCTGCTTGTTAAAGGACACGCTAATGACAACCAGTTGAAAGCCCTGTTTAATTATTTACTGCAGGCCGGGGACAGCGCACATTTTGGCGAGTTCCTATATGAAGTCGCCGAACGTTTACCCCAACATAAGGAAAAGCTGATGACTATCGCCGAAAGATTACGACAAGAAGGGCACTTTAATGGTCTTCAGGAAGGTCATAGGAAAGGGCTACAAGAGGGGTTAGAGGAAGGGTTACAAACAGGTCTGCAACAAGGCAAACGAGAGGAAGCTTTACGAATTGCATCAACCATGCAGGCTGATGGTATAGACCCGCTGACCATCTTCAGAATTACCGGTCTGACCGCTGAGGATCTGGCTGCGCGCAGTCATTAATCTCAAGCCCGGCAAGCGTGGCTGTGCCGGGCAACGCAACGAATTTATAGCCGCTGCTTCAACGCCACCAGCGCTGCGCAGAACTCAGCAGGATGCGAGATAAATGGCGCATGCGCCGCCTTAGCAAACACCAATGACTCGCTCTGGGGCCACAGGGCATCCAGCATCGGGATAACTTTGCGCGGAACCAGCCCGTCAAGATAACCATACATCCGCAGGAAAGGCATAACCACCGAGCACAGCGGCTCACGCAGATCGACTGTTTTCAGGATCTCCAGCCCGCCATTAAGCACCTCGACTTCCGGCATGGGTAAAGCCAGCACCGTTTTCTTCAACGCTCGCGCATCCTGACGCGCGGTTTCCGTACCCATCGTTTGCAATGCCAGAAAACGCTCCACCGTACGCTGAAAATCTTCGCTCAACTGCTGCTGGAAGCCTGCCAGCACTTCTGGCTTGATACCCGGCCACTCGTCTCGCGCGCTAAAGCAAGGGGAAGACGCCACGGTCACCAGCGCCTGAACACGGCCAGGATGCGTTAACGCCACCTGGCTTGCAACCAGCCCGCCCAGACTCCAGCCGAGCCAGATAGCGTTCTCCGGCGCCTGTTTTAATACCCGCTCAGCCATCTCTTCCAGCGACATTGCACCAAAACCCTGGCTGCGGCCAAATCCCGGTAAGTCGACAAGATGCAGCGTGAAATGCGAGCTCAGTTCCTCACTTATGCAATTCCAGACTTGCGCATTCAGTCCCCATCCGTGCAGCAGCACAAGATGGCAATTTCCCGAACCCTGGGTCTGCCACCAGATGTCATTCATCAGTTATTGTTCTCTTTTAGCCTGAAAGGATGCTTCTATGCTAACAGTACCGGGATTGTGCTGGCTATGCCGAATGCCCCTGACGTTGGGGCATTGGGGGATTTGCTCTGTTTGCACGCGGGCAACGCGTCAGCGCGGCAGCCTGTGCCCTCAATGTGGCCTCCCTGCCGCTCATACCGTCATTCCCTGCGGGCGATGCCTGCAAAAACCACCACCGTGGCAGCGACTGGTCACGGTCAGCGACTACATTCCACCGTTGAGCGGGCTTATCCACCAGCTCAAGTTTTCGCGACGCAGCGAAATGGCCTGCGCCCTGTCACGTTTACTGTTGCTGGAGGTATTACAGGCCCGGCGCGCCAGCGGCCTTCCTCTGCCGGACAGGCTGGTCAGCGTTCCGCTCTGGCAACGCCGACACTGGCGCAGAGGATTTAATCAGAGCGATTTATTGTGCCGCCCTCTGGCGCGCTGGCTGGGCTGCGACTGGAACAGCCAGGCCATCACGCGGGTTCGGGCGACGGCCACGCAGCACCATCTCAGCGCCCGATTACGTAAACGTAACCTGAAAAACGCCTTTCGCCTTGAATTGCCGGTGCGGGGACTCCATATGGTTATTGTGGATGATGTCGTCACTACCGGAAGTACCGTCGCGGAAATCGCGCAGCTGCTTTTACGCAACGGCGCGGCGACTGTCCAGGTATGGTGCCTGTGTCGAACCTTGTAGAGCCTCGATGATGGGCGTATTATAACCAAGTAAAATAGTCAACTATTAGGCCATTACTATGATCCATATTTCCGATGCTGCACAAGCGCACTTTGCCAAACTGCTGGCAAATCAGGAAGAAGGGACACAAATCCGCGTATTTGTGATTAATCCCGGCACGCCTAACGCTGAATGCGGCGTTTCTTATTGTCCGCCGGACGCCGTGGAAGCAACCGACACCGCCATTAAATTTGACCTGCTGACCGCATATGTTGATGAACTGAGCGCACCGTATTTGGAAGATGCAGAAATCGATTTCGTGACCGACCAGTTAGGCTCTCAACTGACTCTGAAAGCGCCAAACGCCAAAATGCGTAAAGTTGCCGATGATGCGCCGCTGATGGAACGCGTGGAGTACATGCTGCAATCGCAGATCAACCCTCAGTTGGCTGGCCACGGCGGTCGCGTCTCTCTGATGGAAATCACCGATGAAGGCTACGCCATTCTGCAGTTTGGCGGCGGCTGTAACGGCTGTTCAATGGTAGATGTCACGCTGAAAGAAGGTATCGAGAAACAGCTGCTGGCTGAATTCCCTGAACTGAAAGGCGTTCGCGATTTAACCGAACACCAGCGCGGCGAGCACTCTTACTACTAACGCCCAAACCTGTAGACTTTCTATAGCCCGATAAGACGCCCCGCGTCGCCATCGGGCATTAACGCCGGATGGCAGTGTAATCGCGGTCTCCGGCGTCCCCCTCTGTCCTGGCATCTATCCTGCAACAATCCCCCTCATAATTTGACCAGCCTCTCATAATTTAAATTTTGCCTGCCCAGGTGATTTTCAAGCGCCACATGTTACCCGTATCATTCGTATCAGCACCTAATACACACATAATAGCCAGCTAAACTGATTAGTTTTGAAGGCAACCAGCATTGGTGCTGAGAATACTCTGTTCCCGGTCGGGACAATCGGAATTTGTCATCTAAACACTGACGTTACCCATAACAAAGTAAAGGCCAGGTAAATCATGCCATTAGTCATCGTTGCTATCGGTGTAATCTTGTTACTCCTCCTGATGATCCGTTTCAAAATGAACGGTTTCATCGCTCTCGTCCTGGTGGCGCTTGCTGTCGGATTGATGCAAGGGATGCCACTGGATAAAGTCATCGGTTCGATTAAAGCCGGCGTCGGCGGAACCCTTGGCAGCCTCGCCCTGATTATGGGTTTTGGCGCCATGCTGGGCAAAATGCTGGCGGACTGCGGCGGCGCACAGCGCATCGCAACCACCCTGATTGCTAAATTCGGCAAAAAACATATCCAGTGGGCGGTGGTATTAACTGGCTTCACCGTCGGTTTTGCCCTGTTCTACGAAGTCGGCTTCGTGCTGATGCTGCCGCTGGTGTTCACCATCGCCGCTGCTGCCAATATCCCGCTGCTGTACGTTGGCGTACCGATGGCTGCTGCGCTGTCCGTAACACATGGCTTCCTGCCGCCACACCCGGGTCCAACCGCTATTGCCACCATTTTCCACGCAGATATGGGTAAAACCCTGCTGTTTGGTACAATTCTGGCAATCCCAACCGTTATTCTCGCCGGTCCGGTGTACGCTCGTTTCCTGAAAGGCATCGATAAGCCAATCCCGGAAGGTTTGTACAGCGCGAAAACCTTTACTGAAGAAGAGATGCCTGGCTTTGGTGTCAGCGTCTGGACCTCTCTGGTACCGGTTATCCTGATGGCAATGCGCGCCGTGGCGGAGATGATTCTGCCAAAAGGTCATGCTTTCCTGACGGTTGCAGAGTTCCTCGGCGACCCGGTCATGGCAACGCTTATCGCAGTGCTGATTGCGATGTTCACTTTTGGTCTGAACCGTGGACGTTCGATGGATCAGATTAACGACACGCTGGTGTCCTCAATCAAAATCATCGCAATGATGCTGTTGATCATCGGTGGTGGCGGTGCCTTCAAACAGGTCCTGGTTGATAGCGGCGTGGACAAATACATCGCTTCAATGATGCACGGCTCTAACGTGTCTCCACTGCTGATGGCATGGTCTATCGCGGCGGTACTGCGTATCGCACTGGGTTCCGCGACCGTTGCTGCGATTACAGCAGGTGGGATTGTGGCGCCGCTGATTGCAACGACCGGCGTAAGCCCAGAGCTGATGGTTATTGCGGTTGGTTCCGGTTCCGTCATTTTCTCCCACGTGAACGATCCAGGCTTCTGGCTGTTCAAGGAGTACTTCAACCTGACCATCGGTGAGACCATCAAGTCATGGTCAATGCTGGAAACCATTATCTCCGTCTGCGGTCTGGTAGGGTGTCTGCTGCTGGGTATGGTGGTTTAAACGAGACGGCTCGTAGGCCGAATAAGGCAAAGCTGCCATCCGGCCTACGATCTAGCACCATAAATAAGCTGGGGAAATCCCCGGCTTTTTTACTTCTTCTTCGCGGCCGCTTTGCGGCGCTTATCCAAATCCTTAATCAGCTTATTCACGCCCTCATCGGCAAACATCTGTTCCAGCGTGGCGGTGAGCTTACGCCGCCAGTTTTTGTACTGGTCGCTGGTCCCCGGAATGTTGACCGGCTCAGCCATATCCAGCCAGTCTTCCGGTTGCAGGCCCAGCAACGCACTATTGCTGTCAGCGATGTAGCGTTGCATACCGCGATTAAGAATCGGCGTCATCGACATCAGGGACGCCTTGTGACCAGCACGTTTTGGCAGGCAACCGTATTTGTGCAGCGCGTCCAGCAGCCCCTGTTTCGCCAGTTCTCTGTCCTGATACAACCCACGCAGCACGACTTCATCCGGGTACAGACCCAGCGCCTTACCGAGCGTCAGATCGCCGCTATCCCAATAACCTTTAAGCGTAGGAAGGTCATGCGTCGCCGCGACTGCCATTGATTGTTCCGGGTACGCTTTCGGCGCACGGAAGTTCTTCTCATGGTCATTCTCAAAATAAAGTACTTTGTAGGAATAGACACCACTGTCACGCAGCTTGCTGACGATCTCCACCGGCACGGTACCCAGATCTTCACCAATCACCATGCAGTGATGACGTTTACTTTCCAGCGCCAGAATGGAAAGCAGATCATCTACCGGATAATGCACGTAGGCACCGTGATCGGCTGTTTCTCCGTAAGGGATCCACCACAGACGCAGCATCGACATAACATGGTCGATGCGCAGCGCGCCACAGTTCTGCATATTGGCGCGCAGCAATTCGATAAACGGTTCGTAAGCGCGTGCCGTGATGATGTGCGGATCCATCGGCGGCAGTCCCCAGTTTTGTCCGAGCGGACCGAGAATGTCCGGCGGTGCGCCCACCGAGGCTTTCAGGCAGTACAGCTCGCGGTCGCACCAGGTTTCCGCCCCACCTTCGGCCACGCCAACCGCCAGGTCGCGATACAGTCCAATCGGCATCGCAAAGCCCTGGCTGGTTTTCCAGCAGTCAGCAAACTGGCTATACGCCAGCCACTGCAACCACAGGTAGAAATCCACATCATCACGATGTGTTTCGCAGAAGCGTTTTACCTCTGGCGAGTCCACCGACTGGAATGCCTGCGGCCACACCGGCCAGCCCCAGCGCAATGCGTCCTCTTTCACCTGATTGGCATGCAACGCGTCAAAGGCCGCCTGCCAGTAGAGGCTATCCCCTTCCTGAGTCACAAACTGGCGGAATGCCGCCATCTGCTCATCATCGCGCGCAGAGAAGCTTTTCCACGCCATACGTAGCGCCGTCATCTTCAGTGCGGTAACGGCAGAATAATCAACCCACTCAGCATCGCGCGCGCGTTGCAAAGCTTGCTGCGTCGCAGGTTTCTGCCACCAGGCCTGTGCCTCTTTACTCAGGTGGAAATCATCGACTGCGTTAACATCAATATAAATAACGTTCAGCCAACGACGTGACGATGGACTATACGGGCTGGCGCTCTCCGGGTTCGCCGGATACAGTGCGTGAATCGGATTAAGCCCGATAAACGCGCCCCCGCGTTGCGCCACATCCACCAACATGGTGCGGAGATCGCCAAAATCGCCGATCCCCCAGTTTTTTTCCGAGCGCAGGGTGTAGAGCTGAACGCATGCGCCCCACAGCTTCTGCCCGGCAAGCAGCGCCTGTGGCTCATAGCAGCGTTTCGGCGCGACGATGATGCGGCAATGGGTGCGCAGCTCGCCCTGGGTCAGAGTCAGCGTGTGATACCCCTCCGGCAGCCTGGCTGGAAGGTTAAAAGATTTACCGCCGACGGCATGCCCTTTGTGCTGCACGCCCTCTTCGGTAGTCAGCAGCCAGTTAAACTCCCCGCTTCCCTCAACCGCCAGCGGCATTTTCTTACCAGCGGTATAAACCATGACATTCGGCACCGGCGTCACCGCCACCTGAACGGCGGCGGAGGTGCGATGCATGGCGTCAAGCAAACGCCGCTTGGTTTCGGCGCCAATAGACTGCGGTTTACCGTGGGCATTAATGTAATTGGGGCTGATCCCCGCCGCCAGCGCGGCATTATCCAGACGTTTGCTTTCCATCGCGATCCCTTAACGTTTCGCCTGCCAGATACGAGCCTGATAATCGCGGATGGAGCGATCCGAACTGAACATGCCGCAACGCGCGGTATTCAGAATCGCCGCCCGGGTCCAGGCTTCCTGGTCACGATACAACACGTCAACCTGCTTCTGAGCTTCAACGTAGGCCGCGAAGTCCGCCATCACCAGATACGGGTCACCGCCCTGCTTGCCAATACTGTGCAACATCTGGTCGAAGGCATGTTTGTCGCCATCGCTGTATTTCCCGCTTTCCAGCTCTTTCAGGACAGCATCCAGCACTTTGTCTTTCTTACGCCATTTCACCGGATCGTAGCCTTTGGCTTTGAGCGCCTTCACCTCTTCCACGGTATGACCAAAGATGAAGATATTCTCGTCACCCACCTTCTCGGCGATTTCGACGTTTGCGCCATCCAGCGTACCGACGGTTAACGCACCGTTCAGCGCCAGCTTCATGTTACCGGTGCCGGAAGCCTCTTTCCCTGCGGTTGAGATCTGCTCAGAGATATCCGCCGCCGGGATCAGCATTTCCGCCGCCGAGACACAATAATCCGGCAGGAAGACGACCTTCAGTTTGTCACCCACTTGCGGGTCGTTATTGATGGTTTGCGCAACCTTGTTGATGGCGAAGATGATATTTTTCGCCAGGTAGTAACCCGGCGCGGCTTTTGCGCCAAACAGGAATACGCGCGGCACGCGATCGGCCTGCGGGTTCTCACGAATTTCTTTGTACAACGCCAGAATGTGCAGCAGGTTGAGGTGCTGACGCTTGTACTCATGTAGACGTTTAATCTGAATATCAAAAATCGCGTTGGTCGTTATCTCAATACCGGTACGCGCTTTAATAAACTTCACCAGTCGCTCTTTGTTCGCCAGCTTGATGTCACGATACTGCTGACGGAACTTCGCATCGTCAGCGTATTTTTCCAGGTTAATCAACTGGTCGAGGTCGTTGGCCCACTCTTTTTTCAGCGATTTATCCAGCAGAGCGGCAAGCGCCGGGTTGCACTGCTTAATCCAGCGACGTGGGGTAATCCCGTTGGTGACGTTATGGAATTTATTCGGCCAGAGCTGGTGATATTCCGGGAACAAATCTTTCACCACCAGATCGGAGTGCAGCGCCGCCACGCCGTTAACCGCAAAACCGCTGACCACACACATGTTAGCCATGCGCACCTGTTTGTTGTGCACCACCGCCAGTTTCGCCCAGACTTCAGCATCACCCGGCCAGGTTTTATCGACCAACGTCTTAAAGCGGTCGTTAATCTCTTTGATGATTTGCATATGGCGCGGCAGAAGCGCTTTCACCAGCTTCTCGTCCCAGCACTCTAACGCTTCCGGCATCAGGGTATGGTTGGTGTAAGCAAAGGTTTTACTGGTAATGGCCCACGCATCGTCCCAGCTCATTTGGTGCTCATCAATCAGCACGCGCAGCAGCTCTGGGATCGCGATGGTCGGGTGGGTATCATTAAGCTGAATCACTTCGTAATCAGCCAGCTCATGCAGTTTACGCCCTGCCAGATGATGACGACGCAGAATGTCGGCTACGGAGCAGGCGCACTGGAAATACTGCTGCATCAGGCGCAGCTTTTTACCCGCGGTGTGGTTGTCGTTCGGGTACAGCACTTTGGTCAGTTTTTCGGCGTCGATGCCCTGCTGCTCTGCCCGCAGGAAATCGCCGTCATTAAATTTGGTCAGGTTAAACGGATGCGCGTGGCTGGCCTGCCACAGACGCAGCGGCTGGGCCACGCTGTTGCGATAGCCAAGAACCGGCAGATCCCAGGCCTGACCAGTGATGATAAATCCTGGTTCCCAGTGCCCTTCTTTGGTGACTTTGCCGCCAATTCCAACCTGCACATCCAGCGCCTCGTTGTGGCGGAACCACGGATAGCTGCCGCGATGCCAGTCGTCCGGGGCTTCCATCTGTTGCCCATCGGCAAACGACTGACGGAACAGGCCGTACTGGTAGTTGAGACCGTAGCCCGTCGCCGACTGGCCGACCGTCGCCATCGAATCAAGGAAGCAGGCCGCCAGACGCCCCAACCCACCGTTACCTAACGCCGGATCGATCTCTTCTTCCAGCAGGTCGGTCAGGTTGACGCCATGCGCTTTCAGCTCATCGCTCACCGCCTGAAACCAACCGAGATTAAGTAAGTTGTTACCGGTCAGACGACCAATCAAAAACTCCATCGAGATGTAGTTAACGTGACGCTGATTTTTTGCCGGTTTTGCCGCAGGCTGGGCGCTGAGTAACTCAGCCAACGCCCCACTCACTGCTTGCCACCACTGGCGCGACGTCATTTCTTGAGCCGACAGTAAACCGAAGCGCTGCCACTGACGTGTCAGGGCAGCCTGAAATTGATCTTTGTTGAAAGTAGGCTGTGACATAGGGGTTCCAGATCCTTAGGTAATAAAACAACGTTATCGCTAGTTTGCCTGGCTCGTTGTTGACATTCCTCATCCTGGCACGGATTAGGCAGGGAGGAGGAGCGGGGATGAGCATAAAAATGTGATCGCTGCCACTTAAAGGTAGCGTAATCGCCCGTAAATTCGCGTAATCCCGCAAAACACCCAACGGACGACGCATTAATAGCAAGGGATAAATCGACAATATCAAATAGTGGGGTGACGGTGGGGAAACAATGTGTAAACAGAGAAATAGTTTCTAACCTGAAATACCTGGGCCAGATAAGATAATTCACATGAAACTTTTAAGTCGGCCACAAGATTCGGTGCTTTACATTAACTCACTGAGTAGCCTTATAAAAAATGAGGCATTTTTCGGCGCAGTCAAAATAACGACGGATCCCGTCGCCACGCCTGTTGCGACTCTTTAAACCAATTAATGTAATAGATGTATAGATTTGTGACATAGTGCAAAATCAGACACACAAAAAGTCCGCTTAGCTTGCATAAAACTCTAATCTGGCCGACCTTATATCCATTAATTACGAAGCGCAAAAAAAATCACTCTTCCCCATTTTCACACAGTGAAGTGACTAACTTATGTTGATTCCGTCTAAATTAAGTCGTCCGGTTCGACTCGACCATACGGTGGTTCGTGAGCGCCTGTTGGCTAAACTTTCCGGCGCGAACAATTTCAGGCTCGCCCTGATAACAAGTCCTGCTGGGTATGGAAAAACGACGCTGGTTTCACAATGGGCGGCGGGGAAGAACGACTTAGGCTGGTACTCTCTGGATGAAGGCGATAATCAGCAAGAACGTTTTGCGAGCTATCTGATCGCCGCCATCCAGCAGGCAACCGGTGGACATTGCACCACCAGCGAAGCGATGGTGCAAAAGCGCCAATACGCCAGCCTGACGTCACTGTTTGCCCAGCTATTTATCGAACTGGCCGAGTGGCACCGCCCGCTCTACCTGGTGGTGGATGATTATCATCTGATCTCTAATCCGGCTATTCACGAAGCGATGCGGTTTTTCCTGCGTCACCAGCCTGAGAACCTTACGCTGGTCGTGCTGTCGCGCAACCTGCCGCAGTTGGGCATTGCTAACCTGCGGGTACGCGATCAACTACTGGAGATAGGCAGCCAACAGTTAGCCTTTAACCATCAGGAAGCCAAACAATTTTTCGACCGACGTTTGTCCTCCCCCATTGAAGCGGCTGAAAGCAGCCGGATGTGTGATGACGTTGCTGGCTGGGCCACAGCGTTACAACTGATTGCCCTTTCCGCCCGCCAGAACAATAACTCTGCTCACCAGTCGGCACGTCGCCTCGCCGGGATCAACGCCAGCCATTTATCTGATTACCTGGTTGATGAAGTGCTGGACAGCGTCGACCTCGGCACCCGTCACTTCCTGCTGAAAAGCGCCATTCTGCGCTCCATGAACGATGCGCTGATCGTCCGCGTTACCGGGGAAGAAAACGGCCAGATGCGGCTGGAGGAGATTGAGCGCCAAGGCTTATTCCTGCAGCGTATGGATGACGTTGGCGAGTGGTTCAGTTATCACCCGCTGTTTGGCAGCTTTTTACGCCAGCGCTGTCAGTGGGAGCTGGCGAGCGAACTGCCCGAAATACACCGCGCTGCCGCGGAAAGCTGGATGGCGCAAGGTTTCCCCAGCGAAGCTATCCACCACGCGCTGGCGGCAGGCGACGCCCATATGCTCCGCGACATCCTGCTTAATCATGCGTGGGGACTGTTTAACCACAGCGAGCTGACGCTGCTGGAAGAGTCGCTGAAAGCTCTGCCGTGGGAAAGCCTGCTGGAAAACCCGCGTCTGGTTCTGCTCCAGGCCTGGCTGATGCAAAGCCAGCACCGCTACGGAGAGGTTAACACTCTGCTGGCGCGCGCTGAGCAGGAAATAAAAGGCGACATGGAACCAACGCTGCACGCCGAATTCAACGCCCTGCGGGCGCAGGTAGCGATTAACGACGGAAACCCTGACGAAGCCGAGCGTCTGGCGAAACTGGCGCTGGATGAGTTACCCATCGCCTGGTTCTATAGCCGTATCGTCGCCACCTCGGTGCACGGCGAAGTCCTGCACTGTAAGGGCGATCTCACGCGCTCTCTGGCGTTGATGCAGCAAACCGAGCAAATGGCCCGCCATCATGACGTCTGGCATTACGCGCTGTGGAGCCTTATCCAGCAAAGCGAGATTTTGTTTGCCCAGGGCTTTTTACAGGCCGCCTGGGAGACTCAGGAAAAAGCGTTTCAACTGATCAAAGAGCAGCATCTGGAACAACTGCCGATGCACGAGTTCCTGGTACGCATTCGCGCGCAGCTACTGTGGGCATGGGCGCGTCTGGACGAGTCCGAAGCGTCTGCCCGCTCGGGTATTGAACTGCTTTCCACTTTCCAGCCGCAGCAACAGCTACAGTGCCTGGCATTGCTGATTCAGTGTTCGCTGGCGCGGGGCGATCTGGACAATGCGCGTAGCCTGCTTAACCGTCTGGAAAACCTGCTGGGCAACGGCCACTATCACAGCGACTGGATCTCAAACGCCGATAAGGTGCGGGTGATTTACTGGCAAATGGTAGGCGACAAAAACTCGGCCGCCAACTGGCTGCGCCACACGCCGAAACCGGAATTCGCCAATAACCACTTCCTGCAAAGCCAGTGGCGCAACATCGCCCGCGCGCAGATCCTGCTCGGCGAGTTTGAACCGGCTGAAATTGTGCTGGAAGAGTTGAATGAAAATGCGCGCAATCTGCGTCTGATGAGCGATCTGAACCGTAACCTGCTGCTGCTTAATCAGTTGTACTGGCAGGCAGGGCGCAAAAATGACGCCCAGCGCGTATTACTCGATGCGCTGCAGCTGGCGAACCGCACCGGGTTTATCAGTCACTTTGTTATTGAAGGCGAGGCCATGGCGCAACAACTGCGCCAGCTGATTCAGCTCAATACCTTACCGGAGCTCGATCAACACCGCGCCCAGCGCATTTTGCGCGAGATTAACCAGCACCACCGCCATAAATTCGCCCACTTCGATGAAGGATTCGTTGAGCGTCTGCTTACTCATCCGGAAGTGCCGGAGCTTATCCGCACCAGTCCGCTGACCCAGCGCGAATGGCAGGTTCTGGGACTGATTTATTCGGGCTACAGCAACGAGCAGATCGCCGGAGAGCTGGCCGTCGCGGCAACGACCATCAAGACGCACATCCGCAATTTGTACCAAAAACTTGGCGTCGCACATCGTCAGGATGCGGTGCAACATGCGCAGAAGCTGCTGAAGATGATGGGATATGGGGTTTAGTTAATGCCTGATGCGCTACGCTTATCAGGCAATTATCTCAGCACAGCTCTAACTGAATATGATGGTCCGCGATAACCTGCATCACGCCAGCGGGCGGCAGCGTGTCGGTATACACCGCATCCACCATGCTGATACTGCCCATATTCACCATCGCGTTACGCCCAAATTTCGAGTGATCCACCACCAGCATCACATGCCGTGAATTCTCAATAATCGCGCGTTTGGTGCGAACTTCGTGATAATCAAACTCCAGCAGAGAACCATCGCTGTCGATGCCGCTGATCCCTAAGATGCCGAAGTCCAGTCGGAACTGAGAAATGAAGTCGAGGGTCGCTTCGCCCATAATACCGCCGTCGCGGCTACGCAGTTCGCCACCGGCGAGGATTATGCGGAAATCCTCTTTCGCCATCAGCGTATTCGCCACATTGAGGTTGTTGGTCACGATACGTAAATTGCTGTGATTGAGCAGCGCGTGAGCCACCGCTTCCGGCGTAGTGCCGATATCAATAAACAGCGTAGAGCCATTCGGGATCTGCGTGGCAACTTTGCGTGCAATGCGCTCTTTTTCCGCCGTCTGCGTCGCTTTACGGTCATGCCACGGGGTGTTGACCGAGCTGGATGGCAGCGCCGCGCCGCCGTGATGGCGCAAAATCATGTTCTGATCGGCCAGATCGTTAAGATCGCGGCGAATCGTCTGCGGGCTAACGGAGAAATGCTCCACCAGCTCCTCAGTACTGACGTATCCCTGTTTTTTTACCAGTTCAATGATCGCGTCATGTCGTTGTGTTTGCTTCATTATGGTTCCCTGAAATTACGTTCGTTTTCGCACATGAATAGTATCGGCAAACGCCATTGCCAGACCCACGGCCAGCCCGGCGATATGTGCGCCATTCGCCATCGACATGCCAAACAGATCAAACCAGCCGGCAACAATCCAGATCAAAGCAAAAATAATCAAACCACGCTGCAGGAAAATACCGCTCTGCGGATCGCGCTCGCCGCGCAACCACACATAGCCCATCAGCGCATATACCACGCCAGACAGTCCACCAAACCACGGACCGCTAAATTTCTGCTGAACATAACCGCTCAGCAGGGCGCTGATCACGGTAATGACTATCAGTTTTCCGCTGCCCAAACGCTTTTCAACCGCACCGCCGAGATACCACCACCACAGCAGGTTGAACAGAATATGCATCAGCGAGAAGTGCATAAAAGCGTGGGTAAAATAACGCCAGAATTCAAATTTCAGCGTAGGGTCAAACGGCCATGCCAGCCAGAGCATCACCGCCTGGTCGCCCAGCACGTTCATGGCGATAAACACCACCACACATGCGGCCATCACCGCCCACGTTACCGGGCCTGCGCGTTCGCGCAATGTGGCCAGGAACGGATAACGTTGGTAGCGCAGACCGCTATCGGTCTGGCCTGACTGCCAGCTTGCCGCGAGGTAACGCGGGTCGCCCGGATTCTCCAGAAATCGCGCCAGTTCAGCACGCACGCGCTCGGCCTGGGACTCATCCGCCAGCCAGACATCCGTTTGCTGATGTTGTTGAATCGTCAGGATAACGCCCTGTGTCGCCATATAATCAACAAATGCCTGCGCCACGCGGGGGTTAGCAAAAGAGGTAATCATCAACATGGTTGCTGTCGCTTCATCCACACAAAAGAGGACAGTATATATACCCTTCTTACTTCGAGCTGCATCTTTGTTGGCTTTCCTCGCTCACTCCGGTCACGTACTGTTCGTACGCTCCCGGAGATTCGCTGCGTCGCCGTCGCGATGCAACTCGAATTAATTTGGGTATAGCCTTACGAACCGTATGCCACTTCTGCCGGAAAATGTCGATGCCAGGCGTCGAAGCCGCCATCAACGCTGTAAACCGCGTCATAGCCTTGTTGAAGAAGATATTGCGCCGCACCTTTACTGCTGTTGCCGTGATAACACATCACCAATACGGCGGTGTCGAAATCATGCTCGCGCATAAACGACCCCAGCGTGTCGTTCGTCAGATGAAACGCCTGCGGGGCATGACCCATCGCATAGCTTTGCGGATCGCGGATATCCACCAACACCGCGCTCCCCTGATGCAGCTTCTGATGCGCTTCTTCGACATTAATACATTCAAACTGATCCATTGCTCTCTCTTCTTTATATGGCAGGTGACGCTTTTCGGACATGTTACTTCTTAGTGTACGTCCCGACGGCAGTTAAACGCCATAATGTTATATGTATCACTGTAAATTGTTTATCCGATGTTACCAATGGCGCGAATCTTTGCTATTATGCTCGATAACGAACATTAATGAGCTATAACGAAAGTGCGAGAGGCTAGCATGGAAACCAAAGATCTGATTGTGATAGGTGGAGGCATCAACGGTGCCGGTATCGCGGCAGATGCCGCTGGACGCGGTTTATCCGTGCTGATGCTGGAAGCGCAGGATTTAGCCTGCGCAACCTCCTCCGCTAGCTCCAAACTCATTCACGGTGGCCTGCGCTACCTGGAGCATTACGAATTTCGCCTGGTGAGCGAAGCGCTGGCCGAACGTGAAGTGCTGTTGAAAATGGCACCGCATATCGCCTTTCCTATGCGCTTTCGTCTACCCCATCGCCCGCACCTGCGCCCGGCCTGGATGATCCGCATTGGTCTGTTTATGTACGATCATCTGGGCAAACGCACCAGTTTGCCGAGTTCTACCGGTTTGCGTTTTGGCGCAGACTCCGTACTGAAACCTGAGATTGTGCGCGGTTTCGAATATTCTGACTGCTGGGTAGACGATGCGCGACTGGTTTTGGCAAACGCCCAAATGGTCGTACGCAAAGGCGGGGAAGTATTAACCCGCACGCGTGCCACCTCTGCTCGCCGTGAAAACGGTTTGTGGATTGTTGAAGCTGAAGATATTGATACTGGCAAAAAGCACACCTGGCAGGCACGTGGGCTGGTCAACGCCACCGGCCCGTGGGTGAAAGAGTTCTTCGACGACGGCATGCATCTGCCATCGCCGTACGGCATTCGCCTGATTAAAGGCAGCCACATTGTGGTTCCGCGCGTACATACCCAGAAGCAGGCTTATATTCTGCAAAACGAAGATAAACGCATTGTGTTTGTTATCCCATGGATGGACGAATTCTCGATCATCGGGACGACCGACGTTGAATACAAAGGCGACCCGAAAGCGGTGAAAATTGATGAGAGCGAAATCAATTACCTGCTGAAGGTCTACAACGCGCACTTTAAGAAACAGCTTGGCCGTGACGATATCGTCTGGACCTACTCGGGCGTGCGTCCGCTGTGCGATGACGAGTCCGACTCGCCGCAGGCTATCACCCGTGATTACACGCTGGATATCCACGACGAAAATGGCAAAGCGCCGCTGCTGTCGGTCTTTGGCGGTAAGCTGACGACCTACCGTAAGCTGGCTGAACACGCGATGGAAAAACTGGCGTCGTACTATCAGGGCATTGGTCCGGCGTGGACGAAAGAGTGCATTCTGCCAGGTGGTGACATTGGCGGCGATCGCGAAGATTACGCGGCCAAACTGCGCCGTCGCTACCCGTTCCTGACCGAGTCGCTGGCACGCCATTATTCCCGCACCTACGGCAGCAACACCGAATGGATTATCGGCGAAGCCACCTCGCTTGCCGAGTTAGGTGAAGACTTCGGCCATGAGTTCTATGAGGCCGAGCTGAAATATCTGGTCGATCACGAATGGGTTCGTCGCGCGGAAGATGCGCTGTGGCGTCGCACGAAAGAGGGTATGTGGCTGAACGCTGAGCAGCAGTCGCGCATGACCCAGTGGCTGACGGAGTATATTGAGAAGCACCAGCTGTCGCTGGCGTCGTAAGCAAGTACACGAACGTAGGCCGGGCAAGCGAAGCGCCCCCGGCAACGAGCGCCCTGTAGGCCCGGTAAGCGTCAGCGCCACCGGGCTTTTTGCCGGATGGCGGCTAGCGCCTTATCCGGCCTACAGTTAACCCTATCCCTTGTTACAACCGCACCGAATCAATATGCCAGATGTTTTCGGCGTACTCTTTAATCGTCCTGTCCGACGAGAAGTAGCCCATGTTGGCGATATTAATCATCGACTTGGTGGTCCACTCTTCCGGGTGACGATACAGTTCATCAACCTTATCCTGGCAGTCAACGTAGCTGCGATAATCCGCCAGAACCTGATAGTGGTCGCCAAAGTTGATCAGCGAGTCCACCAGGTCACGATAGCGTCCCGGCTCCTCAGGGCTGAATACACCGCTGCCGATCTGCGTCAGCACCTGGTGTAGCTCTTCATCTTTCTCGTAATACTCACGCGGCTTGTAACCCTGGCTGCGTAAAGCCTCGACCTCTTCCGCCGTATTACCAAAGATAAAGATATTCTCTGCGCCCACGTGCTCCAGCATCTCTACGTTGGCGCCGTCCAGCGTCCCGATGGTCAGCGCGCCGTTGAGGGCAAATTTCATATTACTGGTACCAGAGGCTTCGGTCCCGGCCAGAGAAATCTGCTCAGACAGGTCGGCAGCAGGAATAATCACCTGCGCCAGGCTGACGCTGTAGTTGGGGATAAACACCACTTTCAGCTTGTCGCCAATTTGCGGATCGTTGTTGATCACCTTCGCGACGTCGTTGATCAGGTGAATGATGTGCTTCGCCATATAATAGGCCGAAGCCGCTTTACCGGCGAAGATATTCACACGCGGCACCCACTCGGCGTCAGGATCGGCCTTAATGCGGTTGTAGCGGGTGATTACATGCAGCACGTTCATCAACTGGCGTTTGTATTCGTGAATACGCTTGATCTGCACATCAAACAGCGATTTCGGGTTCACCACCACGTTAAGCTGCTGGGCAATGAGCGTGGCCAGACGCTTTTTATTCTCGAGCTTCGCACGGCGCACCGCCTGATTTACCAGCGGATAATCGCAATGCTGCTCAAGCTCGCTGAGCTGGCTGAGATCGGTTCGCCAGGTGCGGCCAATATTCTCATCCAGCACTTCAGAGAGCGACGGGTTAGCCAGCGCCAGCCAGCGGCGCGGCGTCACGCCGTTGGTGACGTTGCAAAAACGAGTCGGGAAAATCTTCGCAAAATCAGCAAACAGCGACTGCACCATCAGGTTGGAGTGCAGCTCGGAAACACCGTTAACCTTGTGGCTCACTACCACCGCCAGCCATGCCATACGTACGCGGCGACCGTTAGATTCATCGATAATCGACGTCCGCCCCAGCAGGCTGGTATCGTTCGGGTACTGTTCCTGCAAGGTCTTAAGGAAGTAGTCGTTGATCTCGAAAATAATTTGCAGATGGCGCGGCAGAATTTTGCCCAGCATATCGACGGGCCAGGTCTCCAGCGCTTCGCTCATCAAGGTGTGGTTGGTGTACGAGAAGACCTGGCAACAGACCTCAAACGCATCGTCCCAACTGAACTTGTGCTCATCGATCAGCAGGCGCATCAGCTCAGGGATCGACAGCACCGGATGGGTGTCGTTGAGGTGAATGGCGATTTTATCCGCCAGGTTGTCGTAGGTTTTGTGCAGCTGGTAATGACGGCTCAGGATGTCCTGCACCGTGGAGGAGACCAGGAAATACTCCTGGCGCAAACGCAGTTCGCGTCCCGAATAGGTGGAGTCGTCCGGGTACAGTACGCGGGAGACGTTCTCGGAGTGGTTTTTATCTTCCACCGCCGCAAAGTAGTCGCCCTGGTTAAATTTACCGAGATTGATCTCGCTACTGGCCTGGGCATTCCACAGGCGCAGCGTGTTGGTGGCGTCAGTGTCGTAACCAGGGATAATCTGGTCGTAAGCAACCGCGAGGATCTCTTCGGTTTCTATCCAGCGCGTTTTCTTGCCTTCCTGCTGAATACGCCCGCCAAAGCGCACTTTGTAGCGCGTATTGTGGCGTTTGAATTCCCACGGGTTACCGTATTCCAGCCAGTAGTCCGGCGACTCTTTCTGTCGGCCATCAACAATGTTCTGCTTGAACATGCCGTAGTCATAACGAATACCGTAGCCGCGTCCCGGCAGGCCCAGCGTTGCCAGTGAGTCGAGGAAACAGGCCGCCAGGCGCCCGAGACCGCCGTTGCCAAGACCCGGGTCGTTTTCTTCGTCGATCAGATCTTCAAGATCCAACCCCATACCTTCCAGCGCATTTTTGACATCGTCATAAATACCCAACGATAACAGTGCATTGGAAAGCGTGCGGCCAATCAAAAACTCCATGGACAGGTAATAGACCTGGCGAGTTTCCTGAGATAATTGCGCACGGTTAGAACGCAGCCAGCGCTCCACGAGACGATCGCGCACCGCGAACAACGTGGCGTTCAGCCACTCATGTTTATTGGCAATGACCGGGTCCTTACCAATCGTAAACATCAGCTTATAGGCGATAGAATGCTTAAGTGCCTCTACGCTGAGTGTGGGCGATGCATAAGTAAATGGAGCATTCATATAGGTGATTCCTGGATATCTATTTCAAGCGATAGTAAAGCTCACGGTATGACTTCGCCGCGACTTGCCAGCTAAAATCCATGGTCATGGCCTGACGTTGTACAAACCGCCACAGCGAAGGCCGGGACCACAATACGAAAGCACGCCGGATCGCACGTAGCAGCGACCAGGCATTACTATCTTCAAATACAAACCCACTGGCGATACCGTCCGCCAGGTTTTCCAGCGAACTGTCAGAGACCGTATCAGCCAGCCCACCGGTGCGCCGCACCAGCGGCAGCGTACCGTACTTCAGTCCATACAACTGCGTTAAGCCACACGGCTCGAAACGGCTGGGAACCAATATGACATCGGCCCCCCCCATAATGCGGTGCGAGAAGGCTTCGTGGTAACCAATCTGCACGCCCACTTGCCCTGGATGTTCCGCCGCCGCGGCGAGGAAACCTTCCTGTAAAACCGGATCGCCCGCGCCAAGCAATGCCAGCTGCCCACCCTGCTCTAATAACCCCGGCAGCGCTTCCAGCACCAGATCCAGCCCTTTCTGACTGGTCAGGCGGCTGACGACTGCAAACAGCGGCACTTTATCGTTAACCTTAAGTCCCATCGCTATCTGTAGCTGACGTTTGTTCTCCGCCTTCTCCTCCAGCGTGTCGCGCGTATATCGCGATGCCAACAGCAGATCGGTTTCCGGGCTCCAGATTTTTTCATCAACGCCGTTCAGCACGCCGGAAAGACGTCCTTCACGATGACGTTGCTGCAACAGACCTTCCATGCCGTAGGCGAATTGCGGCTCGGTAATTTCCCGCGCGTAGGTCGGGCTGACTGCCGTAATGTGGTCGGCGTAGTACAATCCGGCCTTCAGGAACGAAATCTGTCCGTTAAACTCCAGTCCGTGCACATTAAAGAACGACCATGGCAATTGGATGTCATCCATATGCTTTGCATAAAACATGCCTTGATACGCCAGGTTGTGTACGGTAAACACCGATTTCGCCGGATGGCCGCGCGCTGCCAGATACGCCGGGGCCAGTCCGGCATGCCAGTCGTGCGCATGCACCACATCCGGGCGCCAGAATGGGTCAAAGCCGCAGGCCATTTCACAGCCGACCCAACCCAGCAGCGCAAAACGCAGTACGTTATCCGTATAGGCAAACAGGTTAGTGTCGTGATACGGGCTACCGGGACGGTCATAGAGATGCGGCGCGTCAATCAGGTAAATACCCACGCCGTTGAAATGCCCGAAAAGCAGCGTGATACGTCCGGCGAAGGTATCCCGACGCGTCACGACCTGCGCATCGGGAATGCCGCGACGAATATCAGGAAACGCCGGGAGCAACACGCGGGCATCCACGCCGTCCGCTATTTGCGCTGCGGGTAACGCCCCAATAACATCCGCCAGTCCCCCGGTTTTTAACAGGGGGAACATCTCTGAACAAACGTGTAAAACCTGCATTATCGCTCCTGTTTGATCTGCAGTTTGCGCAGCATTTCACGCGTGACCAGCACAATACCTTCCTCTGAACGGTAGAAACGACGTGCATCTTCTTCCGCGTTTTCACCAATTATCATGCCTTCAGGAATAACGCAGGCACGGTCGATAATGCAACGACGTAAGCGGCACGAACGTCCCACCCACACTTCAGGTAACAACACTGCCGAATCAATGTTACAGAATGAATTCACCCGCACTCGCGGGAACAAAACGGACTGCACCACCACCGAACCAGAAATAATACAGCCGCCGGAAACCAGCGAGTTCAGCGTCATACCGTGGCTACCGGAACGGTCCTGCACAAATTTCGCCGGTGGCAGAGACTCCATATGCGTACGGATTGGCCAGTTCTGGTCGTACATATCCAGTTCAGGGGTCACCGAAGCCAGATCGAGGTTCGCTTTCCAGTAGGCTTCCAGCGTTCCCACATCGCGCCAGTACGGCTCGGATTCCGGGTCAGACTGCACGCAGGACAGCGGGAATGGATGTGCATACGCCATGCCAGCTTCAGTGATTTTCGGGATAATGTCTTTGCCGAAATCGTGACTGGAGTTTTCATCGAGGTCATCTTCCGCCAGCAATTCATACAGGTAGTCGGCGTTAAAAATGTAGATCCCCATACTGGCAAGGGATTTGGTCGGATCGCCTGGCATAGCTGGCGGGTTGGCAGGTTTTTCAACGAACTCGATAATTTTATCGGTGTCGTCCACGTCCATCACGCCAAACGCGCTGGCCTCTTCAATAGGCACTGGCATACAGGCCACGGTGCAACGCGCGCCTTTCTCGACGTGGTCGATCAACATGCGTGAGTAGTCCTGCTTGTAAATATGATCGCCCGCGAGGATCACCACATATTCCGCTTTATAGCGTCGAATGATGTCCAGGTTTTGGGTCACCGCATCCGCCGTGCCGCGATACCAGTTTTCACCCTGCATTCTCTGCTGGGCAGGCAGCAAATCGACAAACTCATTCATCTCTTCGCTAAAGAATGACCAGCCGCGCTGAATGTGCTGCACAAGCGTGTGGGACTGGTACTGGGTGATCACGCCAATGCGACGGATCCCGGAGTTAATACAGTTGGATAAAGCAAAATCGATAATGCGGAACTTTCCACCAAAGTGCACGGCGGGTTTGGCACGTTTGTTGGTTAAATCTTTCAGGCGGGTGCCGCGGCCACCGGCCAGGATCAGGGCAACAGATTTTAATGGCAGCTGGCGCGCCAACATTACACGATCGTTCTTCTCTAAACTCACCATGACTAACTCCTTTTTATCTTCTCTGGAACACACACAGTCCGTGCGCAGGTCCCTGCCAGACAGCCGTAAGCACCGGATTATCCTCTCCGGCAAATGGGGGAATGGCGTGCCATTCCCCTTCAGGTAAAACGATATCTGTCACCTCAAGCGTGGCGTTTATTGCAATCAGGAAACGGTCTGAAAGCAGAATTTGCATCTGCCTCGGGCCGTTTTGCCACTCATCCGCACTTAAGGGTTGTGCGTACTTATTCAGCCAACGCACATTGCCGTCGCCCTCTTCCCACCAGCAATCACCTGTTAATGCAAGTATTTGTCGGCGCAGATGAATCAGCGCGGCGGTAAATGTGGTTAGCCCACTGTTTGCCTGCTGCCAGTCCAGCCAGGTTAAGGCGTTATCCTGGCAGTAAGCGTTATTGTTGCCGTGCTGGCTATGACCATGCTCATCGCCCGCCAACAACATCGGCGTCCCCTGTGAGAGCAACAGCGTGGTTAACAGCGCATGAATGCTGTCGCGCCGCCGCTCAATCAGGTCCAGCGTGCCGCCTAATCCTTCTTTACCATGATTGTCGCTGTAGTTATTGCTAGTGCCGTCGCGATTTTCCTCACCATTCGCTTCATTGTGCTTATTTGTGAAGCAAACACAGTCGCGTAGCGTAAAACCGTCGTGCGCGGTCACCAGATTGACCGTAGCGCTGGGTTTGCGGCCCTGGCGTTTAAACACGTCGCTGGATGCGGCAAAACGGCCGGCAAACTCGCCCAACGAGAGGTTACGCTGGAGCCAGAAGCGTCGCGTCGCATCACGGAAATGATCATTCCACTCGGCAAACGGCGGGGGGAAATTCCCCACCTGATACCCGCCTTCACCAATATCCCACGGTTCCGCAATCAGCTTAACGCGTGAGAGCAGCGGACAGTTTTGGATCGCGGTAAACAGCGGCGCATCCTGACGAAACGTAGGTGTACGCCCCATGACGGAAGCCAAATCAAAACGAAAACCATCCACATGACAGGTTTCAACCCAGTAGCGCAGGCATTCGCATGCGTATTCCACAACGCCTGGATGGCTCAGGTTGAGGGTGTTCCCACAACCGGTCCAGTTGTAGTAATCACCATCGTCCCTGATCCAATAATAGCTACGGTTATCAATTCCGCGCAGCGAGAAGACAGGCCCTTCGAGATCCAGCTCGGCGCTGTGGTTCAAAACGATGTCGAGAATGACCTCGATTCCCGCTTTGTGCAGCGCTTTTACCGCATCGCGAAACTCATCAAGCGCACTCTCCGGTGAGCAGGCATAAGCCGGATGCAACGCGAACATCGCCACCGGGTTGTAGCCCCAGTAGTTCGACAGGCCCAGCCGCTGAAGCCGCGGTTCGCTGGCAAAATGCGCCACCGGAAGCAGCTCCAGGGCGGTAATGCCGAGGCGCTTGAAATAGTCGATCATCACCGGGTGGCCCAGCGCCTTGTAGGTTCCGCGAATCTCTTCCGGCAGGTCAGGATGCAAATACGTCAGCCCTTTAACATGCGCTTCGTAAATCACGGTATTGCCCCACGGCGTGCGCGGCGGGGCGTCATCCTCCCAGTCATAACGGTCGGACACCACAACGCCCTTCAGCGCAATGGCGGCGTTATCATGATTATCCGGTTCATTTAACCCGCCGTGCAGCAGCGGGTTATCTTTTAACTCGCCATCCACCCGACGCGCGCAAGGGTCAAGCAGCAGCTTCGCCGGATTAAACCGGTGGCCCTGCTGCGGCTGCCATGGACCATGTACACGATAACCATAGCGCAGACCTGGACGGGCGTTGGCCAGATAGCCGTGCCAGACATCGCCGCTACGCCCCGGCAGGTCATAGCGGAGTTCGCAGCCTTGCTCATCGAATACGCATAATTCAACGCGTTCAGCGTGGGCCGAGAAGAGTGTGAAATTGACGCCATGGCCGTCATACGTTGCACCATGGGGGGTGGCGTTGCCGGTTGCCAGTTGCGTCATTACCCCTCCCGAACCAGCCAGACCGTTGCCAGCGGCGGCAACGTGAGGCTCAGTGAGTTCTGACGACCATGACTGGCGATTTCATCGCTGTGCACCGCGCCGCCGTTGCCGGTATTACTGCCGTGGTAATGCGTCGAGTCGGTATTGAGGATCTCGCGCCATTTGCCCGGCTGGTTGATACCGAAGCGATAGCCGTGGCGAGGCACTGGCGTAAAGTTGCTGATAACGATGATTTCATTACCAACTTTGTCACGACGAACGAAAGCCAGCACCGAACGTTCTTTGTCATCCACCACCAGCCATTCAAAGCCATAGGCATCAAAGTCGAGCTCGTGCAGCGCTTTGTGGTGGCGATAGGTAAGGTTCAGATCGCGTACCAGACGCTGTACGCCGTGGTGCCAGTTATCACCGCCCTCCAGCAGATGCCAGTCGAGGCTGGCGTCATGGTTCCACTCACGCCCCTGAGCGAACTCATTGCCCATAAACAGCAGTTTCTTGCCCGGGAAGGCCCACATCCAGCCGTAATAGGCGCGCAGGTTGGCGAACTTCTGCCATGCGTCTCCCGGCATGCGGTCGAGAATGGATTTTTTACCGTGTACCACTTCATCGTGCGACAGCGGCAGGACGAAGTTTTCGGTGTAGTTGTACAGCATGCCGAAGGTCAGCTTGTCGTGATGGTACTGACGATGAATCGGATCCAGCTTCATGTAGTCCAGCGTGTCGTGCATCCAGCCGAGGTTCCACTTATACCAGAACCCTAAACCGCCCATGTCCTGCGGCCTTGAGACGCCGGCAAAGTCGGTGGACTCTTCCGCCATGCTCACCGCACCTGGCACCTGCTCGCCAAGAATTCGGTTGGTATTGCGTAAAAACTCAATAGCTTCGAGGTTTTCACGACCGCCAAATTCGTTCGGGACCCATTCCCCTTCTTTACGACTGTAGTCGCGATAAATCATCGACGCCACGGCATCCACGCGTAGCGCATCGATACCAAAGCGTTCAATCCAGTACAGGGCGTTGCCCACCAGGTAGTTGCTGACTTCACGGCGACCGTAGTTGTAGATCAGCGTGTTCCAGTCCTGGTGATACCCTTCTCGCGGGTCGCTGTGCTCATACAGGTTGGTGCCATCAAACTCTGCCAGACCAAAGTCGTCCGACGGGAAATGGCCCGGCACCCAGTCGAGAATGACGTTCAGTCCGGCCTGATGCGCGGCATTCACAAAATAGCGGAAATCATCACGCGTCCCAAAGCGACGGGTCGGCGCATACATGCCGGTAGGCTGGTAGCCCCAGCTACCGTCGAACGGATGCTCGTTAATCGGCAACAGTTCGAGATGAGTAAAGCCCATCCACTTGGCGTAAGGCACCAGTTGATCCGCCAGCTCACGGTAGCTCAGCCAGAAGTTGTTATCGGTATGACGACGCCATGAACCCAGGTGCACTTCATAGATAGAGATCGGCGCATCAAACTGGTTGGCTTTTTTGCGCTCCTCGCTTTGCACCACTTTTTCCGGCAGGCCGCAGATAAGCGACGCGGTTTCCGGGCGCATTTGCGCTTCGAAGGCGTAAGGATCCGCTTTGATTCGCAGCTTACCGTTCGCATCGATCATCTCGTATTTATACAGCTGCCCCTGTTGCGCACCGGGGATAAACAGCTCCCAGATACCGCTTTCTTTGCGCAGGCGCATCGGGTGGCGACGGCCATCCCAGTAGTTGAACTGCCCAACCACTGACACACGTTGAGCGTTAGGCGCCCAGACGGAGAAGCGCGTACCTGTTACGCCATCCATGGTATCCGCATGCGCGCCCAGCGTTTCGTAAGGTCGCAGGTGCGTACCTTCAGATAACAGCCAGGCATCCATATCCTGGATCAGCGGGCCAAAACGATAAGGGTCATCAATCAGATTCTGTTGTCCATGCCAGACAACGGCCAACTGATAGCGAAAGAAATTTTTACGGCGGGGAAGTACAGCACAGAAAAAACCGCGAGAGTCGAGGCAATCCAGCTTGCCGACTTTACGTCCGGTTTTGGGTTCGATCACCCACACTTCGGTGGCGTCAGGTAATAGGGCGCGGACTTCAAGTCCAGCATCAGTTTGGTGCATACCGAGTACGGAAAAAGGATCCGCAAAATGGCCTGCAATTAGCGCATTAATCACGTCTCTATCGATACGAACGGACATGGTTGTCATCCTGTTTTATGGTGTCACCCCTTCCAACTGATTTTCGACATCAGGTAGTGACACTTTTTTTGACCTGAACGGCGCAGCACAATTGTGCATCCTCTCTGCGTCGTCCCACCTTCAGGCAACAACTTAATACCTCCGGTACTAAGTCACCCTTAAAGAATAGCCAATGCTTTATCTTACTCCTGGTAAAAAATGAAACATCTGCGCTTACTCCTGTATTACGCAAAAAAAGGGGTGATTCCTCACCCCTTGATCGTTAACAAACTATTACGCCAATTGGCGCAGCATACGGCGCAATGGCTCCGCAGCCCCCCACAGCAACTGGTCGCCTACGGTAAAGGCTGACAGGAACTCCGGTCCCATATTCAGCTTACGCAGACGGCCTACTGGCGTGGTCAGCGTGCCGGTAACGGCCGCCGGGGTTAACTCACGCATAGTGATATCCCGATCGTTTGGCACGACTTTGGCCCACGGATTGTGCGCCGCCAGCAGTTCTTCCACGGTCGGAATAGACACATCTTTTTTCAGTTTAATGGTGAACGCCTGGCTGTGGCAGCGCAGCGCGCCGACGCGCACGCACAGACCATCGACCGGGATCACAGAAGACGTATCAAGAATTTTGTTGGTTTCGGCCTGTCCCTTCCACTCTTCACGGCTCTGACCGTTATCAAGCTGTTTGTCGATCCACGGAATCAGGCTACCGGCCAGCGGTACGCCAAAGTTATCAACCGGCAGTTCACCGCTGCGGGACAGGGCCGTCACTTTGCGTTCGATATCGAGAATAGCAGAGGAAGGGGTCGCCAGTTCATCGGCCACATGGCCATACAGATGACCCATCTGGGACAACAGTTCGCGCATATGACGCGCGCCGCCGCCGGAAGCCGCCTGATAGGTCGCCACGGAAACCCAGTCAACCAGGTCATTGGCAAACAGGCCACCAAGGGACATCAGCATCAGGCTAACGGTACAGTTTCCGCCGACAAAGGTCTTAATTCCTTTATTCAGGCCGTCAGTAATGACATCCTGGTTAACCGGATCGAGAATGATGATGGCATCGTCTTTCATACGCAGCGAAGAGGCCGCGTCAATCCAGTAACCCTGCCAACCGCTTTCACGAAGCTTTGGATAGATTTCGTTGGTATAATCGCCGCCCTGACAGGTCACGATGATATCGAGCGCCTTCAGCGCGTCCAGATCAAAAGCGTCCTGAAGCGTGCCGGTCGCGGTTCCACCGAATGTCGGTGCCGCCTGCCCGAGCTGGGAAGTAGAAAAGAAAACAGGGCGAATGGCGTCGAAGTCACGCTCCTCAACCATGCGTTGCATGAGTACAGAGCCGACCATACCGCGCCAGCCGATAAAACCAACATTTTTCATAGCGTTTTTTCCTGCAGAGATGTGTGCTGTGTATGCTAACCAGTATCCTACTGGCCTATCCTTCACCATACAAAAAGCAGCCAAAGTCGCAAGTGAAATTAATCAATGATAGCGAAGCCATCAGTAATGCGACTTATCCCGCTGCGCAAGCAAGCAGAAAGTCCGCGGTAATTATCAGGGAATTTGAGTTATGAATGAAATCATTTCAGCGGCAGTTTTATTGATCCTGATTATGGATCCGCTCGGAAATCTGCCCATTTTCATGTCCGTATTGAAACATACCGAACCAAAACGCCGTCGCGCGATTATGATTCGCGAGCTGTTCATTGCGCTGTTGGTGATGCTGATATTCCTGTTTGCGGGCGAGAAAATTCTGGCATTTCTGAACCTGCGCGCGGAGACCGTGTCGATCTCCGGGGGCATTATTTTATTCCTGATCGCCATCAAGATGATTTTCCCCAGCGCCACCGGGAATAGCACCGGACTTCCGGCAGGCGAAGAGCCGTTTATCGTGCCGCTGGCGATTCCGCTGGTCGCCGGTCCGACAATCCTGGCGTCATTAATGCTGTTGTCACATCAGTACCCAAATCAGATGGGGCATCTGGTGATTGCGCTGCTGATCGCCTGGGGCGGGACGTTCGTGATTTTGCTGCAGTCTTCGCTGTTTTTACGCCTGCTGGGCGAGAAAGGGGTTAACGCGCTGGAGCGCCTGATGGGATTGATTCTGGTGATGATGGCAACCCAGATGTTCCTCGACGGCGTGCGGATGTGGATGAAGGGGTAACGCACTCACTTTACGCCGGGTGGCGGCTTCGCCTTACCCGGCCTACGGTGTTGATATGTTGCTCGTTTGTAGGCCCGGTAAGCGCTAGCGCCACCGGGCAATCAGCGCCGTGAATGTGTTTATGAGAAACACCTCAATCATTTAAGTCTCTGAAAAAGCGTATTTTCATTTCTGCGAAGCGCCTTCCGGAATGCCCCCTTGTCAGCATCGCGGATTAGCATTATCTTCTCGCTGCACCTGCAAAATCAGGTGCCGGGATTGGTCCCCTGATTACCTCATTCGCGATAAAATCACTTTTGTCGTGCGACCAGTTACACCTCTATGGTGGGCTGGACGGTGGCGTCGTAAGACGCGCCGGTATCCAATGAGGCCGGTAGGACCAACTCCGTTCAGCCCGCCACCAAAAGGTTGGTCCCTTAAGGTGGCGGTAAAATTTGACTCATTGGAGGCTGCCCTATGGCAACGACCCCTCTCTTTTCACACTCTTTATTTACCCTGCCCTTTAGCCATGCCACGGACTTCACCGAGCTGGCGGATAACTGTGAGCGTTTTGTCGAAGGGCTTGTTGAATGTCATGACCCTGTTGAAAAACTGGCGATTTGTGCGCGCCTGTCGGCCTGTCTGGCACTACTGCAACCAACCTTAACGGAGCCTGTACCGCAGCATCTACAGGCCAGCCTGACGGTAGAAACCTTACCGACCTGCTCTCCCCTCTTTGAACCCGAACCAGATCAGATGGGGCGTTACTGCCAGCTTTTGACGCATTTACTGATGAGTAAAACGCTGTCTGACGAGATGGAACGCGTGGCGGGTGATTTACTGCAGGATTTAGTGGGCTATTTCGCCGATACGCTAAAAGCGCCGCGTTGGTTGAAAACCGAGGATGGTGTGATGGTGCTGTAAAAAAGCCGGGTAGCGCTTGCGCTTACCCGGCCTACGGTGTGGATATGTGCTCAATTCCAGGCCCGGTAAGCGCAAGCGCCACCGGGCAATACCATCAGCTCAACAGCTGGAAGGCAATCATACCGACAATCGCACCGACCGTGCCGAGGATGGTTTCCATCATCGTCCAGGTCTTCAGGGTTTGCGCTTCGGTCGCGCCGGTAAATTTACCGAACAACCAGAAGCCCGCGTCGTTAACGTGACTGACGACGATAGAGCCACCCGCGATACAGATAGACAGCGCTGCCATCTGGGCCCCGGAGTAGTTCAGTTGCTCAATCACCGGCATCACCAGACCGACCGCCGTTAAGCAGGCCACGGTCGCGGAACCCTGAATGATACGCACCGCCGCCGCCAGCACGAAGCAGGTGATGGCAATCGGCAGGCCCATGCCGGTTAATGCTTCACCCAGTGCCGGACCCACGCCGGAATCCACCAGTACCTGTTTGAACACACCGCCCGCACCAATCACCAGCAGAATAATTCCCGCCGGCTGCAGCGCATGCCCGCAGATCTCCATCACGCGGTCTTTTGGCATGCCCTGGCGAATCGCCAGACCGTAAATCGCCACCAGACACGCCACCAGAATCGCGGTAAACGGGTGACCGATAAACTCGAACCATTCGTAGGTTGAAGAACCGACCGGCACAAAGCGTGCGGCGATAGTTTTCAGGCCAACCAGCACCAGCGGCAGCAGGATAAGCGATAAACTGAAGCCAAAGGATGGCATTTTGCCTTCACCCAGATGCGGCTCGGTAATGTCTTCCGGTACGTGCAGCTCAACATAACGGCTGATGAAGTTACCCCACAGCGGCCCGGCGATAATCATGCCCGGAATCGCGGCGCACAGACCAATCAGGATCATCCAGCCAAAGTCGGCGTGCATCTGAGAGGCCAGCAGCATTGGCGCAGGCCCCGGCAGCAGGAACGCTGCGGCAGCCGCCACGCCCGCAAACAGCGGAATGACCAGCTTTACAAGGTTAGTACCGGTGTGGCGCGCCATTGAGAACGCCACGCTAATCAGCAGCACAATTGCCACCTCAAAGAACAGCGGCAGCGCGCAAATCAGACCGGCCAGGCCAATCGCGTAATGCGCGCGGCTGTGACCGAAAGATTTCAGCATTTTGACGGCAATCTGATCGACCGCGCCCGTCTCATGCAAAATCTTGCCGAACATCGCCCCCAGCGCCACAACAATCGCCAGAAAACCGAGCGTGCCTCCCATCCCTTTTTCCATGGTCGCAGCGATTTTATCGAGCGGCATACCGGAAAAGAGACCTGCACCAATGGATACCACCATCAAAGCAACGAAAGCGTGCATACGCGCCTTCATCACTAAAAACAGCAGTAATAAAACGGACCCTACTGCTGTTAAAACAAGCGTTAATGTACTCACTACTTACTGCCCTGGTTAATAACCTCAATGGTGCTGGCGACCACACCGTCCAGTGGTTGATCGATATCGACCACCAGTACATCGTTTTCATTGGCACCCGGTTCTTCCAGCGCTTCAAACTGGGTCACCAGCATCTGCGTTTTGAAGAAGTGGCCTTTACGCGCCTTCAGGCGGCTTTCGATAACGTCAAAATCCCCTTTCAGATAGATGAAAGAGAGGTTTGGATTACCGTCGCGCAGCTGGTCGCGGTAGACTTTTTTCAGGGCGGAACAGACGATCAGCGAAACTTTATTGGTCCGCTGCATCGCGAAGGCGGCGTCATTCAGCGCCTGTAACCACGGTTTACGGTCGTCATCGTTAAGTGGCTCACCGGAAGCCATTTTCATGATGTTGCTGCGCGGATGGAGAAAATCGCCATCAAGAAACGCGGCCTGCAGTTGATGCGCCACTTCGCTGGCGACAGCAGATTTACCGCTGCCCGATACGCCCATCAGAACGTAAACGTGGTGATCATGATTAGTCGTGCTCAAAGCGTTGCCCCCACTGGTACAAGAATCAGGAAATTGTTACGGGTAACTGTTATCGGTAACATTGTCCAGCCGGATAAATAGAGAAGCAATATCCATTCGTGCTCGAAGTGTATAAGTGTGAGCTACTTCAAAGTTGTTGGCTTAAATAGATCCGCCCGGTGACAAGGTGAAACCTAAATCTAACATTTTAGGTGTGACTGCTTCACCACGAATGCGCGCCAGCAGGCGCTCTGCGCCAATGCTGCCCATTCGCTCACGCGGCGTGAGCACGCTCGCCAGACGCGGCTCCATCACCTGTCCGATGTCGTGACCGTGGAATCCGGCAATCGCCATATCATCAGGGATTTTCAGCCCTAAACGCTGACATTCGAAAGCCGCCCCTACCGCCAGGTCATCGTTGGTACAGAAGACGCCATCAAGCTGCGGGTATTCACGTCGCGCCTGACGAATGAGTTCAATACCGGATGAGTAGGAAGAAGACTGCTCCACCATCACGCTATACGGCACCAGGTCAGCATCGCGCATTGCCTGCTCGTAGCCTCTCTGTTTGATGATAGTACGTTCATCAAGACGTGCGCCAAGATAGGCAACATGACGGTGCCCACGGGCGATAATAGCGGCGGTCATCTGGCGCGCGGCCTCGAAGTTGTCGAAGCCGACGGCAATATCCAGACACGGTGACTGGCTGTCCATCAGTTCAACCACCGGGATACCCGCAACCTCAATCATTTTCAGCGTACGGGGCGTATGGCTACGTTCGGTGAGGATTAGGCCATCAATATTCCACGACAGCATCGACTCCAGGCGCTCTTGTTCCATCTCAGGCTTATAGCCGTAGTGCGCGAGCATAGTTTGATAACCATGGGCGTCGGTGACGGCCTCAATGCCGCGTAGCACTTCAGCAAAAACCTGGTTAGTAAGAGAGGGTAAAAGCACGCCGATCGCGCGGCTGGTGGCGTTAGAAAGGATATCAGGAGCGCGATTGGGAATATAACCCAGCTCATCAAGTGCAGCGGCAATTTTGCCCCGCAGCGCCACGGAGACCTGCTCCGGGTTACGCAAAAAGCGACTGACCGTCATTTTGGTCACGCCCACGCGGTCGGCTACATCCTGAAGTACGGGTCTTTTCTTTTTCATCGTCCTGAAGCGTTAAAAAGGGATAGATTCCCCCAGTTTACCACGGACGCATGGAATTAATGACAAACGATGAAAAGCCGGATGGCAACGCTTTCGCGTCTTATCCGGCCTACAAAGGGTTACAGCACGTTAGACTGGCGGCAGGTCAAACAGTAACACTTCACTATCGCTGTCGGCATGAATCGAAATTGCCTGTTCATCCCAGATGGCCAGACCGTCGCTGGTGGTCGCTTTGGTGCCGTTAATGGTGACATTGCCTTTTACCACCTGGATCCAGACGCGGCGTTCAGCGGCAATCTGATGCACCGACTGCTCATCTTTGACCAGCGCCCAACGGTACAGCTCCATATCCTGGTAAACTTTCAGCGAACCATCACGGGCATCCGGCGACAGCACCAATTGTTTACCCTGGGCGGCATCGAAACGGCGCTGTTCATAGCGCGGCGTAATACCGTTTTCCTGCGGCATGATCCAGATCTGATACAGATGCAGTTTCTCAGTATTGCTCGGGTTATACTCCGAGTGACGGATCCCCGTCCCGGCGCTCATAATCTGAAACTCACCGGCCGGAACCTGCTCTTTGTTGCCCATGCTGTCCTGATGCTCCACTGCACCTTCCAGCACATAGGTCAGGATTTCCATGTCTTTATGGGGGTGAGTGCCAAAGCCCTGGCCTGCGTCGATTACATCATCGTTAATCACGCGCAGTGCCGAGAACCCCATAAAGTTCGGGTCATAGTAGTTGGCAAAAGAGAAGGTATGCCAGGAATCGAGCCAGCCATGATTAGCGTGGCCACGGTCATTAGCTTTGCGTAAATAGATCATTGTGTTCACCCCCAGATGTTTTCGATGGAGTAAGTGTGGACTCAATCCGTCTGGAATCATAGAGGGTGAAAATTGACTCCTCTGTTCAAAAAATATGAACAAGCCCAGAGGAGTCTGTGCAGGCTATTTGGCGAGGGTTATCGTGGCAGGCATTGCCTGTTCAAAGGCGCGTTCGAGGATTTCCAGGTTGGTAAGAACTTCAGATTCCTTGACGTAATTAGGCGTACCGGCCGTCAGCGTCTGGTACAGCGCATCATAGACGCGACCGTAGTCTCCCACTTCCGGCTTCACCTCTTCTTTCACCGTGATGCCGTCATCGTTGACATATTCCAGCATTCCAATGGAATCATCGGCAGCGAAACCTGGCTCACCTGGCATGATATTAGCCTTCAGGCTGGTTTCCTGCTGGTCGATGCCGTACTTCACAAACGAGCCTTTGGTGCCATGGACGATAAACTTCGGATAGTCGATTTTCACCAGATGACTGGTTTTAACAATGGCTTTCAGGTCGCCGTAAAACAGCTGCGCTTCAAAGGTATCGTCCGGGTTCGCTTTGTTGCGTAGGCTGCGGATGTCATAGGCCACATGATCGGGGCGTCCGAACAGCGAGATAATCTGATCCATGGTGTGTACGCCCAGACCATAAAACGCGCCGTCCTGCGGCAGCCCCGGCTTGGTTTCTGCTTCGGGACGGTAGTAATCGAAATGGCTTTCAACTTCAACAATCTTGCCGAGCTTGCCGCTCTCAATCGCTTTTTTAGCGGTGAGGAAACAGGAGTCAAAACGACGATTCTGATACGGCGTAACGGTCAGTCCTTTGCTTTGCGCTAGCTCAAACAACTCTTTTGCTTGCGCAAGCGTTGGGGTGAAGGGTTTCTCAACCAGCACATTTTTACCCGCTTCCAGCGCGCGTTTGGCGTATTCAAAATGGCTGTCAGCATGGGTACAGACGATCACCAGCTTCACCTGCGGATCGTTTAAGATCTCGTCGAGGTCACTGGTGAAGTGAATATGGGAATACTGCGGCGCCTGCTCTTCCGGCTTGGCGTTGCGGCGGAAAATGTGCGCAACGTGCCAGCTATTTTTGCGATTGAGGACGTACGGCAAATGGTAGCGAGTGGTGCTTTTACCAAAACCAATAAATGCGCAGTGTAAGGTCATGAGACGATCCTTTTGAAAGTGATTGTCTACACCATAGCGCAAAGCGGCTGGAGACTGAATGTTGGATTCTTTGCCGGATGGCGGCGGAGCCTTATCCGGCCTACAAAACCCAGGTCTCAGCTGTAGGCCGGATAAGCGCAAGCGCCATCCGGCATCATCCCGGGGACAAAATGACAAGTAAGCCAGGCAGAAACAAAACCAAAAAAAAAGCCAGCGCAAGGCTGGCTAAAGTAATACTGGAAGCAATGTGAGCAATGTCGTGCTTTCAGGTTCTCCGTAGGGGTTCCCCTGAACGCAGAGCAATAATAATCATTCTCATTCGCACTTGTCTACTTCTTTTTGCAAAAAAATGCAGTTGACGGGATTTTCTTTCTCAGCGAGTGTAAATACACAATTAACCCTGCAGGAGATAAGGAATGAGTGAAATAGTGATACGCCACGCTGAACCAAAAGATTACGACGCAATTCGTCAGATCCACGCTCAGCCGGAGGTGTACCACAACACGCTACAGGTTCCTCATCCTTCCCTCGAGATGTGGCAGGCGCGGCTAACCGAGCAAGCCGGGGTTAAACAACTGGTTGCCTGCATTGACGATATCGTCGTGGGGCATCTCTGTATTGAGGTTGCGCAGCGCCCACGCCGCAGCCACGTGGCCGATTTTGGTATCTGCGTGGATGCCCGGTGGCACAATCGCGGCGTTGCCAGCGCGCTGATCCGCACGATGATCGACATGTGCGACAACTGGCTGCGCGTCGAGCGTATTGAGCTAACGGTATTTGTTGATAATGAGCCTGCCGTGGCGGTGTATAAGAAATACGGCTTTGAAATCGAAGGCACCGGTAAGAAATACGGCCTGCGCAACGGTGAGTATGTTGATGCCTACTTTATGGCACGCGTGAAATAAATTTAAGGGCGAGTCGTATCGCCCTGCTTATTGAAAGGACGCAATAGTGAAAAAGTACCTTCCCCTGGTGTTGCTGGCAACGCTCTCCCCTGCTTTTGCCACTACCGTACAAAATCTCGATTCCGTACCCAGCGCCATTCAACACCCGGAAGGCAAACAGATTTTCGCTGAGCAAATGGCGGGAGCAACACCCGCGAAAGGATTTGGCGAGCTTCCGCAGGGATTATCCGAGGACCAGTGGATTGCCTGGGTTGCGCCAAATGAGGATCCTGACAACCTGATCCTCACGGGTGCCAAAGCCTGGGGCAAAGACGGCAAATATATTGGCGTCGCTTGTTTCGCTGACAATCAGGCGGATGCCGGGCAGGCAAAGAAATACGCGGATAACACCTGTCCTGAAAACTACAGCAACGGGCGCGCTAATAAATTATATCTCGGCGTTTTTTCCTGGCAGAACCAACGGCTAACGCCGATTGCACGTTCGGAAAAACCGTTAAACCAACTCTCGGAGTGGAATAAAGCCGCCGAAAAAGAGAGCGATGATGAGTCCGTCAGACCGCTGGCTTATTATACAAAACTGGATCTGGCACCGTACCGGATCGCCCCCGATACCCTGGCGTTCGGGGTGCGTGGTGGATACTCTGATGCGTATTCCGGCGGCGGCGCATTTTACGAAGTGCTGGAGCTCTATACGATCAAAGACAACAGGATAATCAACGTGTATTCCGACCTTGTTTATCAATATACGGACATCGCCGGAGACTGGAATAAAGACGGCACAAGGCAGCACGACATCAGCGAAAGCAAGTACATTCTCAAAATGCGCTCGGCAAAGACGCACGGATTTTATGATTTAGAACGCGTTAACCTGCAGGATAAAAGCAGCCAAATATTCCGCTGGTCTGAGTCACTGCAGGGATATGCGCCATAACCAACCAGTCAGGCCTACACCACTTAGAACGCTGTAGGCCATTATTCTTAGTATCCCGCCGTTAAATCATCCACGGAACGCGGGTCAGACGCGCCATACAGTGCGCCATCCGGTCCAACCATAATGCTCTGCGTGCTGCCCATCGCCTCTTTCAGCGCGACTTTCTGTCCTTTTTGCTCCAGCAGCTTGATTGTATCCGGGCTAAAGCCCTTCTCGATGCGCAGTTCATCCGGTAACCACTGATGATGGAAGCGCGGCGCGTTGGTCGCTTCGGCGACGTTCATCCCGAAATCAATGCTGTTGACTACCATTTGCAGCACGGTTGTGATAATTCGACTCCCGCCAGGGCTGCCGGTAACCAGCCAGGTTTTCCCGTCTTTTACCACGATAGTCGGTGACATCGACGACAGCGGGCGCTTTTTCGGCCCAACCGCGTTAGCATCGCCGCCCACCAGTCCATAAACGTTTGGCACGCCCGGCTTAGCGGAGAAATCATCCATTTCATTATTGAGCAGGATACCGGTGTTACCCGCCACGATGCCGGTCCCGAAGGTGGTATTCAGGGTATAGGTCACCGCCACGGCATTGCCGTCTTTATCCACCACCGAGAAGTGAGTGGTCTGGTTGCTTTCATACGGGGCGAGCTTGCCTGGTTTGATCTGGCTGGAAGGCTTAGCCTTGTTGATATCAATTTGATCCGCAAGCGTTTTAGCATAGGCTTTGTTGGTCAGTGCCTGCCACGGCACTTTCACAAAATCCGGGTCGCCCAGATACTCTGAACGGTCGGCGTAAGCATATTTCTCCGCTTCAGCCATGACCTGCATGGCGTCGGCGCTGCCAAACCCGTACTTCTTCATGTCGAAGTTTTCGAGAATATTGAGGATCTGCACGATGTGAATACCGCCAGAGGACGGCGGCGGCATGGAGAAGACCTGATACCCGCGATAGTCACCGCTAATCGGCGTACGCTCCACGGCTTTATAGCTGGCTAAATCCTCTTTGGTCATCAGCCCGCCGTTCTTCTGCATTTCCCCGGCAATCTGATCGGCAATAGCCCCTTTATAAAACGCGTCCGGACCGTTCTCGGCAATCATCTCGAGGCTTTTCGCCAGATTCTTTTGCACCAGCTTGTCGCCCTTTTTCAGCGGCTCGCCGTCTTTCCAGAAAATGGCTTTGCTGTTCTCGTGATTAGGGAGCACTTCGCTGCCATAGGTTTTCAGATCGTCGGCCAGCGCATCGTTAACCACAAAGCCTTCTTCCGCCAGCTTCATTGCCGGGCGCACCACTTTGTTCAGCGGCATCGTGCCGTATTTCTCCAGCGCCAGCGAGAAACCCGCCACGGTACCCGGCGTACCGGATGCCAGATGCGACGTCAGCGACTTTTTCGCATCGGCGTTGCCCTGCTCATCGAGGAACATGTCACGGGTCGCGCCAGCAGGCGCCATTTCACGAAAATCGATCGCGGTGGTGTTACCGTCTTTAGTACGCAGCAGCATAAAACCACCACCGCCCAGATTGCCCGCCTGAGGATGCGTTACCGCCAGCGCGTAGCCAACGGCCACGGCGGCATCGACGGCATTCCCCCCCTGTTTCAGAATGTCCACCCCAACCTGGGTGGCCAGCGCATCCACGGAGGCCACCATCCCCTGTTGCGCGCGCACAGGATGGAACACATCTTCCTCAACACCGTAGGATACCGGCGGTGGCGCAGTCGGCGCGGCAGCAACGCTAAAACAACTTCCTGAGAGCAGAGCAGCAATGGCTACCCGGCGTAAAAACGTCGGTTTTATCATCGTTATTCTCCAGATGTATGGGGGTCGGCCCCCAATAAGCCTGGTGCATAACTCTGAAATAATCATCGTAACGGCGAGAAAGGAGTAAACTTAAACGATCCCCGAGAGGAGAAAAGCGATGAAACGACTCTTACTTTTAGCCATGCTGTTGCCGTTTGCAGGCTTTGCACAGCCTATCAACACCATGAATAACCCGAATCAACCGGGTTATCAGATCCCGAGTCAGCAGCGTATGCAGACGCAAATGCAATCGCAGCAGATTCAACAGAAAGGGATGCTCAACCAGCAGTTGCAAACGCAGACGCGTATGCAGCAACAGCATATGGAAAACCAAATCAACACCAACTCCCAGCGAGTCCTTCAGTCTCAGCCTGGCGAGCTGAATTCCGGTCAGCAGCAGATGCTTTCCAACAGCAACGGTGGGATGTTGAGTGGAACCCGTAACCCGGACAGCTCGCTGAATAAGCAACATATGCTGTCAGAGAAAAAGAACGGCGACATGCTGAAGCCCTCCAGCACGCCGCAGCCTAACGTTCCGTTAAAAACGATTGGACCTTAACAGGGCTGGAAATCCGGACCAATCGTATCAATAGCATCGGTACAGATACAGTCCACTCCCCAGCGTAGCAGTTCCGCCGCGCGCTGGGGTCGGTTGACGGTATACACCAGTATCCGTAGCCCCGCGTCGCGTAGCGCATCCACGCGAGCTTCATCCAGCAGCTTGTGATTAAGATGAATAGAGACGCAGCCAAGCCGCGTTGTCAGCTCACGCCAGTCTTCGCGCCATTCATCCAGCAGCAAACCTCTCGGCAGTTCAGGCGCCGCCTGCTGCGCCGCTTCAAGCGCATCAATTTCAAAGGATGACAACAGTGGTGGCGTCATTTCCGCCCACAGTTCCCGCGCGGCCAGCGCAACGACTTTGCCGGTTAAGGTTCCGGTGCCGGTTGTGGGTTTAATTTCAATATTCGCCATCATACCGTGCTGACGGCAGCGCTCGGCCACTTGCGAGAGCAGCGGCAGCGGTTCACCTTTAAACTCACCGCTAAACCAGCCGCCGGCGTCCACGCGCAATAAATCTTGCCAGTTCAGCTCGCCTGCCACGCCCCAGCCGTTACTGGTTCGCTCCAGGTTGTCGTCATGCAGCAAGAAGATCTCACCGTCTTTCGACAATTTAGCGTCAAACTCGATCATGGTATGCCCGTATCGCGCCCCCACGTCGATCGCCGCCAGGGTGTTTTCCGGTGCCAGCTTACCGCCGCCACGATGGGCGACAATATGGGGGTAAGGCCAGTAACTCATACGCGTTGTCCTGTTTCGCCATCAAAAAGATGCAGATGATTTTCTGGCAGATGCAGCCACAGCGTGCTGCCTGCCGTCGGGCGATGCTGATGCGCCAGTCGCACCACCAGCTTTTGCTCACCCCAACGTCCATGTGCCAGGTTATCCGCTCCCAGCATTTCCAGCGTGTCGACAACCAGCGGCACGCCGCCTTCGGCCTGCGAGCTTAGCGCAATATGCTCCGGGCGGATACCCAGCGTCATATTACGCCCACCAGACACTCTGGTGCTTCTGCCGATCGGCAACGTCATACCGTCGTCAAGCTCAAAATGGGTACCCGCGGCGCTGATGCGCCCGTCCAGCAGGTTCATCGCCGGGCTGCCGATAAAACTCGCCACAAAGCGGCTGGCTGGTTTTTCATACACCTCAACCGGCGTACCTACCTGCTCGGCAATGCCTTTGTTCATCACCATCACCCGCTGGGCGAGCGTCATCGCTTCAACCTGATCGTGCGTCACGTACAGCGAAGTGGTTTTCAGGCGGCGATGCAGATGTTGTAACTCGAGACGCATCTGTACGCGCAGCTTGGCATCGAGATTGGAAAGCGGTTCATCAAACAGGAATACCGCCGGGTCGCGGACAATCGCCCGCCCCATCGCCACGCGCTGGCGCTGTCCGCCGGAAAGCTCGCGCGGACGACGCTTGAGCAGTTCACCCAGCTCAAGAATACGCGCCGCCTCTTTCACCCGTTCGGCAATATGCTCCTTACCCATCCCGCGGATTTTCAGCCCCCAGGCCATGTTTTCTTCCACGCTCATATGCGGGTAGAGCGCGTAGTTCTGAAAGACCATCGCAATGCCGCGATCCTTCGGCTCCATCTCGGTAACGCGCTTATTATCAATCCAGATATCGCCGCCGCTCACCCGCTCAAGCCCGGCCACCATCCGCAGTAGCGTAGATTTGCCGCAGCCAGATGGCCCGACCATGACGATAAATTCCCCGTCCGCGACGTCCAGCGTCAGCGGTTTAATCACCTGGGTTTTGCCGTCCCAGCTTTTGGTTACTGCCTGTAGTTTGAGTCCTGCCATTTTATTTCTCACTGTCCACTAAACCACGTACAAACGCGCGCTGCATGGCTAACACGATGATTACCGGAGGGATAAGCGTTAGCAGCATGGCTGCCATTACCTGATTCCATTGGGTGGTACCTTCACCGGTGGCAATCATGCCTTTGATACCCGCCACCGCAGTGCCCAAATTGACGTCGGTAATAATTAACAACGGCCACAGATACTGGTTCCAGCCGTAGATAAAGGTGATAACGAACAGCGCCGCCAGGTTGGTTTTTGACAGCGGTAGTACGATATCGCGGAAAAAACGCATCGGTGACGCACCGTCAATACGCGCCGCCTCAACCAGTTCATCCGGCAGGGTCATAAAGAACTGCCGAAACAAGAAGGTCGCAGTAGCCGATGCCATCAACGGCAGCGTCAGACCCGCATAGCTGTCGAGCATTTTCAGGTTGGCAATAACCTCCACCGTCGGGAAAATACGCACCTCAACCGGCAGCATCAGGGTGATAAAAATCATCCAGAAGAACAGGTTGCGCAGCGGAAAACGGAACCAGACGATGGCGAATGCGGAGAGCATAGAAACGGTGATTTTGCCTACCGTAATACTGAACGCCATAATGAAACTGTTGAGCATCATCAGCCAGAACGGCGCGCTATTGACGCCCACGCCGTTGACCCAGATGTATTTCGTGTTTTCCAGTAGCTGTGTGCCGGGCACCAGCGTCATCGGCGTTTCAAACACCGCTTTGTTGTCCAGCGTCGCCGCGACAAACGCAACGTACAGCGGAAACAGGATCACCATGATCCCCATAATCAACATGGCATGGCTGAATATTGTCAGCCCACGACGGTTCTCAATCATTGGTAACGCACCTTACTTTCCACATAGCGGAACTGCACCACCGTCAAAATAATGACCAGGAACATCAGCACCACCGATTGCGCGGCCGAAGCGGAGAGATCCAGCCCAACAAACCCTTCGCGATAGATCTTATAAATCAACGTAGTGGTCGCCTGTACCGGGCCACCCGCCGTGGCGGCATCGATCACCGGGAAAGTATCAAAGAAGGCATAAACCAGATTCACCACCAGCAGAAAGAAGCTGACCGGGGCTATCAGCGGCAACGCCAGCTTAAAGAAGCGGCGAACCGGCCCTGCGCCATCAATCGCGGCGGCCTCAATCAGCGACCGCGGAATAGACTGCAGTGCGGCAAAGAAGAACAGGAAGTTGTAACTAATCTGCTTCCAGACCGACGCAAACACCACCAGGAACATCGCCTGACCGCTGTTTTGCGCATGGTTCCAGTCATAGCCAAACTCACCGAGAAAATGGGTAATCAGTCCGCGTCCTGGGTTAAACAGGAAGATCCACAATACGGCGGCGACGGCGGGCGCGACGGCATAAGGCAACAGCATCAGCGTCTGGTAAAAACGACTGCCACGCACCACGTAATTCACCAGCGCCGCAAAAAACAACGACACCAGCAGACCGCTTACCGTGACGAACGTACTGAACTTAATGGTGGTCCAGAACGAATCAAGGTAGTACGGGTCATGAAACAGCGCGACAAAGTTCTCCAGTCCGACAAACTGGCTGGAAAGACCAAACGGATCAACGGATTGCAACGAATACCACAGCGCTTCACCGGCGGGCCAGATAAAGAAAATAACGGTGATAACCAGCTGCGGAGCCACCAGCAAATAGGGAAGCCAACGCGAGCGGAATACCGGACGGGATGAAGACATGTAGACTTTTCCTGGAAGGTGCCGGATGGCGGTGCAGGCACCTTATCCGGCCTACAAACGCTGTAGGCCTGATAAGCGCAGCGCCATCAGGCACTTATACACTTAAGACTTGGTCGATTGCTCAAAACGACGCAGTAACTGATTGCCACGTTCAACGGCGGTATCCAACGCCTGCTGCGGGGTTTTCTTCCCGGTCCAGACGCTTTCCAGCTCTTCATCCACGATAGTGCGGATCTGCGGCATGTTGCCCAGACGCAGCCCTTTGGTGAACGGCAACGGCGGCTTGTTCAGCATCTGGCGAGTGGCGATATCAGCCCCTGGGTTCTTATCATAGAAGCCCTGCTCGCGGGTCAGGTCGTAGGCAGCAGTGGTGATGGGCAGATAGCCGGTCTTCTGGTGCCATTCGGCAGCAATTTCAGGCTTCGCCAGGAAGTTGAGGAACTGCGCCACGCCTTCGTAAGTTGCTTTGTCTTTACCCTGCATAACCCACAGGCTGGCCCCACCGATAATCGCATTCTGCGGTGCGCCCTTCACGTCGGCATCGTACGGCATCATTCCGACGCCATAGTTGAATTTAGCGTAGTGACGGATGTCAGCCAGAGAACCAGAAGAGGCGGTGGTAATGGCACAATCCCCGTTATAGAACTTCTCGGTGGACTCATCTTTACGCCCAAAGTAGCTGAAATCCCCTTTTTTGTTCAGCTCTTCCAGCAGGGCGATATGTTTCACCTGTTCCGGTTTATTGAACTCCAGCACCGCGTCAGTACCGTCAAAACCGTTGTTTTTGGTTGCTACCGGCAGACCGTTCCAGGCGCTGAAGTTTTCAATCTGAATCCATCCCTGCCAGCCGCTGGCGTAACCGCACTTCATTCCTGCGGCTTTCAGCTTCGCGGTGTATTCCGCCAGATCCTGCCAGGTTTTCGGCGGCTGCTCCGGGTCTAAACCGGCTTTTTTGAAGGCATCTTTGTTGTAGTACAGCACCGGAGTGGAGCTGTTAAACGGCTGGGAGAGCAAGTGCCCACTTTTAGAGTCGGTGTAGTAACCGGAAACGGTCGGTACGAACTGAGACTCATCGAAGTTAATGCCGGCCTCTTTGAAGACTTCATAGACCGGTTTAATGGCTTTCGAGGCCATCATTGTTGCCGTACCCACTTCATAAACCTGCAACAGCGCAGGCGCGTTTCCGGTACGGAAGGCGGCAATACCTGCGCTCAGGCTTTGCTCGTAGTTGCCTTTGTACTGCGGAACAATTTTGTAGTCGGGATTGGCGGCATTAAAACGTTGCGCCAGTGAGTCAACTTCTTTACCCAGTTCGCCTTCCATTGAGTGCCAGAACGGGATAGTGGTGACCGCCAGTGCCTGACCTGCAAATGCCAGGCTAAGTGCCAGTCCTAAAGCTGTATGTCGTAACGATATCATCGGTTATCTCTCTTGTTGTGCCGGATGCGCGATATCACGCGTTTTATGCTCGCGGGGGTAACATGACATGCTCGAATGACAGAAAAATAACTTTTTTATTACAAAAAAAAGATAGTAAGGCGACAAACAGATGGCAAGGCGGTGAAAGCGTAGTGACAGGAAAATGCGGGGTGGTGCACAACAAAGCCGGGTAGCGCTATGTCTTACCCGACCAGGATGCTGTTATCTGTTACTGCCAGCAAGGAACATTAATCTTTACGCCAGCGTCGTTCATATTCATTCTGTAAACGCTGCTGTTCACGCCGCTCGCGTTCGCGCTGGATATCCGATTTCTCATCTTCCCAGCCCGGACATACTGAGCTGGTGAAGACTTCGCAGGGCGAGTTGGACTGCGCTAACGGGTTGTCCGGTTTCTCTTCCCAGATTGATGGGTCGCGCGGGTCGAACGCTGGCGGCGCTGAGGCCAGGGTATTTAATGAAAGCGTCAAAAACAAACTACCAATCATCATGCAGGTACCTGAACGAATCATCCTTTCTCCATGTTCATTTTTATTATTGATAACTATTCTCAATAATAACATAGAGCAATAAAAAGGGGCCACAGCGGGCCCCTTGTCTATTCAGAGAATGGTTAACCGCCCAGATACGCGCTGCGCACCGCTTCGTTAGCCAGTAACGCATCACCGGTGTCTTCCAGCACCACATGACCGTTTTCCAGCACGTAGCCGCGATCGGCGAGCTTCAGTGCCTGGTTAGCGTTCTGTTCAACGAGGAAGATGGTCATCCCCTGCTCGCGCAACTGCTCGATGGTGTTAAAAATCTGCTGGATGATAATCGGTGCCAGACCCAGCGACGGTTCATCAAGCAGTAGCAGCCTCGGCTGGCTCATCAGCGCACGACCTATCGCCAGCATCTGTTGTTCACCGCCGGACATCGTTCCCGCACGCTGAATTCGACGCTCATGCAGGCGAGGAAACAGGTCATACACCCATTTGATGCGTTCCTGAAACTGGTCCTTTTCGGCAAAGAAGCCGCCCATCGCCAGGTTCTCTTCGACCGTCATGCGGGAAAACACGCGACGCCCTTCCGGAACAATCGCGACCGCTTCGCGCATGATTTTCGCCGTCTGCCAGTCGGTAATGTCTTTACCATCAAAGACAATTCGCCCGCTGGTCGCACGCGGATCGCCGCATAACGTACCGAGCAGCGTGGTTTTTCCCGCGCCGTTGGCGCCAATCAGGGTAACGATTTCACCCTGGTTGATATACAAGCTGACATCGTGCAGCGCCTGTATCTTGCCGTAGTGGGCGCTGACTTTGTCGAACGATAACATCACGTTATCCATATTATGCCTCGCCCCCATTATGCTTCTCCTAAATAGGCGCGGATAACATCCGGGTTATTACGAATCTGTTCCGGCGTCCCGTTCGCCAGCGGCGTGCCCTGGTTCACCACGTAAATACGGTCGGAAATCCCCATCACCAGCTTCATATCGTGCTCAATCAACAAAATGGTGGTGTTGTGATGGTTACGCAGTTCAGCAATCAGCTCGTCCAGCTCTTTGGTCTCTTTCGGGTTGAGGCCAGCGGCGGGTTCGTCGAGCATCAGGATTTCCGGCTGGGTCACCATGCAGCGGGCAATCTCCAGACGGCGCTGATCGCCGTAGGCCAGGTTACTGGCCTGCCGGTTGGCATGCTCCAGCAAACCAATACGCGCAAGCCAGGTGGCGGCGCGATCCAACGCTTCACTCTGCGCGCGACGGAACGACGGAGTTTTCAACAGGCCGGAGAAGACGCCGGTTTTCAGCTGCTGATGTTGCGCCACCAGCAGGTTTTCAATCACCGTCATTTCGCGAAACAGGCGCACGTGCTGGAAAGTACGCACCACGCCCATACGCGCGATTTGCTGACCCGGCAGCCCTTCCAGGTGCTGGTCGCGCAGCTTAATCGTGCCGCCGGTCGGCTTATAAAAACCGGTCAGACAGTTAAAGACCGTGGTTTTCCCCGCGCCGTTTGGCCCGATTAACGAGACGATTTCCTGCGGACGCAGTTCCAGCTCAACGTTGTTTACCGCCAGCAGACCGCCGAAGCGCATCATCAGGCCGTTAACGGATAATAATGGCTGACTCATGCCTGCTCTCCTTTCGCTTCCCCGTTTTTCAGCTTCAACTGCGGACGGGTCATCGGCAACAAGCCCTGCGGACGCCAGATCATCATCAGTACCATTAAACCACCCAGCATTAACATGCTGTATTCGTTGAAATCACGCATTAGCTCACGTGACACCACCAGCAGGATAGCCGCGAGGATCACCGCAAACTGTGAGCCCATTCCGCCCAGTACCACAATCGCCAGCACAAAGGCCGACTCGGCAAAGGTGAACGATTCCGGGCTGACAAAACCCTGGCGCGCAGCAAACAGCGTACCGGCAAAACCCGCGAACGCAGCGCTGATGGTAAAGGCGGTCAGCTTGATGCGCGTAGGGTTTAAGCCCAGCGAGCGACAGGCAATTTCATCTTCACGCAGCGCTTCCCACGCACGGCCCAACGGCATACGCAGTAGACGGTTGATGACAAACAGCGAGAAGACCACCAGCAGCAGCGCCACCAGATAGAGGAAAATGACGCGGTCAGACGGATCGTACTTCACATTAAAGAAGTTGCTGAAAGTATCCCAGCCGCCTTCACGGGCGGTACGGCTGAACTCCAGACCGAAAAAGGTGGGTTTCGGGATCTGGCTGATACCATTTGGGCCACCGGTCACTTCGGTGTTGTTGAGCAGCAGGATACGGACGATTTCGCCGAAGCCTAACGTCACAATAGCCAGATAATCACCGCGCAGGCGCAGTACCGGGAAGCCGAGCAGGAAGCCCGCAGCAGCGGAAACCAGCCCTGCCAGCGGCAGACAGGTCCAGAAGCCGAGTCCGTAATAATGGTTCAGCAGTGCGAAGGTGTAAGCGCCGATGGCATAGAAGCCGCCGTAGCCCAGCACCAGCAGGCCGGAAAGCCCCACTACCACGTTTAAGCCGAGGCCGAGGATGATATAAATCATCGTCAGCGTGGCGATATCCACCGTTCCGCGCGACACCATAAACGGCCACGCCACGGCAATCACCAGCAGCGCCACCAGGAACAGCTTCTGTTTAACGGTGGAGCCATCAATCGCCGGCAGAATAAACTTCGGTCCGGAGACGCTCTTCAGCCCCTTCTGGAAAGCAGGACGCAACAGTTGAAAGAGAAAGACCACGCCAGTGCCGATAAACACCCATTGCCAGCGGATATCCGCAGCGGTATCCACCACCAGTTTGGTGCCGTCAAGTTCCAGTTGAACGCCCATAAAGACGCCCGCCAGAATGAAGAACATAGCGGCGGAAAGCAGCGCCATTGCAAAATGCATCGGTTTCATACTTTCTCTACCTCCGGGCGACCCAGAATACCGGTCGGCATCACCAGCAGCACCAGAATCAGCAGCGCGAACGACACCACGTCTTTGTATTCGGTACTCAGGTAAGCAGAGGAGAGCGCCTCGGCAACGCCCAAAATCAGGCCGCCGATCATCGCCCCAGGAATGCTGCCGATGCCGCCCAGTACCGCCGCGGTAAAGGCCTTCATCCCGGCCATAAAGCCGATGTACGGGTTAATTACCCCGTAGAACTGACCGAGCAGTACGCCCGCTACCGCCGCCATTGCCGCGCCAATCACAAAGGTCAGCGCAATCACGCGATCGGTGTTAATACCGAGCAGGCTGGCCATCTTCAGATCTTCCGCGCAGGCACGACAGGCGCGACCCATACGCGAATAGCGGATAAACAGCGTCAGCGCCAGCATCGCGAGGAAGGTTACAATCCAGATAACCGCCTGCATGGTGGTGATGGAAGCAGAGAAGTTTTCACTACTGCCAACAGTCCACTGGCCGTTGAACAGGCTGGGCAGCGCCACATCACGCGAACCCTCGGTGAGGCTGACGTAGTTTTGCAGGAAGATAGACATCCCGATGGCGGAAATCAGCGCAATCAGGCGCTTGGAGCTGCGCACGGGCCGATACGCCACGCGTTCAATACTCCAACCGTAGGCGCTGGCAATCACAATCGCGCCGACGAAGCCCGCCGCGACCAGTAGCCAACTGGAATCAATCCCCATCATCATTAGCGCAGCGATGATCATAAAGGAGACATAGCTGCCGATCATATACACCTCGCCGTGGGCGAAGTTGATCATGCCGATAATGCCGTACACCATCGTATAACCGATAGCGATCAGCGCGTAGGTGCTTCCCAGCGTGACGCCGTTAAACATCTGCTGCAAGAAATAGAGGAACTGCTCGGACATAAGGTAACCTTTCTTAACCCGCCCGTTTTGTACGGGCGGTGGGATAACTCGTCTTCAGCGATTACTTCGCGACGGTCGATGATCCGTCCGCGTGCCACTGGAAGACACCAAACTCAAATCCCTTCAAATCGCCTTTTTCGTCCCATTTCAGCGGCCCAATCACGGTATCAGCCCCGTGAGCTTTCAGATCTTTCACCAGGTCCAACGGCTCTTTGCTACCGCTGCGATCCATTGCAGTTGCCAATGACTGGACGGCTGCATAAGTGATCCACACGTACGGACCGGTTGGATCTTTCTTGTCAGCTTTGAGCGCATCGACGATAGCTTTATTCGCCGGATCCTGGTCATAGCGTTTTGGCATGGTCACCAGCATGCCTTCAGCGGCATCACCGGCGATGTTAGACAGCGACGCATTGCCGACGCCCTCTGGTCCCATAAACTGGGTTTTCAGCCCGACAGAACGCGCCTGGCGCAGCATTTGCCCCATTTCCGGGTAGTAGCCGCCGTAATAAACAAAGTCGATATTTTCTTTTTTCAGGCGGGCGATCAGCGCAGAAAAATCTTTTTCCCCGGCGGTGATCCCATCGAAGAAGACGATGTTGCCTTTGCCCGCTTTCAGGCTGTCCTGAACTGAACGCGCCAGGCCTTCACCGTATTGCTGTTTATCGTGAATGATGGCGATGCGCTGCGGCTTCACTTTCTCCAGGATGTATTTCGCGGCGGTCGGCCCCTGAGAGGAGTCCAGGCCCGCTGTACGCATAATGTGTGCATAACCGCGCTGGGTCAGTTCTGGATTGGTTGCGCCAGGAGAAATCATCAGAATGCCTTCATCTTCATAGATATCTGATGCAGGCTGCGTAGAAGATGAGCACAGATGACCAATAACGTACTGAATGCCGTCATTGACGATTTTGTTCGCTACCGCAACGGCTTGTTTTGGATCGCAAGCGTCGTCATATTCCACAGCGACCAGTTTGTCGCCTTTGACTCCACCTTTGGCATTGATATCTTTTATGGCCTGACGTGCGCCATTAAATTCCATATCACCCCACTGCGCGACCGGACCTGACATCGCGCCAACAACAGCGACCTTGATATCTTCCGCCATGACCGCATGCGACATTGCCAGTGCTATCACCCCTGCGATGATTGTTTTCGCATTCCGTTTCATTTCTGAATCCCCATTCGTGACGTAATTAATATTTTGTATTTATGTGGTTAAAAAGCAGACTGTGCTTTTTTTGCGCTGTGCTATTTTTACCAGTCTCATTAATGGCTTAGCACAGTTTTTTAAGCAAATTACGGCTAAAAGCTCTATTTTTCAGTCGATTAAGAAAAGATAATATTCTGCTTTTCACTATAGATAAACAAAAAAAAGCGCGTTTGTCAGCATAAAATAATGGCACAAAGAGCGGAATAAAATGCTGCATTCCAGGGGATTATCCTGCCTGTTTTTCAATCTCTACTGTTTCAATCTGTCATTACCGTTGTTACAAAACTATTAACCTGGTGAATCACGTAAAAAAGAGAAAGCATCCGGGCGAATTATTTCGGTACACTGATTCCATCTTTTGTGATTTGGACATGCTGTTAATGAAGCTGACCATCGTTCGTTTAGATAACTTTAGCGACCAGGACCAGATTGATCTGGGTAAAATCTGGCCGGAATATTCCGCCTCATCGTTAAGCGTAGATGAAACGCACCGGATTTACGCCGCGCGCTTTAACGAGCGTCTGTTAGGCGCAGTTCGCGTAACCCTGAGCGGCACACAAGGCGCGCTGGATTCATTGCGCGTGCGCGATATCACCCGCCGTCGCGGCGTCGGGCAGTATTTGATCGAAGAAGTGATCCAGGAAAACCCTGACGTGAGTTCATGGTGGATGGCCGACGTCGGCGTTGAAGACCGCAGCGTGATGGCCACGTTTATGCAGGCGTTAGGGTTTACAGCCCAGGAGAATGGCTGGGAGAAGCGCTAAAAGAAAGCCGGATGGCGCTGACGCTTATCCGGCCTACGAAGTGCTCGTTGTAGACCTGGTAAGTATGTAGGCCGGGTAAGGCGAAGCCGCCACCCGGCACTCAATTACTTGGCGTCTGTCGCCGTCCCGTTTGCGTGCCAGTCAAACACGCCGAACTCGAAGCCTTTCAGATCGCCCTTCGCATCCCATGACAGCGGCCCCATTACGGTTTCCACTGAGTTTGCTTTCAGGTATTTGGCAATTTCAGCCGGATCGTCAGACTGGTTCAGGCCGGCCTGCAAGGATTGCAGCGCGGCGTAGGTGGTCCAGACGAATGCGCCGCTCGGATCCTGTTTCTTGGCTTTAATAGCATCTACGATGGGTTTGTTCGCCGGAACCTGATCGTAGTTCTTCGGTTTCGTCACCAGTAAACCTTCCGCAGACTCGCCCGCGATGTTAGACAGCGATACGTTCGCTACCCCTTCCGGTCCCATAAACTGGGTTTTCAGGCCAGCAGCGCGCGCCTGACGCAGAATCTGCCCCATTTCCGGGTGGTAACCACCGTAGTAAACGAAATCAATATTTTCTTTCTTCAGACGCGCCACCAGCGTAGAGAAATCTTTTTCGCCGGCGGTGATACCGTCGAAGAACACCACATCAGCGTTGGCTTTCTTGAGGTTGTCCTGCACGGAGCGCGCCAGGCCTTCGCCGTACTGCTGTTTGTCGTGAACGATGGCAATGCGCTTCGGTTTCACTTTATCGACGATATATTTCGCCGCAGTTGGGCCCTGATCGGAATCGAGACCGGTGGTACGCAACACCAGATTATAGCCGCGCGCGGTCAGTTCTGGCGCCGTTGCCGCTGGGGTGATCATCAGAATACCTTCGTCTTCATAGATGTCTGATGCAGGCTGAGTGGAAGAAGAGCACAGGTGACCAATAACGTATTTAATCCCGTCGTTGACCACTTTGTTAGCAACCGCTACCGCTTGTTTCGGGTCACAGGCATCGTCATATTTCACCATGACCAGTTTGTCACCCTTCACGCCGCCCTTGGCGTTGATATCTGCGATCGCCTGCTCTGCGCCAGTAAATTCCTGATCGCCATACTGCGCTACCGGACCGGACATCGCGCCGACAACGGCCACTTTAATATCCTTAGCAAACGCCATATTGCTCAAAGACAGGGCGATACATCCTGCCAATAACGCTTTACCCTTCATATTCATCCTGACAATCCCCATTATTGTGGTTATTACGTGTGTTGTGATGTTGTTGTTCAGCACTTTATTTCGATTATTGGATAGCCACCCGTGCTTTAGCAGCATACTCTGCTAAAACATACCCGATTTTTATTATTTTGGAATAGCTAAATTTACATCCAGATAACAAATTCGTGTCTGTGGAGGGGAGGAAAGGTCATAGGCCCGATAAGCAAAGCGCCATCGGGCAAAGGTGTTGCCGGATGGCAGCGTAAACGCCTTATCCGGCCTACAAAAAACAAAACCCCCGAATTCACATTCGAGGGTACATTGGCAATGCGCGAAGATTACGCTTCGATCGCCGCACGCAGTTTTTTCATGGCGTTCTTTTCAAGCTGACGAACACGTTCAGCGGAAACGCCGTAGCGATCGGCCAGCTCCTGTAACGTCGATTTGTTGTCTTCGTCCAGCCAACGGGCACGAATGATGTCCTGGCTACGCTCGTCCAGGCCTTCCATTGCGTGGGTCAGTTTGTTCGCGGCCTGATCTTCCCAGTTATCTTCTTCAATGCCGTCGGCAAAGTTAGAAGATTTATCCTGCAGATACAGCACCGGAGCCATCGGCTGGCTGTCAGACTCATCGTCTGAAGACATGTCAAACGTCATGTCCTGCGCCGCCATACGGGATTCCATTTCGCGCACGTCTTTGCTGGAAACACCCAGTTCGCGAGCAACCATTTCGACTTCATCCTGGTTAAACCAGCCCAGACGCTGCTTGGTTTTACGCAGGTTAAAGAACAGTTTACGCTGCGCTTTGGTGGTCGCGACTTTAACGATACGCCAGTTACGCAGGACGTATTCGTGGATCTCAGCTTTGATCCAGTGCACGGCGAAAGAAACCAGGCGCACACCCACTTCCGGGTTGAAACGGCGCACGGCTTTCATCAGGCCGATATTACCTTCCTGAATCAGATCCGCCTGCGGCAGGCCATAGCCCGCATAATTACGAGCAACATGAACAACAAAGCGCAGGTGAGACAGGATCAGCGTTTTAGCTGCTTCCAGATCGCCCTGGTAATGCAGCTTTTCAGCCAGTGCCCGCTCCTCGTCAGCCGACAACATCGGCCACGCGTTCGCAGCCCGGATGTAAGATTCCAGGTTACCAACAGGGGCTAAAGCTAAATTTTGCATTTCTTTGGTCATTCAAATCCTCTCAATCTTTTCATCTGGCGCATTGGCTAAAAACTAATTAACAAAAACCAGTAGCAACAACCATGCCAGAGCTTATGAGCAACGAGAATATCATTCAATCTTTTATCAGACAGTGATTTTATCCACAAGTTCCATGTCGTAATGTGTATAGATTACGCACAAAATGTGACATCACAATGAATACGCCGGGAAGAGACAACAGGGACTCTTTCCCTGCAGAGCGAACTACTCAGTGCAGGGAAAGATTATACCAGAGATTTTTTAATCGGGGGTAAAGTGGCGTAAATGTTGAACCGTGGCAAGCCAGGCTGCCACCCAGCCAATCATCGAGCACACCAGCAGCAATAACAGGCATTCGTCGAATGATAAGCCGTTGATATCAAACTTGGTTCCAAAAACCTGCGCCACTTCAGTTACCGCTGACGACAGACGCATCACCAAAATTTCTGACAAAATCAGTGAAAGAAATGCGCCGGAAAAACCGAGCAGTGCACCACCATAAAGGAACGGACGCAGGATAAATCCATCCGTCGCGCCAATCAGTTTCTGCACGTTAATGGTATCGCGACGCGCAAAAATACTCAGACGTACGCTGTTACCAATGACGAGGAAGACCGCCGCCACCATCAGCACGCCAATCATCGCGGAAACGCGTCCAACAAGGCCCGTCAGCGCCGCCAGGCGAGCGAACCAGCTGTCATCCATCCGCACTTCATCAATACCGTTGATTTGTGCGATGCGGTCACGCAGCGTGTTCAGCGACTCCGTCCCCTGGAAGTCCAGTTTAGGGATAACCACCGCCACGGCCGGCAGCGGGTTCTCTTCCAGCATATCCAGCGCGCCGCCAAAACCAGACCAGTTACGGAATTCACCCAGCGCGTCGTCACGGGAAAGATAATTCACTTTCTCAACGCCCTGCTCGGCCTGCAACTGACCCACCACCCGCGCCGCCGCATCATCATCCAGCGTTTTTTGCAGGTAAACGGTGATCTGCGGGGACGGATAATACTGGCTTGCCGCATGGTCTACGTTCTTATAAACCATGTAGCACACGCTTGGCAGCGTCAGGGAGATGGCAATAACCATCACCGTCAGAAACGTCGCCAGCGGCTTGCTTTTCAGGTCCTGCAACGCGCCCTGGAACGCATAACGTACCTGCTCGTTAAAGACATTGGTTTTACGCGAGTTCGGCTTTGGCGCAGCTTTCGCCCGCTTTGGCGCGTTGCGACCGCCGTCACCCGGCGCACCGCCCGATTTACGAAAGCGATCCAGTCGGCCACCGAACTGCTTGATTTGATTAATAGCGTCACGTCTATTCATGCGCCAGGCCTCCATGCAGATGTCCATCGCTCAGAACCATTTGGCGATAGGAGCGACGGGAGATCAGGCCAATATCGTGCGTGGCCATTAATACCGTGACCCCGACGCGGTTAAACTCTTCGAACAGGCGAAGGATCCCTTCTGACAGCGCGTCATCCAGGTTCCCCGTTGGTTCGTCCGCCAGCAGTACCGCAGGTTTGTTCACCACCGCACGAGCGATGCCCACGCGCTGTTGTTCACCGCCGGAGAGCTGAATCGGGAAGTTTTTCGCTTTGTCCAGTAGCCCGACTTTATCCAGCGCCGCTGACACGCGACGACGAATATCGTCCCCGCTGGCGCCCGCGATGATCAGCGGGATTGCCACGTTGTCAAACACGGTTCGGTCCATCAACAGGTGGTGATCCTGAAAAATCATGCCAATCTGACGACGCAGAAACGGCACTTCACGGTTTTTCAAACGGCTGATGTCATGCCCGCTGAAGTAGATTTTCCCGGCGCTGGGCCGTTCAATTCCACAAATCAGCTTCAGCAGGGTACTTTTCCCCGCGCCGGAGTGGCCGGTCAGAAACGCCATCTCGCCAGGCTGCATATGGAAGGTCACTCCCTGCAGCGCTTGTCTCCCACCGAGATAGGCCTTGCTGACATGTTCAAAGCGAATCATTGTTAATCCTCTCGGGCAAAAAGTGCCTCTATAAAATCGTCCGCTTTAAACGGACGTAAATCCTCGATACGTTCGCCCACACCGATATAACGGATAGGGATGCCAAACTGATCGGCAACCGAGAAGATGACCCCGCCCTTCGCCGTACCGTCCAGCTTGGTCAGGGTGATACCGGTTAAGCCCACCGCTTCATGGAACAGTTTGGCCTGGCTTATCGCATTCTGCCCGGTGCTGGCGTCGATAGTCAGCATAACTTCATGCGGCGCATCTTCGTCCAGCTTCTTCATGACGCGAACGATTTTTTTCAATTCTTCCATCAGGTGCGATTTATTCTGCAAACGCCCTGCGGTATCAGCGATCAGCACGTCTACGTTACGCGCCTTCGCCGCCTGGATGGCATCAAAGATAACGGACGCAGAATCCGCACCGGTATGCTGAGCAATCACCGGGATATTGTTACGCTGACCCCAGACCTGCAGCTGTTCTACCGCCGCCGCACGGAAAGTATCGCCCGCCGCCAGCATGACCGATTTACCCTGTTGCTCAAACTGACGCGCCAGCTTACCGATAGTGGTGGTTTTGCCCACGCCGTTGACGCCAACCATTAAGATAACAAAGGGTGTTTTGCCATCAACATTCAGCGGTTCGTCAACCTTCGCCAGAATCTCGCCCATCTCGTCTTTCAGCAAACCGTACAGCGCTTCCGCGTCTTTAAGCTGCTTGCGACTGGCGCCTTCCGTCAGATTCGCAATGATCTTGCGGGTCGTTTCTACGCCCACGTCGGCGATGAGCAACTGCTCTTCCAGCTCTTCAAACAGATCATCGTCGATCTTTTTACCACGGAACAGACTGATAAATCCGGAACCGAGGTTTTCTTTTGTTTTCAGCAGGCTGCGTTTCAGGCGCGCAAAGAAACCTTCTTTAGTTGGTTTTTCCTGCTCCTGGACTGCCTCTTCTTTTACCGGTTCTTCAACGGCTGGTTCTTCTACCGGCACCACTATGACGGCTTCTTCAGCAGCCTCAGCGGCCAGCGCTTGTGCTTCCAGCTCTTCGTCGGTCAGTTGCGGTTCGTTTTCAGCTTCTTCTTCAGCCGCCTCAACGATTTCCACGGTTTCCGCTTCGGCCTGCCACTCTTCGGCAGAAACATCTTCGGTTTTAACCTCTTCCGGCAGCGGCAATTCTTCGCGTTCGATGACCACCGCTGCTGGCGTTTCCACTACAGTTTCAGCAACCGGCTCAATCTCCAGTTGCGCTTGTTCGGCGACAGGTTCGTCTTCCGGCTGCAGTTTTTCGATTTCCGCAACCTGTTCAGTTACTTCAACGACTTCAGCTGCAAAGGCTTGCGTTTCAGCCTCGCTACGGGTTTCCTCGACGTGCGGTTGTTCGTCAACGACGGTAGTTTCTTCAGCAACCGGTTGTTGTTCTTCGTTTTTTACTTCTGTCTCGTTTTCCGGTGCCTGCTCTTTTTGACCAAAGCCCAGCCAGGAAAAAAAGCCACGTTTTTTCTCTTTCGCCATTTGCGACTACACTCCCCCGCTGTTGCTTCATGGCACAGCGTCAACGCTATGTACATAGCAGCTAAAAAAATGATGAAATAGTCTATCACTTAACTTAACTCACATCACCGCCTGGAATGACATGCTATAGGCGGATTGAGCAATAATAGAAATGAAAAAACCGAATCACTCTGGTAGCGGCCAGATTCGCATTATTGGCGGGCAATGGCGTGGCCGTAAACTCCCGGTTCCGGACAGCCCTGGCCTGCGTCCGACCACTGACCGTGTACGCGAAACGTTGTTTAACTGGCTGGCCCCGGTAATGGTCGATGCCCACTGCCTGGACTGCTTCGCCGGCAGCGGCGCGCTGGGTCTGGAAGCTCTCTCTCGCTATGCGGCAAATGCGACGCTTCTGGAGATGGATCGCGCGGTATCTCAGCAGCTACAAAAGAATCTCGCCACGCTGAAAGCCCCCCATGCCCGCGTCGTCAATACCAATACGCTGACATTTTTGGCCCAGACGGGTACGCCGCATAACGTGGTATTTGTTGACCCGCCGTTCCGCAAAGGATTACTGGAAGAAACATTAACTCTTCTGGAAACTCATGGCTGGCTGGCAAATGAAGCGTATATTTACGTTGAAAGCGAAGTAGAAAACGGTTTGCCGCCGGTTCCGGTAAACTGGTCGCTATACCGTGAAAAAGTCGCCGGACAGGTCGCCTATCGCCTGTACCAACGTGAAGCACGAGGAGAATACGATGCTGATTAACCTGGGACGCCTGCTGATGCTGTGCGTCTGGGCATTTTTACTACTGAATATTTTTCAACCCTTTCCACGCCCGCTTAACATCTTCGTTAACGTCGCACTGATATTTATGGTGCTAATGCATGGCATGCAACTGGCGCTGCTAAAAAGCACCATGCCCAAAGATGGCCCGCAGATGACCGGTGGAGAGAAAATCCGTATTTTTCTGTTCGGCGTTTTTGAACTGCTGGTGTGGCAGAAGAAGATTAAAGATCAGTTGAAGAAGTAACTGCGCTCTTTTCGCCCAGCGGCGCGTTGCGAGCCGGGGCGACAAAATTTGTAGGCCGGATAAGGCGTAAGCAGCCATCCGGCATCAGTCAGATGAAATCTTAGCGTTCAGCCGTAAAATCAATAAAACGCGAACCTTTGTAACTCAGCGTGCCTTTATCCCCAACCGTTAACGCATGGTACTGGCGGGCGTCCAAACGAAAGGTTTGCTCGAGGCCGCCGCTTTGTGGCTTAAAGCTGGCTTCATAGCGCATGCTGGTTCCTGCCGGGCTCACTTCCTGCTGACGGGATCGCCGATCGTTAAGCGGTTTTTCCCGTTTGTTACTCACCACCACCTGCTTTTGCACCAGCGGCGCCGCATCATTATCGGCTTTTTCACGCCGCTGCTGGACAAAACGAAACGACGCGGCGACAACGATAAAGATAATGATAATAATGAAAAAAAGTGGTGGTTTGCTCATGTTATTAACCCATCAGAAAATGCGGAAATAAGCATACATTGCCTGTTATGGTGTTGTCATCTGGCTGTGTCGGCCTCTACACTGGACAGTAGAGCCGTGAGCACCCCGCTTACGAAAAAATAACGAATTCAAGGAACTAAGATGCTTTGGTCGTTTATCGCTGTCTGTCTTTCCGCATGGTTGTTCGTGGATGCTTCCTATCGTGGGCCTGCATGGCAACGCTGGGTCTTTAAGCCCCTGACATTGCTGCTCCTGGCGCTGCTGGCCTGGCAGGCGCCAATGTTTAACGCTATCAGCTATCTGGTACTGGCTGGCCTGCTTGCCTCACTGCTGGGTGATGCGCTTACGCTGTTACCGCGCCAACGCCTGCTGTACGCCGTGGGAGCATTCTTCCTGTCGCATCTGCTGTATACCATCTACTTCGCCAGCCAAATGACGCTGTCGTTTTTCTGGCCTCTGCCGTTGGTGCTGGTCGTAATGGGGGCGTTGCTGATTGCCGTGATCTGGACGCGTCTGGAAGAGCTGCGTGTCGCTATCTGCACCTTTATCGGCATCACGCTGATGATGGTCTGGATGGCCGGAGAGCTGTGGTTCTTCCGCCCGACCGCGCCGGCGCTGTCGGCATTTATGGGCGCATCGCTCCTGTTCATCGGCAACATTGTCTGGCTGGGTAGCCATTATCGTCGCCGCTTCCGCGCCGATAACGCAATTGCCGCCGCCTGCTACTTCGCCGGACATTTCCTGATTGTTCGTTCGTTGTATCTTTAAAACGCTTGACTCTGGAGTCGACTCCAGAGTGTATCCTCCGGTTAATACGAAATGATTATCAACCGGAGGATGCCATGTCGACACCCGATACCCGTGGCAAAAAGGTCCCACAATTCTCTTCTTTCAAGCCAGTGCCTGCGCCACAAAAGGTGGATGACTGCTGCTGCGAAGGAAGCTGCTCTACCCCACCGCCCGTATCCGATACCGTACAAGGTACCCGCTATTCCTGGAAAGTGGCGGGCATGGACTGTGCGGCCTGCGCCCGAAAAGTAGAGAATGCGGTCCGCCAGGTCAGCGGCGTCAACCAGGTCCAGGTTCTGTTCGCCACTGAAAAACTGGTAGTCGATGCCGGTTCCGATATCCGTCAGCAAGTTGAAAACGCGGTGCAGAAGGCAGGCTATACCCTGCGCGATGAGCACGCGTCGGACGCCGCTCCCGAGTCACGCTTTAAAGAGAACCTGCCGCTGATTTCGCTGATTATCATGATGGCGATTAGTTGGGGGCTGGAGCAGTTCAATCACCCCTTTGGTCAGATAGCGTTTATCGCCACCACGCTGGTTGGTCTGTATCCCATTGCCCTTCAGGCTCTGCGCCTGATGAAAACCGGCAGCTACTTTGCCATTGAAACGTTGATGAGCGTGGCCGCCATTGGCGCACTGTTTATCGGCGCTACGGCGGAAGCCGCCATGGTGCTGCTGCTGTTTTTAATTGGCGAACGCCTGGAAGGATGGGCCGCCAGCCGCGCCCGCAAAGGGGTCAGCGCGCTGATGGCGCTCAAACCGGAAACCGCCACACGCTTGCGTAACGGCGAGCGCGAAGAGGTGGCTATCAATACTCTCCGGCCTGGCGATGTTATTGAAGTTGCCGCAGGTGGACGTTTACCTGCCGACGGCAAACTGGTCTCTGGTTTTGCCAGCTTTGATGAAAGCGCCCTGACCGGCGAATCGATCCCCGTTGAACGCGCCACCGGCGAGAAAGTCCCGGCCGGCGCCACCAGCGTGGACCGTCTTGTAACGCTGGAAGTACTCTCCGAGCCGGGTGCCAGCGCCATTGATCGTATTCTGAAGCTGATTGAAGAAGCGGAAGAACGCCGTGCCCCCATTGAGCGCTTTATTGACCGTTTCAGCCGGATTTACACCCCGGCCATTATGGCGGTTGCGCTGCTGGTCACCCTCGTACCGCCGCTGCTATTTGCCGCATCCTGGCAGGAGTGGATTTACAAAGGACTGACGCTGCTGCTGATTGGCTGTCCTTGCGCTCTGGTGATTTCAACACCCGCAGCCATTACTTCTGGTCTTGCCGCCGCGGCGCGTCGTGGCGCGTTAATCAAAGGCGGGGCCGCGCTGGAACAGTTGGGTAGAGTCACGCAGGTGGCGTTTGATAAAACCGGCACCCTGACCGTCGGTAAACCACGCGTCACGGCGATTCATCCGGCAAGCGGTATTGGTGAGGCTGAACTGCTGGCGTTGGCAGCGGCTGTAGAGCAGGGCGCGACGCACCCGCTGGCACAAGCGATTGTTCGGGAAGCACAAACGCGCGAGCTGACTATTCCTGTCGCAAAAGAGCAACGGGCGCTGGTTGGCTCTGGAATTGAAGCGCTGGTCAACGGCGAACGCGTGCTGATTTGCGCGGCCGGTAAGCAGCCTGCCGATGCCTTTGCCGGACAGATAAGCGAGCTGGAAAGCGCGGGCCAAACGGTAGTGCTGGTGCTGCGTAACGATACCGTTCTCGGCGTGCTGGCCCTACAGGACACGCTGCGAGACGACGCTCGCAGCGCCATCAGCGAGCTTAATCAGATTGGCGTGAAAGGGGTGATCCTGACCGGTGATAACCCACGTGCGGCGGCCGCCATTGCCGGTGAACTGGGCCTCGAATTCAAAGCGGGTCTTTTGCCGGAAGATAAGGTACAGGCCGTTACCCATCTTAACCAACAGTCGCCGCTGGCGATGGTCGGCGACGGCATCAACGACGCTCCGGCAATGAAAGCGGCCACAATGGGTATTGCGATGGGAAGCGGGACCGACGTCGCGCTGGAGACCGCCGATGCCGCCCTGACCCACAACCGTCTGCGTGGTCTGGTGCAAATGATTCAGCTGGCGCGCGCCACCCACGCCAATATTCGCCAGAACATTGCGATTGCGCTGGGCCTGAAGGGGATTTTTCTCGTTACCACGCTGCTCGGGATAACCGGGCTGTGGCTGGCGGTGCTGGCCGATACGGGGGCGACGGTACTGGTGACCGCTAACGCGTTGCGGTTATTGCGTAAAGGATAATGTGTGCGCCGGGTGCGGCGTTGCCTTATCCGTCCTGGAGGTTACACCGTCTTTGTAGGCCGGATAAGCGTTAGCGCCATCCGGCATAACAAGATTACTGGCCTTTGCGCACCAGATAGCGGTACGGCAGAGAGTCAGTCTCTTTGGCCACCAGCTCATGTTCCATAAAGGTACAAAAGCCGGGAATGTCACGGGTTGTTGCCGGATCGTCGGCGACAATCAGCAGCGTTTCACCCGCCTGCATGCCGCGCACGGTTTTACGTACCATCATTACGGGTTCCGGGCAGCGCAACCCCTGGGCATCAAGAGTATGGTCGGGAGAGGTAAACAGATCGCTCATCGTAGTCTCGTTCATTCAAAAACGGCGTTATTTTACGCTCTGTTGTGGCGTAAGCCAATCAGGTTAACGATTGCGTGAAAAACAACCATTGCAATGTGCTCTTAAAGCAGTATCATGCGACGGTTTTTATTGGGTTCCCTCACCCCATCCAACAAAAAGGTCACAATATGACTCCGTTTACACAATCTCAGCGCGTAAAAGCGTTGTTTTGGCTATCGCTATTTCATCTGCTGGTGATCACCTCCAGCAACTATCTGGTGCAGCTCCCGATCTCCATTTTTGGTTTCCATACCACTTGGGGCGCTTTTAGCTTTCCGTTTATATTCCTCGCGACCGACCTGACCGTGCGTATTTTTGGCGCGCCGTTGGCACGTCGTATCATCTTTGCGGTAATGATCCCTGCGCTGCTGATCTCTTATGTCGTTTCATCCCTGTTCTATATGGGATCGTGGCAGGGCTTCGGCGCGTTGCTGCACTTTAATCTGTTTGTCGCCCGTATCGCCGCCGCCAGCTTTATGGCTTACGCGCTGGGACAAATTCTGGATGTGCATGTCTTCAACCGCCTGCGTCAGAACCGGCGCTGGTGGCTGGCGCCGACGGCTTCCACGCTGTTTGGCAACATCAGCGATACATTGGCCTTCTTCTTTATCGCCTTCTGGCGCAGCCCGGACGCCTTTATGGCCGAGCACTGGATGGAAATCGCGCTGGTCGATTACTGCTTCAAAGTGCTGATCAGCATTATTTTCTTCCTGCCAATGTATGGCGTACTGCTGAATATGTTACTGAAAAGGCTGGCAGATAAATCCGAAATCTCTGCATTGCAGACGAGTTAAAGGTTCATTTTCCGAGTTGTGATAAGATGAACGAATGAGCCGTTATGGCCGTTTATCGAAAGGAAGAAGTCAATGCGCAATCTGGTTAAATATGTCGGTATTGGCCTGCTGGTTATGGGGCTTGCGGCCTGTGATAATAGCGATACAAAAGCGCCAGCAGAGGGTGCTGCCGCGGAGAGTAGCGCCACCGGACAACCGGTCAGCCTGCTGGACGGCAAACTCAGTTTTTCCCTGCCTGCGGATATGACCGATCAGAGCGGCAAGCTGGGCACTCAGGCGAACAATATGCACGTATATTCTGACGCAACCGGCCAGAAAGCGGTGATTGTGATTGTTGGCGACAATACCAACGAAGATCTTGCCGTACTGGCAAAACGCCTGGAAGATCAGCAGCGTAGCCGCGACCCGCAACTGCAGGTCGTCACCAATAAATCTATTGAGCTGAAAGGTCACACGCTGCAGCAGTTAGACAGCATCATCTCGGCCAAAGGCCAGACCGCTTACTCTTCCGTAGTGCTGGGTAAAGTGGACAACCAACTGCTAACTCTGCAAATCACGCTGCCTGCTGACGATCAGCAAAAAGCGCAGACGACCGCAGAAAATATCATTAACACGCTGGTTATCCAGTAACGGTTAAGACGATGACGCGGCCTCCGGTGACACCACCTGAGGCCGTTTTTTTAACCGCCAGGTCAGCAACAACGCCACCGCTACCAGCCCGGCTGCCGCCAGATAGATAACCGGCACGCCCGCCCACGTCATGACCAGCCCGGCCAGCGGCCCGGTAACCCCCAGTGATAAATCCATAAACACCGTGTAGGTCGCCAGCGCAGCGCCCTGATTTTGCTGCGGAACGGCTTTTACCGCCACCACGCCCAGCGCCGGGAAGACCAGCGAGAACCCAGCGCCGGCCAACAGAACACCGATTTTCGCCATCCACGGCATGGAAGCCATCCCGACCAGCAGCAGCCCAACAATCTCGACGCTAAAGCAGATCATTGCCACATTCAGTCCGCCTAAGCGGTTGATGCCGTTTGGGAACAACAAACGCGTGCCCACAAACGTGCAGCTAAAAAGCGTCAGCGCGAATGCGGCGCCATCCCAGCCTTTGGCATCATAAAACAGGGTAATGAAGGTAGCGATTACCCCAAATCCAGCGGAGGCCAGGGCCAGCGCCATACCGTACAACCAGACGCGCCCAAGTACCGCGCGAAACGGCAATGGTTTGCCTTTACTGGCTTTCACCGCCGGACGAGGGAGCGCCAGCAGTATCGCCAGCAACGCCACGCCCATCACGGTCAGCGCCAGCCCCCGTAAGCCTCCCCAGGCATAAAACAGAACGCCCAGCGGAGCGCCTATCGCCATCGCGCCATAAGTCACGATGCCGTTCCACGAAATCACCCGTCCGATGTGCATTGAGCCAACAACCCCCACGCCCCACAGCGTAGAGCCGGTTCCGGCAAAGCTTTGCCCGATGCCAAGAATCACGCGCCCCAGGCATAGCAGCAGCAGACTGGCCAGCGGCCAGCCGTTCGTTGAGCCCGCCAGTAAATAGCCCAGCCCACTTAAAAAGCAGCCGCACAGCCCGAATACCACAATCTTCTTTGGTCCCAGCAGGTCGGCATAGCGACCTGCATGAGGACGGCTCAGCAGCGTAGCGAAATATTGCAGGCTGATGACCAGACCTGCCCAGAAAGCGCTAAATCCCATCACGTCATGGACGTAGCCAGGCAATACCGCGAGCGGCAGGCCGATGGTCAGGTAGCTGGCGAAATTAAACATCACCACAGAAACAATACGCAGATTCAGGCGTAAACCGCTAAGCGTCGGTTCAGCGACGGGTTCGGGCATGGAGGGTCACCACATTTTCACAACAGTGTTTCATTTCTACCATGTTGCAGACTATAAATCAGCAGCCAGTTTAGGAATAACAGACGCAAGCCAACCGCTACACTTAATGCAAAAACGCAAACAGGAAGAAAACATGACAACCGCTCAGCCCGATAAAACGGGTTTGCACATTTTGCTCAAACTGGCCGCTCTGGTGGTGATCCTCGCAGGTATCCATGCCGCGGCGGATATCATTGTGCAACTGCTACTGGCTCTCTTTTTTGCCATCGTATTGAATCCACTGGTCACCTGGTTTATTCGCCGGGGGGTACGTCGCCCGGTAGCCATTACGTTAGTGGTGGTGGTGATGCTGATCGTTCTTACGGCGTTGGTCGGCGTTCTGGCGTCGTCAATCACTGAATTCATGGACCTGCTGCCAAAATACAATAAGGAGCTGACGCGCAAAGTTCTGTATTTGCAAGAGATGGTGCCTTTTCTGAATCTGCATATGTCCCCAGAACGCATGCTGCAACGCATGGACTCCGACAAGCTGATGACCTTCACAACCACGCTGATGACAAGTCTATCCGGCGCCATGGCCAGCGTCGTCCTGTTGGTGATGACGGTGGTCTTTATGCTGTTTGAAGTGCGTCATGTCCCCTATAAACTGCGCTTTGCGCTGAACAACCCACAAATCCATATTGCAGGACTGCATCGGGCGTTAAAGGGTGTATCTCACTATCTGGCGCTGAAAACGTTGCTCAGCCTATGGACCGGCGCTATTGTCTGGCTGGGGCTGGCGCTGATGGGTATTCAGTTTGCTCTGATGTGGGGCGTGCTGGCATTCCTGCTAAACTACGTGCCCAATATTGGCTCGGTCATTTCCGCCGTCCCGCCCATGATCCAGGCGCTGCTGTTCAACGGCGTTTACGAATGCGTGCTGGTCGGCGCGCTGTTTCTGGTGGTGCATATGGTGATTGGCAATATCCTCGAACCCCGCATGATGGGGCACCGGCTGGGATTATCGACGCTTATCGTCTTTCTCTCTTTGTTAGTGTGGGGATGGCTGCTTGGTCCGGTTGGTATGTTGCTCTCCGTGCCGTTAACCAGCGTGTGTAAAATCTGGATGGAAACGACCACAGGCGGCAGTAAGCTGGCAATTTTGCTGGGGCCCGGCAGGCCCAAAAGCCGATTACCGGGATAAACTTGCAAACGGCATGTGAAGAATGGTACACAACCCCATTATTACTAAAGGTTAGCCGTGATATGTACCGGATTGTTCTTGGGAAAGTTTCTGTTTTAAGCACTGGCGCGTTGCCTGTCGCACTGAGTAATCAGGCCCCGCAAGGTGCTCACCGTGCGCGCTGGCTGGCAGGTCGCGTGCTGCTTTCCCATGCGCTTTCGCCATTACCGGACATTGTCTACGGTGAGCAAGGAAAACCGGCCTTTTCCGCCGACACGCTGCTGTGGTTCAATCTCAGCCACAGCGGCGATGATATCGCCCTGTTGCTCAGCGACGAAGGGGAAGTCGGCTGCGATATTGAAGTCGTGCGCCCACGCGATAACTGGCAGACGCTGGCAAACACGGTGTTCAGTCTCGGAGAACATGCCGAAGTTGAGGCCGAATGCCCGGAGCAACAGTTGGCGGCGTTCTGGCGCATCTGGACGCGTAAAGAAGCTATTGTGAAACAGCGTGGCGGCAGCGCCTGGCAAATTGTCAGCGTCGATAGCACCGCACTAACCTCCTCACTCTCTGTCAGCCAGTGCCAGCTCGACGCCCTGAGTCTGGCGGTCTGTACCCCCACGCCGTTTACCCTGACCGCAGACGCCGTGCAGCGTCTGTAACGCCCTCATTCCCGTGCGCCACCGCGCCATATCGTAAGGTTGAAATCGGATGCAACGTATCACCATTACCCTCGATGATGATTTACTGGAAACGCTCGACGGCCTGAGCCAGCGCCGTGGCTACAACAACCGTTCCGAAGCGATCCGCGATATTCTGCGCGGCGCACTGGCGCAGGAAACCACTCAGGAGCATGGCACTCAGGGCTTCGCGGTGCTCTCGTATGTTTATGAGCATGAGAAACGTGACCTGGCGAGCCGCATTGTTTCTACTCAACACCACCACCACGATTTATCGGTCGCCACGCTGCACGTGCACATCAACCATGACGACTGCCTGGAAATCGCCGTGCTGAAAGGCGACATGGGCGAGGTGCAACATTTTGCCGATGACGTGATTTCCCAGCGCGGCGTGCGCCACGGTCATTTGCAGTGCCTGCCGAAAGAAGAGTAATTGCCTGTTTCGTTGCCGGATGGCGGCTGCGCCTTATCCGGCCTACGTCCGTTACCGTCTGTAGGTCGGGCAAGCGAAGCGCCCCCGGCAATGATGAGCAAACCAGCTAGCAACTATGCCTGTTTGAGACTTTTGCTGAGCGTTTCGATGATCCATGTATTGACTGATACCTGTTCTTCCGCTGCCGCAAAACTTAAACGTTCTCCGAAAGACTCTGGATAGCGCAGAGTAAATGTCTTCAGCTTTTCCGGGTTTGCGTAAGGTTCTATCCCTGCGGCAGAGCAATCATCAAGATAATCTCGTAAGGAGATCTCTCCCTCTTTTTGCAGCCCCTGAATGCTGTCAGAGACAAAATCACAATAGCCTGACAATCCCAGGAACTTACCGCGAAACGCATTAAGCTCAGGGACATAATTAATCACCGCAGGTTGACCGGCGATTTCCATTGAGTTTGGCGTTTTGGGTTTGATCATGGTTTTACCCCTATACTTGTTAACCAGTCACGTACGTTTTCGACCGCGCCTTTATCTGTATCCGGAGAAGGATGTGGTCTATGAAAACTCGCAATGCTCTTATTTAAAAGAAATTTACACCGTGAGCCTCGTCCTTCTTTGATTTCGCCACCTAACGCCTTGATCAGTGACTCAATTTCCGACCACTTGATTCCCTGCGGCGTCGGTGCTTTAAAAAGCTGATCCAGCGTGTTCTTTTGCTTTTTGCGTAAAGACAACACTTTTTCCTTCATCGCATGTCCTTATGACTTCATCCTTTGAAGTCATATTATAACAGCACACAATGCAGTCAAGATATGAAGCCAACCAATTACGCCATCGTACCAATCGTCTTTCGAAAGCGTAGTAGCGCTATCAGGAAAAACGCGCTGCCGATCGCCAGCAGCGTCAGAAACTGCGGCCAGACGATGCTAAACCCAGCTCCGCGATAAAGTATCGCCTGCGCGAGACTGACGAAATGGGTAGTCGGCATCGACAACATAATGTCCTGCACCGCCTGCGGCATACTTTCACGCGGAGTGGAGCCGCCGGAGAGCATCTGTAACGGCAGCAGCACCAGAATCATCAGCAGCCCCAGTTGCGGCATAGAACGTGCCAGCGTGCCCATAAAAATGCCGATCGAGGTGGTGGCGAACAGGCTCAGCGCCACGCCCAGCATAAACAGCGGTATTGAGCCTTCAATCGGTACCCCGAGCACGCCTTTTACCATCAGCATCAGCGACAGACCGGAAACCACCAGCACCACCAGCCCCATCGACCAGATTTTTGCCATCATGATCTCAAACGGCGTCACCGGCATCACCAGCAGATGCTCAATGGTTCCGTGCTCGCGCTCGCGAATCAGCGCCGACCCGGTAAGCACGATCGCCAGCATGGTGATGTTGTTGATAATCGCCATTACCGCGCCAAATCGAGCAGGTTCCAGATTAGGGTTAAAGCGCATGCGCATTTCCAGCGCCACCGGCGGCTCGCTGTTATCACGGTAACGTGCCACAAAGCTGTTCACCTCGCCGCTGATGATATTCTGGATATAGCTGTTGCCGGTAAAGGCCTGGCTCATCCGAGTGGCATCGACGTTCACCTGTATATCCGGTTGTCGTCCGGCCAGAACATCACGCTGAAAATCAGGCGGAATGTTCACGGCGAAGGTGTAGCGTCCGGCATCCAGCCCGGCATCCATCTCATCGGCAGTAATCATCTCCGGCGGTAAAAACCACGGGCGATAAAAGCTGTTCACAATCCGATTCGACAACTGCGACTGGTCCATATCGGCAATGGCAATCGGCGCCAGATGCAGCGAACCCGGGAGGACGGTCGCGGAAGAGTAAACCGAAATCGTGAAAGCGAAGACGATCAGCGTCAGCATCGCTTTGTCACCCAGCAAACTGCGTAACTCTTTGATGCCGAGGTTATAAATATTGCGTAATCGGCGCATCACCCCTCCTGTTTTTTCAGCAGTAATACGCTCAGACCAATCACCACCGGAATGGCCACCGCCAGCGGAATAAACAGCGGCCAGAGATCGGTCAGATCCAACGCTTTAGAGAACGTCCCACGCGCGATAGTCAGAAAATGGCTGGTCGGGTAAATTTCACCAATCCACCGTCCCGGCCCTTCCAGCGAGGCGACCGGATCGATCATCCCGGAAAACTGCGTCGCCGGGATCAGCGTTATAATCGCCGTACCAAAAATGGCGGCGATCTGGCTTTTCATAAACGTAGAGATTAATAAGCCCAGCCCGGTGGCAATGGTGACGTACAGCAGCGCGGCCAGCGCCAGGGTCACAAAGCTCCCCTTATGCGGGACCCCGAACACAAACACCGACAGCGCGCACAGCAGCAAGAAGTTCAGCATGCCCAGCACGATGTAAGGCAACTGTTTGCCGAGTAAAAACTCGCTGCGGGTCGTGGGCGTAACGTACAGGTTGATAATCGACCCCAGCTCTTTCTCACGTACTACGCTGAGGGCGCTGAGCATGGAAGGGATCATCATCAATAGCAGTGGGATCACCGCCGGAACAATCGCCGGCAGACTTTTCACATCCGGGTTGTAACGATAGCGAGTTTCAATGGTCATCAATCCGTTTTGCCTACTGGCATTGGGTTGACGCGCCATCACATCCTGCAGCCAGGTCTGGTGCATCGCCTGCACATAGCCCCTGACCGTTTCAGCACGGCTCGGCATTGCGCCATCGATCCAGACGCCAATCTTCACCGGTGTTCCGCGCGCAATATCGCGGCCAAAATTTGGCGGGATTTCAATTGCTACCGCGACTTCGCCCGAACGCATCCGTTTGTCCAGCTCGTCATAACTGGCGAGCGGCGGCTGCTCGATAAAATAGCGCGAGCCCGCCAGATTCAGCGTCCACGCCTGGCTGCTGACGGTCTGGTCACGATCGAGCACCGAAAACCGCAGGTTTTCCACATCCATGCTAATGCCATAGCCCATGATAAGCATCAGGATCACCGTGCCCATCAGCGCCAGCGTTGAACGAACCGGGTCACGCCGCAGCTCCAGCGCTTCGCGGCGGCTGTAGCTGAACAAGCGCCGCAGGCTAAAACCCTGCCGCGGCGGGTTATTGTTTTCATGCACTGCCGGAACATTGCCTGGCGCTAACTGAGCTTCCGGCGCCGGACCAGCCGCTTCCTGTAACCAGGAGATAAACGCCTCTTCCAGACTGGCGGCGCCGCGCTGTTTCACCAGTTCCTGCGGCGTGCCGCTGGCCAGTACTTTTCCGGCGTGCATCAGCGACATCCTGTCACAGCGCTCCGCTTCGTTCATAAAGTGGGTGGAGATAAAAATGGTCACTTTGTCCTGGCGCGACAGATCAACCATCAGTTGCCAGAACATGTCCCTCGCCACCGGATCGACCCCGGAGGTCGGTTCATCGAGAATCAACATCTCCGGGCGATGGATAACCGCCACCGCCAGCGACAGGCGTTGACTGATCCCCAACGGCAGCGCGCCGGGCAACGCGTCTTCGACATCGGTCAGCGAAAAGCGCTCGCTCATCTCCTGTATCCGCCCCGGAATTTCTGCTTCGGGGATATGGAACAGCCGCGCGTGTAGTTCGAGGTTTTGCCGGACGGTCAGCTCGCTGTAGAGCGAAAACGCCTGTGACATATAGCCTACCCGGCGGCGGGTATCGATATTTTTCGGGTCAACCGCTTGCCCAAACAGCCACGCCTCGCCCTCGCTTGCGGGCAGCAGCCCGGTGAGCATTTTCATGGTAGTGGATTTACCGCATCCGTTAGAGCCGAGAAAACCGAAGATTTCCCCGCGCGGAATACGGAAGTTAACGTGGTCCACCGCCACAAATTTACCGAAGCGCATGGTCAGGTCTTTCGCCTCGATGGCAATCTCTTCCTGCTCAGCGTGATACGGCGGGATCACCACCGGTTTATGCGCCTGGCGCTGGGCTTCGGGTAACAGCGCGATAAATGCCTGCTCCAGCGTGTCGCTGGCGGTTTGTTCACGGAGCTGCTGCGCGCTCCCGGTGGCTAACACCTCCCCGGCGTTCATCGCCACCAGCCAGTCAAAGCGCTCGGCTTCTTCCATGTAGGCGGTGGCAACCAGCACGCTCATGTTGGTCTGTCGCTGGCGGATGCTGTTAATCAGATCCCAGAACTGGGCGCGGGACAGCGGGTCGACCCCGGTGGTGGGTTCATCAAGAATCAACAGTTCCGGGTCGTGGATTAACGCGCAGCACAGCCCCAGCTTTTGCTTCATGCCGCCCGAGAGTTTCCCGGCAGGACGATCGCGAAACGGCGCCAGTCCGGTGCTGTTCAGCAGCTCGGTAATCCGTGCTTCGCGCTCCGCTTTGTCATGACCAAACAGCCGGGCAAAGAAATCGACGTTCTCATACACTGACAGCGTGTGGTACAGGTTTTTCCCCAGCCCCTGCGGCATCCAGGCAATTCGCGGGCAGACATCCCGGCGATGCTTCGGGTCGCGCATATCGCCGCCCAGTACCCTCACGTTGCCGTGTTCAATAACCCGTGCCCCGGATATGAGAGACAGCAGGCTCGATTTTCCGACGCCATCCGGACCAATCAGCCCCACCATGCAGCGGGCGGGGATATCCAGCGTGATATTGTTCAGCGCTACCGTTTTCCCGTAATGCTGACTCACGCCGTCAAGGTGCGCCACGGGAGGAACGGGAACCAGCGCCAGATGCGTCATTGCGGCAACCTCACGACCAGGTCGTCAGGCCAGGCGCGATTTTCATCAACACGCACCCACGCCATACCCGGCAGACCGGTTTTCACGTACTCAAGATGCTGCTGTAACAACTCTGGCGGGATACGCGCTTTGACGCGAAACATCAGCTTCAGCCGTTCATCGCTGGTTTCGACCGTTTTCGGCGTGAACTGCGCCACGCTTGCCACAAAGCTGATGGTTGCCGGAATACGCAAATCCGGTGCGGCATCCAGCACCAGACGCGCTTCACCGCCAATCTTCAGTAAGCCAGCCTGCTCGGTAGGCAAGAAGAACGTCATGTAGACATCGCTGAGATCGACCATATTCAGCACGCGCCCACCCGCAGAAAGTACCTCGCCCGGTTCGGCTACGCGGTACTGCACGCGACCATCGCGCGGGGCTTTCAGCTCACTGTCATCAATATCAGCCGCAATACGACGTTCGGTGGCTTGCGCGGCTTCTACGCGGGTTTGCGCCTGAATAATGCTGGTGCGAGCGGCTTCAATGGCGGCTTTTGCCGCAGAGACCTGCGCCTTTGCGGATTCCAGCGCAGCGCGTGCGCTTTCTGCCGCAGCCCGATCGTCATCCAGTTGTTGCTCAGATACAGCCCCACGCTGGGATAGAGAACGAGAACGCACGTGGCGTTTAGAGACCGACTGCAGTTCCGCCTCGCGCTGTTTGACCACCGACTGCGCGGCGCGCATTTCACTTTGCCGCTGTTCTAACAGCGCCCGCGCCGCCGCCACCGCGCTTTCAGCTTCCTTGATTTGGGCGACCGCTTCCAGCCGCTGCTCCTGCAGCACACGGGTATCCATTTTCGCCAGCACTTCGCCCTGACGAACGAATTGCCCTTCTGACACGAGGATCGTGTCAATTCGTCCGGCAATCTTGGTGGCAATATCCACTTCCGTGGCCTCAATTCTGCCGTTGCTGGCTGCGAACCCTTCCGGTATTCCGGCAGGGCGGAGCATCCACCACGCTATCGCGGCCACCACGACCAGGAGGCCCGCGCCCCACCACATCAAATGACGCTTCAACTTATCCATATTCGACCCGCCGTAATCCCTGTTTTCAAACGATGCGTGTCACAAAGCCCACTAAATAGCTATTCAGCGGGAGATTCCATCCGGGATGAGAAGGAATGAGAAACAATGGCCAGAGAGCGGACAGGCGCTAAGGCAACCTGCGCCGCGCAGGAAGTGAATGACGAAAGTGCTGTGAGATCGGGTAGTAATGTTGTCATCATCAGCGTTCCTGGCCGGAAATGAAACACGCATACTCATAACTGCTGTCTATTGAATACTAACACCTGGATTCAATATGTCTATTCGGTTGTAGCACGGATGTTGCAGGCAAAAAATCGTGCCCGGCAATCCATTTGCCGGACAAACGTTCTTCTTAGAAGGTTAGCTGGATGACTAAGGTAACGCACTGAAAGTACCATTTTTTGTATGGCGTCCAGAACGTTACTTCTGGCTCTGGAACGCCTTAAGATCCCTCTTCCTCTGCCCGCGCTCCATTGCCCAGGGAAATAAACTCTTCCAGCAGCATGGTAAGTTGCTGCATTTTTTCGACGGTAAAATCGGCTTCTATCAGGCGATAGGCCTCTTCCACCTGGACCTGCGCACTTTCATAAAGTTTTGAACCGGCCGGGGTTAGAGAAACGTACAGCTTGCGCTGATCGTTAACTGGCTTGAGGCGCAGAACCAGGCCATCGCGTTCCATGCGGGTCAGGATGCCCGTCAGACTCGGGCGTAAAATACAGGCGCGAAAAGCCAGATCGTGAAAATCCATCGACGGGTTTTCGGCAAGGATACGCACGATACGCCATTGCTGTTCGGTAAGATTGTGGCGTTTAACGATCGGGCGAAAGTGGGCCATCGCCGCTTCCCGCGCCTGTAGTAGCGCGATAGTTAATGAATCATGCATGACTGACCTCTGAATCACACCTTCATTTGTTAATAAGTTAATAATTAGCGTTAATCACACCAGAACGCAACCGGTTTCTGTCTCTGAAAAGTACAGGTCGAGATAAGAAGATAATCTTATATATTGATTTATAAGAAATAAAAACAAAACCTGTAAATTTATTGTTAATCAGATCACAAATCATTCACTTCTGTTTGCCAAACCTTTCTGCAAAGCATAAAAAATGATCATTAATATGTTAATGAAATGATCGTATCCGAAATCAGAATCAGAGGAGTGGTGAATGAAAGGTACCATTTTCGCCGTGGCGCTTAACCACCGCAGCCAGCTCGATGCCTGGCGCGAAGCGTTCCAACAGGCCCCCTACAAAACGCCGCCAAAGACCGCGGTGTGGTTTATCAAACCGCGTAATACCGTTATCGGCAACGGAGATAGCATCCCCTTCCCGCAGGGTGAAACCGTGCTAAGCGGAGGGACTGTGGCCCTGATCGTCGGTAAAACCGCCCGTAAAGTAACTGCAGAAAAAGCGGTTGCTTACATTGCCGGATATGCGCTGGCTAACGACGTAAGCCTGCCGGAAGAGAGCTTCTATCGCCCGGCAATCAAAGCCAAATGCCGCGATGGCTTCTGCCCGATTGGCGCACTTTCTACGCTCAGCGACGTCGATAACCTGACCATTATCACCGAAATCAACGGTCGGGAAGCTGACAGTTGGAACACTGTTGATCTCCAGCGCTCCGCCGCCGAGTTGCTAAGCGCCCTGAGTGAATTCGCGACCCTCAACCCTGGCGACGCCATTCTGATCGGCACCCCGCACAACCGCGTAACCCTGCGACCAGGCGATCGCGTACGTATTCTTGCCGCAGGCCTCCTGCCGCTGGAAAACCCGGTGGTTACCGAAGGAGAACTGGCATGAAACAAGCACGTATTGAGTGGCAGGGACAACAACACAACGTCCAGATCGATGAACGCGAGCAGGTTCGCCTGGCTGACGGCAGACTGCTAAAAGAAGGCGAATTTCGTTGGCTGCCGCCCGCCGACGGCACGCTGTTCGCGCTGGGTCTGAACTACGCCGATCACGCCAGCGAGCTGGAGTTCAAGCCGCCCACCGAACCGCTGGTGTTTATCAAAGCGCCAAACACCTTTATCGGCCACCAGCAGGAATCGGTACGCCCGGATAACGTTGAGTACATGCACTACGAAGCCGAACTGGTGGTGGTGATCGGCAAAACCGCGCGTAAGGTCGCCGAAGCCGACGCCATGGAGTACGTAGCCGGATACACCGTCTGCAACGACTACGCCGTCCGCGACTATCTGGAAAACTACTATCGCCCCAATCTGCGGGTAAAAAGCCGCGACACTCTGACGCCAATAGGCCCCTGCATCGTCAACAAAGCGGATATTCCTGACCCGCACACCCTGGCCCTGCGCACCTGGGTCAACGGCGAACTGCGCCAGCAGGGCACCACCGCCGATCTAATCTTCAGCATCCCGTTCCTGATCGCTTATCTGAGCGAGTTTATGACCCTGCAACCGGGCGACATGATCGCCACTGGTACGCCAAAAGGGCTGTCAGACGTGGTGCCGGGCGATGAAGTGATCGTCGAAGTGGAAGGCGTCGGCCGTCTGGTCAACCGCATCATCAGTCAGCAGGCATATGAGGAGAAGCTGTCATGAAAAAGATTAACCATTGGATCAACGGCAAAAACGTCGCGGCTACGGAGTATTTTCACACCACCAACCCGGCAACCGGTGAAGTGCTGGCGGAAGTGGCCTCCGGCGGTGCCGACGAAGTGAATCAGGCGGTGGCGGCAGCGAAGGAAGCGTTCCCTAAATGGGCCAATCTGCCGATGAAAGAGCGTGCACGCCTGATGCGCCGTCTGGGCGACCTGATCGACCAGAACGTCCCTGAAATTGCCGCCATGGAGACCGCCGACACCGGCCTGCCGATCCACCAGACCAAAAACGTGCTGATCCCTCGCGCGTCGCATAACTTCGAATTTTTCGCCGAAGTGTGCCAGCAGATGAATGGCAAGACCTATCCGGTCGACGACAAGATGCTCAACTACACCCTCGTACAGCCGGTCGGCGTTTGTGCACTGGTGTCGCCGTGGAATGTGCCGTTTATGACCGCCACCTGGAAAGTCGCGCCGTGCCTGGCGCTGGGCAATACCGCTGTGCTGAAGATGTCCGAGCTTTCGCCACTGACTGCCGATCGTCTGGGTGAACTGGCGTTAGAAGCAGGCATTCCGGCAGGCGTATTGAACGTGGTTCAGGGCTACGGCGCAACGGCAGGCGATGCGCTGGTACGCCACCACGACGTACGCGCGGTGTCGTTTACCGGCGGTACCGCCACCGGGCGCAATATCATGAAAAATGCCGGGCTGAAAAAATACTCCATGGAACTTGGCGGTAAATCACCGGTGCTAATTTTTGAAGATGCCGATATTGAACGTGCTCTTGATGCCGCGCTGTTTACCATCTTCTCGATCAACGGCGAACGCTGCACCGCTGGCTCGCGCATTTTTATCCAGCAGAGCATCTACCCCGAATTCGTCAAACGCTTTGCTGAACGCGCCAACCGCCTGCGCGTCGGCGACCCAGCCGACTTGAACACTCAGGTAGGCGCGCTGATTAGCCAACGGCACTGGGAGAAAGTCACCGGTTATATCCGCCTCGGCATTGAAGAAGGGGCGACCCTGCTGGCGGGCGGCCCGGATAAACCCGCCGACCTGCCTGCACATCTGAAGAGCGGCAACTTCCTGCGCCCAACGGTGCTGGCGGATGTCGACAACCGCATGCGTGTCGCGCAGGAAGAGATATTTGGCCCGGTAGCCTGTCTGCTGCCGTTTAAAGACGAGGCGGAAGGTCTGCGCCTGGCCAACGATGTGGAGTACGGCCTCGCCTCTTATATCTGGACCCAGGACATCAGCAAAGTGCTGCGCCTGGCACGCGGCATCGAAGCCGGAATGGTGTTCGTCAATACGCAGAACGTCCGCGATCTGCGTCAGCCGTTTGGCGGAGTGAAGGCTTCTGGTACAGGCCGTGAAGGCGGCGAATACAGCTTTGAAGTGTTCGCCGAAATGAAAAACGTCTGCATCTCGATGGGCGACCATCCGATCCCAAAATGGGGAGTCTGATATGGGAAAGTTAGCTTTAGCTGCAAAAATTACACACGTTCCGTCGATGTATCTCTCTGAACTGCCGGGGAAAAACCACGGCTGTCGTCAGTCAGCCATCGATGGACATAAAGAGATAAGCAAACGCTGCCGCGAAATGGGCGTCGATACCATCATTGTGTTCGACACCCACTGGCTGGTCAACAGCGCCTACCACATCAACTGTAGCCCCCATTTTGAGGGGAACTACACCAGCCACGAACTGCCGCACTTTATTCGCGACATGGCCTACCGCTACGAGGGAAACCCGGAGCTGGGCCAATCAATCGCCGATGAAGCCGTCAAACTGGGTGTGCGTGCTCAGGCACACAATATTCCCAGCCTGACGCTGGAATACGGCACTCTGGTACCGATGCGTTATATGAACGAAGACAACCACTTCAAAGTCGTTTCCATCTCAGCATTCTGTACCGTGCATGACTTCGCGGACAGTCGCAAGCTGGGTGAAGCAATTCTTAAAGCTATCGAGAAATACGACGGCACCGTGGCGGTCCTGGCCAGCGGCTCACTGTCGCACCGCTTTATCGACGATCAGCGTGCGGAAGAAGGCATGAACAGCTACACCCGCGAGTTCGACCATCAGATGGACGAGCGGGTCGTGAAGCTGTGGCGTGAAGGTAAGTTCAAAGAGTTCTGCACCATGCTGCCGGAGTACGCCAACTACTGCTACGGCGAGGGCAACATGCACGACACGGTGATGCTGCTCGGCATGCTGGGCTGGGATAAATATGACGGCAACGTTGAATTCATCACCGAGCTTTTCGCCAGTTCCGGCACCGGCCAGGTCAACGCCGTCTTCCCGCTGCCTGAGCAGGTTTAAGGAGTTCAGAATGCCGCACTTTATTGCCGAGTGTACCGACAACATCCGCGAACAGGCCGATTTACCGGGTCTGTTCGGCAAAGTGAACGAAGCGCTGGCGGCGACCGGCATCTTTCCCATCGGCGGCATTCGCAGTCGCGCCATCTGGCTGGATACCTGGCAGATGGCCGACGGCCAGCATGATTATGCCTTCGTGCATATGACGCTGAAAATCGGCTCCGGGCGTAGCCTGGAGAGCCGTCAGGACGTGGGTGAGATGTTGTTTGCGCTGATTAAGGCCCATTTCGCCACGCTGATGGAGAGCCGCTATCTGGCACTGTCGTTCGAAATCCAGGAGTTGCACCCGACGCTGAATTACAAACAGAACAACGTGCACACGTTATTTAAATAATGTGCAAATTGCCCGGTGGCGCTGTGCTTACCGGGCCTACACCGGCCATGAATTGTAGGCCGGATAAGCGAAGCGCCATCCGGCAATGCAATGCCACAGGAACCACTATGCTCGATAAACATACCCATACCCTGATCGCCCAGCGTCTAAACCAGGCGGAAAAACAGCGCGAACAGATCCGCGCTATTTCGCTGGATCACCCGACGATCACCATCGAAGACGCCTACGCCGTTCAGCGCGAATGGGTAAAAATGAAAATCGCCGAGGGCCGCGTGCTTAAAGGCCACAAAATCGGTCTGACCTCCAAAGCGATGCAGGCCAGCTCGCAGATTAGCGAACCGGACTACGGCGCGCTGCTGGACGATATGTTTTTCCACGATGGCGGCGATATTCCTACCGACCGCTTTATCGTCCCGCGCATCGAAGTGGAGCTGGCCTTCGTGCTGGCCAAACCGCTGCGCGGCCCGAACTGCACCCTGTTCGACGTCTACAACGCTACCGACTATGTGATTCCGGCGCTGGAGCTTATCGATGCCCGCTGCCACAACATCGACCCGGAGACCCAGCGCCCGCGCAAGGTCTTCGACACCATCTCCGATAACGCCGCCAACGCCGGGGTGATCCTCGGCGGTCGCCCCATCAAACCCGACGAACTGGATCTGCGCTGGATCTCCGCCCTGCTCTATCGCAACGGCGTGATCGAAGAGACTGGCGTGGCTGCAGGGGTACTCAATCACCCAGCCAACGGCGTGGCCTGGCTGGCGAACAAGCTTGCGCCGTATGACGTCCAACTGGAAGCCGGGCAGATTATTCTCGGTGGCTCCTTTACCCGTCCGGTTCCGGCGCGCAAGGGCGACACTTTCCACGTTGACTACGGCAACATGGGCGCGATTAGCTGCCGGTTTGTTTAGGAGAAACATGATGAATAACGCCTTTAAAGATGCCTTAAAAGCCGGTCGCCCACAGATTGGCCTATGGCTTGGACTCACCAGCAGCTACAGCGCAGAGCTACTGGCCGGGGCCGGGTTCGACTGGCTGTTAATTGACGGAGAGCATGCGCCGAACAGCGTGCAAACGATACTGACCCAACTGCAGGCGATCGCCCCTTACCCCAGCCAACCTGTGGTGCGACCATCATGGAACGACCCGGTGCAAATTAAACAATTGCTGGATGTGGGTGCGCAGACTCTGCTGGTGCCGATGGTACAAAACGCTGACGAAGCGCGACTGGCAGTGAAGGCCACCCGCTACCCGCCCGCAGGTATTCGCGGCGTAGGTAGCGCGCTCGCCCGCGCCTCACGCTGGAACCGCATCCCCGAATATATCCATCAGGCCAACGACGCAATGTGCGTGCTGGTGCAAATTGAAACCCGCGAAGCGCTAAAAAATCTGCCACAGATCCTCGACGTTGAGGGCGTGGACGGCGTGTTCATCGGCCCGGCCGATTTCAGTGCTGATATGGGATTTGGCGGCAATCCGCAGCACCCGGAGGTGCAGGCTGCCATCGAACAGGCCATCGCGCAAATTCGTGCAGCCGGTAAAGCGCCGGGGATCCTGATGGCTAACGAACAGTTGGCGAAACGTTATCTGGCGCTAGGCGCACTGTTCGTTGCCGTCGGCGTTGATACCACTCTGCTGGCCCGTGGCGCAGAAGCGCTGGCGGCGCGGTTTGGGGGGGAAATAAACGCGCCGGGTTCGCCAGGCGTCTACTAATGCCCGGTAAGCGCAGCGCTACCGGGCAAAATAGCCGTACCCTACAAAATTCCCATTAGAGGAAAATGACAATGAGCGATACATCATCTGCCATCCCGGAAAAGTTCGATCCGGCTAACCAGCATAAACAGCTGACGGCGCAGCAGCAGTCAGTTATCAACAAACTGTTCCGTCGCCTGATCGTATTTTTGTTCGTACTCTTTATCTTTTCGTTTTTAGACAGGATCAATATCGGCTTTGCCGGACTGACCATGGGGCAGGATCTGGGACTGAACGCCACCATGTTCGGCCTTGCCACCACCCTGTTTTACGTTACCTACGTGATTTTTGGCATACCCAGCAACGTGATGCTCAGCATCGTCGGCGCTCGCCGCTGGATTGCCACCATCATGGTGCTATGGGGCATCGCCTCTACCGCCACCATGTTCGCCACCGGGCCGAACAGCCTCTACATCCTGCGGATGCTGGTGGGGATTACCGAGGCCGGTTTCCTGCCCGGCATCCTGTTGTATTTGACCTTCTGGTTCCCGGCCTTTTTCCGCGCCCGCGCCAACGCGCTGTTTATGATTGCTATGCCTGTGACTACCGCGCTGGGGTCGATCGTTTCTGGATATATTCTGTCTATGGACGGCATGCTTAACCTGCGCGGCTGGCAATGGTTGTTCTTGCTGGAGGGCTTCCCGTCGGTGCTGCTCGGCGTTATGGTCTGGTTCTGGCTCGATGATTCACCGTCGAAGGCCAAATGGCTGACGGCAGAAGACAAAAAGTGCCTGCAGGAGATGATGGATAACGATCGCCTCACGCTGGTACAGCCGGAAGGCGCGATCAGCCATCACGCCATGCAACAACGCAGCCTGTGGCGGGAAGTATTTACGCCGATTGTGCTGATGTACACCCTGGCCTACTTCTGCCTGACGAATACACTCAGTGCGATCAGTATCTGGACGCCGCAGATCCTTAAAAGCTTTAACGAAAGCAGCAGCAACATCACTATCGGCCTGCTGGCGGCAATCCCGCAGATTTGTACCATTCTCGGAATGATCTACTGGAGCCGTCACTCTGATAAACATCGAGAGCGTAAGCATCATACCGCTCTACCTTTTCTGTTTGCCGCTGCAGGCTGGCTGCTGGCTTCAGCCACCGATCACAACCTAATCCAACTACTGGGGATCGTGATGGCCTCCACCGGCTCCTTTAGCGCCATGGCCATCTTTTGGACCACCCCGGATCAGTCGATCAGCCTACGCGCCAGAGCGATCGGTATTGCGGTGATCAACGCCACCGGCAATATCGGATCAGCAGTAAGCCCATTAATGATCGGCTGGCTGAAAGATATTACTGGCAGCTTTAGCAGTGGTCTGTGGTTTGTTGCCACCCTGTTGGTCATTGGCGCGGTGATTATCTGGGCTATTCCGATGAAAGGATCGCGTCCTCGCGCGACGCCGTAAGGAGCCGCTATGTGTCAGAGCTCTATCGCCAATATCGATATCAACAAAGAGTACGATGAGAGTCTGGGAACGGAAGATGTGCATTATCAGTCGTTTGCCCGCATGGCTGAGTTCTTTGGCCGCGATATGCAGGCGCACCGTCACGACCAATATTTTCAGATGCACTTTCTTGATACCGGGCAGATTGAGCTGCAGCTTGACGAGAGTCGTTATTCAGTACAGGCACCGCTGTTCGTTCTGACACCGCCGTCGGTGCCGCACGCCTTTATCACTGAGTCTGATAGTGATGGGCACGTACTGACGGTGCGGGAGGATTTGGTCTGGCCGCTGCTGGAGGTACTTTATCCCGGCACACGGGAAGCCTTCGGCCTGCCGGGTATCTGCCTGTCGCTGGCCGATAAGCCCGAAGAACTGGAGGCACTAACGCACTACTGGCGGCTGATTCAACGTGAGTCGACCTCGCAATTACCGGGACGTGAACACACACTGATGCTATTGGCGCAGGCGGTGTTCACCCTACTACTACGGAATGCGAAGCTTGACGATCATGCCGCCAGCGGGATACGCGGCGAGATAAGGCTGTTTCAACGTTTTAACCAGCTAATCGATAACCACTATCACCAGCACTGGACGGTGCCGGACTACGCCTACGAGCTGCATCTGACCGAATCCAGACTGACCGATATCTGTCGCCGCTTCGCTAACCGCCCACCAAAAAGGCTAATTTTCGACAGGCAGTTGCGCGAAGCCAAGCGGCTATTGCTGTTTTCCGACAGCGCGATCAACGAAATAGCCTGGCAATTGGGTTTTAAGGACCCAGCCTATTTCGCTCGCTTCTTTAACCGCTTAGTCGGCTGCTCACCGAGCGCGTTCAGACTGAAGAAAGTGCCCGTGTCGTGACTCTGCTTACCCTTTCATTCTAAATGACGTCTGGATCACAGAACGTTATCTCACCTGAAAAGTACCCACAGATGACCTAAAAGTCTCTTCACGAAAACCTTCTTAACCGCTTCAATTGAACAACAAAAACAAAACATAAATCTAACATCACAATCCGATTAATACTGAAGAGGTCCCCTATGAAACCTGAAAATTTCCGTGCAGACGCTAAACGCCCGTTAACTGGTGAAGAGTATTTGAAGAGCTTGCAGGACGGCCGCGAAATCTATATTTACGGTGAGCGTGTTAAAGACGTGACTACGCATCCAGCTTTTCGCAACGCAGCCGCTTCTGTCGCCCAAATGTACGATGCGCTGCACAAACCCGAACTGCAGGACACCTTGTGCTGGGGTACCGACACCGGCAGCGGCGGCTATACCCACAAGTTTTTCCGCGTCGCGAGAAGTGCCGATGACCTGCGCCAGCAGCGCGATGCCATCGCCGAATGGTCGCGCCTGAGCTACGGCTGGATGGGGCGTACTCCGGACTACAAAGCCGCGTTTGGCTGTGCGCTGGGTGCTAACCCAGAATTTTATGGTCAGTTTGAACAGAACGCCCGCAACTGGTACACCCGCATTCAGGAAACCGGCCTGTACTTTAACCACGCCATCGTCAATCCACCGATCGACCGCCATAAGCCAGCGGATGAAGTGAAAGACGTCTATATCAAGCTCGAGAAAGAGACCGATGCCGGGATTATCGTCAGCGGTGCAAAAGTGGTGGCGACCAACTCTGCGCTGACCCACTACAACATGATTGGCTTCGGCTCCGCGCAGGTGATGGGCGAAAACCCGGACTTCGCGCTGATGTTCGTCGCGCCAATGGATGCCGAAGGGGTCAAACTTATCTCGCGCGCCTCCTACGAACTGGTCGCCGGAGCAACCGGATCGCCATACGATTATCCGCTCTCCAGTCGCTTCGACGAAAACGATGCGATCCTGGTCATGGATAACGTGCTGATCCCGTGGGAAAACGTGCTGATTTACCGCGACTTTGACCGCTGCCGCCGCTGGACGATGGAAGGTGGCTTCGCCCGTATGTATCCGCTGCAGGCCTGCGTACGTCTGGCGGTGAAGCTCGACTTTATCACAGCCCTGCTGAAGCGCTCGCTGGAGTGCACCGGTACCCTGGAGTTCCGCGGCGTACAGGCCGAGCTTGGCGAAGTCGTGGCCTGGCGCAATATGTTCTGGGCGCTGAGCGACTCAATGTGCGCTGAAGCAACGCCGTGGGTCAACGGGGCATATCTACCGGATCACGCCGCGCTGCAAACCTATCGCGTGATGGCGCCGATGGCTTACGCCAAAATCAAAAATATTATCGAGCGCAGCGTCACCAGCGGCCTGATCTATCTGCCGTCCAGCGCACGCGATCTCAATAACCCGCAAATCAACGAATATCTGGCGAAATACGTACGCGGATCGAACGGTATGGATCACGTCGAGCGCATCAAGATCCTCAAACTAATGTGGGACGCCATCGGCAGCGAATTTGGTGGCCGCCACGAGCTGTATGAAATCAACTACTCCGGTAGCCAGGACGAAATCCGCCTGCAGTGTCTGCGCCAGGCACAGAGCTCCGGCAACATGGACAAAATGATGGCGATGGTCGATCGCTGCCTGTCCGAGTACGACCAAAATGGCTGGACGGTTCCACATTTGCACAACAATTCCGATATCAACATGCTGGATAAGCTGCTGAAGTAACCAGCAGCGGGAGGTCACAATGCAATTAGATGAACAACGTCTGCGTTTTCGCGATGCCATGGCCAGTCTGTCGGCCGCCGTTAACGTCATCACCACCGAAGGCGAAGCGGGCCGCTGCGGGATCACCGCTACGGCAGTCTGTTCGGTGACCGACTCGCCACCGTCGGTGATGGTCTGTATCAACGCCAATAGCGCGATGAACCCGGTGTTTCAGGGCAACGGCAAGCTCTGTATCAACGTGTTGAACCACGAGCAGGAAGTGATGGCCCGCCATTTCGCCGGGATGACAGGCATGGCTATGGAAGATCGCTTCAACCTTTCATGCTGGCAGAAAGGCGCGCAAGGCCAACCGGTACTGAAAGGATCGCTGGCAAGCCTCGAGGGTGAGATTAATCAAGTGCAGACTATCGGCAGTCATTTGGTCTATCTGGTCGAAATCAAGAACATTACCCTCAGCCAGCAAGGCCACGGGCTGATTTACTTCAAGCGCCGTTTCCATCCGGTGATGATGGAAATGGAAGTGGTCGCGTAGTGATCATATAGGGTTTACCTGGCCGCAAACCGGGTAAACCCTAAGTGAGGTTCTGTTCCCGCTATCGGCCTGAATAACGATAGCGATTGAGCACACTGCTAATTGATTCCATTCATAAAATTCTGACTTCTTGCTGGCAAAATCTACTGTGTTTTTACCCCAGAAGCTAAATCCTGTGCGCACGCCCAGGCGCTCGACCACGCCCACTGGAAGTTATAGCCGCCCAACCAACCAGTGACGTCCATAACTTCGCCGATAAAATACAGCCCCGGCACTTTGCGCGCTTCCATCGTGCGCGATGACAGCTCGTTGGTATCGACGCCACCTAACGTGACTTCAGCGGTACGATACCCTTCCGTACCGTTCGGCTGCACCCGCCACTCGGTCAGCGTTTCAACCAGCGTTTGCTGATCGCGTACGTTAAGCTGCTTCAGCGAGACATCCGGAATTTGCCCTAACTGCTGTAAGCATTCCACCAGACGCTTTGGCAACTGCATCGCTAACGTGTTCTTTAAGCTTTGATTAGGGTGTGCGCTTCGTTGGTCATCGAGGAAGCCCGCGAGGTCAACATCCGGCAACAAATTAATGCTGACAAATTCACCTGGCTGCCAAAAACTGGAAATCTGCAGCACGGCCGGACCAGAAAGCCCGCGGTGCGTAAAGAGCAGGTTTTCACGAAATACGGTGCCGTCCTCGGCGGTGATAACGGAGGAAACCGATACGCCAGAGAGCACCTGAAGCTGCTCCAGTAGCGGCTTATGTAAGGTGAACGGCACCAGACCTGCGCGGGTCGGCAACACGTTCAGGCCGAACTGTTCGGCAATTTTATAGCCAAACGGCGTTGCGCCCAGACCCGGCATAGAGAGGCCACCGGAGGCGATCACCAGCTTTTTCGTGCCGACAGTCATCCCATTCAATTCCAGGATAAAATCGTCACCATCGCGCTCAACGCTCAGGACTTCGCTACGTAACCGCATAGTTACGTTACCTTTTTCACACTCGTCCACCAGCATATCGACAATTTGTTGGGCGGAATCGTCGCAGAAAAGCTGACCTAGCGTTTTTTCATGCCAGGCAATGCCGTGCTTGCCCACCAGATCGATAAAATCCCACTGCGTATAACGCGCCAGCGCCGATTTGCAAAAATGCGGGTTTTGGCTCAAATACGCGGCCGGTTCGACATAAAGATTAGTAAAGTTGCAGCGGCCCCCGCCAGACATGAGAATCTTGCGCCCTGGCTTTTTACCATTATCGATCAGCAGTACGCGACTACCTGCTTGTCCTGCCTGCGCGGCACAAAACATACCCGCTGCGCCAGCGCCTATAATAACGGTATCAAACCTTTCCACGTTGCGATCCTCTCTAAAAAGCGGGAGTGAATTGTAAAGATTCCTCAGTGGTCGCACCAGCACCAAACTACCGATAAAGGGTATTTATCTGAAATATATAGGATAATTCTTTAGTGGTGTAAAACAAAGCAGGAGACAAATCAAAAAAACTCTATATTTCACTTTGCCCGCGCCGCCAAAGTCACTGATAATGCGCCGCGTTCATGTCCTCAAAATGGCGTAACGTCCTATGCTACATTTGTTTGCTGGCCTGGATTTACATACCGGGCTTTTACTATTGCTTGCTCTGGCTTTCGTGCTGTTCTACGAAGCAATTAACGGCTTCCATGACACAGCCAATGCTGTCGCAACCGTGATCTACACCCGCGCAATGCGTTCGCAATTGGCGGTGGTCATGGCTGCGTTGTTCAACTTCTTTGGTGTTTTGCTGGGCGGTCTCAGCGTGGCGTATGCCATCGTGCATATGCTGCCAACGGATCTGCTGCTAAATATGGGATCGTCACATGGCCTCGCCATGGTGTTCTCCATGCTGCTGGCGGCAATTATCTGGAACCTGGGTACCTGGTACTTTGGTTTGCCTGCATCCAGCTCCCACACGCTGATTGGCGCCATTATCGGTATTGGTTTAACCAATGCGTTGATGACCGGCACCTCGGTGGTGGACGCACTTAACATCCCGAAAGTTATCGGTATTTTTGCCTCGCTAATCATCTCGCCAATTGTCGGTCTGGTGGTTGCAGGTGGTCTTATTTTCATTCTGCGTCGCTACTGGAGCGGTACGAAAAAACGTGCCCGTATCCACCTGACGCCGGCAGAACGTGAAAAGAAAGACGGTAAGAAAAAGCCGCCGTTCTGGACGCGTATTGCACTGATCCTCTCCGCAATCGGCGTGGCGTTCTCCCACGGTGCGAACGATGGTCAGAAAGGCATTGGTCTGGTGATGTTGGTGCTGATTGGCGTAGCGCCTGCAGGTTTCGTGGTGAATATGAATGCTTCCGGTTACGAGATTACCCGTACCCGTGATGCAATCAATAACGTCGAAGTCTTCTTCCAGCAGCGCCCTGACCTGCTTAAACAGGCCACAGGCGTAGACCAGTTGATTCCGTCACCGACGGACGCGGCACCCGCGACGGCGACAGAGTTCCATTGCCACCCGGCGAATACCATCAACGCGCTGGAACGCGCGAAAGGTATGCTGGCGAATCTGGAAACTTACGACAAGTTAAGCGTCGAGCAGCGTGGTCAGCTGCGCCGTATTATGCTGTGCATCTCTGATACCACCGATAAAGTGGTTAAGCTGCCTGGCGTAAGCGCTGACGATCAGCGTCTGCTGAAGAAACTGAAAGCTGACATGCTGAGCACCATTGAGTACGCGCCTATCTGGATCATTATGGCCGTCGCACTGGCGCTGGGTATTGGTACGATGATTGGCTGGCGTCGCGTAGCCACCACCATCGGCGAGAAAATCGGTAAGAAAGGTATGACCTATGCCCAGGGGATGTCGGCGCAGATGACTGCCGCAGTCTCTATCGGTCTCGCCAGTTACACCGGTATGCCCGTTTCCACCACTCACGTTCTTTCCTCTTCCGTTGCGGGAACGATGGTTGTTGATGGCGGCGGTTTGCAGCGTAAAACAGTGACCAGCATTCTGATGGCCTGGGTCTTCACCCTGCCGGCTGCGATTATTCTTTCCGGGGTGCTGTACTGGCTCTCCCTGAAGCTTATCTAAGCGAATGCACGGTAAAAAAGCGGGTCAGGAAACTGGCCCGCTTTTTTTGTATCTGTCGTTGGAATCAGTGCCAGATAATCAGCGCAACCATGCTGATTAACACCAGGCCGCATAGCGCGCTGGTGAGAATGAACTGACCGCGAACCCGCTCACAGCGGCGAATAAATTCATCATCATGATGATCGCGGTAACGCTGAGCGTAGATATACCACACCAGACGCATCTGCTTATTCGGTTGCCCATGCGAGGTAAAAAAGCCTCCTCCATCTACATACTGGTAAAGCAATGGATCGCAACCACGAAGTACCACTAACAGTGCGCGTAGCGAAGAAAAATAGCGCGCCATATTAACAATGCAAACGACACATAAAGCCCAGAACAATGCAATGGTGCTTATCATACCTCCTCCCCGGCGACCCGCCCACGGAACTCCTTTCCGGGACTACCGCTCCCCGATACCCTGCCAAACCATTCAGTGAAGAGTACAGCCGAAACCGTTCGTATTAGTATCACGCATCCGAACGCCCCTCTAGATAGTGTAGGAGATTAGTTAATTTTTTTGCCAGAAGGTTAATCGCTATCAATGCAATTAACTAAAAAATTTGTTTAACTGCTTGGCAAGCAAGGCGGATTGACGGATTATCCTGGTCGCTATAATGTAAGGATAGTCCTTATATGGTACGTTTTTACGACTGGGCTAGCCCCGCGCGCAAGGTTCGCAGGACGCGGATGACGCGGCGGCAGATAACGCCAGCAGGCTAGTCATCGACAACTTATGGAAGGAGTAACACTATGGCTTATAAACACATTCTTATCGCGGTTGATCTTTCTCCGGAAAGCAAAGTTCTGGTTGAAAAAGCGGTCTCTATGGCGCGGCCTTACAATGCTAAAGTCTCCCTTATCCACGTTGACGTAAACTATTCCGACCTGTACACCGGGCTTATCGACGTGAATCTGGGCGACATGCAGAAACGCATTTCTGAAGAAACCCACCACGCGTTAACCGAGCTGTCCACCAATGCAGGCTACCCTATCACCGAAACCCTGAGCGGTAGCGGCGACCTGGGTCAGGTTCTGGTTGATGCCATCAAAAAATACGACATGGATCTGGTCGTTTGTGGTCACCACCAGGATTTCTGGAGCAAACTGATGTCCTCCGCGCGCCAACTGATCAACACTGTCCACGTCGACATGTTGATTGTTCCGCTGCGTGACGACGAAGAAGCATAAAATGCTTACCGCCGGAACATAACCCGGCCCGCAGCAAGTCGCTTAGCCTGTAAACGCCCGCCTGTGCGGGCGTTTTTGTTTTTATCATTCGGACACAATTAGTACATCAATCCAACAAACAAATCATAATTAGTGTGATCAACTAATTGGATCGAAAACTATCTCTATAATACTCTACCCCCGCGGCCAATAACCGCAGTCTATAACAAAATAAGACTTTTTCGGCGCGTTTCAGCATACGCGTTCATACTTTTCGGGATGGCTTTGAAAGGCGATGGAATATGAATAAAACTGCACCTACGGGCTTGCTGCAGCAACCTCGTCCGTTCTTCATGATCTTCTTCGTAGAATTATGGGAACGATTTGGCTATTACGGCGTTCAGGGCATCCTGGCGGTATTTTTTGTTAAGCAGCTCGGATTTTCACAAGAACAGGCATTCGTCACCTTTGGTGCCTTTGCCGCGCTGGTCTACGGCCTGATTTCGATCGGCGGCTACGTCGGCGACCACCTGCTAGGCACCAAGCGCACACTGGTACTCGGTGCCATTGTACTGGCCATCGGCTACTTCATGACCGGGATGTCGCTGCTTAAGCCCGATCTGATATTTATTGCTTTGGGTACCATTGCCGTTGGTAACGGGCTGTTTAAAGCCAACCCGGCAAGCCTGTTGTCAAAATGCTATCCACCGAAAGACGCCCGTCTGGACGGTGCTTTCACCCTGTTTTATATGTCGATTAACATCGGTTCGTTGCTGTCGCTGTCGCTGGCGCCAGTGATCGCCGATAAGTTTGGCTACGCAGTGACCTACAACCTGTGCGGTGCCGGGCTTATCGTCGCGCTGCTGGTCTACTTTGCCTGTCGTGGCATGGTGAAGGATATCGGCTCTGAGCCAGACCATAAGCCGCTGAGTTTCCGTAATCTATTCTGCGTGCTGGCCGGTACGGTAGTGACGGTATTTATCTGCGCCTGGCTGATGCACAACGTGCAGGTTGCCAACCTGGTGCTGATTGTCCTGTCGATTGCCGTGACGATCATCTTCTTCCGTCAGGCATTCAAACTGGATAAAACCGGGCGAAACAAGATGTTCGTGGCCTTTATCCTGATGCTGGAAGCGGTGGTGTTTTACGTTCTGTACGCGCAGATGCCGACATCGCTGAACTTCTTTGCTATCAATAACGTGCACCATGAAATTCTCGGTTTTGCCATCAACCCTGTGAGCTTCCAGGCGCTGAACCCGTTCTGGGTGGTACTGGCAAGTCCAGTGCTGGCCGCTGTCTATACCCGTCTGGGAAACAAAGGCAAAGACCTGACCATGCCGATGAAATTTACGCTCGGTATGTTCCTGTGCTCGCTGGGCTTCCTGACGGCCGCCGCTGCCGGGATGTGGTTTGCCGATGCGCAGGGGCTGACGTCACCGTGGTTTATCGTGCTGGTCTACCTGTTCCAGAGTCTGGGTGAACTGCTGATTAGCGCCCTGGGACTGGCGATGGTCGCCGCTCTCGTGCCACAGCACCTGATGGGCTTTATTCTCGGGATGTGGTTCCTGACCCAGGCTGCGGCCTTCCTGATGGGGGGTTATGTCGCCACCTTCACCGCCGTACCAGAGAACATCACCGACCCGCTGCAAACGCTGCCTATCTACACCAACGTCTTCAGTAAGATTGGCCTGGTCACCCTGGCAGTAACGGTCGTGATGGCGATTATGGTGCCATGGCTGAACCGCATGATTAATACGCCAAGTACCGAGCAATAATCATCAGTGCCGGATGGCGGCTATTGCCTTATCCGGCCTACATTCAAAATGCCCGGTAGCCTGCCGCCATCGGGCATTTTCAATCGCTACCCTTTGCGGGCGTCTATCCACTCCTGAACTTCAACGACAAAAGTGTCCGGCGCTTTGCGATACATTTTGCGCGCCAAATCGAGGATCGTATGCTGGCCGAGCGCTTCTTCCATTCGCTGCTGGGCCATATCCATTACCGAGCGCACACCACAAATGCCTTCACAGGCCCACTCTGGCGGATGCTCCTCAAATACCGCCAGCCGCTGGCGAATTTCGCGACATTCGAAGATGCGCTTGTCGCCATCGATGGCATTCACCACGTCCAACACCGTGATATGTTCAGCGGGTTTAGCCAACTGGAAACCGCCGCCCTTGCCCTCAATACTGCGTACCAGGCCCGCTTTCGATAAACGGGTAAAAATTTTCGCCAGATAGTCATACGGCACGCTTTGCAGCTCGGCAATTTCACGCACGCTCATATCCCGCGCGTCGCCCTTGCTGTCGACCATACACATCAGGCTATGAATGCCGTACTCAACCCCGGAACTGTAGAATGCCATTCTCTTATCTCAGCCAAAATGAATCTGAGTTTATTGTAGCTTTTTCGTCTCATTCATTCCAGACAGCAAAGTGAAGCCACTTTAAAATATAATTTTAAATACATATTTATCAAATAGATATTAAAAAACCCTTACCCTTTTCAGTAAAAAGGAGTTTGATCGCATTGCAATTCTTAACTACGACAAATAAAATCCGAGTAAATAATTCGTAGTCACCAGTGAGAAAACCCTAATGCGTAAACAAATTCTGATCGTGGGCGCCGGCTTTGCCGGTATGTGGGCAGCATTAAGCGCCGCACGACTGGCGGATAAACATCAGCAGACCATTGATATTACCGTAATTGCGCCACAACCAGAGCTGCGTGTCCGTCCACGCTTTTATGAAAGCGCCGTACAAACCCTGGTCGCCCCGCTGCAGCCGTTGTTTGACGTTACTGGCGTCAACTTCCTGCAAGGCCACGTAGAGCAGATCCTCCCGGACTCTAAAGAGATAAGCTGGAAAGATGCCAACGGTGAAATTCATCTGCGCCGCTATGACCGCCTGGTGCTCGCCAGCGGCAGCCACGTAAACCGCGACATTGTCGCCGGCGCCGCTGAGCACGCGTTTGACCTCGACCAGCTCGAGAGCGCCGCCGTACTGGAGCAGCACATTAAGGATCTCGCATTACAACCGGAAAGTGAGGCCCGCAATACGGTCGTGGTCTGTGGTGGCGGCTTTACCGGGATTGAGATGGCGCTGGAATTGCCGGGGCGTTTGCGCGAAATATTGGGCGCTGATGCTAAGACCAGAGTTGTCGTAGTTGAACGCGGCGCTCAGCCAGGCGGGCGCTGGAGCCAGGAATTACGTGACGTCATTATCGAAGCCTCCGCTGAACTGGGCGTCGAATGGTTGGTCAATGCGGAAGTAGAGTGCGTGGATGCCTCCGGCGTCACGCTGAAAGATGGTCAGGTGATTGCTTCGCAGACGGTTATCTGGACGGTCGGCGTACAAGCGAATAGCCTGACAGCACAGATTAACGCTCCGCGCGATCGCCAGGGCCGTCTGCATGTAAATACCCATCTGCAGGTTGTGGGTCACGATGATATCTACGCCACCGGCGATGTGGCCTATGCCGCCACCGACGACAAAGGCAACCATGCGTTAATGACCTGCCAGCACGCAATTTTATTGGGCAAGTTCGCCGGAAACAACGCCGCAGCAAGCGTGCTGGACGTGGCGCCGCTGCCGTACCGCCAGGAGATGTACGTCACTTGTCTGGATCTGGGAGCCTGGGGCGCGGTATATACCGAAGGTTGGGACCAACAGGTGAAACTGACGCGCGCAGAAGCGAAGAAGCTGAAGGTGTCGATTGTCAGCGAGCTGATTTACCCACCGAAAGCAGACCGCGCGGTAGCGTTTGAGATTGCCGATCCGCTGGCACCGTTTGTTTAAGCCGTAATGCCGGATGCGGCTACCGCCTTATCCGGCCTACAAACTATGCTGTCCCTGAGTAGATATCGAACCGATGCCCTTTCGTGACTACCGCATTCGGCGTGGCGACATCCGCCAGCGGCGGCGCGTAGTCCGGGCGTTTCACCACTACACGTTTGGTGGCCAACTGACGCGCAGGCTCCAGCAGGCCGTCCGCATCCAGATCCGGTCCTACCAACGACTGAAACACCCGCATCTCTTTTTTCACCAGCGCGCTTTTCTGCTTATGCGGGAACATCGGGTCGAGATAGACCACCTGCGGGCGCGGGGTGATATCGGTTAACGCCGTCAGGCTGGAGGCATGGATTAGTTGTAAACGTTCCTGCAGCCACGGGCCGATTTCCGGGTCGGCATAGCCGCGCGCCAGACCATCATCAAGCAGCGCCGCCACTACCGGGTTACGTTCCAGCATTCGGACGCGGCAGCCTACCGAGGCCAGTACAAACGCATCGCGCCCCAGCCCGGCTGTCGCATCGACTACATCCGGAAGGTAATCGCCTTTAATGCCAACCGCCTTCGCCACCGCTTCACCGCGGCCACCGCCAAACTTGCGCCGATGGGCCATTGCACCGCCCACGAAATCAACGAAGATACCGCCAAGTTTAGGTTCGTCACGTTTGCGCAGTTCCAGATGTTCCGGCGTCATCACCAGCGCCATCAGGTTATCTTCATCGTGTTCCAGTCCCCAGCGGGCGGCCAGAACAGATAAGGCGCCGTCTCCGGCGCCTGTTTCATCCAGTAAACAAATTTTCACGCGAACAATCAGCCCTTGATGCCGTAATGCGCCAGCATGGCATCCAGCTGCGGCTCACGGCCGCGGAAGCGTTTGAACAGCGTCATCGGCTCTTCCGAACCACCACGGGTGAGGATGTTATCGAGGAACGATTGTCCGGTTTGGCGGTTGAAAATCCCTTCATCTTCAAAGCGAGAGAAGGCATCTGCCGCCAGCACGTCGGCCCACAGATAGCTGTAGTAACCTGCCGCATAGCCACCAGCAAAAATGTGGCTGAAGGCATGTGGGAAGCGGCCCCACGTTGGGCCCGGCACCACGGCAACCTGCTTTTTAATTTCCGCCAGTGTGTCGAGGATTTTCGCCCCTTGCTGCGGGTTAAACTCCGCGTGCAGACGGAAATCAAACAGGCCGAACTCCAGTTGACGGAGAATAAACAGCGCCGCCTGATAGTTTTTCGACGCCAGCATTTTATCCAGCAGTTCCTTCGGCAGCGGCTCACCGGTCTCAAAGTGACCGGAGATAAATGCCAGTGCTTCTGGCTCCCAGCACCAGTTTTCCATAAACTGGCTCGGCAGTTCGACCGCATCCCACGGCACGCCGTTGATGCCGGAAACCCCCGCGGTTTCGATACGAGTCAGCATATGGTGCAGACCATGGCCGAACTCGTGGAACAGGGTGATCACTTCATCGTGGGTAAACAGGGCGGGTTTGCCGTTCACCGGACGGTTAAAGTTACAGGTCAGGTAGGCAACAGGCTTTTGCAGCGTACCGTCGGCTTTACGCATCTGCCCGACACAGTCGTCCATCCACGCCCCGCCACGTTTATGCTCCCGGGCATACAGGTCAAGATAGAAGCTGCCGCGCAGTTCGTTGTTTTCGTCATACAGCTCGAAGAAACGGACTTCTGGGTGCCAGACGTCAACATCGGTGCGCTCTTTGGCGGTGATGCCATAAATACGTTTAACCACTTCAAACAGGCCGTTAACGGCTTTGTTTTCCGGGAAATATGGGCGCAACTGCTCGTCGCTGATGCTGTAGAGGTGCTGTTTTTGTTTCTCGCTGTAGTAAGCGATATCCCACGGCTGCAGCTCATCAACGCCAAATTCCGCTTTTGCGAAGGCGCGCAGCTGGGCTAACTCTTTCTCACCCTGCGGACGGGCGCGTTTCGCCAGATCGGTCAGGAAGTCGAGCACCTGCTGCGGGTTCTCCGCCATTTTGGTGGACAGCGATTTAAAAGCGTAGCTTTCGAAACCCAACAGCTGTGCCAGTTCGTGGCGCAGCGCGAGGATCTCTTCCATTATCGGGCTGTTGTCCCATTTGCCAGCGTTTGGTCCCTGGTCAGACGCGCGAGTGGAATAAGCGCGATACATCTCCTCACGCAGTCCCTGGTTGTCGCAGTAGGTCATGACCGGCAGGTAGCTTGGGATATCCAGCGTTAACAGATAGCCTTCCTGCTCTTTAGCTTCAGCCTGGGCTTTTGCGGCGGCCAGCGCGCTCTCCGGCATGCCGGAGAGTTCCGCTTCATCAGTCACCAGCTTAGTCCAGCCCATGGTGGCATCCAGCACATTGTTGCTGTACAGGTTACCCAGTTCAGACAGGCGGGTAGCGATCTCGCCATAGCGCTGCTGTTTTTCCTTCGGCAGACCAATACCAGAAAGTTCAAAATCGCGCAGTGCGTTATCGACCGCTTTTTTCTGTGCGGTGTTCAGAGTGGCGTAATGATCGCCATCACGCAGATCGCGGTACGCCTGATACAAACCTTCATGTTGCCCAACCCAGGTGCTGTATTCAGACAGCAGCGGCAGCGTTTGCTCGTAGGCTTCGCGCAGTTCCGGGCTATTTTTCACCGAGTTCAGGTGACTAACAGGAGAGAAAATACGCCCCAGCACATCGTCAACTTCTGCCAACGGCTGGCAGAGATTTTCCCAGGTGTATGGCGCGCCCTGCGCAACCACTCGCTCAACGTTTTCGCGGCAATCATTCAGCGCCTTAGTGACGGCAGGCACAACGTGCTCAGGCTGAATTTTAGAAAACGGCGGCAGTTCGAAGGGAGTCAGCAATGGATTGGTCATTAGCGCGGTCCTGTTGAAAAGAGTGAATGAAGCGCGTATCCGGCGCTGTGCATATTAATTTGTACAATGGGGTTAAGTGTAGAGGATTTCAATGCCAGGCGTTGCGCTTTCGCGGCAGTGACGAGTTTTCTGTATACTGTGGCGATACGCTTTATTTTCGCCCGATATCGCGCTGTTTTCGGGCCTACGTTTATAACCTGGAACACGTTTACCCATGCTCAGTTATCGCCACAGTTATCACGCTGGCAACCACGCCGACGTCCTTAAACACACCGTTCAGAGCCTGATCATTGAATCGCTCAAAGAGAAAGAAAAACCGTTTCTCTATCTGGACACCCATGCTGGCGCAGGCCGTTATCAGCTGAGCAGTGAGCATGCCGAACGTACCGGTGAATATCTTGAAGGGATCGCCCGTATCTGGCAGCAGGACGATTTGCCTGCCGAGCTGGAACCCTACATTGGCGTGGTGCAGCACTTCAACCGTAGCGGTCAGTTGCGCTACTACCCGGGCTCTCCGTTAATTGCTCGCCAGCTGCTGCGCGAACAGGACAGCCTGCAATTAACTGAACTGCACCCGAGCGACTTTCCTCTGCTGCGCGGCGAATTCCAGAAGGATGAGCGCGCTCGCGTGGCCAAAGCCGATGGTTATCAGCAGCTAAAAGCAAAATTACCGCCAGTTTCCCGTCGCGGGCTGATCCTTATCGATCCACCATATGAAATCAAAAGTGACTACCAGGCGGTGGTAACCGGTATTAACGAAGGCTACAAGCGTTTCGCGACCGGCACCTATGCGCTGTGGTATCCGGTGGTTTTGCGCCAGCAAATCAAGCGCATGGTCCACGATCTCGAAGACACCGGCATCCGCAAAATTCTGCAAATTGAGCTGGCGGTACGCCCGGACAGCGATCAGCGCGGCATGACGGCGTCCGGCATGATTGTGATTAACCCGCCGTGGAAGCTGGAGCAGCAGATGAACAATGTTCTGCCGTGGTTACACAGCAAACTGGTACCGGCAGGAACCGGCCATACCTCGGTAAGCTGGATCGTGCCGGAGTAATCGCAGCCATCGGTGGAACCTTTTAATATCAGGTATACAATCGCGAATATTTTGGCGGATGGCGTAACGCTTCTCCGCCCTACAATCAACATGAAGGAGCGGTCATGACCAAGCACTATGATTACATCGCTATTGGCGGCGGCAGCGGCGGTATTGCCTCCATTAACCGTGCAGCAATGTACGGCCAGAAATGCGCACTGATTGAAGCCAAAGAGTTAGGCGGCACCTGCGTTAACGTTGGCTGCGTACCGAAGAAAGTGATGTGGCATGCCGCACAGGTCCGCGAAGCGATCCACATGTACGGTCCGGATTACGGTTTCGACACCACCATCAATAAGTTCGACTGGGATAAACTGATCGCCACGCGTACCGCTTATATCGACCGCATTCATACCTCGTACGACAACGTGCTGGGCAAAAATAATGTCGATGTGATTAAAGGCTTTGCCCGCTTTGTAGATGCCAAAACCATTGAAGTGAACGGAGAAACCATTACTGCCGATCATATTTTGATTGCTACCGGTGGTCGCCCGAGCCATCCGAGCATTCCGGGTGTGGAATACGGTATCGACTCCGATGGCTTCTTTGAACTGCCAGCGCTGCCAAAACGCGTGGCTGTTGTTGGCGCAGGCTATATCGCCGTTGAGCTGGCAGGCGTGATAAACGGCCTGGGTGCCCAAACGCATCTGTTCGTACGTAAACACGCGCCGCTGCGCAGCTTCGATCCAATGATCGTCGACACGCTGGTTGAGGTGATGAACGCCGAAGGCCCGACTCTGCATACTCATGCAATTCCGAAAGCAGTCGTTAAAAATGCTGACGGCAGTCTGACCCTGCAACTGGAAGATGGCCGTAGCGAAACGGTAGATTGCCTGATTTGGGCAATTGGTCGTGAACCTGCTACCGACAACTTCAACCTGGCGGCGACTGGCGTGAAAACCAACGAAAAAGGCTACATCGTCGTTGATAAATATCAGAACACCAGCGTGCCGGGAATTTATGCCGTCGGCGATAACACCGGTGCCGTTGAGCTGACGCCGGTTGCTGTTGCCGCGGGCCGTCGCCTGTCCGAGCGTCTATTTAACAACAAACCGGACGAGCATTTAGACTACAGCAACATCCCGACCGTGGTCTTCAGCCACCCGCCAATTGGCACCGTGGGCTTAACCGAGCAGCAGGCTCGCGAACAGCACGGCGATGACCAGGTGAAAGTGTATAAATCATCGTTTACCGCGATGTATACCGCTGTCACCACGCACCGTCAGCCGTGCCGCATGAAACTGGTTTGCGTCGGTCCGGAAGAGAAGATTGTCGGTATTCACGGCATCGGTTTTGGGATGGATGAAATGCTGCAAGGCTTCGCGGTGGCTCTGAAAATGGGCGCAACCAAGAAAGACTTCGATAACACCGTTGCGATTCACCCAACGGCGGCAGAAGAGTTCGTTACCATGCGTTAAGCAATTAAAAACCGGATGGCGCTTTGCCATCCGGTTTTCTCTTATTTACCCTGCATATACGGCGTATACACACCGTTCAGACTCTCAAGAAACGCCACGATATCGTCGATATCTTCCTGCGGCAGTTCTTTACCCACCTGATAACGCAGCATCAGTTTTACCGCACCGTCGAGCGTTGGCACATCACCGCGATGGAAATAAGGCGCGGTCAGCGCAACGTTACGCAAGCCAGGGACTTTTTGACGCAGCTTGTCACGTAATTCATTGGTGACGTTCATGCGGCCAATATCTGCGGCAGTGACCTCGCCGAAATTAAAGTCCTTTTTCAAACCCAGTGGTTCAAATGAACGTCCGCCTAAAATAATACCGCCATGACAGGTCGCGCACTTATTATCTTTAAATAACTGATAGCCATGTTTTTGCTGGGCCGTTAACGCGCCTTCATCACCACGCAGCCATTTATCAAACGGCGAATTTGGCGTGATCAGCGTTTTCTCAAACTCGGCAATCGCATCGGTAATATTATCCCCGCTGAATCCCTGCGGATAAACAGCGATAAACTCTTGCTTCAGGGTCGGGTCTTTATCCAGTTTCTGGATGATTTCATCCCAGGATTTAGACGCCATTTCAATTGGATTGAGCGGTGGACCACCCGCCTGCGCCTGCAGTGTTGGCGCACGGCCATCCCAGAATTGTTCTACGTTAAAGACCGAGTTAAATACCGTTGGCGCATTAATAGGCCCAACCGCGCCGCCTACGCCGATTGATGTTTTCCGGCCATCCACGCCGCCCGCATTCAGGGCGTGGCAGTGGGCGCAAGAAATTGTGCTATCGCCGGAAATACGCGGGTCGTGGTAAAGCGTAAAGCCCAGCGCCACTTTGCGGGCATCGGTCGGGATACTTTCCGGTATCGGCTGCACAGGTTCGTTACGATGCTGTGCGGCGGTATCGTTACTGGCGTAGTACTGCTCACGCTGTTTCGCAATCCAGCCCAGGATCTCGGCTCGCTCCGAATCGCTTACCTTGCCAGCCCAGTGCAATGCGGTATAACGCGTCGGTGGCATGGTGTCGTACTGCATCACCCATTCAATTTTATTCAGGTCGCTTTGCGATACAAGTTTATCCCCGACCAGCGCCGCACGAACGGCCTCAAGATTGAATGATTTGTATCCCAGTTGAATGTCGTAATTCATCAACTGTTTAGCGACAGGAAAAGAAGAATAGAAAGGTAATTCGGCTGAAGGGGTGTGACAATAATCGCATCCTTTTTCGCGTAAGAACCCTAATACTTTATTATTTTCTTCCAGCGTAGAGGCCTGAACATCAGCCTGTTTGCTACGTTGATTATCGTGATACCACACATAACCGGATAATCCAAAATAACAAATCGCGATGCCAGCTATAGCAATCGCGGTAAGACGGGTAATGATTTTCATTATTTTTACCCTCACCGTTGTGAGTTATTGTGACCCAGAAAATAGACTAATTAACACACAGTCTTTGTCGGACCTGACCATCATAGGAAATGAGGGGATTACTATTTTGATAAGTATCAAGCAATTACATGGGGGAGAACTATCGATAGAATAGCCTGTGCCTATTATAGAGATAAGACGTTACCTGTTTTGTTCACACCTCGTTGCAATCGAATGTTCTGAAAATGGAATATCTTCAGGTCGCGCAGAATTCTGAATTATTCATTATTTTCATTGGGATAGTTTTATTTTTTAAATATTGCCCAGCATTAAAACGTGATCGACCGCACGCTTTACTCACCAGACACCGAAGCGAATGTCTACGCTTAACTGACGAGCGGGCAATAGCCTTAATCTTTCAACGTCCATCGGAGGTCTTTCTCATTATGCTCAACCAGAAACTACCCCACGCCCCTTCTGAAGAAATGACGATCGACATCGATCTGCTTTATGAAATGGATCCGTGCGAGTTAAAGCTGGATGAAATGATTGAGGCGGAGCCTGAACCGGAGATGATTGCAGGGTTACCCGCCTCAGATGCGTTAACCCCCGCCGATCGTTACCTCGAACTGTTCGAACACGTTCAGTCGTCAAAATTGTTTGCAGATAGCAAAACCTTTCCCGATTGCGCGCCCAAAATGGACCCGCTGGACATTTTAATCCGCTATCGCAAGGTTAAACGCCACCGCGACTTTGATCTGCGACGCTTTGTCGAGAACCACTTCTGGCTCCCGGAAACGCCCTCCAGTGAATACGTTTCTGACCCGGAAAATTCGCTGAAAGAGCATATTGATCAACTGTGGCCAGTACTGACGCGCGAGCCACAGGATCACATCCCCTGGTCCTCCCTGCTGGCATTACCGCAGTCATACATTGTGCCCGGCGGACGTTTTAGCGAAACCTACTACTGGGACTCCTATTTCACAATGCTGGGCCTGGCCGAGAGCGGTCGCGAAGACCTGCTGAAATGTATGGCGGATAACTTTGCCTGGATGATTGAAAACTATGGTCACATCCCGAACGGTAACCGTACTTATTACCTGAGTCGCTCGCAGCCGCCAGTTTTTGCGCTGATGGTGGAACTGTTTGAAGAGGATGGCGTACGCGGCGCGCGTCGTTACCTTGATCATTTAAAAATGGAGTACGCGTTCTGGATGGATGGCGCTGACTCCCTGGTGCTTAACCAGGCCTACCGTCACGTGATCAGAATGTCTGACGGCTCTCTACTCAACCGCTATTGGGACGATCGCGACACGCCACGCGATGAGTCGTGGCTTGAAGACGTCGAGACCGCTAAGCATTCGGGTCGCCCACCCAATGAGGTGTATCGGGATTTACGCGCGGGCGCGGCCTCCGGCTGGGATTACTCCTCGCGCTGGCTACGCGACGCAGGCCGCCTTGCCAGCATACGCACCACTCAGTTCATCCCGATTGACCTGAACGCATTCCTCTACAAGCTGGAAAGCACTATCGCCAATATTTCGGCACTGAAAGGCGACAAAGAAACTGAAGCGCAGTTTCGCCAGAAAGCCAGTGACCGCCGCGATGCGGTGAACCGCTATCTCTGGGACGATGAAAACGGCTGCTATCGTGATTACGACTGGCGACGCGAGCAAATGGCCCTGTTCTCTGCCGCCAGTATTGTGCCGCTGTATGTCGGCATGGCAACCCATGAACAAGCCGACCGACTTGCCAATGCGGTGCGTAGCCGCCTGCTAACGCCCGGCGGGATTTTAGCCACGGAACATGAAACCGGTGAGCAGTGGGATAAGCCCAACGGCTGGGCGCCGCTGCAGTGGATGGCGATCCAGGGTTTCAAACTGTACGGAGACGATCATCTCGGAGATGAAATCGCCCGTAACTGGTTGAAAACGGTGAATCTCTTTTATCAGGAACACCATAAGATTATCGAAAAATACCACATAGCGGATGCCGCGCCGCGCGAAGGCGGCGGCGGGGAATATCCGTTGCAGGACGGCTTTGGCTGGACCAATGGCGTGGTGCGCAGACTCATCGGTCTGTATGGCGAGCCCTAACGGCTGACGGTCTGAATCATCAGGCTGTCAGTTAATCGCATCATACAGTTCGGCGTGAATTTTCTGCCATTTCTTGTTTTCCGGGCTTGGCTGGGCGCGAACGCGCAGCTCGGCCTGTTCAAGATCATACTGCTGACGTGCGACGACCGCAGGCACTGAGCAAAAACTTTGCAGATAACTTTTGTGCAGCGAAGTGAGTGACGCCCCATTCGACATCGCATGGCTGAGCGTGGTCATAAACTGTCGGCATGGTTTGCTTTCGTCCATTTGCGAAGGGTAACGCAGCAGCAGCCTCAACACCTCGGTATTGCCCGCCGAGAACGCCTGCTCCGTCCATGCCAGCTTCCAGTCCATCCCGCCCTGCAGGAACAGAGACGTCACGCGGGTGTCATTGCGATCGATAGCCGCGCGCATGTTAAAGGCATCCCAGGTGATGCCCATTCGGGTTACCGCCTCCCGCGCGCTGGGGGCATCACGTCGCGGTTCTTCCTGCACAATTTCAACGGATTGCCCGGATGGCGCCTGTGGCGCTGGCACAGTGAATAACCAGAACGCACCCAGCGAAATCGCCAGCACCATCACGCCGACCGCGACCCACAACATGCCGGAAATTAGCTGTTCACGCTCTTCCGCCGTGCGTTTGGTCCGCTTCTCCGGCGGATCGATACTGTCTGCGATTTCTTGTTTATCACCACCCGCCTGCTCGTCTTTTTGCTTTGCGGCTTCCCAAAACTGGCGAACCGTCGCCTCATCTGACTCCAGATACGACGCAGGATTAATGCGCGTACGCCGTTCTTCAAATGCTCGCTGCACAGAATGAGTAATCTGACGGTACTGGTAATCCAGCAGCAGCAGTTGTACTGAGGTTAGAGGTTGCTGCGCGATAACACAGTTACGGGCGAGGCGGCAATCATCCAGGAACATCCGCAGCGTGATACGTGGTTCAACAAACGACATGAGCACTGAGGTATCGTTAAAAATCTGGGTAAAGTGGCGTACGAATAATTTCTTATCGACGACCATCAGCGCCAGTTCGCTAAACATCATGCCGTCCAGCGCATCCCGGCTTTCCCCCAGCTTTAACCAGCGACGCAAGCGTTCACCGCCAAAGTGCTGTTTCAGGAAGCTGTTGAGCGGATGTTGATCCGGCCATACCCGCGCAATCAGGGATTTGAGGGTTAATTCTATTGCGCGAAGCTGACGCTGCGCCCGCATCTGTGCATCCGGTTCTGCACGTTCAATCTCGGTTGGATACTTCAGGATGGGCTGTTGCTGGCGCAACTGTTCCAGAGAGGCGACAAAACGCAGCGCAGAAATCAGTTGGTTTTCACTGACGTCCTGACCATTTTCATATTGGGGTACGCTCTGCTGAAGATGACGCAGGCGCAAAGTGAACTGGCTCAATTGCGCATCATTCATCTGCAACCGTCTGGCGACAACTCCCCAACCGCCCAGATTCAGTCGTGCCTGGTCAAGCTGCTCGAGAAACCAGCGTGGATCTTTCCCCTCTGCTACGTGCACACCCAGCATCAGCAATATTTCTACCGACGCCTGGCGGATTATCCCCAAACAATGTTCAAATGGTGTACATGTCGCCTGTAATGCGCTATTGGTCATTATCTTCCCTAAAAGGCCCCAAAAAGTGCGGTCTCACAATGGTATGTAGTTATCTTTTTATAAACGCAGCGCTGTGACGCCGACCAAAACATATTCATATAGTAAATAAAAGTGTTTTACAGTGACTTCCGCACAATCATTGCAAATTATTCAGGGGATAAGCCAGTGCCTGTACTGCACACCCCGCGTCTCATCAGTCAACCGCTGCAAGATGATGACTGGATTTTTGGCCTGTTAAAACATGAATATCAGCCGCCCGCGCCATAAGGCATATTGCGGTAAAAACTGGCTGGGTGGCAACTGGCGTAACGCTGAGCATTACTTAGAATAGGTCTCTTTGCACAGAGATTATTATGCCGCTGCGTTCGACGCCTTTCACGCCCGCCTGTGTCACATTTATTAAGCAATGGCAGGGCCTGTCGCTGGAAAAGTATCAGGACAAAAAGGGAATTTGGGTTATTGGCCACGGGCATGAAATCACCGCAAACGAAACCTTTGCTACCCCAATAACAGCGATGCAGGCAGAAACATTGCTGCTCGCGGATATGCGTATCTGCGAGGCATTCATCCATAAGGAAATGCCGCAAATAAAAGACAGGTTTCAGCTGGAAGCATTAATTGTATGGATATTCAGCGTGGGAATTGCCCGATTTTGCGCTAAAGAAATCTGGCCGGTGGCTATTTCACAGCCAGAAACATTCTGACTGTGAAATATGTGCCCATTACATGGCGTCGTTTAACATCATTGCCGCCTGGGTACGGTTTTTTACCTCCAGGCGCTGATACAGCGATTCAAGATGGGCTTTTACCGTTCCGGTGCTGATATTTAACAATCGACCAATTTGTTTATTAGATTCTCCGGCGGCCAGCATCGTCAGAATCTCCCGCTGACGCGCGCTGAGCAATCTGATATTTTGCCCACCGCTTTCGGTAGCAGTTATGCAATCTCTGGGGATAAACATCATCCCCATCGCGACGCTATTGAGAGCCAGCGTGAAGGTTTCCGCGTCCGAATCACGCGGAACAATGGCCAGCACATTTAATTGCGTGACCTCCTGCAGCCACTTTTTACGGCAATCCGTTGCGGTTACCAGCACTTTTACCGTCGCAAAGCGTTCTGCTATCTGTTGCAGCAAGCTACGGCAGAACTCTGCATCAAGGTCGCCATCCAGCATAACCAACGCATCAGGGCTGTCTTCCAGCATCTGCCAAAGGTCATCTGCCTGACTGACACCCTGAACATCCACTCCTGGAATATGCTCTTGCAAACTTACATTCATTCCATGAATAAATATTGACTGCCTGTCAAACATTATTACCTGCATTATTTATCTCCGTCTGAATAAGATATTAGCCTTAACACGCGGAAGGGTATTACCCGGGGGGTAAAATAAGAAGTCACCATTTGGCGGAGGCCATTTTACCGATAGACGGAAAAGAAAAAAGGAGAAGTTATTAATAGTTACAGCTCAAACCAAAGAATCACACAAAGGATCAAAAACGGGGTCCAATATTAAGAAAATCCTTAATACTGGACGTTCAAAATCGGAACGTTAATATTAATTTTCAGAGTCTATATTCTTAGCTAAAAATAAGGAACTCACAATAACAGACAAATATGTTACAAAACGAAATGTCGCATCAAATGATCATCACCTGTGGTTTACCCGGGCAGCATTGCCGTATCAATCGACGCTAAAGATTGCAGGTGATTGCATTACTCCAATCAGCTCTTCAAGCGGAACGGGTCTGCAGAAATAATACCCTTGTAAAAAATCACAGCGTTTTACGCGCAGATAGTCAGCCTGAGCCCGAGTCTCAACGCCTTCGGCAATCATGCGCAGATTCATCTTTTGCGCCAGCTCAATAAGCGTATCGATAATCCTGGTATCACCTCCCTCGCCAATCTGGCCGACAAACAGTTTGTCTATCTTGATGAACTCCGGTTCCAGCGCGTGGAGGTAACACAGATTCGAGTACCCCGTCCCAAAGTCATCTAACGCCACGGCGATATTGGATTTCCTCAACGAGGCAAACCACTCGCTTAACTGAGGGGTAAAGTGCAGAGGGCGGCTTTCGGTAATTTCGATAACCAGTTGAACCTGACCTGGGGCAAGTTTTTGCATGAGCGCCACGGCGTCCGATTCAAAGCGCGGATCGAGGCAGTTTTCGGGGCTCAGATTCAGGTTAAGGTAAAGTCCTTTGGGGAAAAGAGGGAGTCGTGGCTGCAGATCGGCAATGACCTGCTGGATAAGTTGATGCGTCAGCGAGGCAATCAGGCCCTGCTCCTCCGCCAGGGGAATAAATACATCAGGGGGAATAATGCCATACTGAGGATGCGTCCATCGGGCGAGCACCTCAATACCTGCTATTTTACCCGTCTGGCTGTTAAAAATGGGCTGATACACTGGTCTGAACTGGCGCTGAGCAATGGCTGTCTTCAACGCTTTTACCGGCGCACAGGTAAGGAAACGGGCCAGCAAGCCACTGGCGTCAGAGAATAATGTCGGGAGTTGCCTGGTTATGGTAATCATCACGAGCCTCAAGCGTGCGGCAGCCGGTCCAGAACAGCCGCACGGCAATCATCAGAACTTGACCCAGTCGTCCTGGTCGTTAGAGGAAGGACGTACCATCGAGGTCGGCCTGACGGTGTTCCCACCTTTTACCTTGTGGTTTCGCGCAATGGCGCTTTGATCGTTCGACACGCGGAAGATCGACACCACTTTTTCAAGTTGTACGGCCTGTTCCTCCAACGAGCTGGCCGCTGCTGAAGACTCTTCAACCAGAGCGGCGTTTTGTTGGGTAGTGGTATCCATCTCCGCCATGGCCTGCGCAATTTGCGAAATCCCGCGGCTTTGTTCATCGGTCGCGGCGGCAATTTCATTCATGATATCGCGCACCTGAGACACGGAAGTCTCAATCCTGGTCATCGCAACGCCCGCGCTCTCCACCAGGTGAAAACCGTTATCCACATACACCACGGACTCATTAATCAGGTTTTCAATCTCTTTTGCTGACTGAGCGCTGCGTTGGGCAAGCGTACGCACTTCAGCCGCAACCACGGCGAAACCTTTCCCCTGATCGCCCGCACGGGCAGCTTCTACCGCGGCATTGAGCGCCAGAATGTTAGTCTGGAAAGCAATACTGTTAATGACGGTGGTGATTTCAGAAATACGGTGCGAACTGTCGCGCACGCTCTTCATGGTCTCAATCACCTGCAGTGAGATCGTGCTTCCTTCCGTCGCGTTCTGTGAGGCTTCATCCGCCAGCAGTCGCGCATGGTTAGCATTTTCAGCGTTCAGCGCGACGGTCGAGGTGAGCTCTTCCATACTGGCGGCAGTTTCCACTACCGCGGCAGACTGTTGCTCAGTGCGGGCCGATAAATCCATATTCCCCGCCGCAATTTCTGAGGACGACCTGGCAACACTATCCACGCCGTCACGCACATCGTTAATGATGTTTTTCAGGTTGCTGTTCATGGTGGAAACCGCCTGCATGAGCAGGCCCGGCTCATCACGACGCGTACTGGTCAGGGTGCTGGTTAAATCCCCCCTGGCGATAAGCTCCGCCACGCGCAGGGTTTCGTTCAGCGGACGAGTAACGGATAAGGTAATCCCCATTGCCAGCAGGACGCCCAGCGCGATACCAATAACGGCGACTATGCCCATCTGCAGTTGGACGCTCTCTACCGTATCGGTGACCTTTTTCTGCTGCATGCTAAATAAGGTCTGAATCGCCTGGGTCAGCGTGACCGCTTTGCCGGTCAAGGTATCGGAGAGCGCTGCCTGTTGATCCCAAACGCTTTTGTAATTGACCAGCTCAGCCGCTACGCTCTGCATGTTTTCACGCCCGGACTGCAACCAGACCTTTTGATCTTCAGAAGCAACCAACAGCAGTTGCCCGGTATCGGACTTTGCCGTCTCCAGACGTTTGCGGATCCCATTCATTAACTCATCTGTCGGATGCTGTTTATACAGCGACATCTGTGAGTCAATGTCACTCATGATAAATGCGATTTGCGCCGCAACAAGCGCATGTTGGGCGTCCAGCGTACCATTCCGGCTCAGCGTTGAAGCCAGCTCAGAGTTATCGCACAGTCCCTGGGTATTCAGTTTTTGTTCGCTGATTTTCTTTTCAGAAAGCGCTTTCGTAAAGGGTTCAAGGCTCGCAACGTAGCTATTGACTGCATTTACCGTATCGTCCAGCGCCTTTTTCCCCTCCTGGGACCAGGACAACGTATCCATCTCAACGGCAATACCCTGCATGCGTTTGGTGGCGGCGTTGATTTGATCCAGATATTTCTGGTCCAGCGTATACTGAAAATTCGTGCGTCCCAGGCGTACCTCGGACAGCGCGTTAAACAGATCGGTGGTATGTCCGTTTTTTCTCACTTTGTCCTGGATATTTGCCAAACCAAGCAAGCCCGAAACCAGAATAGCAAGCGTAACAAGCAGGACGATTGAAAATCCAAAGAATAATTTCTTACTGACTTTTAAATTGGTAAACCGATTAATTATGCCCATATATTACCCCAGAGTCGGTATATACCGAACAACAATGCTATTTAACGAACATTAATAGAAAATAGATATAGAAAAGGTAACGATAAAAAAAAGCCCCTCACACCTGCGTGCTCAGGGCAAATACCTGGGTTGACATCACTCACTCAGGTTATCTGTCTTCTCCCTTTTTTTAACGGCGTGAGTCGGGAGTTCGCTCACTCTATAATAAACGGGGATGACATCAGGATAATTGATAATATACCCCCGCCCTCTTATATTAAGAATAAAATCCCTGGGTAACCCCAGCAGGCTAAGTTTATTATTAAGATTGTGCAGAACCTGCCATAATCTTTGCGTGGAGGGGCTCAGACTGTGCGCCTCCCAGATTTTTTCAAATAACTCTTCTTTCGTTACCGGCTGGCTCCTGGCATTCATTAATAAATACAGGAAAAGCCTTAACATTGTTTCATTAAAATAAATTGACGCAAAAGCGAGGCTTTTCTCGGTATGGCTACCTGTAAGCCGATACAGTCGGCGATTAGAAATGTCAAAATGAATTTCATCACCGATCATAAATCCATATAGACGATAGCCCATATCTTATACCCACGTTAAATGAAGACTAACATGCACCTCTACATATAAGCGTTGAGATAATCCATACCGTTTATGTGGTGGATTATATGGCTGCTATGAATGCTTTCCAATCCACAACCCGATGTACTATAAGGAACCGGTCGTTTAGCATTCGTTTATGGTAGATTAGAAGTTATAAATTAAATTCACGGTTTATTATTCTTCATATGTGAAATTTTCAGAGTATGTACCCTGTTTGCGCATAAGCGATCGAACACTCAACTTTTAATGTCGAATTTTTATAATTCTAAAGAATTAAATCCTTAACCCCCTGACTCGCTGTATCGTCTGCTCCCTTTATCACATTGACGCCACGATAAGAGCAATCGGCCACAAGAAGCAGTGATATTTTTTGATTTATACTGAATCATAGCGCACAACTTGAGGGGAAACGCGTGAAACACGCTGACAGATATAACGATAATTATTTGATTTACAAACTAAAAAATCTGAATCAGAAGTTTTACGCGCAAGCCAGTTAAACATCGCGGACAATCCGGCCCCTGAACGGCCGCAAATGGTCATGTCATGAATAAAGTGTTTCTGATAAACGAAACGGTAATATTTGAACCGGAACTTCGCCGCCTTGGGTCATTAGCGAGTTACCCGGAACGCGCGGTCACTCTGCATGGCCCGGTAAATGAATGCCTGGCGCAACTACTTGAACACAATGGAGAAGTGCTTACACAACGTTATCTTTTCTCTGCCGTATGGGAAAAGCAGGGAGCGGTTGTCACGACCAATGCGCTTTATCAGACGATTTCATCCATTCGCAAAGCGCTGAAGGCGGCGGGTCTGGCTGATGATGTGGTAAAAACGCTGCCCAAGGCGGGCTTTAAGTGTATTGCCCGGGTTGTTGCGGGTGAGCGGGACAATTTTATTAAACCGCAGAAAATATCTGCCGACCCCGTTTTAATCGCACCATCATCTGAACAAACAGAAGCATTTGTCGAGGCCACTAAAACATCACCAAAGCGTTTGTGGCCGTACTGGGTAGCTCTCCTGCTGTTTATTCTCTCCTGCAGCGTCCTTTATCAGACCTGGAAATATGAAGAGCCCATTTTTGCTCGCTATCACCCTGTTGGCCAAATGAACGGATGCACGGTTTTCTCTTCCTGGTACGATCGTGACAAAAGCCAAAGCGCATTTGAAGCGTTGTCCGGTCGCTATCCATTCAGTTGTCATGAAGGCGAAAATGCTTATTTAACCCTCAACCATGCGCAGCGTGGTGTAACGGTGTTAATTTGCGATAATAACCCACAAAAGAGCGCCACACGTTGCCGCTCCATTTATTACAAGCAGCAATATAATGAAAATAAATAAGGGTCTTCTAATCTGGTCGCTAATTGCTCTGGCGATTGCGGCACCGCTATTGGCCGCCATTTATATTCAACATCAGCGAGCGAATTTTAGCTGTGAGATCCACACCGCCATTGTGTATGACAATTCGGTACTGGATATGATCCTGGACTTTAATCTTAATAACGGTAATGGTAACTATGAAGCCGTGGGGGAATATACAGAAGATGGCGCTCAGTCTCAGTCCGTCAGTAATAAAGTGACGTTTAAATACTGGCATGAGGATGGGGAAGTGATCATGGTTTCTGATGAAACAAATCCACTCCCGAAGAAGAATGAACTCTTCAGAACGTTTATCCCCGATTTCTTTCAGCACCGCGATCGCGGGATCAGATTTCAGATAATACCGGCAAACGCCACCAGCTATATTTTTAACTATGATGGCGCGCCAGTTTTCTATTGCTCCAAAGGCTGACCAAAAGAGGGTCGATTACAGGAACATCCCGCCAGAGACTTCGATACGCTGCGCCGTCATCCAGGCCAGCTCATCGCTGAGCAACGCAGCAATAGCGTCGCCAATATCATCCGGTAACCCAACGCGCCCCAACGCCGTTTGCGATGCGATGTACGCATTCAGTTGCGCATTATCCCGCACGTTTCCGCCGCTAAAATCCGTCTCTATTGCACCAGGCGCTATAATATTCGCCGTAATACCGCGCTCGCCCAGCTCTTTTGCCTGATAACGGGTTAATACCTCCATCGCGCCTTTCATGGCAGCGTAAGCGCTGTAGCCTGGCAGCGCAAAGCGCGCCAGCCCGGTCGAAACATTAAGGATCCGTCCACCGCTGTTGATCAACGGCAGCAGGTTCTGCGTCAGGAAAAAAGGACCTTTAAAATGGATGTTCAAAAGCTGGTCAAATTGCGCTTCGGTGAACGCCGGATACGGTGCGTTAATGCCAATCCCGGCGTTGTTCAATAAATAATCAAAGGTGTCGCTTTGCCAGTGCGTCCGTAGGGTTTCCTGCACCTGTTTAACAAACTGTGGGAAAGTCGAAATATCGCCGACATTCAACGGCAATGCCGCTGCTTTACTGCCAGATTGGCGGATCTCCTCCACAACCTGCTGCGCTTCTTTTTCATTGCTGTTCCACGTCAGGATGATACCAATTCCTTTACTCGCCAGCTTCAGCGCCGCGTTTTTACCGAGTCCACGGCCGCCGCCGGTCACCAATGCGATACGTTGCGTCATAAGAAACCTCATTTCAGGTGTTGTGAAGATTGAGACAAAGCTTATTAGGTGGTAGAAAAACAATAAATACCGCTGACTGCGCATTACTGTTTCATTTAGAACAACAATAGGGCATGAGAATGGATAAAATTCACGCAATGCAGTTGTTCATCCGCGTCGCAGAACTGGAGAGCTTTTCACGCGCGGCAGACACCCTCGGACTTCCTAAAGGTAGCGTATCGCGCCAAATCCAGGCCCTGGAAAATCATCTGGGCACGCAGTTGTTGCATCGCACTACCCGCCGCGTTCAGCTCACGCAAGACGGCATGATTTATTACGAACGTGCGAAAGATCTGTTGAGCAACCTGGATGAACTGGATGGGCTATTTCATCACGATCCGGCCAGCATCAGCGGCAAGCTGCGCGTCGATATGCCAGTTGGCGTGGCGAGAAATCTGGTGATGCCCCGCTTACCGACCTTCTTGCATCAATATCCGGGCCTTGAGATCGAACTCAGCAGCAGCGACCGTCTGGTGGATTTGATCCGCGAAGGCTTCGACTGTGTAGTACGCGTGGGAACGCTGAAAGATTCAGGGTTGATTGCACGCCTGCTGGGAAAACTCACCCAGATTAACTGCGCCAGCCCACAATATCTCGCCCGCTTTGGTTATCCGGAAAGCCTCGAAGATTTAGCCTCCCATGCGGTGGTGCACTACTCGGTCAATTTGGGAACGCGTGCGCAAGGCTTCGAAGTGGCGACAGACAACGGTGCTAAATGGGTTAAAACCGGCGGTATGCTGACGGTGAACAGTACCGAAACGTATCATGCGGCATGTCTTGCCGGTCTGGGCATTATTCAGGTACCGCGCGTGGGTGTACGTGAAGCCCTGCGCGCCGGTACATTGGTCGAAGTATTGCCGCAATATCGCGCCGAGCCATTACCGGTTTCATTGCTCTATCCGCATCGCCGCAACCTCTCCCGCCGGGTACACCTGTTTATGGAATGGTTGACCGGCGTGATGAAAGACTATGTGGACTGACAAGCTATACTGTCTTGAGAATGAATAAAACAAGGATTACTGCCCTGATGACGCAGGAAAAAGAAATTAAACGCCCCATCCAGGAACTTGAGCACGCACCGATCCCAAAAATTGAGACCCAGGAGCGTAAAAAAACAGAAACCGACGGTACGACCAATCAGGCATTGAAAACCGCCCTGACCTTCGCCGATAAAATTCAACGTCAGCCCGTCATCGCCCATATGATTCGTGCCGCAGAGCGTTTTAATGACCGCATGGGAAACCAGTTTGGCGCCGCCATCACCTACTTCTCGTTTCTGTCGATGATCCCCATTCTGATGGTGTCGTTTGCCGCCGCAGGTTTTATTCTCGCTTCGCACCCTACGCTGTTGCAGGATATCTTCAGCAAAATTCTGCTCAACGTCAGCGACCCGACGCTCGCCTCTACGTTGAAAAACACCATCAATACCGCCGTTCAGCAACGTACCACCGTGGGTCTGGTCGGGCTTGGCATTGCGCTCTATTCCGGAATTAACTGGATGGGCAATCTGCGCGAAGCGATTCGTGCCCAGTCGCGGGATGTCTGGGAGCGTACCCCACAGGATCAGGAAAAAATTTGGGTCAAATATCTGCGTGATTTTGTGTCCTTGATAGGCTTATTGATTGCGCTGATTGTTACTCTGTCCATTACCTCCATCGCCGGTTCCGCCCAGCAGATGATTATCTCTGCGCTGTATCTCGACGGTATCGACTGGTTGAAGCCCGCCTGGCGACTGATCGGCCTGGCCATTTCTATTTTCGCCAACTACCTGCTGTTCTTCTGGATTTTTTGGCGGCTACCGCGTCACCGACCGCGTAAGAAAGCGCTCATTCGCGGTACGTTTATCGCGGCGCTGGGGTTTGAAGTCATCAAAATGATCATGACGTACACGCTGCCATCGTTGGTCCAATCACCGTCAGGCGCGGCGTTTGGTTCCGTGCTTGGACTGATGGCATTTTTCTACTTCTTCGCCCGTCTGACGCTGTTTTGCGCAGCCTGGATTGCCACGGCGGAATACAAAGACGACCCGCGAATGCCGGGGAAAACTCAATAGCCACCGCCGGATTAGTTGTGAATTGCCGGATGGCGACGCACTCGTCTTATCCGGCCTACGGGTGAGTTTGTAGGCCGGATAAGCGCAGCGCCATCCGGCAATTATAATGCCGCCTGTTCTTACTGATTTAGTGAATAAATCCAGTCCGTAACTTTTATTTAACCAAAAACCAGTTTTATCATCCAAGTTTTAAATTTTGTGAAGCATTTCATGGAAGTGAAATCTCCAGCCTAAAAATTATCCCCTTTTTGCTCCATTTTTGACCAACACCAAGGTTTGTTACAGATTGAAATGTCTCTTTTGCTGTGCGTAATATGACCTTTCGTTCGACCTAAAATAAGAAAATATTATGCAAGCAACAGCCACAACGCTCGACAACGAACAGGAACATACCCCGGTCAACTCGCGCAATAAAGTCGTCGTCGCCTCGCTCATTGGCACCGCCATTGAGTTCTTCGACTTCTATATTTACGCCACCGCTGCGGTAATCGTGTTCCCGCATATCTTCTTCCCCCAGGGGGATCCGACCGCTGCTACGCTGCAGTCGCTCGCCACCTTTGCTATCGCCTTTGTCGCACGGCCGATCGGTTCCGCTGTGTTCGGCCATTTTGGCGATCGCGTAGGGCGCAAAGTCACGCTGGTTGCTTCTCTACTCACCATGGGGATCTCGACGGTTGTCATTGGCCTGCTGCCGGGCTATGAAACTATCGGCATTTTCGCCCCGCTGCTGCTGGCTCTGGCGCGTTTTGGCCAGGGGTTAGGTCTGGGTGGTGAATGGGGTGGTGCTGCGCTGCTGGCGACGGAAAACGCACCGCCGCGTAAACGCGCGCTGTACGGATCATTTCCGCAGTTGGGCGCGCCTATCGGCTTCTTCTTCGCCAACGGCACTTTCCTGTTGCTCTCATGGCTGCTGACCGACGAGCAGTTTATGAGCTGGGGTTGGCGCGTGCCGTTCATCTTCTCTGCGGTGCTGGTGATTATCGGTCTGTACGTACGCGTCTCGCTGCATGAATCTCCGGTCTTCGCCAAAGTGGCTGCGGCGAAAAAACAGGTGAAAATCCCGCTGGGAACCCTGCTGACAAAACATGTCCGCGTGACGATCCTCGGCACGTTCATCATGCTGGCGACCTATACGCTGTTCTATATCATGACCGTCTATTCGATGACGTTCAGCACCGCTGTAGCGCCTGTAGGGCTTGGCCTGCCGCGTAATGAAGTGTTGTGGATGCTGATGATGGCGGTTATTGGCTTTGGCGTTATGGTGCCGGTGGCGGGTCTGCTGGCCGACGCGTTTGGTCGTCGCAAGAGCATGCTCATCATCACCACGCTTATCATTCTGTTTGCGTTGTTTGCCTTTAAACCACTGCTCGGCTCTGGCAATCCGGTGCTGGTTTTCGCCTTCCTGTTGCTGGGCTTGAGTTTGATGGGACTGACATTTGGTCCGATGGGCGCGCTGCTGCCGGAGCTGTTCCCGACCGAAGTGCGCTACACGGGGGCATCGTTTTCATACAATGTTTCATCGATTCTTGGCGCTTCCGTTGCCCCTTACATTGCCGCATGGCTGCAGGCGAATTACGGTCTGGCGGCAGTCGGTACGTATCTGGCATCGATGGCGGCGTTAACGCTGATTGCGCTGCTGTTAACCCACGAAACCCGCCATCAGTCATTGTGATTCTATTGCCGGATACGGTGTAACCACCGCATCCGGCCAGACGTCACTTCTTCATCTGCGACAGGATCGTCCGGCACTGATTCGCGTCACTCTCTGACGGCGAAATTAGCGCCAGCAAGGCCGCCGCTGGCGTCACCAGTGTTGCCAGCGCGGCAGCAACCGCACCGCGCGCAATCAGCGGCCCGGCCTTCACGCCAGCCTGCGGATCCTTAAAGGTGCCGCGAACATACAGCGGCGAACGCAGCGTAATAATACGAATGCCTTTGCTCTCTGGATCGATGGTTAAATCCAGTTGCTCCGACGCAAAGCTCGCCGTACCGGTGACATTGATGACCGCGTTTTCCGTGTCGAAAGCAAAAATCTGCGGACGCGCCACGCCGTTCACAATATCCAGATTCGCCGCCGCGCAGTTCACCCGCACCTCGTCATCACCAAATATCTGCCCGACGATATAGTTACCCAGATTCAAGCCCACAATTTCCATCAGATTCCGGCTGATCAAACCATCGTTCATCAGTAGCTTGAGGTTGCCATTGCTGTTACCAAGCAGCGCAGCGACCGAGTTTCCGCTCCCACTAAACCTGGCGTCACCGTTCATTTCGCCAAGCGTTTTTTGCATCAGTTCCACATCCGGCATCAGCGCTTTAAGCTTCAGGCGGCGAGCCTGGATATCCGCCTGCCCCCGCATCGGCTTTTTATCCCCTTCCAGATGGATGCTGGAAACAATGCTGCCGCCTGCAAGACCGAATTTCAGCGGCTGCAGGCGCAGGTCGGCATTTTTCAGGATGATATGGGTGGAGAGATCGCTGATCGGCAGACTGCTGCCGTGCTCAATACGCCGTCCTTTGAAACGCACGTCAGCGTCCATCACGTTCCATTTGTCGGTTTCAAAACGGTCATACGGCAAGACCTTGCCCGCAGGTTGAACGCTCTTCTCACCTTTGCGCTGTTCAGATTGTTTTGCCCGTTCTGCCCCTTTGCCTGAATCCACACCGATCAACGGACCCAAATCAGCCAGCCTCAGTTGGCGAGACTCAACATCCCCCTTCAGCATGGGTCGCGGTTTACCGGTGGTATAGGCCAGCGTTCCGTGAATATCGCTATCACCAATGCGGCCATTAAAATCGCGGTAATCAAAAACAGAGGATTTTTCCGGGTCGATTTTTGCCACCAGACGCCCGTCGGTTTCAAACGGCGGCGTATCCGGGAGCAGTACGCCGGTCAAATCGTACAAATCCCCTAGCGAATCTCCCGAGAATTTAAGCCGCAGATCCGCCCCGCCCATGTTCAACGGATCGTTTATCGTGCCGATAAACGCCACGCGCGTATTGCCCGAACGGAAATCAGCCTGAATCGGGAAAGGGGTATTTTCACCACGCAGCGCCAGCATTCCGCCTATTTTCCCGCTACCGCTTAGCGGTTCGCCGTTATATCGCCCTTGCGCTTTCAGCCCAAATACGTAGTCCTCGACGCGGGCGTTGCTCTCTTTACCCTTTGCGCCGGTCACTTCGCTAAAGGGCAACGGTTTACCCAGCGGATCGACCAGGATCTCAAGCTCTGACTTCGTCACCTTATCGTTAATGGCGATACGTCCCTGATCGAACAGAATGTTATCCAGCCGGAACGACCACGCGGATGGCGGCGCATTGGGATCGCGATTTTCATCCCCTGCTAAGTTAAAGATCCAGTTATTGTTTTTCTCAGACAGGCGGATAAGCCGCGCATCGGGTTTGACCAGCTTGATCCACGGGAGCCAGACGGTTTTTGTCAGCAGCGCCAGTGGGGCGAGCGTGGCTTCAACGCGCGGGAGATGCACCATGGTAACGTCAGGAATATCTGGCGGGTTGCCAAGGATAATATCTTCGGCATGGATATGCGGCCACGGAACCCAGCTACGCCAGCCGGTTTCCTGCTGCTGGCGCTGCCAAACCACGCCCAGATCCCCTCTTATGGCGAAGGGCCGGTTGAGTTCTGTAGAGACTTTCTGGTTGATGGTCGGTTTGAGCCGGTTCCAGTCAAATGTCGCAATCACAATGATGAGTACGACGATCAACAACAAGAAAACCCCTATTACTGAAGTGGTTATTTTACCTGTTCTCGTCATGTCTAACCTCCTTACTTCCTTCCTTGCCTGTCCTAAAGATAGTCCAGTAGAAGAAAAGGAGGCGCTCTACATCCTCATCAAAGGGACAGAATAACGTCTTCGAGGGTATCCAGGGGCACTGGACGAGAGAGAAAATAGCCTTGGGCCGCGAAAGCCGGTGAGTTTTGCACATCACGCCACTCTTCCAGCGTTTCGACGCCTTCAACAATTACGCCGCGGCAATAGCGGTTCATCAGCTGTAACAGTAGCGTGAAGAGATTGCGGCCTTCCGGCGTCTGGCGCAGCATGACAAACAGGTCCCGCGCCACTTTGATATAGTCGTAACTCACTTCGCTCAGGGCCGAGAAGTTCGCCATACCGGTACCGAAATCATCCAGCCAGAGCGGGCCAAATTCGCACATTGAGGCAAACGACGAGCCCTTCGGCAAACGGATATGCTCCACCAGTTCAAAGCGCAGCCACGGCAGGCATTCGATGATTTTCAGGATTTCGGGATCCTGGCGCATGGCAATAAGCGTTGGCCCGTCGACATTCACTGATGCCAGCAGATTATTGACCCGGAAAAACGCTGCTTTTTGTTCAAGCTGTAAAAGCTGCTCTTTCACTACATCGACACGATGTCGGACGGCTACTTCGGCAAAATAGCGGTCTGGCGCGATGCGTTGGGAGGGGTTTTCAGGATGGCTCACGACGGTCAGCAGCTCAACGGCCATCAGCCGACCGTTGGTCTGGTAAATCGGCTGGTAGGTGTAAGCACGCTCGCACTGCAGCCAATAGCGTCTCTCCTGCAAGCTTTCAATACTCGCATCGGGCGTAATTAGCTGCTGGGTAACCTGCTTTATCATCTGAGATGTCCTGTAAATAAGAGTGTGACTGACCGGACTCGTCAAAGGTTATCGGCGTTCAGGCGCAGAACTTTACGTTCAGCCGTACGCAAAATAGAAACTAAGCGGCAAAAAACGACGCAGAACACGTGCTGGCTCAAAAAAATAATGGAACGATGTTTTAATATAGTTGACCACTTAACACCCACAGCGCACACTAACGCTAATTTTTTTCAGAGCAGGTTACGACTATGTCCAGAAAGATTGCCGTGATTGGCGAATGCATGATTGAGCTGTCACAGAAAGGCGCTGACGTTCAGCGCGGATTCGGTGGCGACACGTTGAATACATCCGTTTATATCGCCCGTCAGGTCGATGCTGCGGCACTTTCCGTACACTATGTGACTGCACTGGGTACCGACAGTTTTAGCCAACAAATGCTGGAATCCTGGCAGGGCGAAAACGTCGATACCTCATTAACTCAGCGCATGGAAAACCGCCTGCCGGGCCTCTATTACATTGAGACCGATAGCACCGGCGAGCGCACCTTCTATTACTGGCGTAATGAAGCCGCCGCAAAATTCTGGCTGGAGAGCGAACAGTCCGCCGCGATTTGCGAAGAGCTGGCGACATTTGACTATCTGTATCTGAGCGGAATCAGCCTGGCGATTTTAAGCCCGGCAAGTCGTGACAAGCTGCTGTCATTGCTGCGTGAATGCCGTGCCAACGGTGGAAAAGTCATTTTTGACAATAACTACCGTCCACGCCTGTGGAGCAGTAAAGAAGAGACCCAGCAGGTGTATCAGCAGATGCTGCAATGCACCAATATTGCGTTCCTGACGCTGGACGATGAAGACGCGCTGTGGGGTGAAAAACCCGTTGCCGAGGTGATTGCCCGTACTCACGCTGCTGGCGTTCAGGAAGTGGTTGTGAAGCGCGGCGCAGATTCTTGCCTGGTTTCCATTGCAGGCGAAGAACTGATCGACGTTCCGGCCGTAAAACTGCCGAAAGAGAAGGTGATCGATACCACCGCTGCGGGAGACTCCTTCAGCGCCGGGTATCTGGCGGTACGTCTGACCGGTGGCGATGCTGCTGATGCCGCAAAACGCGGCCATCTGACGGCAAGCACCGTCATTCAGCATCGTGGGGCGATTATCCCCCGCGACGCCATGCCGCAATAACGTGTTGTTCTTGTAGGCCGGGGGCGCTTAGCTTGCCCGGCCTACAGGTTTACTGTACCGGCGGGATGTCCGACACTTCAGGATGTGATTCATCCGTCTCAACCGAGGTTGCCGCTGCGGTAACCGGCGCCATAATGCTATCCCACGTCGCCTGCAGATCCTTCATATTGAATTCAGGTTCACCCTTTGGCTGCAGCAGGATTAACGCCATGTCTTGCGACAATTGCTGACGCAGGTCCTGATTCAGCATCTCAACGCTCAGGCTGTTCAGGAAGCTCTGGCGTAAACGCTGATACTGTTCAGGCGCAATATCCACCACCTGATTTTGCAGCGAGCGCAAACGCTGGCTGATCAAAATATCGGTATCGGTGCGACCATAGGTGGCAAACAGCTTCTGCAGTTCCAGATTCTTTTGCGCCACCAGCGCATTAAACTCTTCTTCCGGCAGCCCCTTATCACGCACTTTGGCCAGCTCACGCGCAACCGTACCGAGGTTCGCATTCAGCTTACCGTTCGGTGATTCAACGTTGATGGCGCACTGCGCGCGCAGGAACAGCACCCGACAGTCGAATCCAAGGCCAATGTCTTTGGCATTGTTTTTGGTGAGCTCCTGCTGAATGTGCCAGAACAACGCTTCGCGAGCTAAATCAGCGCGCCAGTAACGTAGCAGTGCGGCAGATTCACGGATCGGCTGCCACGGCGTATCCCACATAATAGACAGACGATCCTGACGTACCGCATCAGTCATGATGCTCACAGCCTCTGCACGCAGCGGAGAGAGCGTCGGTACCGGCGCCGGGGTTTCGCGTTTACCTTTTAACTCGCCAAAGGTTTTGTTGATTTGCTCAGCCACGCTGCGCGCATCTACGTTACCGACGATAATCAGCGTCATCGCATCCGGGGTATACCATTTCTGGTAGAAGGACTGGATTTTCGTCGCATCGACAGGCGTTTTCAGCGGATCGGCTGGATCGTGACCCAGCAGCGTCGATCCCTTCAGACGATAGCGCCACCATCCCTCTTTGGTATCTGACGGCCAGGTTGCCACCATGTCTTCACTACTCAGCGCATGATTGACCGTTTCAGGGGTAATGCTCAAATTGCCGGAAATATTGGCCAGATATGAAAGCGACTCTTTCAGCAGATCGTTACGGCTGTTAGGCAGACTGAGGTTATACAGCGTGGAATCATAGGAAACGATAACGGGCGGCATGGGACGTTTGGGATCGAACCCCTGCTGCCAAAGTGAACGGGCTTGCGTGGCGTCGAGGCCGCCGCTTTGCGTCAGCGCGATACGTGGGATCGCATGGCTGAAACCACTCTGTTGCGTACTTTCGGTGAGTGAACCGGTATTAACCAGCAGGCGAACCTCAATACGGTCGCTGGGGCGCTGGGGAGTGGCCAAGACTTGCCACTGTAAACCATTTGCCAGCGTACCCTGTTGCCACGCCGGGTCAGGCTGGAGCGCATCTGCCTGCACATAGCCGGCAGTGGCCATCATCAGCAAGCCGCCCGCTAAAAGTCGAATTTTTGTGCCCTGCATGTGAACCCCTGATCAACTATCCTGGAAATAAAAAGACAGCCCGTGAAAGGACTCTCTGAATATGACGTTAAAAACACTTCGTGTTAGACCGCAAGAACATAAAAATGTCACGGAGGAAGTGAAAAAATCCCGACGCCGCCGAATCGGCAGTTTCAGGCACAGGGGGTAATTATGCGCAAACACCCGCAGTCCTGGAAGGGACTACGGGCATAAGTGACGAGATTAAGAGGATAAATCGTGCGTTTTGCCATCCGGCGCACGGTTATTCAACGTATCATCCAGCTTTTTGGTGTCCAATTCTTTCACCCATTTAGCCACAACGACAGTTGCCACACCGTTACCAATCAGGTTGGTCAGCGCACGGGCTTCAGACATGAAGCGGTCAATACCGAGAATCAGCGCCAGACCTGCAACCGGCAAATGCCCCACCGCAGAGATAGTCGCGGCCAGAACAATAAAGCCACTCCCGGTCACACCCGCAGCACCTTTTGAGGAGAGCAGGAGCACTACCAACAGGGTTATCTGATGGAAGATATCCATATGGCTGTTGGTGGCCTGTGCGATAAACACCGCCGCCATCGTCAGATAGATTGATGTCCCATCAAGGTTAAACGAGTAGCCCGTGGGTATAACCAATCCGACAACCGACTTCCGACAGCCCAGTTTTTCCATCTTATCGAGCATGCGCGGTAGCGCGGACTCGGAAGAGGAAGTCCCCAGAACGATCAGCAGTTCTTCACGGATATAGCGGATGAATTTAAAGATACTGAAGCCGGTTGCGCGCGCAATTGAGCCCAGCACCAGCACCACGAACAAAATACAGGTGATGTAGAAGCAGATGATCAACTGACCCAGTTGGACCAGCGTCCCGACGCCATATTTACCGATGGTAAAGGCCATGGCACCGAAAGCACCGATCGGCGCCAGGCGCATGATCATATTGATGATGCCGAAAATAACCTGTGAGAAACTTTCAATCACGTTGAAAATCATCTGGCCTTTGCTACCCAGACGATGCAGCGCAAAACCAAACATTACTGCAAACAGCAATACCTGCAGGATGTTACCGCTGGCAAACGCGCCAATGACGCTCGCCGGGATAATATCCATCAGGAAACCTACGATCCCCTGGTCTTTTGCCTGCTCTGCATACATTGCAACCGCTTTGGCATCCAGCGTCGCCGGATCGACGTTCATCCCGGCACCGGGTTGCACCACGTTGACGATGATAAGGCCGATGATCAGCGCAATCGTACTGACAATTTCAAAATAAAGCAGTGCAACCGCACCGGTGCGGCCTACGGCTTTCATACTTTCCATGCCTGCAATGCCGGTAACGACAGTACAGAAGATGACAGGTGCGATGACCATTTTGATGAGCTTAACGAAAGCATCACCAAGCGGCTTCATTTGTGCGCCTAATTCAGGATAGAAATGGCCAAGGAGAATACCTATGGCAATTGCTGTCAGGACCTGAAAGTAAAGGCTTTTGAATATAGAGGTTTTCATAGGGTGTCCTTAAAGTAAAAACCACAGGTCTTGTAAGGTTTTGTTTAACCTGCGGCCTTAAAGTAACACCCACTCAACATGACAGAAATGCACCTGGATCATAATTGATACAGAAATGTTAAAAATTTTGAGCTGGCTCGCACAAGCGAGACCTTTTTTAACTTTTGTAATCAGCGTTTTCCGGCGTCAGATAACGTTCTTCGAAGATATTTGCCGGGACCGGCCTTGCAAACAGGAACCCTTGCGCCACTTCAACTCCGGCTTGTGATAACCATTCGCGTTGCGCTTCAGTTTCGACGCCTTCGGCGATCATCTGCAAATTAAGGCTATGAGCCAGCTGAATAATGGCGGAGATCATGCTGCAATCTTCAGGAACGCCATCGACAAACATCTTATCGATTTTAAGTACATCTACCGGTAACGACTTCATATGCTGCAGCTGTCGCAGACCGGCATACCCCATGCCAAAATCGTCCAGTGCGATACGCACGCCTGCGTTGCGCAGCGGGCGTAAAATAGCCACAGCGGCATTAGGATCATCAATATGCCGGCTTTCGGTCACTTCCAGAATCAACGTCCCTGGCTTGATGCGATAGCGATTTAACAATTCCAGCAGATCCGACACCATACTCGGGTGCATCAGCTGTAGCGCAGACAGGTTCACCGACAGAGGCAGCATCAGGCCGCGTTCCTGCCAGGCTGACAGCTGGCGGCATGTCTCTTCCAGCACCCAGTAACCGACCGTTACCATCAGACCACAGGACTCAATCCTGTCGATTAACCCTTCTGGCAGCTCCCAACTTCCGTCCGGCTGCTGCATTCGCAATAATGCTTCTGCGCTCAATACCTTACCGCTAGACATCTCCACCTGCGGCTGCATCCAGAGCGCAAACTGACGGTTATCCAGCGCGGTAAGAATATCGTTCTCTTCCGTCAAACGCTGCTGCGCCTCTTCCATTTGCAACGGATCAAAGAACTGAATCTGGTTTTTACCTTTGTGGCGCGACGTTAACACGGCTGAGAGCGCCCGGCGGTATAGCTGTTCTGCGGTCAAATCGCCATTAAACATCGCCACCCCAATGTTGCAGGCAGGACGGAGTTGAATACCCTGAATCGGTAATCGCTCATTAACGATAGTAAGTACTTGCTGACCTAGCGTAATCGCGTGCCAGGGCTCTTTTACGCCATGTGCGAGGATGGCAAAGTCATAGCCGCTCACCTGGGTAAGCACCATTCTGGGGGCCAATACTGACTTCAGCTTTTCAACCAGCGTAAGCAACAGGATTTCCCGCTGGGTCTCGGATAACACACCCGCGGTATCACGCAGGGTTTCGCAGGTGACAATCATCAGCGCCGTCGTCTGCTGGCGGGTAACAACCTGCTCCAGCAGTTCCATCAGAAACGACTTGTTGGGCAGTTCGGAAACCGGGAACCGCATTGAATTGTCGCTTTGTTCTTCACTGTGGCGCTGAATCAGCTGCTGATTGAGGTTGTAGCTACGCACCAGCAGGCCAATCTCATCATCCTGATGCAGACGCGGCAGCGTCAGCTGATAGCCAATCAGATTCTGTTGGGGAATATCGTTTAACTCACGTGCTATTTTACGTAATGGATGCAAAATCAATCGGTTAATACACCATGAGATGGCTATTGTGAGGATTAACGATAGAAGTAAGTAAATGGTCACTAACGTTGAGAGCGTACTCATCACGAACTTATACATGCGGTAAGAATCCGCCTGCAGCACCAGATACGCCAGCGGTTGCGGGTTCGCTGAACGCTCAAGAGAATAGACCGGTAGCGAGATTTGTACCGGAAGCTCAAACAGACGGGTCACCGTAACCGGAACCGGACGCTCAGGGATAAAGCTCATGCGCAACGCCTGAAACTGATTGGGCAGCACCACATCGGCACGACTGACCACGCCTGCAGGCCGAATACTTCTTAAAATGGCTTCCGCTTCGGGAATATCCCCTTTCAGGATTGTGCCCGACAGAGGCTCACGGACGGAGCGAGCGATACTTTCCAGTTGCGTAGCCGTGTTATAGCGGTTCTGCTGGACCAAATGGAACAACAAAACGGTGCAAAAAATAAACACAAACACCATGACAACGGCCGCAACCATTGCCATCTGCTTAATTGTTAACGAGCGACTGACACGCAAACTGACTCTCCACGGATAGACGAAACTGCCGTCAGAGTATACCCGATCGTGGCGGTATTAAGAGAGGCGGTATCTGAAAACTTCCCAGCATGCATTATCGCGACAGGATAGGCACCTGACGACGAGATTTATCTGCATTTAAGCCGAAAAAGGCCGCAAGGTCGCCCCTGCGGCCTGGTTCGGGCGCATGTTGCCATCGCGGCAGACAGACGCCCACAAAGCGCATTACTTCCTGTTACGCAGCCAGCTCACAATCAGGCTGGCAATAATGCCAGCGATGACTGGAGCCGCTAAATCGTGCCAGAAGGCCACGCCTAACTGTGCGAGCGTCATATAGCCGCCTGTGTTGCAATGGCAACTGTTCGCGGCTATCCTTAACTTGTCTGGAGTCAAGTTAGCCCCCGTTTTGTTGCCAGGTTTATACCGAACAACGTGCGGGGGTTTTCTCTTTCCAGCAACCGATGCCGCCGGGGATCAAGCCCCCGCAACATTGCGCCTCACCGGGAATTCCCGGCTTGCCGCTGATTCTACGGTAGCCCACTTGCCATATCACTGCGCAATATTCCGCTCTGCGTAGCGCCTCGCATTTCACCCTTTTTTCTCGCCAGTACGCTGGAAAGATTCTTGCCAGTTGGCAACATTCCTGCCGACTATCAATCCAGGAAAACACATAATCCATTGATATCTATTAATTCAATTTCTGGCACAGCGATTGCTATTTGAGTGTGAGCTGTTCTGTTCCGAATTAAAGGAGATATCATGTCTGACTGTCGTACTTACGGATTCAACACCCAGATCGTTCACGCGGGGCAACAACCCGACCCTTCAACTGGCGCGCTCAGTACGCCTATTTTCCAGACTTCAACGTTTGTTTTTGACAGCGCCGAACAAGGTGCCGCCCGCTTTGCGCTCGAAGAGTCCGGGTACATTTACACCCGCCTGGGTAACCCCACCACCGATGCGCTGGAGAAAAAGCTGGCGGTACTGGAAAGAGGTGAAGCCGGGCTGGCAACCGCGTCCGGTATTTCTGCCATCACCACAACGCTGCTGACGTTATGCCAGCAGGGCGACCATATTGTTTCCGCCAGCGCGATTTACGGCTGTACCCACGCGTTTTTGTCGCACAGCATGCCGAAGTTTGGCATTAACGTCAGCTTTGTCGATGCGGCTAAGCCTGAAGAAATTCGCGCCGCCATGCGTCCGGAAACCAAAGTGGTGTATATCGAAACACCCGCTAACCCGACGCTCTCATTGGTTGATATTGAAACGGTGGCCGGCATTGCCCATCAGCAAGGCGCATTGCTGATGGTGGATAACACCTTTATGTCGCCCTACTGTCAGCAGCCTTTGCAACTGGGCGCAGACATCGTGGTGCACAGCGTCACTAAATATATCAACGGCCACGGGGACGTGATTGGCGGCATCATTGTCGGCAAGCAGGAGTTTATCGACCAGGCTCGGTTTGTTGGTCTGAAAGATATCACCGGCGGCTGCATGAGTCCGTTCAACGCCTGGTTGACGCTGCGCGGCGTTAAAACGCTGGGTATTCGTATGGAGCGCCACTGTGAAAACGCGTTGAAAATCGCCCGCTTCCTCGAAGGGCATCCGTCCATTACCCGGGTCTATTATCCTGGCCTGTCTTCGCATCCGCAGTATGAGCTGGGTCAGCGGCAGATGAGCTTGCCAGGAGGAATCATCAGCTTCGAAATCGCTGGCGGCCTCGAGGCTGGCAGACGGATGATCAATTCTGTAGAATTGTGCCTCCTCGCGGTCAGTCTCGGTGATACCGAAACCCTCATTCAGCACCCAGCGTCTATGACACATTCGCCCGTTGCGCCAGAGGAGCGGCTTAAAGCAGGTATTACCGACGGGCTTATCCGTCTTTCTGTGGGTCTTGAAGATCCAGAAGATATTATTAACGACCTTGAACACGCCATCAGAAAGGCAACATTCTGACCATTATGACCTGAACCGACGCAGATCGGTTCAGGTTGTTGAGAATCAAGGCACAACAGTCTGGCAATACGCGCAATCCTGTTTCGGGGGAGCGCGTATTTTGGGCAGGGGGTTCTATGCAGGACAACACATTACAATTAAGCAACAATACAGCAACCGCCGTACCATTCTCAAAAAAAATACCGTTTACGAAATACGATTTTGGCTGGGTATTACTGTGCATCGGCATGGCCATTGGCGCCGGAACGGTACTGATGCCGGTACAAATAGGTTTAACAGGCATTTGGGTATTCATTGTCGCCTTTATTATTGCCTATCCGGCAACCTATATTGTGCAGGATATTTATTTAAAAACATTATCAGAAAGTGAAACCTGTAATGACTACACGGATATTATTAGTCATTATCTGGGAAAAAACTGGGGCGTATTTCTTGGCGTCATCTATTTTCTGATGATTATTCACGGCATATTTATTTATTCCTTATCCGTGGTTTTTGACAGCGCCTCATATATCAAAACCTTCGGCTTGACCGAGGCCGATCTTTCACAGTCGATAATCTACAAAGTGGCCATTTTTGCCGTGCTGGTCGCCATTGCTTCCGGAGGAGAAAAACTGCTGTTCAAAATCTCCGGTCCGATGGTGGTAGTCAAAGTGGGTATCATCATCGTGTTTGGTTTTGCGATGGTTCCGCACTGGAACTTCGCTAATATCAGCGCATTCCCTGAAGCATCGGTCTTCTTTCGCGACGTGCTGCTGACCATCCCGTTCTGCTTCTTCTCAGCGGTGTTTATTCAGGTGTTGAACCCAATGAACATCGCCTACCGCAAACGGGTGGCGGATCGGGTGCTGGCCACGCGTATGGCAATCCGTACGCATCGGATCAGTTACATTACGCTGATTGCGGTCATTCTGTTTTTCTCTTTCTCTTTTACCTTTTCCATTAGCCATGAAGAGGCCGTTTCGGCCTTTGAACAAAATATTTCCGCACTGGCGCTGGCGGCGCAGGTCATTCCAGGGCAAATTATTCATATCACCTCCACGGTGCTGAATATCTTCGCCGTATTAACCGCATTCTTTGGTATTTATCTGGGGTTCCACGAGGCGATTAAAGGTATTATTCTTAACGTTCTGAGTCGCGTTATTGACGTCGAGAAAATTAATCCCCTGGTGCTTACACTGGGTATTTGCACCTTTATTGTTATCACCCTGGTCATTTGGGTATCATTTCGCGTCTCGGTACTGGTGTTCTTCCAGTTGGGTAGCCCACTGTACGGGATTGTGTCGTGTATTATTCCGTTTTTCCTGATCTATAAAGTAACGCAACTGGAAAAACTGCGCGGGCTGAAAACCTGGCTCATCCTGCTGTACGGGATCCTACTGTGCCTGTCGCCATTATTGAAGCTGATTGAATAATCCACGTATACTGCGCCGTCAGTCACTGGCGGCGCTTAATCCACACTCTCCAGTTGATAGCTGCGAATTTTATTCAACACCGTCGTATGCGACACCCCCAGCGCTTTAGCGATATGCCGCGACGACACATTCTCTTCCACCATCTGTTCAATAAGCTGACGTTCAGCACACAAAACCTGTTCTTTAAAAGGACGTTCCGTTGGGGCTTGCTCAACGGCGGGCAAATTCACCATCCCTAATTCTTCCCGCGTAATAACATCGGATTCCGCCATCAGCATCAGGCGAATAATGGTATTTTCCAGTTCACGCACGTTTCCCGGCCAGCTGTGATGATGCAGGGCATCAAAGCAGGCTTTATCCAGAATGATCCGCCGCTGGAATTCCTTCGCGTATTTCTGCACAAAGTGGCGAATCAGCAGGCTGATGTCCTGCGGACGCTCCCGCAAAGGCGGAATAGTCAGTGAAAGTACGTTGATGCGGTAATAGAGATCCGCGCGCAGCAGACGTTGTTCCACCCTCTCTTCCAGATTGGCGTTGGTGGCCACAATAATGCGCACATTGACCGGAATAATTTGCGCCCCGCCAACGCGACGGATCCCGCCATCCTGAAGAACACGCAGTAATTTAGCCTGTAAACTCAGCGGCATTTCGCCAAATTCATCGAGAAAAAGGGTGCCTTTATCGGCCATTTCAAACAGCCCTTTTTTGCCTTTACCGTCTGCGCCGCTAAAAGCCCCTTTCTCGTAGCCAAAGAATTCACTCTCCATTAGCGACTCAGGTAGCGCAGAGCAGTTGACCGGAATAAACGGATAAAAACGTCGCTGCCCGGAATTATGGATAGCCCGGGCCAACAGCTCTTTGCCGGTACCCGTATCGCCGCGGATCAGAACAGTGTATTTGCTGTCGGCAATTTTTATCGCCTTTTCGATAAGCAAGCGCATGCTCTGGCTGCTGCAAATAATGTCAGAGAAATAGCGCGGGCGTTCCGGCTCAGACATCGACAGCTCGCTTATCTCTTCGCACAGGTAAGCGACGTTAATAATATCGGTGCGCTGGCTTAAACAGGATTGCACGCAGGAAATATCCTGTAACTGGCGGCACCAGGATTTAATCAGGATCCGTCCAGGCGTGACTTTCATCGAGATGATATTGATATCGCAGCAGGAAAATTCCTTCAGGACATCCTCAACCATCGACAGACGATCAATTGTTTTAATATCCCAGCGTATCGTGACCACATTTGCTCCTGATAGTTAGCAACTGCGACACAGATATTTCTGTGACGAGAGAAAATCTGACTACATTTTAGACGCTATGGAATAATGTTCTGCCAGAGGACTCACATTGTGGGCGTAAAAACAAAATATAAAAAAACCGGAGCACAAGGCTCCGGTTATTGGGTCATAACCCACGTTTATTGCTGCGGGTTTTCATCCTGGTCAACGGCGAAACAGGCGACCAGTTGACCGCCGTAATCTTTCAACTGCGGCTGAAGCTGGGTACACGGACCAAAGCGACGACGGCAGCGCGCGTTGAACGCACAGCCCGGCGGCGGATTCAGCGGGCTTGGCAGCTCACCGGTCAGCTTGATACGCTCACGACGATCGTCAGGGTTCAGGCGCGGCGTTGCGGAAAGCAGCGCCTGCGTGTACGGATGACGCGGATTATTGAAGATCTGATCCTTCGTTCCTTTTTCCACACAGCGGCCTAAGTACATCACCATCACTTCATCGGCAATGTGCTCAACTACCGACAGGTCGTGGGAGATGAAGACGTATGACAACCCCAGTTCCTGCTGCAAGTCCATCATCAGGTTTAGCACCTGCGCACGAACGGAAACGTCCAGCGCCGAGACCGGTTCGTCGGCAATCACCACGTCCGGGTCAAGCATCAGCCCACGAGCGATGGCAATACGCTGACGCTGGCCGCCGGAGAACATGTGCGGATAGCGATCGTAGTGCTCAGTTTTCAGCCCCACTTTCGCCATCATCGCCAGCGCCTTTTCACGACGCTGCTCTTTGCTCAGCGTGGAGTTGATTAGCAGCGGCTCTTCCAGAATCTGCCCGACTTTTTTACGCGGGTTCAGGGAACCGTACGGGTTCTGGAACACAATCTGGATTTTCTGCCGACGCAGCTTCTGCGCCTGCGGGTCGTGCTTAAGCAGATCCTGCCCCTGGTAATACAGCTCACCGCCGGTCGGAACTTCAATCATTGTCAGCAGGCGGCCAAGGGTGGATTTCCCACACCCCGACTCTCCGACCACCGCCAATGTTTTACCGCGTTCTAAGGTAAAGGAGACACCGTCCAGCGCTTTCACCAGGCGTTCCGGGGCGAACATGCCCTTTTTCACCGGGTAGTGTTTTTTCAGGTCAATTGCCTGCAACAGCGGCTGTGGCAAAGCGGCCTTTTGCGTACTCATAGCCCAGGCCTCCCGGCATCATCAAGTGGGTAGTGGCATTTCGACTGACGACCGCCTTCCAGCAGGTTCAGTTCAGGTTCTTCAGCGCGGCATTTGTCGGTCGCATAGGGGCAGCGCGGATTCAGCAAACAGCCGTTCGGGCGGTCATATTTACCGGGCACCACGCCCGGCAACGAAGCCAGACGCGCTTTATCCTGAGCAAACTCCGGCAACGCGCGCAGCAACGCCTGGGTATACGGGTGACGCGGCGCGCGGAAAATATCCTGCGCGGCCCCGGTTTCCACAACCTGCCCGGCGTACATCACGATAATTTTGTGCGCTGCTTCGGCCACCAGCGCCAGATCGTGCGTAATCAAGACCAGCGCCATGTTCTCTTTTTGCTGCAACTCCAGCAGCAGCTCGATGATTTGCGCCTGAATAGTCACATCCAGCGCCGTGGTCGGTTCGTCGGCAATCAGCAGCTTTGGACGACAGGCTATCGCCATCGCGATCATGACGCGCTGGCTCATCCCACCGGACAACTGGTGCGGATATACATCCAGACGCGAGGCCGGATCGGGGATCCCGACCAGCGTCAGCAGGTCAATCGCCCGCTGAATACGCGTTTTTTTGTTGCCGCCCTGGTGCACCTTGATGGCTTCCATAATCTGGTAACCAACGGTATAGCACGGGTTAAGGCTGGTCATCGGGTCCTGGAAGATCATCGCGACTTCCGCGCCCACTAACTGGCGACGCTCTTTCTCAGAGATGCGCTTCAGGTCGCGACCATTAAATTCCAGATTTTCGGCCATTACCCGGCCTGGGTAGTCAATCAATCCCATAATCGCCAGCGAGCTGACGGACTTACCAGAGCCTGACTCCCCAACAATGCCAACCACTTCACCCTGGTTCACACTGTAGCTAATGCGGTCTACGGCGCGGAATTCGGAACCGACATCGCCGAAATGCACCGATAATTTATCTACATTTAATAACGCCATCTCGAACCTCTTACTGCTTCAGTTTGGGATCGAGCGCGTCACGCAGACCGTCACCCATCAGGTTAAATGCCAGCACCGTCAGCAGGATTGCCAGCCCCGGGAAGGTCACGACCCACCAGGCGCTTTGCGCAAACTGCAACACGTCAGAGAGCATGGTGCCCCATTCCGGCGTAGGCGGCTGTGCGCCCATCCCCAGGAAGCCGAGAGCAGCCATATCGAGAATGGCGTTAGAGAAACCCAGCGACGCCTGAACAATCAGCGGCGCAAGACAGTTAGGAAGAATATTGACGAACATCTGGCGCATCGCACCGGCTCCCGCCACGCGGGATGCGGTGACGTAGTCGCGGTTAACTTCCACAAGGACAGCGGCGCGCGTCAGACGTACATAGTGCGGCAATGCCACGAACGTCAGCGCCAGCGCGGCGTTGCCAATCGAGGGGCCAAACACCGCCACCAGCACCAGCGCCAGTAACAGGCTCGGCAACGCCAGCATGATATCGACCACACGCATAATGACGTTATCGACAATCCCGCCAAAGTAGCCGGCGATAAGCCCGAGAATCACGCCCATCAGCAGGGAGAGCACCACCACCAGACAGCCGACCAGCAGCGACAGACGCGCACCGTACATCAGGCGGGACAGCACATCGCGGCCCACATCATCTGTACCAAACAGATGCGCCATGGTACCGCCTTCCTGCCACGCAGGTGGTGCCAGCAGCGCATCACGGAACTGCTCAGCCGGATTATACGGGGCGAGAACATTCGCAAAGACCGCAATCAGAATCATGATGACAACATAAACCAGCCCGACAACCGCGCCTTTGTTGCGTTTAAAATAGTGCCAGAACTCCTGCAGCGGAGTCATTGGCACCGGTGCAGCAATAACTTTATTTTCAGTAACCTGTGACATGATGGCCCCTTACTTCTTATGCCGAATACGCGGGTTCACCACGCCGTACAGCAGGTCTACCAGCAGGTTGACGAGAATAATCATCGTCGCGACCAGCAGCACCCCGCCCTGCACCACCGGATAATCACGGCGTTGCAGCGCATCGATCAGCCAGCGCCCCAGCCCCGGCCAGGAGAAGATAGTTTCGGTCAGGATCGCCCCAGCCAGCAGCGTACCGACCTGCAGGCCGATTACGGTTACCACGGGCAGCATCGCGTTACGCAGAGCGTGAATGATGATGACGCGCATACGGGTCAGGCCTTTGGCGCGCGCGGTGCGAATGTAATCCTCGCCCAGCACTTCCAGCATCGATGAACGGGTCATACGCACAATGACCGCCAGAGGAATGGTACCCAGCACCATCGCCGGCAGAACCATATGCGCCAACGCATCAATAAAGTTGCCCTCTTCCCCCCAGATGGCGGTGTCTATCAGCATAAAACCGGTCAGGGGATTGGAGTCATCAAGGAACACCATGTCGCTCACCCGACCGGAAACCGGCGTCAGGTTCCACTGCACGGAAACCAGCATGATCAGCATCATGCCCCACCAGAAGATCGGCATGGAGTAACCGGTCAGCGCCAGGCCAACGGCGGTGTGATCGAAAATAGAGCCGCGCTTCACAGCAGCAAGTACGCCCACCGGAATACCCACCGCAACGGCGAAAATCATCGCGCAGACGCCGAGTTCCAGCGTTGCTTTAAAGCGAGGAACGAACTCTTCCCATACCGGTAAGCGGCTTTTCAGCGAGATACCTAAGTCACCATGCATAACCCCCCAGATATAGTGGAGGTACTGCTGCCACATCGGTTTATCCAGACCGAGTTCAGCCAACAGTTGAGCATGACGCTCAGGGGAGATTCCACGTTCACCCGCCATGATCATTACCGGATCGCCGGGGATCATATGGACGAAGGCAAAAGTGAGAAGAGTGATACCGATAAACGTGGGGATGACGAGTCCCAAACGTCGGAGAATGAACTGCAACATAACCCGGATTCTCTCTAATGACACACGGCCTGGAACCGTGAGTCTGTATTGCTCACAAATCTTATCCCACGCAAACTGCATCGCGGGTAAAGCATTACGCCGGATGGCGCTGCGCTTATCCGGCCTACACAATACCGGGGCGCAGCGCTTCCTTAATTGCTTTTAATTATTCGACAGAAACGTTTTCGAAGTGGTGTTTGCCCAATGGATCAACCACATAGCCTTTCACTTCTTTACGCACTGGTTCGTACACGGTGGAGTGAGCAACAATCAGAGCCGGAGCCTGATCGTGCATAACTACCTGCGCTTGCTTGTACAGTTCAATACGTTTGTTGTGATCGTCAGTCGCACGCGCCGGCTGAATCAGGTCTTCAAACGGCTTGTAGCACCAGCGAGAGTAGTTGGAACCGTCTTTCGCTGCCGCACAGCTGAACAGGGTGGCGAAGAAGTTGTCCGGATCCCCATTGTCACCGGTCCAGCCCATCATCACCGCCTGATGCTCACCCGCTTTGGCGCGTTTCAGATACTCGCCCCACTCGTAGGTCACAATTTTGGCCTGAACGCCAATTTTCGCCCAGTCGGCCTGAACCATCTCCGCCATACGGCGAGCGTTCGGGTTGTACGGACGCTGTACCGGCATCGCCCACAGCTCAACGGTAAAGCCTTTATCCTGACCGGCTTCCTTCAGCAGCGCTTTGGCTTTCTCAGGGTCGTAGGTGTAGTCTTTAACGTCGTCGTTATAGCCCCACATGGTCGGCGGGATCAGGTTCTTCGCGGCGACGCCAGCGCCCTGATAAACCGCTTTAATGATGGCTTCTTTGTTCACCGCGTAGGTCAACGCCTGACGGACTTTCACGTCATCAAACGGTTTCTTCTCGGTGTTGAAAGAGAGGTAGCCAACGTTCAGACCGGCCTGCTCCATCAGGTTGATGTTTTTATCCTGCTTCATGCGCGCGATGTCTGCCGGGTTCGGGTACGGCATCACCTGGCACTCGTTCTTCTGCAGCTTGGCGTAACGCACGGAAGCGTCAGGCGTAATGGAGAAGACCAGACGGTCGATCTGCGGCTTGGTGCCCCAGTAACCTTCGAATGCTTTATACAGAATACGGGAGTCTTTCTGGTACTGCTGCAGCTGGAATGGACCGGTACCGATAGGGTTCAGATCCACTTTCTCCGGGGAACCGGCTTTCAGCATGTTATCCGCATATTCTTTGGAAAGAATAGAAGCGAAGTCCATCGCCAGGTCAGCCAGGAACGGTGCTTCCGGACGAGTCAGGACGAACTGAACGGTTTTATCGTCCACTTTTTTCACTTCGGCGATCAGATCTGGCAGACCCATCCCTTCGAAGTATTCATAGCTGCCGCCGGACACTTTGTGGTACGGATTCTGGGCATTTTTCTGACGATCGAAAGAGAACACCACGTCATCGGCGTTTAAATCGCGCGTCGGTTTGAAATCTTTGTTGTCTTGCCACTTCACGCCCTGGCGCAGGTGGAAGGTATAGGTTTTACCGTCTTCGCTGATTTCCCACTTCTCAGCAAGGCCCGGGATGACTTCAGTTGTACCCGTTTTGAACTCAACCAGGCGGTTATAGATCGGTACGGAGCTGGCATCATAGGTGGTGCCAGAGGTGAAAAGCTGCGGGTTAAAGCCTTCAGGAGATCCTTCTGAACAATAAACCAGAGTTTTAGCCTGTACGCTTGCGGCGCAGGTCATGGCCACCAGGCTCAGACCAAGCTTCAGCATCCCTGACTTCTTCAAGGAAATACTCATTCTTCTGCTCCAAATGTGATGTTTGTTGTTTTACCCTTTGCAGTGGGTTTGCACCGCCTGGCCTTTTTTGTTTTTTACCCGGCCGGGTCGGCGTTAAGAGGATGGGGATTCCGTTCACATAAGCGACTGAGTTGCAGTGCGGATTCTCCATGAAATGCCCCTCATGCCCTACAATCTGTCAACAGAATGTGTAAACGTCAATAAGGGAGCCTTGATTTACACGGAGGATGAGAAATCCCGAACAAAGATAAAAAAAACATTTCTGAAACATTTCCAGCAGGGAAATTTATGCTACGCCCTCTGACTCAGCATAAAAAACCAAACATATTGCAACACTTAGAGTATAAATTTTACGCAGATTATGAAAAATAACTCACATTTTGCTGAATATGTGAGCATGACCTTCTGTGAACGTTAAAACGCACAGGTGAAAATGCTACTTTCAGACATAAGTTCAGACACCTTTCTCAGCGCAAGCTCATACATAAAATCAATAGAAGATGTCACAAAATGGCACGTTATCCTCACTAGCCGACATCATCTCCTCTCGTAAAATCTCACAGCATCATTGAGGGGATGGCGTTCCGCTATAAATATATAAATAAAGCCATTTTTATCTGATGTGATTTCATTCATTGCTGTTACCTCCATTAAATTTGATTCACGGCCATCAATCCGCCGTATCCGAAATTAAATATGAAATGGAGAAATACAATGAGCGACATGATTTTTTATACTGAAGCTAATTTTCAGGGAGAGAGTTTCACTTTATCATCACGTGACACTATTAACTTATTTTTAGTTAAAACGTGGAATTTTCGTTCGGCAAAGCTGAATGGCAATAAATTGTTTACTACCGTGACTTTTGAAACCTACGATCCCGTAGGTACCAAGGAGATGTATTTCAATGAAGACATTACCGATTTTACTACTATTATCGGTGACACGGCGAATGTACTCAAAATCAATGCCATTAACTTGCTTAGTAACGATATCATCGTAAGCATGGAATCAACAACAGCCTTTGCAGGATATTGCTCTCAGGGAGACGCTTGGGCTCCAGGCACTACAAATAATACTGGAGTCTGCTATGACCAGTATTCGACAGAAACTATTCCGGGTACAATGGCAATTATGAATCCGGACAGCTTAACAACACTCAAAATGACCCTGAGCTCATATACCAGACCAATTCGTCTCGCTGAAAAGCTAACAAATACGACAGTTGGAATGGATACACCACTTACGCTCAACTATGATTCAGTCGATAAATCACTTTCTGTCGATTTTACAAGTGATGTTATCACTCTCAGCGTAGATAAATTTGACGATTACCACTTTATGGTGCGCTTCCGCTTCCAGCCCAAGGGCGACATTCATGTTTGTTACTACCCTGGTGACGAGTATCGTGGAGCTATTGATATTCAGCTTGAAAACACTCTGGCAGAACTCCGTGACGCTGATGGAAACTTTATTTATAACTCAGCAAAACTGATTCATGATGTTAACTATCCATTCTATTGGGCGCAAACCACTTATAACCCTGGTGATGCAAATTATGATTTCAGCACCTATAAGAGCCAGGTTATTACCGATGGCGTACCCAATTTAGGCGCCATTTTTGATTCTACGACCTCAAACGCAGTGAGATCCATAGTCAGTGCAAACGTCATTCCGGTTTTCCTACGCCTGACCAATACCACCAACCCGAATGACTGGAAGGGCTTTGTCATTGAGAGCGAGTTTGCAACATCAATGTTAGTGGAAAACACACAGCCGACTGTCTACACCACCTTCTGCTCAAACAATCCAGCCCGAACCCAGCCGGGGATGATGTGCGTCACCTCTTATGAGGACCAGCGCCAGGATTACCGCATTTGTTTCTTACGCTATGGCTCTCTGGATGAAACGGATTCCACTGCGACCTGGAAGGGTACAACATCGGTTAATATTGATTATGCTTCGAGTGATACCCTCACGCTATCTCTGGGTAGTGATGCTCCTGCAGATTGGGTGATTACAGCCGTAACACGTGGTGAGGACTGCTGGTACGTTGATCTGAGCGGCTCTGTTCCTGCCTGATAGGCAATCATCTTCTTTTATAAGACGACAAAAGCCTCATCGATTCTCTGATGAGGCTTTTTTTATGCTTTCAAACTTATCTTCAGTTCGCATTATAAGGGGCAAAACCTGAGTGAAAATTGTCGCGTTGGCCTCAACAGCCGACATCAACATCTCCCATTAAATCCTACAGCATCATAGAGGAAGTTGCCTTTTTCTATAAAAATTATAAATAAACCGATTTTTATCTAATGTGATTTTATTTAACCCTGCTTTCTCCATTAAATTTGATTCGCGGACAACAATCTACCGCAGTAAAAATTAAATATGAAATGGAGAAATATAATGAGCGATATGATTTTTTATACTGAAACTAACTTTCAGGGCACATCCATTACCCTGCCAGTGCACAAGGTATTAGATGTCTTTGAGTATGGTATCTGGGCATTTCGTTCGGTTAAAGTAAACGGGAATAAACTTTTTCTTCAGAGTATCGATGCTGTTCAGGAAAATGAATATGTTGTCCCTTACCGTTCAGAGCTTTTTATTAATGAGGATGTCAGCGACCTGACCGTACTGACAAATAATATTGAGAACTTATCTGGCGTTTTTGCAATTTCCCTACCTGAAAATGAAATTATTGTCAGCATGGATGTGACTAACAAACTGAATAACTTCAGAACATCTATAGATTCATATGTTTCATCATTACCCCATATTAACACGGATTGTTATTTTAATCATACCCAGCAAAACATCCCTGGCGTGATGGTTTTTTTAAACCCAGAAACGCAGCTTTCTGAGTCTACCTCACTGACTGCCGAGGCTACGACGGCCAAATATCCCTATGACTGTCAATTCAGTTACGATAAATTGGCCAGCGTTACCGTCACTTATTTACCTGAATCAGAGACGATTACCCTAACGCCAGATGTCAGTGTATTGCCCTATACAATTGAGAAATTAAGTGACAACCATTTTATTGTTCACTATGAATATATTGTGGAAAACTACAACCATAGTTATTTTTACGATCAAGAGGAATATCGCGGTGACATGGCAGTTTTAAGCACTCAGTTCAGCGTGAATTTAAAAGATGATGCAAATAACTGGCTGTACCAATCAGCATCAATTTTTAGTACAGCAAATTCACCGCTGTTTTTTTTCACAACACCTTACCCTACAGATGGCGTAGGTTTTGACTTCAATGAGTTCCGCAATTTAATCACCAATACAGGTGTGGATAATATTCCTGTCGCATTAAACCATACTTCCGCTGCTGTAACCGCAGTTTATACAAGTAATGCCGTGCCGGTTTTTGTGCGCCTGACGAACACAGTAGACGCCGATAACTGGAAAGGTTTTGTCCTCCAAAGCGAGTTTATTACCGATCTCATCCAATTCGACCAGCGAGATTATTCCTCATTTTGCATGAGCAAACCGGATACCCAGCCAGGCTTGCTGTGCATTGCCCCCTATAGCGCCTCTAAACTTGATTACCATGAATGCAACCTGCGTTATGGTTCGCTGAGTGAGGATGGCTCGACCGTCACCTGGACCGGCGACTGCGGGCTTATCATCGAAAATGCTTCAACCGATGAATTAAACGTTTCACTACTGAATGCCCCGGCTGACTGGGAAATCACAGCGGTAACGCGCGGTGATGACGGCTGGTACGTTGATCTGAGCGGTTCAGCCGTTGCCTGATGGCGTTTCTCTTATCAGGCCTGGAAATGCCACTAAAGCAAAAAACCCTGCTCGTTGAGCAGGGTTTTGAATTTGGTCGGTGATAGAGGATTACTCGCCACTGCGTGGCTCGCCCTGCGGCCGTTGCTGACGCAACGTTCTCTCACTACGCTCGAGTCGAACCTCTTGCCCCCGGAGGTTCTCATCCTCGTGGATTCCTGAATGCAAAAAGCCCGCTCAAAGAGCGGGCTTTTCTAATTTGGTCGGTGATAGAGGATTCGAACCTCCGACCCCTTCGTCCCGAACGAAGTGCGCTACCAGGCTGCGCCAATCACCGAATGCGGGGCGCATCTTACTGCTCAGCAGCGCGCCCGTCAATCCCTTAGCATCAAAATGCCATTTGATCGGTGAGAAAGTCAGCAGCCCAATTACTGAGCCTTAACCTTCTTCGCGTCCGGAATGCGGCACCAGTTGTTATTCTCGTTAATACCGCCATTTGGCGAGGTATAACCGAGGCAACCCAAAATAGTGTCGTACAGTTCCACATGACGACGCGGCACCTTCATATCAGCTTCTTGCTTCAGATGTGCAAACGCCTTCGCATGGTCTGGGTCTTCCAGATATTTGTCTGACATCCACACCAACATAGGAACGCGGAACTGCTCTGGCGGCGCCATTTTACGCGGCGTACCGTGCAGGTGCTCACGCTCGTTAATCGACTCACCGTGGTCGGCGGCGTAGAACACAATCGCTTTCTTATCGCGCAGTTGATCGAACACTTTGGTAATAAAGTGATCAACATAGGTTACCGAGTTATCAAACGAGTTGATCATCTCGGCCTTCGAGCAGCCGCTATCAACATTGACACACTCCGGCTTCCATTGCGCATATTCGCGGGTATAGCGCTGAGTGTAGTTAAAATGGGAGCCTTTGGTGTGCAGAATAATCAGATGCTTGTCACCATCTTCATTATTCTGCAAAGACTGCTGCATCTCGGTAATCAGCAGCATATCGTCAACGTTTTTGCCACGGTTACGCGGCTCAGCGCCAATCTGCTCACGGTAAGCGATGTTCTCCGCCATGGTATTACTGTAGAACCACATCTCGCTTTGCATCGCGTAGAGGTCGGTCTTGAACCCTAACTGGCTGAGCACAGCAAAGACGTTTTGCTCTTTCAGGGTACGCTGCGGGTTTTCTTCCGCCCCGCCCTGACGTACAAACATACAGCGCAGCGAAAGTTTAGTTGCCGTATCGCAGGAATATCCCCGGAATGCGGCCAAATTTTTCTCCTGGGCGAGTCTTGGCGTGGTATTGCGCTCATAGCCAAAAATCCCCATATGATCCCAACGCGTGGTTTCCCCGATAATAAAGACCACATAGGTGTCGTCGAGATTTTTGGGCGCAACGTAGGTGAACTTCTTCGCCGGGTTCATCAGCGATTTGTTGTCTGAAGATTCATCCACCTGTGCCCAGGCGTACAGACCCAGCGCTGAGAGCCAGTTTGACGGCAAATAAGAGTTCGCCACAACCCCGCCATAGCTGGGTAGATCGATCCCCGTTTCACGTTCAACGCTTCTCTGTTGCATGCTCAGCAGGCGAATCGGCGCCCATACCAGCAGGCCAGCTAACAATACTACCCCCACGCTACGCCATCTCATACCCGGTGTACGAATCTGTCTCATCAGGGTATAGCGGCAGCGGTTACTCCAGATCAGCACCAATGGGATAATACTGACCGAAACCAGCCACACGATGAAATGCCAGCCGACGACTTCTTTCGATAAATCAATATCCGTGGTCATAACGGAGGCGATAATGCCGTAGCCAATTACCACGTTCAGGAAGGTCATATAATAACTGGCGCCGGCAGAACACAGCACCACAAAGGTTGCCAGCACACGCCAGGCGCGTCGGCCAAATAACGAGAGAAGTCGGAGTAAAAAGAAGGTCACCAGCACAGTGCCGGCCAATTCAACAACCGCGGAGAGTCCTTTCCAGACGGTAAACTCGTGCGCATATCCGCTAAAGCGACGGAAAAATACAGCACAGTTCATAAACAAACCGATATAGATTGCCAGCAAGAAACTGAGTTTCTGCTGCGTCATCGACTTAATGTATCTCATGCAAACAAACCCTGGAAATCGGGATAAAAACACCCTGTGCAGCGATCAATCAGACCGGACAGAGGAAAAATGCGACAACAGCAGAAGTGAAATGTCTACGGGCGCGGATAAGTAGACCACAGGAGGGAGCAAAAGTGCTTATAGAGAATGAAAATGGCGCATATATTTTTGTAAATATATGCGCCAGGTATTAATCAGACCACTAATAGATTTAGGCGTGCGCCTCGGTGTAGACGCTACGTTGTGGCTGACGAATGGTGGTAGAAAGCGCCAGCGAAATGATTAACAGCGCAAAGATAACGCAGAAGGTCACAAAGAACCCGCCAAACAGCGAGGCGATAATGGAACCGCAAATACTGCCAATACCGAAGCCCAGGTAGATAACACCGTAGTTTTTAGCCAGGTTATTCAGACCGAAGAATTCGCTCACCAGTGACGGGAACACGGTGATGGTGCCGCCAAAGTTAAATGCGACACAGGCAATCGCCATAAAGAAAGTGACGTCATTCAGCGGCGCGAACAGCAGAGCAGCCATACCCACCAGCGAAACGACCTGGCCAATGGTGATAACGCGAATACGGGAGATTTTATCGGACAGAATCCCCAGCACCAGACGGCCCGACAGGTTCGCGATAGAAATCACGGTAACCGCATTTGCCGCCGTTGCCACATCCATATGCGCCAGGCTTTGTGCGATATCTTTCGCCACGCCAATCACATACAGGCCGCTCATACACGCCGTCAGGAACATGACCGCCAGCATCCAGTACTGCGGTTTACGCATGGACTGCGCCAGGGTGAAGTCATTCTCGACCACGCCATTTTTCGTTTTCACTTCCTGATTCGGCGCATCTTTCATCAGCGTGGAGCCAAAGACGATCATTACCAGCACAATCGCGCCCCAAATCATGAAGGTTTTTTCCAGGCCTACGGTACTCAGTAACTGGCTATCGATAAATTTAAAACCGAGGCTGCCAAGGCCATAAGAACCGATGGCAAAGGCGGAAATCAACCCTTTACGCTCCGGGAACCATTTTACGCAGTTGGAAAGCGTTAACAGGTAACCTGCACCATCCGCCAGACCAACCAGCACACCGGCGCTCAGCCACAGCATAATCAGGCTGTCGGAGTGGGCGGTTAAGAAGAAGCCGACGCCGAGTAAAACACCGGAGGCCATGGTGACGCGTTTCACGCCAAAACGTTCCTGCAGCTTGCCGGCAACGGAAGAGGAAATCGCCAGCCCAAGGCTTAGCAAGCCAAAGGAAAATGCAACCTGGCTCACTGGCGCATCAAGCTTAGAAGAGAGTGCGCCATTAAACAGGCTCCAGGTATAAACAGAACCTAAAGCAAATTGGGTAATAATGGTGCCGATCAGAGTCAGCCAGCGGGTACGCTGATAATCAGAAGTTTTCATGGCAGTCTTCCTGCATAAACAAAATGGGAAATTCTCTGCCAACAACCATACCGAAGCGCTTTTATGAGCAGGAGAAAACGGCATGAAATGCCGCCAGGACGGAATGAAATGCCTGGATTGTGGAATGAATGACGAGACAAAAAGTTGGGTTACTGAATTTTATCGCATGAGTTAGTACACGCTATCGCTGAGGCGCGTGTGATTGTTGATCTCGATATGTAACAGAGATGTTTTTCTGATGATTTTTTACGTTAAAATTTGGCGCTCACACCCATGGTGTATATATAGTCGCTGTTGTTGGTGCTATTTTCCGCCTGCGAGAGCGCCGCATAAGCCGCCATGTGCGGGTTCAACAGCATGTCTGCACCGACGGTAACATCCAGCCAGTTACCGTCCTGACCCGCCGCCGTCATGCGGCTGAGTCCCGACTGCGCTTTCCAGATATTCTCGCCAAACTGCTGGTTATAGCTGATTTGCGCCCACGGTCGCACATCACCGAACTGGGAGTTCACTCGCCAGCCTAACGTGCTAACGCTGGCATGCCACAACGGATCGTTCTGCGCTATCGACGTCGCGCTATCGCCAAACTCGTTGTAAGTAGACGTGGTTGAACCGTCATAATGCAGCGCGGCAACCGGACCGGTTGTCACCTGCCTTGAAAGCGGGAAGTTCCAGCCCATACTCATGCCGCTGGTCGCCTCCATAGGCGTCTCATCCGCCAGATTCACCACGGGCCCCGCTACGTTTTGAGTGGAGCGAATACGTTCTTCCAGAATATCGTTATAACGTGGTTGGTGATCGCTGTCCCATGTATAACGTTCAGCCGTATGCCCTGACATCGCATCAACGATATATTCTTGTTGCCAGCCATATGCTGTATTGATGGACAGCGCACAAACTATGACGCTCGCCAGAGTTAACCTTTGGCGACCACTACTGTTTCTTATAATCATCAACGCGACTCCAGAAAAGAGCCGAATTCGGCGATATTATTGTCATTGTGTGAAGGATATCGGGCCCATCAGGCCCTGTATTAAATATTGTCTTTTTAGCTGGCGCGTCAAGGCGGGCCGAATGAAATTTTTACGCCAGTAAAAACAGCGAGGAAGAATATGCAGCGTTGCGGATGGGTCAGCCAGGACCCACTTTACATTGCCTACCACGACAAGGAATGGGGCGTCCCCGAAACCGATGGCAAAAAGCTGTTCGAAATGATCTGCCTTGAAGGCCAGCAGGCCGGATTATCGTGGATTACCGTACTAAAGAAACGGGAAAATTATCGCCACGCCTTCCACCATTTTGACCCGGAAAAAGTGGCGGCCATGACTGAAGAGGATGTGGAGAGGCTGGTACTGGATGCTGGCATTATTCGCCATCGCGGAAAGATTCAGGCCATTATCGGCAACGCTCGCGCCTTTTTGACCATGGCGCAAAACGGAGAATCGTTTAGCGAGTTCGTCTGGTCATTTGTTGATAATCAACCGCAAGTGACCCGCGCCGCCAACCTGAGCGATATCCCCACCTCAACGCCTGCGTCAGATGCGCTGTCTAAAGCGTTAAAAAAACGCGGGTTTAAATTTGTCGGCACCACCATTTGTTACTCCTTTATGCAGGCGTGCGGCCTGGTCAACGATCATGTCACCAGTTGCATCTGCTATCCGGGAGAACAACATGATTCGTGAATCAAAGGCTGACGATCTACCGGCGATTCTGGCGCTATGGATGGAAAGCACAATCCATGCCCACCCGTTTATCGAAGAGCGCTACTGGCGCGAAAGTGAATCCGTCGTGCGTGATGTTTACCTGCCCGCCGCGCAAACCTGGGTGTGGGAAGAAGAAGGCGAGCTCAAAGGCTTTGCCAGCGTTATTGATGACCGCTTTCTCGGCGCGCTGTTTGTCGCGCCTGCCGCCATCAGAAACGGGATCGGCAAAGCGCTGGTGCAGCATGTGCAGCAGCGCTTTTCGATACTCAGCCTTGAGGTCTACCAGAAGAACCAATCGGCGGTGAACTTCTACCATGCGCTGGGTTTTCGCATTGAAGACGGTGCATGGCAGGAGGAAACTCACCATCCCACGTGGATTATGGGCTGGCAGGCGGATCAAACGCCGTAAGGGTCAACGTTGGTCCGCTGTATTTTTCGAGCCACGCCAGCGCAGTGTTGCCCGCGCAGCCATTCCCCAGCTTCGAGCTGGGGAGATCTTTGGTCAGCACGTTGACGGCGCCATTTTTACAAATACCGTTAGCAGCGAGATCCAAATCAGGCCAGGCGCCTTCATGAATACAGATGACGCCAGGTTTAATACCTGCCGACACCACCGCTCCCGCCAGAACTTGTCCTCGCTGATTCCACACCCTGACCGTGTCGCCATCCACAATGCCGCGCGCGTGGGCGTCCTGCGGGTGGATCGTGACCGGCTCACGATCCGCTACCGCATACTGTTCGCGCAACGCGCTGTAGTTAAGCTGGCTGTGCAAACGGTGAGACGGATGAGCGGAAAGCAACTGTAACTGCTCCGGCTCTGCGTTACCGAACCACTCATCAGGCTCCAGCCACATCGGGTGTCCCGCACAGTCTGCGTAGTCGTAACCGGCAATCCTCTCACAGTAGATTTCAATTTTTCCGCTGTCCGTTTTCAGCGGATGCGCCTGCGGGTCGCGGCGAAAATCCGCGAAACGGATAAACTGCGCGCTGGCGGCGTTTTCTGGCATTTCGATCAGGGCGTTGCGCTGCCAAAACTCGGCGAAAGGCGGCAATGTCACCTGCTGACTGGCCCCGCGTTGCCCGGCAATATTGTAAAAGGTCTCCAGCCACGCCAGTTCGCTTTTACCTTCGGTAAATCGGTCATATCCGCCTTTTTCCCAGCGTTCACTCAGCTCGGCAAAGACATCATAATCATTTCTCGCTTCGTCCTGCGGCGGTACGACCTGCTTCATCGGTACCAGATGCTGGTTGCTGTAATCGCCGGTCATGGTCAAATCATTACGCTCAAACGACGTTGTCGCCGGCAGCACGATATCGGCATGCTTCGCTGCGGCAGTCCAGAAACATTCCGAGATAACCACCAGCTCCGGTTTCTGCCAGGCGCGAATTAAACGGTTGGTGTCCTGGTGATGAGTGAAGTTAGCACCGCCCGCCCACCACAGCATGCGGATGTCCGGGAAATGACGGTCCATGCCGTTGTGCTGGTAAAAACCGCCGGGGTTCTCCAGCGCTTCAACAATTCGCGCCACCGGGATTTTATCTACTGCGTCGGTGCCGCCTTTAATGCTGCCCTGCATTGAGGCCAGCACCGCAGAGCGGCGCGTTGGGTTGCCGCCGTTGGCAAAATGGTACGACAGCCCAAAGCCACCGCCTGGCGTGCCGATTTGTCCGAGCATGGCGGCCAGGGTGACGATCATCCAGTGCTTCTGCTCGCCATACTGCTGGCGCTGCATCCCCCATCCTGCCATCAGCATGGTGGTGTTTTGGTGAAATATCGCCGCCAGCTCACGTATTTTCGCTGCCGGAATACCACAAATGTCGGCTGCCCACTCTGCCGTTTTTGCAACATCGTCAGATTTACCCAGCAGATAGTCGGCAAAACGGGCATAACCGGTCGTGCACCGGGCGAGAAAGTCCTCGTCGTGCCAGCCGTTTTCCACCAGCGTATGCGCGATACCCAGCATCAACGCCACGTCAGTCCCCATATGCGGGGCGATCCATTCCATCTTATCGCCAAAAAAATCGACGCTTTCCGATCGCATCGGATCGATACAGATCAATCGTTTCCCGCTGTCGCGTAAAGCCGCAAAGTAAGCGATCCCCTGTTCGTCAGAAGCGTTCCAGGCAATCTTCAGGGTATTCAGCGGATTGGCGCTCCATAACACCACCACCTCGCTGTGCTCCAGCACCACCGGCCAGCTGGTTTGCTGCTGGTAAACTTCGTTGCCGCCCACCACGTACGGCATGATGGCCTGCGCAGCCCCCGTCGAGTAATCCCCCAGATGCCCGGTATAACCGCCCGCCAGCGCCATATAACGCTGTAACAGCGTCGCGGCTTTGTGTAACACGCCGTTGGAACGCCAGCCGTAGGAACCAGCAAAAATCGAGGCCGGGCCGTAGCTGTCACGGATGCGTTTATGCTGCGTATGGATAAGATTTAGCGCGTCATCCCAACTGACGCGAACAAATTCATCCTGCCCGCGCACCCCCTGTGGGTTATCCGGCGAGGCGAGAAAGCCTTTACGCACCATCGGAAAACGTACCCGCGTTTTACTGTGAACCTGGTCGCGCACCACGGTTTGCAAAGAGTTGGGATGGGTGCCAGGCAGCGCGCCACGCGAGGAGAAAACCGTCTCCCCATCGGTTTCGACAAGGACTGGTCCCCAGTGAGCGGCGGTTAATACCGAGTAATGTGCGGGTGAATTAGCCAAGATGGTGCTCCTGAATGCGATGTGACGGCTTATTTATTATGCCGTTCAATGTTACTTACAAATTTCAGAGTCTTCCCTGGAATTTTCTTCATGTTCACACGTCATAATCAACCGCCACGGTCGCTGTGGCAAAGAAGAAAAAGTCATTAAGGAATTAAGATGAAGAAACGTGTTTTTGTTATTGCTGCCATCGTGAGCGGCGCCCTGGCGGTTTCTGGCTGCACAACAAACCCTTACACCGGCGAACGCGAAGCGGGTAAATCCGGCATTGGCGCGGGTATTGGCTCTCTGGTCGGCGCGGGCATTGGCGCACTCTCTTCTTCGAAGAAAGATCGCGGCAAAGGCGCACTGATTGGCGCAGCGGCTGGCGCGGCCGTTGGCGGCGGTGTCGGCTATTACATGGACGTGCAGGAAGCAAAACTGCGCGAAAAAATGCAGGGAACCGGCGTCAGCGTGACGCGTAGTGGCGATAACATCATTCTGAATATGCCAAATAACGTCACCTTCGACAGCAGCAGTGCCAACCTGAAACCTGCTGGTGCCAACACCCTGACCGGCGTAGCAATGGTACTGAAAGAGTACAATAAAACCGCCGTCAACGTGCTGGGCTTCACCGACAGCACCGGCAGCCAGGATCTGAATATGCGTCTGTCGCAGCAGCGCGCGGACTCCGTCGCCAGCGCCTTAATCACTCAAGGGGTCGCGGCTAACCGTATCCGCACTCAAGGTATGGGCCCGGCAAATCCGATCGCCAGCAACAGCACGGCAGAAGGTAAAGCGCAGAACCGTCGCGTAGAAATCACCTTAAGCCCACTTCAGTAACGTTTTGTGCCGGATGGAGACAGGTCGAATCCATCCGGCATGAAGCACTTGCCATCGTTGATTTTCGCGTTAAGGTGTTGTCACCAAACTCAGGGAAATCAGCGATGAGCAAATCAACACGAGCAACCATCAGCGATGTGGCGAAAGCCGCAAAAACCGGCAAGACCAGCATTTCACGTTATCTCAACGGTGAAAAGCACCTGCTTTCCGACGCGCTGCTGGCCCGCATTGAACAAGCCATTGCCGATCTCGACTACCGCCCCAGCCTGATGGCAAGAGGCCTGAAACACGGTCGTACCCGCCTGATTGGCCTGATCATCGCCGATATTACAAATCCTTACTCCGTCAACGTGTTAAGCGGTATTGAAGCCGCCTGTCGCGATAAGGGCTTTACCCCGCTGGTGTGTAACACCAACAACGAAGTGGATCAGGAGCTGCATTATCTCGACCTGCTGCGCAGTTACCAGGTTGAAGGGATTGTGGTCAACGCCGTCGGGATGCGCGAAGAGGGGCTGAACCGCCTGCAGCAGTCTGCGCTGCCGATGGTGCTGATTGACCGTAAAATTCCCGATTTCGCCTGCGATATGGTCGGGCTGGATAACACCCAGGCGGCAACGGTTGCCACCGAGCATCTGGTCGAGCAAGGTTTTGAAGCCATCCTGTTCCTCAGCGAACCGCTGGGCATGGTGAATACGCGCCGCGAACGTCTGAGCGCTTTTCGCGCCACGCTCGCGCAGTACCCCGGCGTTATCGCGCAAAATGCCGAAGTCCCGCTAACGGACAATACGCAACTGGATGACACGCTGCGCCATTTCCACCAGCAGCATCGGGGCATGCGTAAAGCCGTTATCTCCGCCAATGGCGCCCTCACGCTACAGGTTGCCCGCGCCCTGAAGCGCATTGGCCTTAACTGGGGCAGCGATATCGGCCTGCTCGGTTTTGACGAACTGGAATGGGCAGAGCTGGCGGGCGTCGGTATTACCACATTGAAACAACCCACCTGGCAGATTGGCTACACTGCCGTTGAGCAGGTTGTAAGCCGAATTGATGGCGGCTCTTCTGCCATTCAGGAACAGGTCTTCTCCGGCGAGCTGATCGTACGCGGCTCTACCGCCCGTTAAATTACCTTCGTGATGGTGATCATAAATTCGACATCCCAGGCTTTTCTTTGGAACCGGTTCCATTTAGCGTTATTACAAGAACGCTAGTCTGGAGTTTCCATGAAAAGAAAAATTATGGTGGTCACCGCCGCTTACGGCCAAGACCAGGTGCGGGCCGCAGGCGGACAAACGGCATTATTGCCTATCATTGCCGAAGCCGGTGCTGACGGCGTTGAAATCCGCCGCGAGTTATTAACCGATGCCGAGCTGAAAACGCTCCCTACGATGGCTTCTGCTATCGAAATCTTCGGCCTGCTGGCCTGTTACTCAGCGCCTGAGCCATTGTTCCTTGCGAACGGTAACCTCAACCCCCTACTTCCCGCGCTACTTGAAGAAGCGCAGGCCCTGCAGGCGCTGTGGTTAAAAGTCTCCCTCGGCCATTTTTCCCATACCGAACAGTTCAACGTTTTACGCGAATGGCTCGACAACAGCGGAATGGAGCTGGTTGTTGAGAACGATCAAACCGCCTGCGGACGCCTGCAACCGATGCAGCGCTTTAACGAAACCTGTCAGACGCAAAACCTGCCGATATCTTTAACCTTCGATATGGGCAACTGGCTGTGGGTGGGCGACTCCCCGGAAGAAGCAGCACAAAACATGGCGTCAACCGTTGGCTATATCCATGTCAAAGCCGCTGTCACACATCGCGACAGCTACCGCGCCGTACCGCCAGATGCAGCAGACTCGCGCTGGATGGCGCTGCTAAAAATGCTGCCCAACGACGTCCCGCGCGGCATTGAGTTCCCCCTGGAAGGGCAGGATCTGACGGCGGTTACCCGCCACTACGTCGAGCTGTTACGCGAGGAGTAACGTATGAAAAATTCACTGGATGTGGTCACTATTGGTGAAGCGATGGCGATGTTTGTCGCCACGCAAACTGGCGAACTGGCGGATGTGGAGCAGTTTATCAAGCGCGTTGCAGGCGCGGAGCTTAACGTGGCGACCGGTCTTGCCCGTCTGGGCCTGAAGGTCGGCTGGGTGAGCCGCGTTGGCAACGACAGTTTTGGCCGTTTTATCGTTAAGTCGCTGGAAAAAGAAGGGATTAATGCGCAGGGAGTCACCCAGGACGGGCGTTACGCTACCGGCTTTCAGCTTAAATCCAAGGTCGAAAATGGAACCGATCCCATTGTGGAGTATTTCCGCAAAGGTTCCGCTGCCAGCCGCCTCAGCGTTGAGGATTATCACGAGGCCTATTTCGCCAGCGCGCGCCACCTGCACCTGAGCGGCGTAGCAGCCGCGCTTTCCTCCAGCTCTTATGAACTACTGGCGCATACCGCCCGCACCATGAAGGCCCAGGGGAAGACCATCTCGTTCGACCCGAATTTGCGCCCAGTGCTGTGGAAAAGCGAAGCCGAGATGGTGGAAAAACTGAACCGGCTGGCATTTCAGGCTGACTGGGTTCTACCCGGGTTAAAAGAGGGCATGATTTTAACCGGCCAGCAGACGCCCGAAGCCATCGCCGACTTTTATCTGCGCCATGGCGTGAAGGCCGTGATCGTTAAAACCGGGGCTGATGGCGCCTGGTACAAAACTGCCAGCGGTGAACAAGGCTGCGTTGCGCCGGTAAAAGTCGACAACGTGGTCGATACAGTCGGCGCAGGCGATGGCTTTGCCGTGGGCGTTATCAGCGCCCTGCTCGAAGGCCGCTCGCTACATCAGGCAGTGACCCGCGGCAATAAAATTGGCGCACTGGCCATTCAGGTTCAGGGCGACAGCGAAGGATTACCCACACGTGAACAATTAGGGGAATAAATTCCCGGCCAACTCTGTACCCTACATACAGAGGCGGCGTAACAGCATAACCAGAGGGCAGTCTATGAATAGCTCAACTAATGCAGCAAAACGCTGGTGGTACATCATGCCAATCGTGTTTATCACGTATAGCCTGGCGTACCTTGACCGCGCGAACTTCAGCTTCGCCTCCGCCGCAGGTATCAACGAGGACCTCGGCATTACCAAAGGGATCTCTTCCCTGCTGGGCGCGCTGTTTTTCCTTGGTTATTTCTTCTTTCAGATCCCGGGCGCAATTTATGCCGAACGCCGCAGCGTACGAAAACTGATTTTTGTCTGTCTGATCCTCTGGGGTGCCTGCGCGTCGTTAACCGGGATGGTCAGCAATATTCCAATGCTTGCCGCCATTCGCTTTATTCTTGGCGTCGTTGAAGCCGCCGTGATGCCGGCAATGCTGATTTATATCAGCAACTGGTTTACAAAATCCGAGCGCTCGCGCGCTAACACCTTCCTGATCCTCGGTAATCCGGTCACCGTCCTGTGGATGTCCGTGGTTTCCGGTTACCTGATTCAGGCGCTGGGCTGGCGGGAAATGTTTATCATCGAGGGCTTCCCGGCCATCATCTGGGCATTCTGCTGGTGGGTGCTGGTAAAAGACAAACCGTCTCAGGTCGGCTGGTTGTCAGAATCTGAAAAAGCCGCGCTTCAGGCGCAGCTGGAAAAAGAACAGCAAGGCATCAAAGCCGTACGTAACTACAGCGAGGCTTTCCGCTCACGTAACGTTATCCTGCTGTGCATGCAGTATTTCGCCTGGAGTATTGGCGTCTATGGTTTTGTCCTGTGGCTGCCGTCGATTATCCGCAACGGCGGTGCAAATCTGGGGATGGTAGAGGTTGGCTGGCTGTCATCCGTACCGTATCTGGCGGCGACGGCGGCGATGATCCTCGTCTCCTGGGCCTCCGATAAGCTGCAAAATCGTAAACTGTTTGTCTGGCCGCTGTTACTCATTGCCGCTTTCGCTTTTATCGGCTCATGGGCCGTGGGCGCAGACCACTTCTGGATTTCTTACACGCTGTTGGTTATTGCGGGTGCGGCAATGTATGCCCCTTATGGCCCCTTCTTCGCCATCATTCCGGAAATGCTGCCGCGCAACGTCGCCGGCGGGGCAATGGCGCTGATAAACAGCATGGGCGCGCTAGGCTCATTCTTTGGTTCATGGTTTGTCGGCTACCTAAATGGCGCAACCGGCAGCCCGTCCGCCTCGTACATTTTTATGGGGGTAGCGCTTTTTGTCTCAGTATGGCTAACTTTGATCGTTAAGCCTGCTAATAATCAACAGCTACCTATTGGCGCACGCCACGCTTAAATTTTAACTTACGGAGATTCGCATGAAGCCGTCCATTATTCTCTATAAAGCGTTACCTGACGATTTACTGCATCGCCTGGAAGAGCATTTTACTGTGACTCAGGTGCCTAACCTGCGCCCGGACACGGTCGCACAGCACGCCGACGCTTTTGCCAATGCAGAAGGTCTCCTAGGCTCCAGTGAAGCCGTCAATACCGCCCTGCTGGAGAAAATGCCCAGGCTGCGGGCGACATCCACGATTTCCGTAGGCTATGACAACTTCGACGTCGATGCTCTCAACGCGCGTAAGGTGCTGTTGATGCACACGCCAACCGTGCTGACGGAAACCGTCGCCGATACGGTGATGGCGCTGGTGTTAAGCACCGCTCGCCGCGTGGTAGAAGTCGCTGAACGAGTTAAAGTTGGCGAATGGACCAAAAGTATCGGGCCGGACTGGTTTGGTACCGATGTACACCACAAAACGCTGGGGATTGTCGGCATGGGCCGTATTGGCCTGGCACTGGCACAACGCGCGCATTTCGGCTTTAGCATGCCAATTCTCTACAACGCGCGTCGTCATCACCAGGAGGCGGAAGAGCGCTTCAATGCACGTTACTGCGATCTTGATACGCTGTTGCAGGAGTCTGATTTTGTTTGCCTGATCCTGCCGTTAACCGAAGAAACGCATCATCTTTTCAGCACCGAACAGTTCGCCAAAATGAAGTCTTCCGCCATTTTCATTAATGCCGGACGTGGACCAGTGGTTGATGAAAAAGCGCTGATTGCCGCCCTGCAAAATGGGGAAATTCATGCCGCAGGCCTGGATGTGTTTGAGCAGGAGCCATTACCGGCTGACTCACCGCTGCTGTCGCTGCCAAACGTGGTTGCCGTGCCGCACATTGGTTCAGCCACGCATGAAACACGCTATAACATGGCGGCCTGTGCGGTGGATAATTTAATCGATGCGCTGCAAGGACGCCTTGAGAAAAACTGCGTGAACCCGCAGGTCGCGCCATAAACAAAAGGCCGGGTAGCGCTTACGCTCACCCGGCCTTTCATGTATTACAGCGTCTTAATTACTGAGCGGCATTCACCGCAGCAGTCCAGGCCTGATTAAATGCCTGATGCTGAGAAGCCAACGGGCCAATTAGCGTATTGTACTGACTTGCCTGCTGTGACGTTGGGAACTGGATACCGTTGGCGACAAAGCTCACCTGTGTATCCTGCTGCGCGACAAAATCACCGACCTGCACTAACTGCTGCGTGAAGATTTGCGCGGCAGGAATCAGCGGCTGTAACGCCTCTGAAGGTACAGTGACGACTTTGTTGTAGACCTGGTCAAAGACCGGCTTCAGATCCTCGCCCTGCTTCAGCGCGCCATGCGCAGCATCCGCCTGCAGTTTCGCATTTTGCAACTGTTGCCCTAACACGCCCAGCGCACCATTTGCCTGACGCAGCGGTTCACGCTGAGTCACATAATCCTGAGGAACACGAATCGCATTTACGCTATCAACCACCGGACGCAGACCGGAGTCCATCGCCTGATTAACCTGCTGTGAATAGCCATACAGAATCGCGTAATCGGACACAAACGGGCCAAACTGTTTTTTCTGATCGGCGGTCAGCGTTGGTAAACGCTCTCCGCTACGCATTGCAGTATTCTGCAGAAAATCGATAAACGCTTTGCGTTGATCGCCTTCTTTATCAAAACACCCACTCAGGCCAACTACCATTAAGAGCGCCAAAACAGGCGCAAACCAGCGAGAGCAGGACTTACCTGTCGCCATTTTAATACTCCTTTCACCCAAAAATGCGCACAACGACACCCGCGTGCCTGACGTTGACAAGGATAGTCCAGGTCAGCCCCGCAAGATACCCTTTCCGCGTAATCTTGTGGGGGAAAATAACCACTCCCGCCACCCTTCGTTTTGCTAAACAATGCTGCATTTGCCCCACGGCGTCATATTTTAGTCATCTTTACAATCGGGTTTGCTCGTTCGGAGATCCCGACCGTTATCAGTTCGTTAGCCTGCAAAAGATTATCGGCCACAATCCGCTGAAACGAATCCATCACGCAAAGCTTAAATCCGGCTTCATTTTTTCCGACTACTCTTAATGAGCTTCGATGAAATTCACGATCCCGCTGTGTGATTTGTAGGAGTTCTCAATGGAATACAAAGATCCTATGTTTGAACTGCTGAGCAGTCTGGAGCAGATTGTTTTTAAAGATGTATCGCAGACGGTCACTCTGACGCAAAAAACCAACCCTTTCACCGAATTTGAACAGCTACGACGAGGGACAGGTTTAAAAACAGACGATTTTGCCCGGGTGATGGGCGTGACGGTCGCAATGGTTCATGAATGGGAGTCTAAACGCGTAAAGCCTTCCAGTACCGAATTGAAGTTAATGCGCCTGATTCAGGCAGACCCAAGACTAAGTAAGCAATTGATGGATTGAACTATTTTTCAATTTTACCTAAGAACGGTCCGGTAAAAGGACCGTTCCCTTACGGAGAGTATCCACAAATAAGAAAATAGTAGTTGCATCCACATGCGTAAAATGAGTTAATGCCCTCAACGGTTTGACGTACAGACCATTACAGCAGTTAGTAAGGCAAGTCCCTTCAAGAGTTATCGTTGATACCCCTCGTAGTGAGCATTTCCTTTACTGTTAAAAAATCTGTAGAGCACGCCATATCGCCGAAAGGCACACTTATTTTTTAAAAGGTAATACACTATGTCCGGTAAAATGACTGGTATCGTAAAATGGTTCAACGCTGACAAAGGTTTCGGCTTCATCACTCCTGACGATGGCTCTAAAGACGTGTTCGTACACTTCTCTGCTATCCAGAACGATGGCTACAAATCTCTGGACGAAGGTCAGAAAGTTTCCTTCACCATCGAAAGCGGCGCTAAAGGCCCGGCAGCTGGCAACGTAACCAGCCTGTAAGCTTAAAAAGCTCAAAATTCTGAATCCCTGCCATACGGCGGGGATTTTTTTATCTGTACTTCGCAAGACTTCCCCCCAAACGCTTCTTTGCATTACTTTACCCGTCGTCCCTTTGACCTTTCCCTAAGGGCAAGCTTTATAGTGAGCCAGTCTGTATTCCACAACATTCACAAGGAATTGAAGCTATGTCGAAATCCTCACTGCTGCTGATATTAGGTTTGCTCACAACCGGTAGCGCGTTCGCTGCAACCCCGCCAGCGACTTTTCTGGCGGAGAATGGGCTCAGCGGTAAATCCGTCGAGCAAATCGTCGAAACCATTGACCAGTCGCCGCAGAGCCGCCCGCTGCCGTACTCCGCATCCATCACCAGTACCGAATTAAAGCTCTCGTCGGGCGATCAGATTTATACCCTGCCGCTCGGTGACAAGTTCTATCTGTCATTTGCCCCTTATGAATGGCAAACACATCCTTGCTTCAACCACAGCCTTTCTGGCTGCCAGGGTGAAATGCCGGAGAAAACATTCAATGTCAAAGTGACGGATAACAAGGGGGGCGTGGTGGTCCAAAAAGAGATGAAGAGCGGTCGAAATGGCTTCGTCGGGATATGGTTACCGCGCAATATGACAGGTACCATCGCAGTAAGCTACAACGGTAAAACAGCGCAGTATCCCATCACGACGATGGAAGACAGCCAGACCTGTCTGACAAAATTACAGCTGCGCTAACAACATAAAAAAATGCCGGATAAGGCACAGCCGCCATCCGGCATTTTCTAAGTCAGCTCAGGACCATTACTGCAGCAGAGAAATATCCGCCACGCGCAGGAACAGTTCGCGCAGTTTTTCGAGCATAGACAGACGGTTAATACGCAGATCTTTATCTTCCACGTTAACCATCACTTTCTCAAAGAACGCATCAACCGGTTCACGCAGCGCCGATAGCTCAACCAGCGCTTCCTGGTAATGACCGGCTGCAAAAACAGGCTCCAGCTTATCGCGCAGCACCACAACCTGCATCGCCAGCGCAATTTCTTCCGGCTCCTTCAGCGTTGCCGCATTTACGCGGTCATTCAACGTCTCTTCAGACTTCGCCAGGATGTTCGATACACGCTTGTTCGCGGCAGCCAGCGCGGACGCGGCTTCCAGCGTACGGAAGTGCGAAACCGCCTTCATACGTGCGTCAAAATCAGCCGGACGAGTCGGACGACGCGCCAGTACTGCCTGGATGGTATCGACGGTGTAACCTTCATCCTGATACCAGGCGCGGAAGCGACCAAGCATAAAGTCGATAACGTCATCCACCACGTTGGCGTTAGTCAGCTTATCGCCATACAGACGAACCGCTTCCTCGGTCAACGTTTGCAGATCCAGGTTCAGGTTCTTCTCAACGATGATACGCAGTACGCCCAGCGCGGCACGACGCAGCGCAAACGGGTCTTTGTCACCTTTCGGATGCTGACCGATACCGAAGATACCCGCCAGAGTATCCATCTTATCGGCAATCGCCACGGCACAGGCAACCGGGTTAGACGGCAGGTCATCACCAGCAAAACGCGGCTGATACTGCTCGTTCAGCGCCACAGCCACATCTTCCGCTTCACCATCGTGACGCGCGTAGTGCATGCCCATTACGCCCTGGGTATCAGTGAACTCGAAGACCATGTTGGTCATCAGGTCGCACTTAGACAGCAGGCCAGCACGCGTTGCGTGGTTAACGTCAGCGCCAATCTGACCAGCAATCCAGCCCGCCAGCGCCTGGATACGGTCAGTCTTGTCGCGCAGCGTACCCAGTTGCTGTTGGAACAGCACGGTTTGCAGACGCGGCAGATGGTCTTCCAGACGTTTTTTACGGTCGGTATTGAAGAAGAACTCGGCATCCGCCAGACGTGGACGAACCACCTTCTCGTTACCGGAGATAATCTGGCTCGGATCTTTCGATTCGATGTTGGCAACGAAGATAAAGTTCGGCAGCAGTTTGCCGTCGTTCGCGTAAACCGGGAAGTACTTCTGGTCACCTTTCATGGTGTGTACCAGCGCTTCAGACGGAACCGCGAGGAATTTCTCTTCGAACTTCGCAGTCAACACTACCGGCCATTCCACCAGCGAGGTGACTTCTTCCAGCAGGCTTTCGCTCAGGTCAGCGTTACCGCCGATCTTACGCGCCGCTTCTTCAGCATCGGCTTTGATTTTCGCTTTACGCTCAGCGTAATCCGCAATCACTTTGCCGCGCTCACGCAGGATTTCTGGGTACTGATCGGCAGAATCGATGGTGAATTCCGGCTCGCCCATAAAGCGATGTCCGCGGATCACGCGATCTGACTGAATACCCAGAATAGTTGCCGGAATGACTTTGTCGCCCAGCAGCAGGGTCACGGTGTGAACTGGACGCACGAAGTGCACGTCAGACGCGCCCCAGCGCATCAGTTTCGGGATAGGCAGTTTCGCCAAAGAGGTGGCGATCATATTCGGCAGCAGCGCTTCAGCGCTTTCACCTTTCACATGCGCGCGATACAGCAGCCACTCACCTTTGTCGGTGGTCAGACGCTCAGCCTGGTCAACCGTAATGCCGCAGCCACGCGCCCAACCTTCTGCCGCTTTGCTCGGTTTTCCTTCAGCGTCAAACGCCTGGGAAATGGCCGGGCCGCGTTTTTCAACTTCACGGTCAGGTTGCGCTTGCGCCAGATTCGCGACTTTCAGCGCCAGACGACGCGGCGCGGCGAACCACTCCACGTTGCCGTGCGCGATGCCAGCGTTATCCAGCTCCGCAGTAACGTTCGCAGCAAAGGACTCAGCCAGGCTGCGCAGTGCTTTTGGTGGCAGCTCTTCAGTGCCGATTTCCACCAGAAAAGTTTTCTCAGACATGGCCGCCTCTTATTTGTCTTTGTTGCACATCGGGAAGCCAAGGGCTTCACGGGAAGCGTAGTAAGCTTCTGCCACTGCTTTGGTCAGGGTGCGAATGCGCAGGATATAGCGCTGACGCTCGGTGACGGAGATCGCTTTACGCGCATCCAGCAGGTTGAAGCTATGGGCGGCTTTCAGGATACGTTCATACGCAGGCAGCGGCAGCGGATTTTCCAGCGCCAGCAGCTGCTGCGCTTCTTTCTCGTACTGCTCGAAGCAGGTGAACAGGAAGTCCACATCGGCGTATTCGAAGTTGTAGGTGGATTGCTCCACTTCGTTCTGATGGAAAACGTCGCCGTAAGTGGTTTTACCCAGCGGGCCGTCGCTCCAGACCAGGTCGTAAACGCTGTCTACGCCCTGAATGTACATGGCCAGACGTTCCAGACCGTAGGTAATTTCCCCGGTCACAGGTTTACACTCCAGACCACCAACCTGCTGGAAGTAGGTGAACTGCGTCACTTCCATGCCGTTCAGCCACACTTCCCAACCCAGACCCCAGGCACCCAGCGTCGGGTTTTCCCAGTTATCTTCCACGAAACGGATATCGTGAATGGTCGGGTCCATACCCAGCTCTTTCAGAGAACCCAGGTACAGCTCCTGAATGTTGTCCGGAGACGGCTTAATCACTACCTGGAACTGATAGTAGTGCTGTAAGCGGTTCGGGTTTTCGCCATAGCGGCCATCGGTCGGACGACGAGAAGGCTGCACATAAGCAGTCGCCATCGGTTCCGGCCCCAGCGCACGCAGGCAGGTCATTGGGTGAGATGTGCCCGCGCCGACTTCCATGTCCAATGGTTGAACGATGGTGCAGCCCTGGCGAGCCCAGTAATCCTGTAAGGTCAGGATCAAGCCCTGGAAGGTCCTGGTATCAAACTTTTGCATATTATTTCGTGCTGGATACGTGTGGATTTAAAGGAAGCGGTCAGTATACCCGCTGGCTGCAAGATATACAGTACGAAACGGGAAAAAGGGGGAACTTAGCGCATGGAAAGGTGCAAAAACTGCCCGTCTGCATCAAAAGAGCAGACAAAACTCTCTTTACGGAAGGTCGAACCACGCATCTCATAGCTGCCCTGGAATTGTTCCAGGCCGGAGATATCAATTTTCTGCGCGCCGGTGTTATAAAGTTGTGCCGCCTCATTTTTGCACAGCGACTCCATATCCAGCGAGCGTGTTGCACTGACCTTAACCTTTTGCGCCTTCTGCGCGGGTGCAGGCGGCTGTGTGTTAGCGCACGCTACCAGCATGAGGGTAGCGATCGCGGGAAAGAAATACTTCATCATCATTTTATTACCGCCTGGTTTGCTGGTCAGTCTTATTATTAGTGTCTGGAAACGGATCCTATTTTGAGAATCTCATCAGACCATCTCAAGCTTTAGCGTAAGAACTCGGATTATTCCAGTGAGCTACGCGCGCAAAATTTCGGTCAGACTTTTTTTAACGGATACAGAGGAACTGATGCAGCCCAAAATTTTCTGGATTGATAACCTGCGCGGGATAGCCTGTCTCATGGTCGTGATGATCCACACCACGACCTGGTACATCACCAATGCGCAAAGCGTCAGCCCGTTGAATTGGGATCTGGCCAATGTGCTCAATTCAGCCTCTCGCGTCAGCGTCCCGCTGTTCTTTATGATTTCGGGCTATCTTTTTTTTGGCGAGCGCAGCGCCAAACCGCGCCATTTCACGCGCATCGCGCTCTGCATTTTGTTTTACAGCAGCGTGGCGCTGGCCTATATCCTGCTGTTTACCTCGATCAACGCCGGGCTGTCGCTGAAAAACCTGCTGCAAAAGCCGGTGTTCTATCACCTGTGGTTTTTCTTCGCGATCGCCGTCATCTACCTGGTTTCACCGCTGATACAGGTGAAAAATATCAGCGGCAAGATGCTGCTGGCGCTCATGGTAGTGATTGGGGTGATTGCCAATCCCAACACCGTTTCGCAAAAAATTGGCGGTTTTGAATGGCTGCCCATCAATCTGTACATCAGTGGCGACACTTTCTATTACATCGTGTACGGCCTGCTGGGTCGGGCGATTGGCATGATGGATACGCAAAAGCGCACGCTCACCTTGCTCTGTGCGGCGTTGTTCATCACCGCGGTGTTTATTATTTCTCGGGGCACGTTGCATGAACTGCGCTGGCGAGGCAATTTTGCAGATACCTGGTACCTCTACTGCGGCCCGGCTGTGTTTATTTGCGCCGTCTCGCTCCTGACGCTGGTCAAAAATACGCTCAGCACGCGCACTTTGCCGGTACTGGGCCTTATTTCCCGCCACTCGCTGGGCATTTATGGCTTTCATGCGCTGATCATTCACGCGCTGCGCACCAACGGCCTTGAACTCAAGAGCTGGCCACCGCTGGATATGCTGTGGATTTTCAGCGCTACGCTGGCTGGTAGTTTACTGTTGTCCATACTGTTGCAGCGTATCGATACGCGCAGACTGGTGAGCTAAAAAGAAAAGCCCTCGATCGGTAACCATCGAGGGCAAGCGATCATTCTGTAAAATCTTCCGCTACTGCTGGCGTTTCTTTTGATTGATCCAAACCACCATCACGGATATTTTTCTGTACCGCAACGGTACCAAACAGGCTCAAAAAGAAGGCCAGGCCATAAAATCCTTTCTCGTTTAGCAGCAGCGTGGCATTCCACAAACCGATAACCAACAACGCCACCGCAATAACAAACGCGGCCAGGCAGGTTACGTAGTAAATCGGCGTAGTCGGGATCCCTTCATATTTATCCCGTACCGTTTTTTGATAAGACGCAGCAGAAAACAAACCAAGCACCAAAACAGCAAAGTAATACCCCTTTTCGTTCAACTGCATTCCGCGTTCCACAACCCCAACAGATAAACCACAATACCGCCGAGCAGCGCGACCCACGACACAATGCTAAATGCGGGTGAATAAGTTGATGTCCTGTTTTCCATTTAGAGTTCCTGTCCTTTAGATAAATATTCTGCTGGGCGCATGAGTAAAACTTGCCCCAGTAAACACACAAAGAATGCCGCCGGGTACAGCCCCATTTCGATGGGTGCTAACGGGGTATTCCACACCCCCACCAGCAACAATCCGATCGTTATGAGCGCCACCATCTGACACACGGAAGCGAAGCGTTCGTCGTTCTGATTGAGATTTTCAGCACGCTGATAAGCGTACGTCACAAACATCCCCGTCATCAGCGCACCAAAAAAATAGCCTTTGCCGCTCAATAACGGGCATGCTCGCCATAAGCCAATAACGTAAATCAACGCGCCAGAGAGGAATAATATCCATGGCAACAGCCTTGTCGTCTTCATTGGGATCTCCTTATCCATCATGGATACAATATGAATAACCCGCTAAAGACAACACAGAAAAATGCCACTACGCCGGACTTTCAGAATAAATTCATGCACGCTAATTATTTATTAGATTGAAATATATATTTGATAAATCCCCACTGTTTACCAGAGGGGATTTAGGGTCAGGACATCAGCGGTTTTAATTGCTGATAGATTTGGCGGAAGGTTTCCCGACGCTGTTGGTAAAGCGCGTGGCGCCCGGCATCCGGATAATGCGCTTGTTCCAGCGTAAGCTGAGGCAGAAGGTCTGATAAAGCCCGCTGCGGATTCATGGCAATTTGCGCCAGTCGCGCCGCGCCGAGTGCAGGACCGACATCGCCGCCGGTACGGTAATCCAGCTGCAATCCGCTGATGTCAGACAGCATCTGACGCCAGTATTCGCTGCGCGCCCCGCCGCCAATCAGCGTGATGCTGGCGGGCTGCACGCCGCAGGCATGAACCACGTCCATACCATCAGCCAGCGCAAATCCCACGCCTTCCAGCACCGCCTGCGCCAGTTCTGCCGGTCCGTGCTGATGCGTCAGACCGAAAAATACGCCCTTTGCCTGTGGGTTGTTGTGCGGCGTACGTTCCCCGGACAGATAGGGTAAAAACCAGACCGGCTCAGCGTGTTCATCCGCCCCTTGCGCAGCAGCAATCAACGCAGGAACGCTCGCCAGTCCGGTTAATTTTGCCGCCCAGTCCAGGCAGGACGCCGCACTCAGCATCACGGACATCAGATGCCATCGTTCAGGCAAGGCATGGCAAAAGCTGTGGACTGCGCTTTCCGGTTTGCTGAGAAAGCCGTCGCTGACCGCAAAATAGACCCCGGAAGTACCCAGCGATAACATCGCCTGACCGGCATTCATCATGCCCACACCCACTGCTCCCGCCGCGTTATCGCCGCCGCCGGCAACCACCGCAACCTCCTGCATACCCCAGGCGTGGGCGACCTCTGGCAACAATGTTCCGGTAATATCGCTGCCTTCATAGAGCGCAGGCATATGCGCACGAGTCAGCTTACAGGCGGCCAGCATGACATCACTCCAGTCACGCTTCGCGACATCCAGCCACATCGTACCTGCCGCATCAGACATATCGCTGGCAAAATCGCCGGTCATACGCAGGCGCAGGTAATCTTTCGGCAGCAGGACTTTATCAACCCGGCTGAAAATCTCCGGTTCGTGGCGCTGCACCCACAGCAGCTTTGGCGCGGTAAAGCCGGGCATCATCAGGTTGCCGGTGATGGCACGAGAGTGCGGAACCAGGTTCTCGAGCATCACGCACTCTTCAGCACAGCGACCATCGTTCCACAAGATAGCCGGACGCAATACCTTCCGTTGCTCGTCCAGTAGCGTGGCGCCGTGCATTTGTCCGGCAATCCCCAGCGCTTTCACTTCGCGAAGTGAATGCTGCTGGCCCAGCGCTGTCACCGCACGATCCGTTGCCCGCCACCACTGCTCAGGGTCTTGTTCAGACCATAACGGATGAGGCCGCGAGACGGTGAGTTTCTCCGTGTGCGAAGCGACCACATCGCCCTGCTCATTGAGCAGAATAGCCTTTACGCCTGATGTACCTAGATCTATCCCGATATACATAGGGCATCGTTCCTTAAAGAAAGGCCCGGTAGCGCGAGCTGACCGGGCTTACCGACGTTCTCAGAGATCCGTTATTTGTCGAACAAATAATGGTTTACCAGATTTTCCAGCAATTCCTGATGACCACTCTGGTGCACCGGCGCCAGGTTGTGTTGCTCAGCGTACTGCGCAATTTCCGTCAGCGTCATCTGTCCTTTCAGAATTTGCTGACCCAGCTCACCATTCCAACCGGCATAGCGTTTAGCCACGCGTTGATCCAGACCACCGTCTTCAATCATACGGGCCGCAATTTTCAGCGACAGCGCCATGGTATCCATCGCGCCAATATGACCATAGAACAAATCGTATTTATCGGTACTCTGACGACGCACTTTGGCATCAAAGTTCAGGCCGCCGGTGGTGAAGCCGCCCGCTTTCAGGATTTCATACATCACCAGTGCATTCTCTTCGACGCTGTTAGGGAACTGGTCTGTATCCCAGCCCAGCTGTGCGTCACCACGGTTGGCATCGACAGAACCAAACAGACCCAGCGCGATGGCGGTAGCAATTTCGTGATGGAACGAGTGGCCTGCCAGCGTGGCGTGGTTGGCTTCGATATTCAGTTTGATCTCTTTTTCCAGACCGAACTGCTTGAGGAATCCGTACACGGTCGCCGCATCGTAGTCGTACTGGTGTTTGGTCGGTTCCTGCGGTTTCGGTTCAATAAGCAAAGTGCCCTGGAAACCGGTTTTGTGTTTGTGTTCCACCACCAGTTGCATGAAGCGGCCAATCTGCTCACGTTCCTGACGCAGATCGGTATTCAACAGTGTTTCATAGCCTTCACGACCGCCCCACAGAACGTAGTTTTCGCCGCCGAGCTTATGCGTGGCATCCATAGCCGTAACCACCTGCGTGGCGGCCCAGCTGAACACTTCCGGATCCGGGTTCGTGGCCGCGCCCGCGCCGTAGCGTGGGTTGGTGAAGCAGTTTGCCGTTCCCCACAGCAGCTTCACACCGCTTTGTTCCTGTTTTGCCGCCAGCACATCAACCATCTGCGCAAAGTTGTTTTTATACTCTTTCAAAGACGCGCCTTCCGGCGAAACATCCACGTCATGGAAGCAGTAATAAGGCACGTTCAGCTTGTGGAAGAACTCAAATGCCACATCCGCTTTGCGTTTCGCCAGCGCCAGTGCTTCACCAGGCTGCTGCCATGGGCGATCGAAAGCCCCCATACCGAACATATCCGCACCGTTCCAGCAGAAGGTATGCCAGTAGCAGGCCGCAAAACGCAGATGATCTTCCATGCGCTTGCCCAACACGATTTCGTCAGGGTTGTAATGGCGGAATGCGAGCGGGTTGGTGGATTGAGTGCCTTCAAAACGAACACGATCGAGTTGGTCAAAATAAGCCGGCATAATAAGCTCCATAATCAGGTAATACGGCAAGTAAACTGCGATATGGCTATACTGGAATTTCCTGATTTATTGCTCAATTACGTTATTTCACACCGCTATTAAGAGAATACCCAAACGTGCGCTGGCTCCCAAAAAAACGCGCTGAAAAAAGAAATAAAAAAGCGATCGCGATCGAAGGTTAGCCATTAAACAAAAAACCGTAATGCGTAGATAAAAAATGACAATTGTCATCCCGCTGACAGTATGTGAATTTTGCGTAGCGCCAGGCAAATAAGAAATTTGTCACGCTTCATCAAGCAGTCGTACCTGCGGTTTTGCTAGTATCGACAGGCCCACGTTAACCTTTCCAGGACAGGTTCTTATGTTTGATAAACGTCACCGCATCACTCTGCTATTTAATGCCAATAAAGCCTACGACCGCCAGGTGGTAGAAGGAGTGGGTGAATATTTACAGGCATCGCAATCCGAGTGGGATATATTCATTGAGGAAGACTTCCGCGCCCGTATCGATAATATTAAAGACTGGTTAGGCGACGGCGTTATTGCTGATTATGACGATGATGACATTGCGCAATTACTTGCCGATGTCGATGTTCCCATCATCGGCGTTGGAGGTTCTTACCATCTGGAGCAAGATTACCCACCGGTACATTACATCGCCACCGACAACCACGCGCTGGTAGAAAGCGCTTTCCTGCATCTGAAAGAGAAGGGAGTTAACCGCTTTGCATTTTACGGCCTGCCCTCCTCAAGCGGTAAACGCTGGGCCGCGGAACGTGAATATGCGTTTTGCCAGGTGGTTGCCAAAGAGAAGTACCGCGGCGTCGTCTATCAGGGGCTGGAAACCGCGCCGGAGAACTGGCAGCACGCGCAAAATCGACTGGCGGACTGGCTACAAACTCTGCCGCCGCAAACCGGTATTATCGCCGTTACCGACGCGCGGGCACGACACGTCCTGCAAGTCTGCGAACACCTGCATATTCCGGTACCGGAAAAACTGTGCGTGATAGGAATAGACAACGAAGAATTGACCCGCTACCTGTCCCGGGTGGCGCTGTCATCCGTGGCTCAGGGAGCCAGGCAGATGGGATATCAGGCTGCTAAACTCCTGCACCGTTTACTGGCGAATGAGGAACTGCCGCTGCAACGCATTTTGGTTCCTCCGGTGCGTGTCATTGAACGTCGCTCAACCGACTACCGTTCCTTAACCGACCCGGCGGTCATTCAGGCGATGCACTTTATCCGTAATCATGCCTGTAAAGGTATTAAGGTTGAACAGGTGCTGGATTCAGTAGGAATCTCACGCTCTAACCTGGAGAAGCGCTTTAAAGAAGAGGTCGGCGAGACTATTCACGCTGTGATTCATGCAGAAAAGCTGGAAAAAGCGCGTAGCCTGTTGATTTCTACCACACTTTCAATCAACGAAATTTCACAGATGTGCGGCTATCCGTCTCTGCAGTATTTCTATTCAGTCTTCAAGAAAGAGTACGACACGACGCCAAAAGAGTATCGCGATGTGAACAGTGAAGTGTTGCTATAGAGGGAATTGCCGGATGGCGGCTTCGTCTGATCCGGCCTACGAGATGACTTGTAGACCGGATCAGCACGCGAAATTACATATGCGCGGCGATTAAACGCTGGTTATCCTGATACATTGCGAACAGATAGTTGTTGTAGCTCTGTCCCTTAGTGGAGTAACCCTTCAGCTTATGGATCATCGCGGTAGCGGTGACTTCCTGGTCGGCTTTACGCAACTGCGCGCGTGACTTACGGAAGGAAGAGTAAGCCGGATGCGTGTTCAGGTTGATGACGTAAGCATTCACCGACTCTTTCACCGATTCAAACTGTGAGTAGCCTTTCACCTTACCTGGTGCATTGTTACAACGACCTTTGCCACATTTCATGCCAAACAGGTTGTTGTTGCTGCGCGCCAGCTTCGACGTGCCCCAGCCGCTTTCGGCCGCAGCCATGGTTGCCACCATACTGGTCGGGATAATGTCTACGCGCTCAAGCAGCGTATTCCACGGAATTTTACGCGTGTTACCAGACCAGCTCACTTTGTAGCGCTTCGCGATGTCTTTCATCCGCGTACGCTCAGTCGGTGACCAGCGGTTCTGGTACTGTTTTGAAATCAGCCAGTTACGGTCCGCCGTAATGGCAGCATTTTGACTGGTAATATAAGGCATAACCGTCCGGAGAAACGCTTTTTTCCTTGGTGTTCCGGAAGGGTATTTTCGCAAATCAGGAAGTGAACTACTCTTTGCACTATTGCGAGAATACTCTTGTTTACTGCTAACCTGTTTATTACTTGCCTTGGTTATCTGGGGCTTGTGACTCGTTGTCGCCGTGTGTGTCTTTGCCAGCACCTCACCCGAAAATGCAACGGTGAGTAACATAAGAATCATTGCCCCATATCGTCGAATGGGAGTCAATATCATTAGGTCTCCTGGTCGGATTTATACATTCCAACACCTTATATTTTTCACAAAAATGAGAGATGAATCTCAAATCATATCAAAAATAGCTGTCAAGAGCACCCAAAGGAATAGTCCAATTCTGAAACTATGTCACGCATTAACGGTTCGGGGTGCCATTAATTCGAAGAAAATGTGGGGGTTATCGCAAAATCAGTTTGTTTTTTGCGCGCGTTAACTCACCCTCACTTCTCCTCCTGGCGGAATCGACTCTAAGGAGGAGTTTCCGGCCTGATTTCACTGGCAAACTGGCGAAAATCGCAGCATCAAGGACAGCATTATGAAACTTGCCGCCGTTGCGCTGGCGCTCATACCCGGCATTGCCATCGCTTCATCATGGACTTCTCAGGGACTACCGACCTTCGAAGCGGAAGGTACGGGTAAATTCGTCAGCCATGCAGCGTTGACGAAGGGTACTCGTCCTTTAACCCTGAATTTTGACCAACAGTGCTGGCAGCCCGCCGATGCGATAAAACTCAACCAGATGCTGTCGCTAAAACCGTGTGAAGGCGCTCCGCCGCAGTGGCGCTTATTCAAAGACGGCGATTACACGCTGGAAGTGGATACCCGCTCCGGTACGCCAACGCTGATGCTCTCGGTAAAAAGCGCCGCAGACCCTGTCACGACCCAGATTCGCCAGTGCCCGAAATGGGACGGTGCGCCGGTCACGCTGAACGTGAGCCAGACCTTCCCGGAAGGTGCCGTGGTACGTGATTTCTACAGCCAGCAAACCGCGACGGTAAAAAACGGGGCGATTACCCTGCAGCCCGCCGCAACCAGTAACGGGCTGTTGCTGCTCGAACGGGCGGAAACTGATGCCCCTGCCGCTTTTGACTGGCATAACGCCACGGTGTATTTCGTCCTGACGGACCGCTTTGTAAATGGCGATCCGAGTAACGACCACAGCTATGGGCGTCGCAGCGACGGCATGCAGGAAATTGGCACCTTCCACGGCGGCGATTTGCGCGGGCTCGCCAGCAAACTCGACTACCTGCAACAACTGGGCGTCAACGCCCTGTGGATCAGTGCGCCGTTTGAGCAAATCCACGGCTGGGTCGGTGGTGGCACCAAAGGCGACTTCCCTCACTACGCTTACCACGGCTACTACACTCAGGACTGGACCACGCTCGACGCCAATATGGGTGACGAAGCAGACCTGCGCGCGCTGGTTGATGGCGCACATCAGCGCGGCATCCGTGTTCTGTTTGATGTGGTAATGAACCATACCGGCTACGCCACCCTGGCGGATATGCAGGAATATCAATTTGGGGCGCTGTACTTATCGGGCGATGAGCTGAAAAAAACGCTCGGCGAACGCTGGACTGACTGGAAACCGGCCGCCGGGCAGAGCTGGCACAGCTTTAATGATTACATCAACTTCAGCGATAAAGCCGGCTGGGAAAAATGGTGGGGGAAAAACTGGATCCGCACCGATATTGGCGATTACGACAATCCTGGCTTTGACGACCTCACCATGTCGCTGGCCTTCCTGCCCGACCTGAAAACCGAATCCACCAGGCCCTCCGGGCTGCCACATTTTTATCAGCACAAGCCGGATACGCACGCTAAAGCTATCGCCGGATACACGCCCCGGGATTATCTGACGCACTGGCTCAGTCAGTGGGTGCGTGATTACGGGATTGACGGCTTTCGGGTCGATACCGCTAAACACGTCGAACTTCCCGCCTGGCAGCAGCTAAAAACACAGGCCAGCGCGGCGCTGGTCGAATGGAAGAAAGCCAACCCTGACAAAGCGCTGGATGATAAACCCTTCTGGATGACCGGCGAGGCCTGGGGCCACGGCGTGATGCAAAGCGACTATTACCGTCACGGCTTCGATGCGATGATCAATTTCGACTACCAGGAGCAAGCGGCAAAAGCCGTCGAGTGTCTGGCGAATATGGACCCCACCTGGCAGCAGATGGCGGATAAACTACAGGACTTTAACGTTCTGAGCTATCTCTCCTCGCACGATACACGTCTGTTCCGCGAAGGTGGAGACAAAGCCGCCGAGCTATTGCTGCTGGCGCCTGGCGCAGTACAACTCTTTTATGGCGACGAGTCGGCCCGCCCCTTTGGCCCAACCGGCTCAGATCCATTACAGGGGACGCGCTCGGAGATGAACTGGCAGGATGTGACCGGGAAATCTGCCGCCAGCGTCGCACACTGGCAACGTATCGGCCAGTTCAGGGCCAGACATCCCGCCATTGGCACCGGTAAACAAACCACGCTGACCCTGAAGCAGGGATACGGATTTATCCGCGAACATGGCGACGACAAAGTGATGGTGGTGTGGGCCGGTCAGCCCTGACGCGCCCGGCTTCTCGCTGTGCACGCAGCGGGAAGCCTGATTCAACATAAAAAACCAGCCAGATAAAAATCTACAGAACAAAACCTCAATCCAACCTGATGCCCCCGATTTGCACCCTGCCATGGGTAGCGCTATGGTTAGCCACTTTACTACTCAGTTCGACAGACCACCTGCTATGACATTCTCACTTTTTGGCGACAAATTCACCCGCCATTCAGGCATCACACGCCTGATGGAGGACCTCAACGACGGTTTACGCACCCCAGGCGCCATCATGCTTGGCGGCGGTAATCCGGCGCAAATTCCAGAGATGCAAAATTACTTTCAGTCTCTGCTGGCAGATATGCTGGAAAACGGCAAAGCCACTGATGCGCTTTGTAATTATGACGGTCCACAAGGAAAAACCGAGCTACTGTCTGAGCTGGCGAAACTGCTACGTGAGAAGCAGGGTTGGGATATCGAGCCACAAAATATTGCTCTGACAAATGGCAGTCAGAGCGCGTTTTTCTACTTATTCAATCTGTTCGCCGGACGTCGCGCCGACGGCACAACGCAAAAAGTATTGTTCCCGTTAGCCCCGGAATACATTGGTTATGCCGATTCCGGGCTGGAAGAGGAACTCTTTGTCTCCGCGCGCCCAAACATCGAACTGTTACCGGAAGGCCAGTTTAAGTATCACGTTGATTTTGAACACCTGCATATTGGTGAAGAGACGGGGATGATTTGCGTGTCTCGTCCGACGAATCCGACAGGCAACGTGATCACCGACGAAGAGCTGATGAAGCTGGACCGGCTGGCCAACCAGCATGGGATCCCGCTGGTGATTGATAACGCCTATGGCGTACCGTTCCCCGGCATCATCTTTAGCGAAGCGCGCCCGCTGTGGAACCCCAACATTGTGCTGTGCATGAGCCTTTCGAAGCTGGGCCTGCCAGGCTCCCGCTGCGGCATCATCATCGCGAATGAAAAAATCATCACCGCCATCACCAATATGAACGGCATCATCAGCCTCGCGCCTGGCGGAATGGGGCCGGCAATGATGTGCGAGATGATTAAACGTAACGATCTGCTGCGCCTCTCCGAAACGGTAATCAAACCGTTTTATTATCAGCGTGTTCAGGAGACGATTGCGATCATTCGCCGCTATTTGTCTGAAGATCGCTGCCTGATTCATAAACCGGAAGGCGCGATTTTCCTGTGGTTATGGTTTAAAGATTTGCCGATCACCACCGAGCTGCTGTATCAGCGCCTGAAAGCGCGCGGCGTACTGATGGTTCCCGGTGACTACTTCTTCCCGGGTCTGGATAAACCCTGGCCGCATACCCATCAGTGCATGCGGATGAACTACGTTCCGGAGCCGGAGAAAATCGAAGCTGGGGTGAAAATTCTGGCGGAAGAGATCGAGCGCGCCTGGAGCGAAGGGAGCAACTGATTTTTGTCGCCCGATACCGTTTTGTATCGGGCGCTAGCATCACGAACTGTGCGATATCAGCTCGAAAATATTATCTGGGGTAAACACTCCCCGCGGATGATAAATGCGCCAGTCACTGAGCAGTGTAAACGGTAACGTATATTGCTCGCCTTCCTGCATATGATGCACGTAATACGGCTGATTGGTTAATACGCCTGTCAGATGTTCATCAGCGATGTTCTGCAACATAAACCACATATGTTCGCGCTTATCGTCATCGCCGTAGGGAACACCGATTTTGACAAGGGGCGCTGATATTTCATTATGCTGCGTCTCAAAAATATGCTGGAAATAAGGCCAGCGCATTTGCGCTTTTTGCGCATCGCTATCCGACAATGCGATACTTTTCATGAACATCACTTGATCGCCACCCAGCCCACCGTCAATCACGCTGCCAATGCCGCCACGCTCATCGGCTAGACGGAACAACAGGCACGACGGGCCATTATGCTCATCTTCCCGATCGGCCAGATCGCCGGAAAAACGCCCGGAAGGTAAATCTGAGATATCACCCACCCTCTCTGCGATCTCAGGCAACAGGTTCAGGTTGCCGCCATGTTCGATCACGCTAAGTCCCTGTTCCCAGGGAATGGCCACAATATACTGCTCGCCTTCGTGAGTTCGCGCCAGCATCAGCGGTTCATTACAATACATGCCGCGATCGTCAATACAGATATTCACAAACGCTTCAATCATGTAGCCAATACTGCCCAGATTTTCCACCGGCTGGTGAATAATCACCTCGCACTCCGGTAAACCCAACCGCCGCAGGCCATGCGTGTGCAACCAGTAATGATCGTTTTCATCATCGTGAACGGCGTGGATCGCATACAGTGTATCTGCACGCGGCCGCGCCGGAAAACGCGCTTCAAACAGTAACCGCTCGCGGGAAAACAGCCTACCGCCTGCGCTAGCGTCCTGGGCCACCAGCAGGTCCGGCACCAACAGTCCCACAATTTTGATCGCCTGCTGCCAGCTCAGGAAAACATCATTACTAAAACGGGTCGTGACTGAGATTCGCTGGCGATATTCTGCCATCTCAGAAAGTACTTCCGGTGCAACAGAACGTGCGCCAGGGACGTATTCCAGGGCGGAAGGATCGTGCTCACAGCTAAAGAGAGAAACGCGATAAAGATAAAGCTCACCGTCTGCGGTAAAGGTCAGATGCAGTTCTTCTTTCTCTTCGTCAATACGTGACAACAGCTCCGGAAATAGCGTCTGCCCCTCCACACGCGCCTGTAACGCTTCAAGGGTAACGGGTTGTGGCGGGGTCGCTACAAACTCGGAGTCCGTTTTAAACAGACCGTTGTTCGCAGCGGCGAGATACGCTTGCTTGTTTGATGCCATAATTATGCGTCCTTGCTCAATGTTCAAAAGGTAGAAAACGCCGTACGGCTACGCCTTTCACAGTTTAGCTGCGCGATCTGATTCTCGCTTACGCACTGCAACGCACTTGTCGGGCAAGCTTCAACACACGCAGGCCCCGTTTCGCGATGCCAGCACAAATCGCATTTTATCGCCTGCACCCGCGATGAGCGGGCGACAACATTCATTGCCCCAAACGGACAGGCCAGCATACAGCTTTTACAACCAATACACCGTGTTTGTTCAACGAAGATATGCCCATGTTCACGGCGAATAGCGTGCGTTGGACAAACATTCGCGCAGGGAGCATCTTCACATTGATGACAGGCGACTGCCGTTGTAAAGGCATCGTCTTTGATCACCCGAATCCGCGGGACAAACGCAGAAGAAGAGACCGACGCACAGTCCTGGTTTTGCTGATGCGCGACGACGCAGGCAACTTCACAGGTACGACACCCAATACATTTTGCCGCATCCGCCATAATAAACTCGTTCATTGCCCCCTCCTTCTGCATGAAAACTTCAGATTGCCAGAGAGACTGCCCCTGTCGCTTTGATCGGACAGGGGAAACGGTTAAATAGTGTCAGGTGTCTGAACGACGCCTGGCATGCGCCTAATCGCGAACGGTAAAGCCCAGCTCATTTGAAATGGCCTGTGCGGTTTCCCGCAGCGGCTTGAGTAGATTCTTTTCCCCTACCTGCTTGAGTCGCGATGTCGAGAGTGAAATTGATACCGCGTAGGGCACCCGGCCATGAATATCAAACACCGGCACGGCAATACAGGATACCCCCAGCTCATTCTCTTCCCGATCCATCGCCATACTGCTTTCGCGGATCTGCGCCAGTTCATCGTACATCGCCGGTAGACCGGTAATGGTATTGCGGGTCAGCGGCTGAATCAGATCCTGATGGCTCTCCCAGTAGGACTCCACGTAATCCGCATGCCCAAACGCCATGTAAATTTTGCCCATCGCGGAGCAGTACAGCGGCATATGTTGGCCGATATAGGCGCGGGTACGCAGCATGCCTGTCGTCGGCTCCAGCTTATAAATCAGAATCGCATGGTCATCTTCACGACTGGAGAAGTTGATCGTTTCGCCAGTGGCGATGTTCAGCGCTTCAAGGTGCGGTGCGGCAACATGGATGATATTCAGTGACGACAGCGCCTTTTGTCCCACGGCGATAAATTTAGTGGTCAACCGATAACTGCCCGCAGCGGGTGCGGGCGTGACGTATCCGCATGACTGAAGGCCTTGCAGGAGTCGATGCACGGTACTTTTGTTCAGCCCGGCCAGTTCAGACAAATGGGCCAGCGGACACCCATTCGGATAGTTGCTCAGGATCTCAATCAACATCAAACCACGGAACAGGCTCTGACTTCCGGCTGGCCTCTCTTTATCTTGCGTCATTTCACTCTCTTTGGTGCCCATCGCTTCCGCTCCCCTTTTCGTCGCGCTCTGATGGTAGCGCAAAGTGTGTTTCAGTTCACGATCTGAACCGAAAAAACACAACTATTTGATTTTGATGATTTTAAAAAATAGACCACCCCGTTGATCTGTCAAAATTTGATCGCTATATTTGAAATCAGATTTCGCATAGTGAAATTTAGAGATAAAAAAGCGATCAAACTTAAACAAGGAAACAGGAATGAAAGTCACTTTTGAGCAGTTGAAAGATGCGTTCAATCGGGTACTGCTGGCACGCGGTATCGCCGTTGAAACCGCCGATGCCTGTGCCGAAATGTTTGCGCGCACCACCGAGTCCGGCGTTTATTCGCACGGCGTGAATCGCTTCCCCCGTTTCATTCAGCAACTGGATAACGGCGACATCATTCCTGAGGCCAAACCGCAGCGCATTACCAGCCTGGGGGCGATTGAACAATGGGATGCCCAGCGTTCGATCGGCAACCTGACGGCGAAAAAGATGATGGACAGAGCTATTGAGTTGGCTTCCGATCACGGTATTGGCCTGGTCGCGCTGCGTAACGCCAACCACTGGATGCGCGGCGGCAGCTATGGCTGGCAGGCGGCAGAGAAAGGGTACATTGGTATCTGCTGGACCAACTCGATTGCCGTAATGCCGCCATGGGGTTCGAAAGAGTGCCGTATTGGTACCAACCCGCTGATTGTCGCGATCCCCTCCACGCCAATCACCATGGTTGATATGTCGATGTCGATGTTCTCCTACGGCATGCTGGAAGTGAATCGCCTAGCTGGTCGCGAACTGCCGGTAGACGGTGGTTTTGACGATGAAGGCAATCTCACCAAAGAGCCGGGCGTTATCGAAAAAAATCGCCGCATTTTACCAATGGGTTACTGGAAAGGTTCAGGCCTGTCGATTGTGCTGGATATGATTGCCACCCTGCTTTCTGACGGTTCCTCCGTGGCGGAAGTCACCCAGGATAACAGCGATGAATATGGCGTTTCACAGATTTTCATCGCCATTGAAGTGGATAAGCTAATCGATGGCGCCACCCGCGATGCCAAACTACAGCGGATTATGGATTTCATCACCACCGCCGAACGCGCTGATGAAAACACGCCTGTTCGTCTGCCGGGCCACGAGTTTACAAAGCTACTGGCAGAAAATCGCCAAAACGGCATCACCATTGATGACAGTGTCTGGGCAAAAATTCAGTCGCTGTAAGGAGCAACACCATGATCTTTGGACATATTGCTCAGCCTAATCCGTGTCGTTTGCCCGCAGCGATTGAAAGGGCGCTCGATTTTCTGCGCACCACGGATTTCCGCAAACTGGAGCCGGGCGTGGTGGAGATAGACGGTAAAAATATCTTCGCGCAGATTATCGATTTAACTACCCGTGACCCAGCCGAAAATCGCCCGGAAGTGCATCGCCGCTATCTTGATATTCAGTTTTTAGCCTGGGGTGAAGAAAAAATCGGTATCGCTATTGATACCGGAAATAATGAAATCAGCGAAGCGTTATTAGAACAGCGCGATATTATTTTTTATCACGCCAGTGAACATGAATCTTTTATTGAAATGACTCCGGGAAGCTACGCCATATTTTTCCCGCAGGATGTTCATCGTCCGGGATGTCATAAAACTGTCGCCACACCGATCCGCAAAATAGTCGTGAAGGTTGCTATTTCAGTTTTATAAAAGGAGCACAAAAAATGAAAGCTAATACAACCGGTTATATTATCGGTGCGTACCCCTGTGCACCCTCATTTCACCAAAAGAGTGAAGAGGAAGAGAAGGAATTCTGGCGGCAGCTCTCCGATACCCCGGATATTCGCGGACTGGAACAGCCCTGCCTTGAACATCTGCATCCGTTGGGCGACGAATGGTTATTGCGCCATACGCCGGGCGACTGGCAAATCGTGGTCACGGCCATTATGGAAACCATGCGCCGCCGCGGTACTGAGGGTGGTTTCGGGTTGGCCTCCAGCGACGAAGATCAGCGTAAAGCCTGTGTGGCGTATTACCGCCATCTGCACCAGAAAATCAACCATATCAATGCAACTAATGGCGGAAAAGTGATCGCGCTGGAGTTGCACGCTGCCCCGCTGGCAGGCAACCCGAACGTCGCCCAGGCCACCGACGCGTTCGCTCGTTCACTGAAAGAAATTACCCACTGGGACTGGTCCTGCGATCTGGTGCTGGAGCATTGCGATGCCATGACGGGCCCTGCGCCACGCAAAGGCTTTTTGCCGTTAGAAAACGTGCTGGACGCAATAACCGGATATGACATCAGCGTGTGCATTAACTGGGCGCGATCGGCCATTGAAGGGCAGAACCTCGCCCTACCGCTGACCCACACGCAGCAAGTCCAACAGGCCGGTAAATTGGGCGCGCTGATGTTTTCCGGCACCACAATCACGGGAGAGTATGGCGAGTGGCAGGACTTACACGCGCCGTTTGCTCCTTTCTGCCCGCAAAGCTTGATGACCACCGACCATGCCCGCGAATTATTCGCCTGCGCAGGAACCGAGCCATTGCAATTTGCCGGTATTAAATTACTGGAAATAAATGCCAATGCAGATGTGGATCATCGCGTAGCAATATTGCGCGACGGTATCGCTGCATTAAACAAAACAAAATTATAAAAATAACATACTACTCTACGAGAATATTAATATGAACATGACCTCTCGCCCTACACTCAAAGATATACCCCGTCAGCGCTGGCTGCGAATTATCCCACCCATTCTCATCGCCTGTATTATTTCTTATATGGACCGCGTTAATATCGCATTTGCGATGCCGGGCGGCATGGACGCCGAATTAGGTATTTCCGCCACCATGGCGGGACTGGCTGGCGGTATTTTCTTTATCGGTTATCTGTTTTTACAGGTTCCCGGCGGAAAAATTGCCGTACACGGTAGCGGCAAGAAATTTATCGGCTGGTCGTTGGTTGCCTGGGCGGTTATTTCCGTTTTGACAGGATTGATCACTAATCAGTATCAACTGCTGGTTTTGCGCTTTTTACTCGGCGTTGCCGAAGGCGGCATGCTGCCGGTTGTGTTGACGATGATCAGCAACTGGTTCCCCGACGCCGAGCGCGGTCGCGCCAATGCGATTGTGATTATGTTTGTGCCGATTGCCGGGATCATTACCGCCCCGCTCTCGGGTTGGATCATCACCGTGCTCGACTGGCGCTGGCTGTTCATTATTGAAGGTTTACTCTCCATTGTGGTCCTGGTGCTGTGGGCCTATACCGTTTACGACCGACCGCAGGAAGCACGCTGGATCTCTGACGCCGAGAAAAATTACCTCGTTGAAACGCTGGCCGCCGAGCAAAAAGCCATTGCCGGAACCGAAGTCAAAAATGCCTCTCTGGGCGCGGTGCTGTCCGATAAAACCATGTGGCAGTTGATCGCACTGAATTTCTTCTACCAAACCGGGATTTACGGTTACACCCTGTGGCTGCCGACCATCCTCAAAGAGTTGACGCACAGCAGCATGGGACAGGTCGGTATGCTCGCCATTCTGCCGTACGTTGGCGCAATTGCCGGGATGTTCCTGTTCTCTTCTCTCTCTGACCGCACCGGTAAACGCAAGCTGTTCGTCTGCCTGCCGCTGATTGGCTTTGCCCTGTGCATGTTCCTCTCCGTAGCGCTGAAAAATAACGTCTGGCTGGCTTATGCCGCGCTGGTCGGCTGTGGCTTCTTCCTGCAATCGGCTGCGGGCGTGTTCTGGACCATTCCGGCGCGGTTGTTCAGCGCGGAAATGGCCGGTGGCGCACGTGGGGTTATCAACGCCCTCGGCAACCTTGGAGGCTTCTGCGGTCCTTACGCGGTCGGCGTACTCATCACCCTGTACAGCAAAGATGCGGGCGTTTACTGCCTGGCAATCTCACTGGCGCTGGCCGCGCTGATGGCACTGCTGCTGCCAGCAAAATGCGATGCCGGTTCTGCGCCGCTAAAGACGCTGAATCCGCGTAAACACGCGGCGTAACACGATGTCCGGTGACGCTTCGCTTATCGGGCCGACGAAATCCATACATACCCCAGGCCGGATAAGCGCAGCGTCATCCGGCCAAAATGAGATGACAAAGATGAGTGAGAAAGCGACCTTCTGGCTGGGTATTGATTGTGGCGGTACATATCTGAAAGCAGGTTTGTATGATGCCAAAGGTCATGAGCAGGGAATTAACCGGCAATCGCTGCAGACAATATCGCCGTTACCCGGTTACGCCGAACGCGATATGCACCAACTGTGGCAACAGTGCGTCGCGACCATTGCCGGTCTGTTAAAACGCACTGGCGTCTGCGGCGATCAAATTAAAGGCGTCGGTATTTCCGCTCAGGGCAAAGGCCTGTTTCTTCTTGATAAGCAGGATAAACCGCTGGGCAATGCCATTCTCTCTTCCGATCGACGCGCGATGGACATCGTTCAGCGCTGGCAGCAGGATGGGATCCCTGAACAGCTCTACCCGGTCACCCGCCAGACATTGTGGACCGGGCATCCGGCATCGCTCCTGCGTTGGGTAAAGGAGAATACCCCTCAGCGCTACGCGCAAATTGGCAGCGTCATGATGGGCCATGATTACCTGCGCTGGTGCTTAACCGGCGTCAAAGGCTGCGAAGAAAGCAATATCTCCGAGTCGAACCTCTACAACATGACCACCGGTCAGTACGACCCGCAACTGACCCAATGGCTGGGCATCAGTGAAATCGACGCTGCCCTGCCACCTGTCGTTGGCTCAGCAGAAATATGCGGGGAAATCACCGCTCAGACAGCCGCCATCACCGGTCTGGCGGCGGGTACGCCCGTCGTCGGCGGTCTGTTTGATGTGGTTTCCACCGCACTCTGCGCCGGTATTGAAGATGAGCACACCCTCAACGCGGTAATGGGAACCTGGGCTGTCACCAGCGGGATCGCTCACGGCCTGCGTGACCACGAGGCCCATCCCTATGTTTATGGCCGCTATGTGAATGACGGGCAGTACATCGTTCACGAAGCCAGTCCGACCTCCTCCGGCAATCTGGAATGGTTTACCGCTCAGTGGGGCGAACTCTCTTTTGATGAGATCAATCAGGCCGTCGACAGCTTACCGAAAGCCGGTAGCGAGCTTTTCTTCCTGCCCTTTTTGTACGGCAGCAACGCCGGGCTGGAGATGACCAGCGGCTTTTATGGCATGCAGGCTATACACTCTCGCGCCCACTTATTACAGGCCATCTACGAAGGCGTGGTTTTCAGCCACATGACCCACCTCAACCGCATGCGCGAACGCTTTACGCAGGCGCATACCCTGCGCGTCACCGGAGGTCCGGCGCACTCAGATGTCTGGATGCAAATGCTGGCCGACGTCAGCGGCTTACGTATCGAGCTGCCGCAGATTGAAGAGACCGGCTGCTTTGGCGCAGCGCTTGCTGCCCGCGTAGGCACCGGCGTTTATCACGATTTCAGCGACGCCCAGCGCAGCTTACAGCACCCGGTACGCACGCTGCTGCCAGACGCCGCCGCGCATGCGAGCTACCAGCGTAAATACCGCCAATACCAGAATTTAATTACCGCACTACAGGGCTATCACGCCCGCATTAAGGAGTACGAATGATGAGTCGACCATTACTGCAACTGGCGCTCGACCACACCAACCTGCAGGCGGCCCAGCGCGATGTCGCACTGCTACAAGAGAGTGTTGATATCGTTGAGGCGGGGACGATTCTCTGCTTAACCGAAGGCCTTAGCGCCGTAAAAGCGTTACGCACCCAGTGCCCAAATAAAATCATCGTCGCCGACTGGAAGGTGGCCGATGCGGGCGAAACCCTCGCACAGCAAGCGTTTGATGCTGGCGCTAACTGGATGACCATCATCTGCGCTGCGCCGCTGGCGACGGTAGAAAAAGGTCATGGCGTCGCGCAGTCCTGCGGCGGTGAAATTCAGATGGAACTGTTCGGCAACTGGACGCTGGATGACGCCCGAGACTGGTATCGCGTTGGGGTTCGTCAGGCGATTTACCATCGCGGGCGCGATGCCCAGGCCAGCGGGCAACAGTGGGGCGAAGCGGATCTGGCACGCATGAAAGCGCTTTCCGATATTGGTCTGGAACTGTCGATTACCGGCGGGATTACGCCCGCCGATCTGCCGCTGTTTCGCGATATCAACGTCAAAGCCTTTATCGCCGGACGCGCGCTGGCTGGGGCGAAAAACCCAACGCAGGTTGCTGGCGAATTCCATGCGCAAATCGATGCCATCTGGGGAGCACAGTATGCGTAATCATCCGTTAGGTATCTATGAAAAAGCGCTAGCGAAAGACCTCTCCTGGCCGGAGCGTCTGGTGCTGGCGAAAAGCTGCGGTTTTGATTTCGTCGAAATGTCAGTGGATGAAACCGATGAACGCCTGTCGCGTCTCGACTGGAGTCCCGCTCAGCGCGCATCGCTGGTGAGCGCGATGCTGGAAACCGGTGTGGCAATCCCCTCAATGTGCCTGTCCGCCCACCGCCGTTTTCCGTTTGGCAGCCGCGATGAATCTACACGCGCCCGGGCGCGCGACATCATGACCAAAGCCATTCGTCTGGCGCGCGATCTCGGTATTCGCACCATTCAGCTGGCAGGCTACGACGTCTATTACGAAGAACATGACGAAGGTACGCAGCAGCGCTTTGCCGAAGGGTTGGCATGGGCAGTCGAGCAAGCCGCCGCCGCGCAGGTCATGCTGGCGGTAGAAATCATGGATACCGCATTTATGAACTCGATCAGCAAGTGGAAAAAGTGGGATGAAATGCTGTCATCGCCGTGGTTCACCGTCTATCCGGACGTAGGCAACCTCAGCGCCTGGGGTAATGACGTCACTGCCGAATTGACACTGGGCATTGACCGTATCGCCGCTATCCACCTGAAAGACACGCTGCCAGTAACCGAAACCCATCCGGGCCAGTTTCGCGATGTGCCCTTTGGCGAAGGGTGTGTGGACTTTGTTGGTATCTTCAAAACGCTGCATGAGCTGAACTATCGCGGGTCGTTTCTGATTGAAATGTGGACTGAAAAAGCGAAAGAGCCGGTACTGGAAATTATCGAGGCACGACGCTGGATAGAGGCACGTATGCAGGAAGGAGGATTTCCATGTTAGAACAACTGAAGTCCGAGGTGCTGGCAGCCAATCTGGCGCTTCCGGCTCATGGTTTAGTCACCTTTACCTGGGGTAACGTCAGCGCGGTAGATGAAACGCGGACACTGATGGTGATTAAGCCATCCGGCGTAGAATATGACGTGATGACCGCCGACGATATGGTGGTGGTGGATATCGCCAGCGGCGACGTGGTTGAAGGGAGTAAAAAACCCTCATCTGACACGCCAACCCATCTGGCGCTATACCGCCGCTACCCTGAGATCGGTGGGATCGTCCATACCCACTCACGCCACGCGACGATCTGGTCGCAGGCGGGTCTTGATCTCCCTGCATGGGGCACCACGCATGCCGATTATTTCTATGGTTCTATTCCATGTACCCGTCTGATGACCATTGAGGAGATCAACGGTGAATATGAATACCAGACCGGCGAAGTCATCATTAAAACTTTTGAGCAACGGAACCTGAACCCGATGCAGGTTCCGGCGGTGTTAGTGCATTCACACGGTCCGTTTGCCTGGGGTAAAGACGCCGCAGACGCCGTACATAACGCCGTGGTGCTCGAAGAGTGCGCCTACATGGGACTGTTCTCGCGCCAGTTAGCTCCGCAGTTGCCGGATATGCAGCCTGAGTTGCTGGATAAACATTATCTGCGCAAACATGGCGTGAATGCGTATTACGGGCAGTAACGGGTCAGGCGCTATTAATATGCTCTTTGCAATAGCGCCGTTTCCACGCCGCGGGCGTCAGGCTGGTATGCTTGCGAAAGATTTTGCGAAAATAACCCACCTCATTAAATCCACATTTCATCGCCACTTCGGTAAGCGATAGCGAATCACTGATCAACAGTTTTTCTGCCGCCCTCACCCGCTGGCGATGCAACGCTTCGGTGAGTGTCAGCCGGAAAGCGCTACGGAATACACGCCCCAGATAGTCCGCATTGCAATGCAGCTCTTTCGCCAGCGTTGAGGCACTAATCGGCAGGTGGAACTGAGTGTGAATTATCTGCTGCGCTTTCCACGCCAGCGCATTACCTGGACTGTCTGGTGGTTGCTCGCTGGCAGCCGCGGATATTTGCTGCAAAATCAGCAGCAGGATCAGTTCCAGCGCTATGCTGCGATGAATATTTTCCTGCTCGCGTAAGAACTGACGAAACAACGAGATAATATATTGTGGCTCGCTCACCCGGGTATGTTGAGGGATAGCAAGTAACGGTTCCGTTATTGATGCGTCGCTTTCTGCCGTCACCTCAAAATGCAGCCAGTAAAATTTCAAATCAGCCGGAAATTGCCCAACGCCAATATGCGAGCGCTGCGGCCACAGCAGCAAACTTTCTCCGGCATTCACGCAAAAAACGGTCTGGCCTTCGCGAATCGTTAATGTCCCTTTTTCGACAAAGATAATTTCCCAGGATTGCAATCGTCGCGCAGGATGACTGCCCACGCCCCGGGAAATAAATAATCCGCCATTTTGTACTTTAATCGGAAGAGACATGGATAATTCGAGCATATATATTCAAATTCCCGCTTTCAGCATTATTTAAATCGGTCTTTATTATTGATTATTCACGATAAACCCAGGTTTCACCGGATCGAAATCACATTTTCTAAATGAAGTCGGAATTGTTATCTTTTTATACTTTTCTCTTCCCTTGTTGCTCCAAACATTTCGTGCAGAATAAATAACGTACTTTGCAAATTACCCACAAATAACCCGCAGTGTAGCGGGAATTTTTCTGAACATTCTCTCCGGGAGTTATTTATGACTTCGGCTCCGATTACGACATCCGATTTGGCACAGCGTGCCCAGGACGACAAACTCTCTCTGCGTGAAAAAATAGGCTATGGGTTAGGCGATGCGGGCGGGACGGTCATTACCTGTCTGATCATGAACTTCCTGACATTTTTCTACACCGATGTCTTCGGGTTAACGCCCGCACTGGTTGGTACATTGTTTATTGCCCTGCGCGTATTTGACGCCATTTCCGACCCGATAATGGGCGTGCTGGCCGACCGTACCCAAAGTCGCTGGGGGCGCTTTCGCCCCTGGCAGCTGTGGGTGGCAATTCCCATTGGCATTATTGGCGTACTCACGTTTACCGTCCCTGACGCCAGCATGAGCGTAAAAATTGCCTGGGCGTTCGGCACCTATCTGCTGCTCTCCGTCGGCTATACCGCCATCAACGTGCCGTACTGTGCGCTGATCAACACCATGACCACCCGCCACAATGAGGTGATCGCCTGCCAGTCCTGGCGCTTTGTGTTGTGCGGCGTGGCGGGATTCCTTGTCTCCGTCGGCCTGCCGTGGATGGTGGATGTTCTGGGTCAGGGCAACGCTGCGCAGGGTTATCAGTTCGGCGTGGGTATCCTGTGCGCCATCGCGGTAGTGATGTTCCTGTGCTGCTTCTTCTGGGTGCGCGAGCGCGTGCCGCTGGCGATGATGGGGAAATTTACCCTGCGCGAACACATTGGCGGGCTGCGCAAAAATGATCAGCTATTACTGATGCTGGTAATGTCTTTCCTGCTGATTAACGTCTTTAATATTCGCGGCGGCGGGTACATGTACTTCATTACCTATGTGCTGGAGGGCAGCACCGCTTACACGTCGCTGTTTTTCACCATGGTCACCTTCGCGTCCATCATCGGTTCGGTGATCGTCAGCCCGCTGACCCGCCGCATGGATACCGTCAAACTCTATTACTACACCAACCTGGTGCTGACGGCGCTGGCGGTGCTGATGTGGTTCCTGCCAACCGGTCCGGCTTATCAGACGCTGTGGCTGGCGGTGATCCTCGGCAACGGCATTATTCTGGGCTTTACGCTGCCGCTGCATTTCTCGCTGATGGCCTTTGCCGACGACTACGGCGAGTGGAAAACCGGCGTGCGTTCTTCCGGCATGAATTTCGCCTTCAACCTGTTTTTCATCAAGCTGGCCTGGGCCTCAAGCGCGGGGATCATCAGCCTGTTGTTTATTTTTGTCGCCTATCAGCCAGGCGCTGGTAACCAAACCGCCAGTTCGCTGCAAGGGATTACCGCGATGGAAACGCTGCTGCCCGCGCTGTTCCACCTGCTGCTGGCGCTGTCTATCCGCCTTTGCAAACTCAATAACCCGATGATGTCGCGCATTGCCACCGATTTGCGTCAGCGTCATGTACAGCCTTAAGGAGCACGAAATGAACGTACTGGAAGTCGACCTGCATAAGCTCACGGTCAGCGATCCGTTCCTCGGACAATATCAGCAGTTGGTGCGTGATGTGGTGATCCCCTACCAGTGGGATGCGCTTAATGACCGCATTGCAGAGGCGGAACCAAGCCATGCGATAGAGAACTTCCGCATCGCCGCGGGACTGCAGGACGGCGAGTTTTACGGCATGGTTTTTCAGGATAGCGACGTGGCGAAATGGCTGGAGGCCGTCGCCTGGTCCCTGTGCCAGAAACCCGATGCGGAACTTGAGAAAACCGCTGATGAGGTCATTGAACTGGTGGCTGCGGCACAGTGTGCAGACGGCTATCTCAATACTTACTTCACGGTAAAAGCTCCGGATGAACGCTGGACCAACCTCGCCGAATGCCATGAACTGTACTGCGCCGGTCATTTAATTGAAGCGGGCGTCGCATTCTTCCAGGCGACGGGTAAGCGTCGTCTGTTAGAAGTGGTGTGCCGCCTGGCGGATCATATCGACAGCGTGTTTGGGCTTGGTGAAAATCAGTTACGCGGCTACCCTGGACACCCGGAAATCGAGCTGGCCTTAATGCGCTTATATGAAGTGACTCAGCAGCCACGCTATATGGCGCTGGTAAATTACTTTGTTGAACAACGCGGCGCTCAGCCCCATTTCTATGACGAAGAGTACGAAAAGCGGGGGCAAACCTCTTACTGGCACACTTACGGCCCGGCGTGGATGGTGAAAGATAAACCCTACAGCCAGGCACATCAGCCCATTTCAGAACAGCAAACGGCGATCGGTCACGCGGTGCGCTTTGTATATCTGATGACCGGCGTGGCGCACCTGGCACGTTTAAGCCAGGACGAAGGCAAGCGTCAGGATTGCCTGCGTCTGTGGAAAAATATGGCCCAGCGCCAGTTGTACATTACCGGCGGCATTGGCTCTCAAAGCAGTGGCGAGGCGTTTAGCAGCGATTACGATCTGCCCAACGACTCCGTGTACGCGGAAAGCTGCGCTTCAATCGGACTGATGATGTTCGCCCGCAGAATGCTGGAAATGGAGGCCGACAGCCAGTATGCCGACGTCATGGAGCGCGCCCTGTACAACACCGTTCTCGGCGGCATGGCGCTGGACGGTAAACACTTCTTCTACGTTAACCCACTGGAAGTACACCCTAAGTCATTAAAATTCAATCATATTTACGACCACGTGAAGCCCGTTCGCCAACGCTGGTTCGGCTGCGCCTGCTGTCCGCCCAATATCGCCCGCGTCTTAACCTCAATTGGCCATTACATCTACACGCCACGTCAGGACGCGCTGTATATCAATATGTATGTGGGCAATAGCATGGAAGTCCCCGTGGCAGATGGCGCGCTCAAACTGCGCATTAGCGGGGATTATCCATGGCATGAGCAGGTGAAAATCGCCATTGAATCACCGCAGTCGGTGTATCACACCCTGGCCTTGCGCTTGCCTGACTGGTGCTCCGCGCCGCAGGTTTTGCTGAATGGCCAACCGGTTGAGCAGGATATTCGCAAAGGCTATTTGCACATCAGCCGAACCTGGCAGGAGGGCGATACGCTCAGTCTGACTCTGCCAATGCCAGTGCGTCGGGTGTACGGAAACCCACTGGTGCGTCATGTTGCCGGTAAGGTCGCTATTCAACGTGGGCCATTGGTGTATTGCCTGGAGCAGGCCGACAACGGCGAAGAACTGCATAATCTGTGGCTGGCGAAAGAGAGCGAATTCAGGGTATTCGAGGGTAAGGGGCTGTTCAGCCATAAGATGTTAATTCAGGCTGAAGGCGTGAAGCAAAGCTGCGCCGACGCGACGCAGCAATCCTTGTGGCACTATGATGTTTCACCGGCTTCTCGCCAGGCGCATACGCTGACGTTTATTCCGTGGTTTAGCTGGGCGAACCGTGGTGAAGGCGAAATGCGAATCTGGGTAAACGAGCAGTAACGGTAAGCGTACCGGATGACGACGCTTCGCGTCTTATCCGGTCTGGCGACTGAAAAGATTGCCCTCCTCCCTGAGGACAAACGGGTGAGAATCAGAAACGCCAGGTCAGACCGGACATCAAGGTGAAGCTGTCATCGCGATCAACCATCGGGCTATTTTTAATGTCGTCCGGCAGCGCACTGTAGTTGGCGCTGGCCAGCAGCGTCAGGTTGCTGGTCAACGCGTATTTAGCGGACAGGCCAACATACGGTGTCCAGCTGTCCCCAGGAGAGTAGCTTGATAACCCACTACGGCGGGATTCATTGCCAGAGATGCCGTAGTAATATTCGTTGAAGTTTTCGTCATAGTAGAGCACGCCAATCGCCGGCGTCAGCGTTAGCTTGCCCATCGGCATTTGGCGGAACAGAGACATTTCCGCGACCCAGCCATTGCTGTTATCCAGCACATCCGCTGCGGCGGAGACTTTCACACTGCCCCATTTCTGATGGTGATACCACGCGGCGCCCGCCATGGCGGTCGCGTCACGCTTATCCAGCTTTTTCATCGCATGATCGTCGTTATCACCTGGATCAAACTCAAGCGGCATGTATGAGGCAGTAATGCTAAATTCATTACTTTCGTTTTTTGAAAGAATATAACCTAACGTTGTTTGCCTAAAATAAAAGGATTCACTTTCATAACTGACAAGCGGTACTGCGTGAACGTTATCATTATATCCACGATAAGGAGATTCATTATATACAGCGCCAGCACCAATAGAAAATTCTGCGGCAGTTGCACTCGCCATAAAAGAAAAGGCGAACAGCGCCACAATATTGCGTTTAATTAACATGCCAACATTCCATTTTAAAATAAGCTACAAAGCGCGTGCATAATAATGCTTACAATTTCATCGATGCAACATTCATATTTATATAGTAATATATACAAACATATATATATTGGGTTTGGCGATGAACAAATTACAACTCAAACACCGGGAACTGAAAATTATTTCGGTAATTGCTGCCAGTGAAAACATCAGTCATGCCGCTACGGTTCTCGGCATCGCACAGGCCAACGTCAGCAAGTACCTGGCTGATTTCGAATCAAAAGTTGGATTAAAGGTGTTTGACCGCACCACTCGGCAGCTAACTCTTACGCCGTTTGGTACGGCGCTGCTTCCTTACATCAATGATATGTTGGAAAGAAACGATCAGCTCAATAGTTTCATTGCTGATTATAAGCATGAAAAACGTGGGCGGGTAACGGTCTATGCACCAACGGGAATTATTGCTTACTTATCGCAACATGTTATTGCAAAAATTCAGAATATCGGCGGCATTAGCCTCTCACTTAAAACATGTAACCTTGAACGTAAAGCATTTTATGAAGGCGTCGACTTTCCTGATGATTGTGATGTTTTAATCACCTATGCACACCCTAAAGATGAATCACTGGTCGCCAGTTTTATTACCAAATATGCAGTGACGGCATTTGCCAGCCCTGAATACATCAAACAACATCCTATTAGTAGCCCTGATGAGCTGGAAGAACATTCCTGCATTCTGATTGATTCCATGATGATAGATGATGCCAATATCTGGCGCTTCACCTCCGCCGGCGGCAAGGAAATGCACGATTATCGGGTTACCGGAAATTATGTCTGCGACAATACACAGTCTGCGTTGGCGCTTGCACGTAACCATCTGGGCATTGTTTTTGCGCCGAATGCAAGTGTACAAAAAGATGTTCAATCCGGATTGCTGGTCCCATGTTTCTCAGAACAACATGAATGGTGGTTGGATTTGGTGGCGATTTTCCGCAAGCGTGAATACCAGCCATGGCGGGTACAGTTTATTCTTGATGAGATGTTGGCAGAGATCCGCCAGCAGCTTACTCAGTCGCTGGAGCAGCAGACTGAGTAAGCAAAATGAGGGTACCAGACTCAACAGGCGTTATTGGCGCAGGTAGTTTGAACACTGCCCAGGGTCAAAAATAGCCTGCACCTAGTGGTCGAGATACAGGTAATGCACCCAGCTGGTCATCCGCAGCAAGACCTTACGCATGACCGACACATGCTCGAAGTGGTCAGAGTAAACGGCGACCTGGGCGTAAATCCCATCAGGTAATGCGCTCACATCCGCATTTTCATTTAGCTCAATTGTGGCGATCACCCCTTCCGAACCGGGCGTCGAGTTTAAGGATTGTAGCGCCCCGTTCGACTGGTATGTCCCCCCCGGTACGGCTGGGCTGATGGCAGCCAGTTTGCCGCTAAATACCTTACCCGGCAGGGCGTTAAAGACCACTTCCGCTTCATCGCCTGGCTCCAGTCGCAGCAGCGAGTTTTGACGGAACTGGGCGATAATTTGCCGTTTTTGATCCGGAATAAACACCATCACCGGGCGCATCGGCAGCGCGGCGGCGTAGGTTCCGGGGCGCATCAGCACCTGGGTTACGTAACCATCGCTGGGCGCGCGAACCACGGTCTGATCCAGATTGAATTCCGCTTCAGCTAACTGTGCTTTCAGGCTGGCAATTTGCGAATTCTCACCCTGCACCAGGCTGTCTAACTGACTCTGGATTTGCTGTTGTTCTGCAACGGAGGATTTCACCGCGGCTTCCTGCGCCAGATAGTTTTGCCGCGCCGCGTCGATATCGCGTTCAGAAAAAGGATTCACCTTCGCCTGACTCCCCTGCGCATAGCGCTGGTAATCTTTAGCCAGTTTGTCGCGCGTGGCCTTTGCCTGCTGCGTGTTGGCTTGCATTTCGTCTAACTGTGCCACCAGAGCCTGCTCTTTATGCTGTGCGGTGACAATATCAGCTTTCAGACGATCTACCCGCGCCTGATAACGTCCCGGATTAAGCTTAAAAAGAACCTCGCCTTTTTTGATCAGCGTATTCTTCTTATCCGTTACTTCCGTCACTACACCCGTTACCTGCGGCACTACGGGAATTGAAATTACCGCCTTTTGCGCCTTAAATGTATACGGATGGTTATAATTCATCAGTAATATCAGCCCGCAAACAATAAATATACCGCCTAAGGCTGCAGTGGGTACTGTCCATTTATTTACAGGAATTTTAAATATTTTAAATATTGACCATGCGCACGCCACATAGGTCAGAACAATCAGTAAATCCATCGATATTACTCCGCCGGAGAGGTCTTCGCCTCACCCAGTTTCTTTTCCAGATCGGCCACCCGTGCCTGAAGCTGGATCAGGGAAGGATCCGCGCTCTGCATGCCCCATCCGCGCTCGGGGCGATAAAGCGTTGCCCAGATCCACAAAAAGGGCCAAATAACATGTAAGGTAAACAAACTAACCCAGCCCGCGACGTGTATTGCGTCAGCATGTGGATGGTTACGTTTCTTTGCAATTAGATAGGGAATATCATGCAGAATAATAATCCCGTAAAAAATGACCAGGAATACAAAAATAAGCACTCCTAATGCAAAATAATCAAGGAACATATTTGCCTCAGGGATTTAAATTAAAAATTCGGCTGCTGTTTGATTTAAACAATAGAGTTGATAATAGTAGTGGAATGACCAGATTGGATGCAATGGTGTTATTTATATAACGATATATGGGTTTCTATATATACCCGTCGTCTTTCGAGCTGCTTCTTTGTTGGCTGCGTTCGTTCACCCCAGCCACTTACCTGAGTAAGCATCCTGGGGATGCCCGGTACGCTAAACGCGTCCGGGCAGTAAGTGACGGGATATTAGAACAGCCCCAGCGGTTTATCTGAGTAACTCACCAGCAGGCATTTGGTTTGCTGATAATGCTCGAGCATCATCTTATGCGTCTCGCGCCCGATGCCCGACTGCTTGTAACCGCCGAACGCCGCATGCGCCGGGTAAGCATGGTAACAGTTGGTCCATACACGCCCCGCCTGAATACCGCGGCCCATCTTGTACGCCAGATTTCCGTTACGACTCCAGACGCCAGCACCGAGACCGTATTGGGTGTCATTGGCGATTTCCAGCGCCTCTTCCATGGTTTTGAAGGTCGTGACGGCCAGTACCGGTCCGAAGATCTCCTCCTGGAAAACCCGCATATTATTCTTACCAAACAAAATGGTCGGTTCGAGGTAGTAACCCTCTTTTAACTCGCCATCCAGCTGCTTACGCCGCCCGCCGGTGAGAATATCTGCCCCTTCTTTCTTACCAATATCGATGTAATTCAGGATGGTTTCCAGTTGACCATGCGACACCTGCGCGCCCATTTGCGTCACGCTGTCTAACGGGTTGCCGCTACAAATACTTTCCACCCGGCGAATCGCTCTTTCCATAAAACGTTCGTAAATGGATTCCTGCACCAGGGCACGGCTTGGACAGGTACACACTTCGCCCTGGTTGAAGGCAAACAACGCAAAGCCTTCCAGCGCTTTGTCAAAGAACGCATCTTCTTCATCCATCACGTCTGCAAAGAAGATATTGGGAGATTTCCCACCCAGCTCCAGCGTGACAGGGATAATATTCTGCGTGGCGTACTGCATGATCTGCTGCCCGACTTCCGTTGAGCCGGTAAACGCCACTTTCGCAATGCGTTTAGATGTCGCCAGATATTCACCGATTTCTCCACCCGCGCCGTTTACCACGTTCACTACGCCTGGTGGGAGAAGATCGCCGATGACTTCCATCAACAGCAGTACGGACAGCGGCGTCAGACGCGCAGGTTTAAGCACCACGCAGTTACCCGCCGCCAGCGCGGGCGCCATCTTCCAACTGGCCATCAGTAGCGGGAAGTTCCACGGGATAATTTGCCCTACCACACCTAGAGGTTCATGGAAGTGATACGCCACGGTCTCGCTATCAACCTCACTGATTCCCCCTTCCTGCGCACGAATACAGGAAGCGAAATAGCGGAAATGGTCAATCGCCAGCGGCACATCTGCCGCGCTGGTTTCGCGGATAGGTTTACCGTTATCCCAGGTTTCTGCCGTCGCCAGCAGCTCGAGATTTTGCTCCATGCGATCGGCGATTTTGAACAGAATCGCCGCCCTGTCCTGCACGGATGTCTGCGCCCACTTGTCTTTTATCTTGTGCGCGGCATCCAGGGCGAGATCGATATCCTTTTTGCCGGAAGAGGCCACTTCGCACAGTAATTGCCCGGTTACCGGCGTCAGGTTTTGGTAATACTCGCCGTCCACCGGTGCGACCCAGTCACCACCGATAAAGTTATCGTATCGGGCTTTTAACTTCAGAGGGTAACCATATTCGCCGGGATAAATACGCGTTGAAGGGGGATTATTGGTCATGACCGTCTCCTTGCTGTAGGGGTACTACAAGGGTAGACGGGGCTGGCGAATTATTCGCCAGCCATTTCCTGCTTTACGACAGGTATCACGAATTACATGGCTGCGCGATAAATCGCCATAATTTCTTCATGAGTCGCCTGAATCGGGTTAGTGAAACCGCAGGCATCTTTCAGGGCATTGGTCGCCAGTACGGCAATATCTTCTTCCTTCACGTTCAGCTCACGCAGACCGGCAGGAATATTCACTTTCTGCGCCAGTTCGCGGATCGCCGCGATGCAAGCTTCCGCCCCTTGCTCTGCGCTCAAGCCAGCAACGTCCACGCCCATCGCCTTAGCGCAATCACTCAGGCGAGCGGCAGCCACTTTACTATTGAAAACCTGCACATGCGGCAGCAAAACCGCGTTACATACACCGTGCGGCAGATCGTAGAAACCACCCAACTGGTGCGCCATGGCGTGCACGTAACCCAGAGAAGCGTTGTTAAAGGCCATGCCTGCGAGGAACTGCGCGTAGGCCATAGCCTCACGTGCCTGAGCATTGCTGCCGTCTTCAACAGCGACCGGCAGGTTTTCCGCAATCATGGTGACCGCTTTCAGCGCGCAAGCATCGGTAATTGGGGTTGCAGCAATAGAAACGTAGGCTTCGATAGCGTGGGTCAGCGCATCCATACCAGTGGCCGCCGTCAGAGACTTCGGCATACCGACCATCAGCGAGGAGTCATTAACGGACAGCAGCGGCGTAACATGCTTATCCACAATCGCCATTTTAATATGGCGTACTTCATCGGTAATAATGCAGAAACGCGTCATCTCCGACGCCGTGCCCGCGGTGGTGTTAATGGCGATCATCGGCAACTGAGGTTTTGCTGAGCGATCCACGCCTTCGTAATCGCGAATATCGCCGCCGTTAGCCGCCACCAGCGCAATACCTTTTGCACAATCGTGCGGAGAACCACCGCCGAGGGAAATAACGCTATCACATTGGTTTTCTTTCAACATTTGCAGGCCAGCAGCGACGTTACTGGTCGTAGGATTAGGATGTGTACCGTCGTAAATGACGCTGAAAATATCACGTTCCTGTAATGCCTTTTGAATCTCGCCAGCCATACCTAATTTCGTCAGCATGGCATCTGTGACAATCAGCGTACGGCGAAAACCATATTCCGCCATTGTATTCATCGCGTCTTTTAATGAATCAGCGCCAATTACATTCACGGAAGGAATAAAAAATGTTGAAGCAGCCATTGTACGTTCCTTATTTTATTCTGAAGAGCCAGGAAGCATACGTGTGAATTTTTCAACAAAGTATGATCGTGGTGGTTATTTTAATAACACTATAAATAAAAAAGCACATTAGGCTTAGAATCTAATGTGCTTATTTCAATCAACATATATTTTGTATTAATTCATTTAAACCATGAATTAATTGTTTCATTATTTTTCCGGAAACAATAACGCATCGCGTAATAAATGATCATTTCCCCGGCGACGCGTAAAACCAATGCGGTCAAAATATTCCAGAATCTGAATAGCCAATTTGCGCCCAACGTTCAGCCTGTCGCGGAAATCAGCCGCACAGGTCGATCCCCGTTCCTGATCCAGCTCGCGGATCATATTGGCAAAGGCCACAATCCGATCGTTACGGTAATAGCGATCTTTAACGATCGCGGTAATAATGCCTTGCTGTGCCGCTTGTCGTAACGCCACGCGCATCATTTGCTCATCCGTACCCGTCTGTTTTGCCAGATCGCGTACCCACCACGGTTCATCGCCAAAAAGCGGTTCTGCTTTTAGCCAGATTGCCTGCTGCTCATCGCTGAAACCCGCCTTATGATCCGGCAAATGCAGCCAGCCATGATGGCTATGGATGGCACCGCTCTCGCGCATCTTTTCAATCAGCAGCAAGACCAGCGCTTCGTCTTCCATCGGCAAAGCCATACGCCGCAGACGTTCGCGTCCAGGCCCTGGCTCATCACGGTGCTGTTCGTGGTAGGTCGCCAGCGTATCGAGGACTTTTCGCTGCCAGCGCGCCGCAACGGGAGCATTCAACAGGCTGTATCCCGCCTGAATAAAACCATGTTGCTCAATCAACGGACGCATCCCGTTGCCGTTGAGCTGGCGCGCCCAGGCGAAATCAGGAATATTCACCGCCCCACGCGTCAGATGCAGCGCCAGGGCGTCGCCGTCACTCTGCGCCTTTTCCAGCGCCGACAGCCACTGCAGATATTCCGGCTTACGTTTCCCGCGACGCGGCGGATTGAGCGTTACCACGCGCGCACCTGCTAGCGTCGTGCGGGCAGAAATATCGCGCAGCACCAGACGGTCGTTATCAGCAAGCCAGAGCGGTGTATCAAACACCAGTTCCGCCAGCGTTCCTTCAAGCAGCGAGATTCGCCCGGTTACATGACTGGCCGCGTGGTGAATATGCAGCGGTTGCCACTGCATCAGCGGCGCGGCATGTTCTAAAGAAACAATTACGCGGGTAAAAGCCTCCGGCGGCGCATCAGAAAGTAGCCAGTCGCCGCGGTTAAGTTCTTCTTTTTGCGCATCGCCGGCAATATTCAGCGCGATACGTTGCCCCGCCTGCGCGCGTTCGGTGGCCTGATTTTGCGCATGCAGGCTACGTACGCGCATCGGTTTGTTGACGCCCGTGAGCCACAGCGTGTCACCGATATTCACTTCACCGCTAAGCGCCGTCCCGGTCACCACCAGCCCCGCGCCTTTGACCGTAAAGGCACGGTCAATCGCCAGGCGAAAGCTGCGATCGCAGGCATGCTCGCGCGACGTTAATTGCAGCAAATGCTCGCGCAGTTCTTCAATCCCACGACCTTCACTGGCGGCCGTCACGAACAGAACCGCACCGGCGAAACCATAATTCTCAAGCGTGGTGTGCACCTCGGCACGTACCGCGTTGATGCGATCCTCATCCACGCGGTCGGCTTTCGTGAGCGCCACGGTGATCTGCGGATTACCCGTCAGTTGCAAAATTTGCAAATGCTCACGCGTTTGCGCCATCACGCCATCATCACACGCCACCACCAGCAGCGCGTGGTCAATCCCGCCGACACCTGCCAGCATGTTGGACAAAAACTTTTCGTGTCCCGGAACATCGATAAATCCCAGTATCCGTCCGTCCGGCTGCGGCCAGTAGGCATAGCCGAGATCGATGGTCATGCCGCGCTTTTTTTCTTCCGGCAGACGGTCGGCATTCACGCCGGTAATCGCCTGTAATAACGTTGTTTTTCCGTGGTCAACGTGTCCGGCGGTTGCAATAATCATTTCAGCATCATCTCCATAAACCGGGTCTCGTCTTCAAGGCAGCGCAGATCCAGCCACATGCGACCATCATAAATTCGCCCAATGATCGGCACGGGCAACGTACGCCAGCGAGCGGCCAGCGCTTCAAGGCGGCTACCGCGCCCGTCGTGGGGGGTAAAGGTTAATGCCGCGCTGGGCAGCCTATCAACAGGTAGCGAGCCGCTGCCAATCTGCGACAGGCAAGGCATCACATTCAGGGCGAATTCGTCGCCGTAATGCTCAGCAAGCCGTGCCTGTAATTGTTGGGCCTGCGCATGGACAGCCTCTTGCGAACGGGTGAGCTGGCGTAGCGTCGGCAGCTTCGTCGCCAATGCTTCCGGGTGCAGATAAAGCCGCAGCGTCGCTTCCAGCGCAGCCAACGTCATTTTATCAGCCCGTAATGCACGTTTCAGCGGATGGCTCTGTAAGCGAGCGATCATCTCTTTTTTACCGACGATGATCCCGGCCTGCGGCCCGCCCAGTAATTTATCGCCAGAAAAGCTCACCAGACTGACGCCAGCGGCAATCAGTTGCTGCGGCATCGGCTCCTGCGGCAGTCCATACTGGCCGAGATCGACCAGCGAGCCACTGCCGAGATCCGCCACCACCGGTACATCCAGCTCCTTACCAATAGCGGCCAGCTCAGCCTCACCCACCGACTTCGTAAAGCCTTCGATGCTGTAATTACTGGTATGCACCTTCATCAGCAGCCCGGTGTTTTCATTCACCGCCTGACGGTAATCTTTCGCATGGGTCCGGTTGGTGGTACCCACTTCACGCAGCATACATCCGGCCTGGCACATAACGTCCGGAATACGAAACGCGCCGCCAATTTCTACCAGTTCGCCGCGTGAAACGACCACCTCTTTGCCGTTAGCCGTGGCGGCCAACATCAGTAAAACCGCTGCTGCATTGTTATTAACGATACAGGCGTCTTCCGCCCCCGTCAGACGGCAGAGTAAATCCGCCAGCGCCCGATCCCGATGTCCACGCCCGGCATCATCCAGGCTGTATTCCAGCGTCACCGGCGTGCGCATCGCCTGCACCACCGCCTCGATCGCTTCTTCTGCCTGCGACGCGCGACCAAGGTTGGTGTGCAGCACCGTGCCGGTCAGGTTAATCACCGGACGCAGCGCGCTTTGCGATTCTCGTTCCAGCCGGGCGCTGGCTTCTTGTGCCCAGTCCTCACACCATGCCGGGAGCGCGTGCGTGTCGCGGATGGCTTCTCTGGCTTCGTCGAGCATATGACGCAGCAGGTCAACCACTCGGGTATGACCGTGAGACTCACGTAAGGCTGGGAAGGCGCTATCGCGCAATAAACGATCGATAGCGGGAAGCTGGCTGTAGAGTGAACGCATGTCGGTTGTCATGAAAGGGCCTGGCTGTTGGTGGCCCTCTCCACCGTGGAGAGGGATATCGATATAGGAAGGATTGTACCGTGACTTTGCTCAGGCGGACATACATACACAAAATCATTCAAGATGCATCGAGGCGGCAAGAGAATGAGTCCCCAGGAGCGTACGAATAGTACGTAACTGGGGCGAAGAAACGCTGCCAACAAAGAGGCAGCTTGAAGGATGAAGTGTAAATGTGCATCAAGCCTTTGGCGGTTCTGTACGGGCAAAACTTTCGCGTTGAAAGAGCGTTTCCACCAGTTTGACCAGGCGCGGGCGATCAACACACCAGCCGGGCGCGACCCGACGGAAATTGAGATAACCGACGGCACAAGCAATCGCAATGGTTGCCAGGTTAACCGTATCCGTTTTCAGCGTACCGTCCGCCAGATAGCCCTCCAGCATATCCAGACTACGGGTAATCTTTTCCCGCTGGCGTAACAGTTCCGTTTCTGACTGCTGCGCGGCGGGGCGAGCCTGCTCACGCACCGAGACTAAACCCGCATCCATAATTCCGTCTGCCAGCGCTTCCAACTGGCGTACCTTCAGCGCCGCCAGCGGTTCACGCGGCAGCATGGCTGGCGCAATATCCAGCAGCTCGATATATTCCGCAATGATCGGGGAGTCAAACCAGTACTCGCCCTCATCGGTGACCAGCGCGGGCACTTTTCCTAGCGGGTTATAGCGCGCCACGCCGCTATCCGCGTTATAGGGAAGTTCATTCACAAATTCGAAGGTGATGCCCTTTTCCAGTAACAGAATAGAAATTTTACGCACAAAAGGGCTGGTATAGCTGCCGATGAGTTTCATGCCGGGTCCTTTTTGCCAACAAAAATATCAGTATGGCTCAGGTCGCCGTAAATGGCAGGTGATGACGATCTCAATGATCCAAATAAAGGTAATGCATCCAACTGGTCATGCGCAGCAACACTTTACGCATCACCGACACGTGGGCGAAATGGTCAGAATAGACCGCCACCTGGGCATAGATACCGTCCGGCAACGCATCCACATCGGTATTAGGATCCAGTTCAATCGTGGCCAGCACCCCATCGGTACCCGGCACCACCGTTAAGGATTGTAATGCCCCCTGGGCCTGATAAGAACCGCCCGGCACAACCGGCAGAATGGAGGTCAACTTAGCGGAGAAAACCTGACCTGGTAGCGCATTAAACACCACTTCCGCTTCATCGCCCGGTTTCAGACGCAACAGCGAGTTCTGGCGGAATTGCGCCACGATTTGTCGTTTCTGTTCCGGAATAAACACCATCACCGGGCGCAGAGGCAGCGCGGCAGCGTAGGTCCCGGGACGAATAAGCACCTGCGTAACATAGCCGTTGCTGGGGGCACGGACGATAGTCTGCTCAAGATTGTATTTGGCTTCAGCGAGCTGAGCGCGCAGAGACGCAACCTGAGATTGCTCCCCGTTGACCATACTGTCTAACTGGCTTTGAATCTGTGTCTGTTCCGCAACCGATCCTTTGACCAGCGCATCCTGGGCCAGATAGTTTTGCCGGGCGTTGTCGATATCGCTTTCAGAGAATGGGTTTACCCTCGCCTGGCTGCCCTTCAAATAGCGTTGATAATCCTTATACAGGCGGTCACGTTCCGCAGACACGCGGGTGGTATTAGCGACCGCTTCCGACAGCTGTGCTTTCAGATTGTCGATATTATGCGTCGCGGTCACCAGGTCTGCCTGGAGTCTGTCAACCCGCGCCTGATAACGCACAGGATCGAGTTTAAATAACACCTCGCCTTTTTTAATCAGCTGATTATTTTTATCTGTCACCTCACTAACAATTCCCGTGACCTGCGGGGTAACAGGAATTGAAATAACCGCTTTTTGCGCCGTAAAGGTATACGGGTGGTTATAGTTCATTAATAAAATAAGTCCCGCCACAATAAACACGCCGCCTAATGCAGCGGTTGCAAGCGTCCATTGGTTGACCGGAATACGAAATATTTTAAAGATGGCCCAGGCGAATGCCACGTAGGTCAGGACAATCAACAGATCCATGATTAAATCTCCGGAAAGGTGGAGTTATCGGTTTTATTCTCCCCATCCAGTCTTTTTTCCAACTGGCTGATGCGCGCTGCCAGCGCAGCAATCTCGGGGTCTGGATCCTGTCCGGTCGACGTGATGTGTGACTGCATGCCCCAGCCACGCTCAGGCTGGTAGAGCGTCGCCCAAATCCACAGGAATGGCCAAATAACATGCAATGTAAAAAGACTCACCCATCCCGCCGTGTGGATGGCATCGGCATGAGGATGGTTGCGCTTCTTAGCCATGTTATATGGGATATCGTGGATGGCGATGATTCCATAAAACAGCACCAGAAATACGAAGATCAGCACGCCCAACGCGAAATAATTAAGAAACATACCTGCCTCGAATTCACGCTAATTAGAGTTTTTTTATGCCGGCAGCCGTATGCACCCAGGCTGATGTTTTGAACATAACTGCAGTTTGGGGTTTTCGCCATACCACAAAAAAAATATTTTTTCTGGTGAGAAGTTGCTTTCTTTTGCAATAAAAATGTCGGGGGTAGAACCTGCTGTAGATCACATCCGGGCAAATGCAGATAAAAATACTTTGCGATCTACATCACAAAGATTCAACAAACAGCAAAAGCAAAAATGTGAATCAGTTCACATTTACCCCTAGTTTTTGGCGAATTCGGATCCAGTGATGTTTTTTTGTACTGGTATTTTGTGATTAAGGTCACATTAACTAGCGCCCCACACCCTATATTTACGTGACGGAAGTCACACAAAAGGGCGTCGACTGGACAGTTGAACGATTCAGTGCCAGATTTCGCAGTATCTACAGGGTCCGGCTACCTCCTGCCGCTACATTAACAAACCTCGGGCTTTCAGCCTGCGCGATAGCAAACATAAGAAGGGGTGTTTTTATGTCATCCGATATTAAGATCAAGGTGCAAAGCTTTGGTCGATTCCTCAGCAACATGGTGATGCCAAATATCGGCGCGTTTATCGCGTGGGGTATTATCACCGCATTATTCATTCCGACAGGGTGGTTGCCGAACGAAACGCTGGCGAAGCTTGTCGGCCCAATGATCACCTATCTGCTGCCGCTACTGATCGGTTATACCGGTGGTAAGCTGGTTGGCGGCGAGCGTGGCGGCGTGGTTGGTGCTATCACCACCATGGGCGTTATCGTCGGTGCTGATATGCCAATGTTCCTCGGCGCGATGATCGCAGGTCCGCTGGGCGGCTGGGCTATCAAACATTTCGACAACTGGGTAGACGGTAAGATCAAGTCCGGTTTTGAGATGCTGGTGAATAACTTCTCCGCAGGCATCATCGGGATGATCCTCGCCATTCTGGCATTCCTTGGCATTGGCCCATTGGTTGAAGCACTGTCCAAAATCCTGGCGGCAGGCGTTAACTTCATGGTTGTCCATGACATGCTGCCGCTGGCGTCTATCTTCGTTGAACCGGCGAAAATCCTGTTCCTCAATAACGCCATCAACCACGGTATTTTCTCACCGCTGGGTATTCAGCAATCCCATGAGATGGGCAAATCCATCTTCTTCCTGATTGAAGCTAACCCGGGTCCGGGTATGGGCGTCCTGCTGGCATACATGTTCTTCGGTCGCGGCAGCGCTAAGCAGTCTGCGGGCGGCGCGGCAATCATTCACTTCCTGGGTGGTATCCACGAAATTTACTTCCCGTACGTGCTGATGAACCCACGTCTGATTCTGGCCGTTATCCTTGGCGGTATGACTGGCGTATTTACCCTGACTATCCTGAACGGCGGTCTGGTTTCTCCGGCCTCTCCGGGTTCTATCCTGGCCGTGCTGGCAATGACGCCGAAGGGGGCTTACTTCGCTAACATCGCCGCTATCTGTGCAGCAATGGCGGTCTCCTTTGTAGTCTCAGCCATTCTGCTGAAAACCAGCAAAGTGAAAGAAGATGATGACATTGATGCTGCCACACGTCGTATGCACGACATGAAAGCGGAATCTAAAGGCGCATCTCCGCTGGCGGCTGGCGACGTGACTAACGACCTGAGCCATGTGCGTAAAATCATCGTTGCCTGCGATGCCGGTATGGGTTCCAGCGCCATGGGTGCGGGCGTACTGCGTAAGAAAGTGCAGGATGCCGGTCTGTCTCAAATTTCTGTCACCAACAGCGCGATTAACAATCTGCCGCCGGATGTGGATCTGGTCATTACCCACCGTGACCTGACCGAACGTGCGATGCGCCAGGTGCCTCAGGCACAGCACATTTCGCTGACCAACTTCCTCGACAGCGGTCTGTACTCCAGCCTGACCGAACGTCTGGTTGCTGCACAGCGCCACAACGTGAATGAAGTGAAAGTCCGCGATCACCTGAAAGACAGCTTTGAAGAGGGTGATACCCACCTGTTCAAGCTGGGTGCGGAGAATATCTTCCTTGGCCGTAAAGCCACTAACAAAGAAGAAGCAATTCGCTTTGCCGGCGAGCAACTGGTGAAAGGTGGTTACGTTGAGCCAGAATACGTTGAGGCAATGCTGGACCGTGAAAAACTGACCCCGACTTACCTCGGCGAGTCCATCGCAGTACCGCACGGTACGGTTGAAGCCAAAGACCGCGTGCTGAAAACCGGTGTGGTGTTCTGCCAATACCCGGAAGGCGTTCGCTTCGGTGAAGAAGAAGACGATATTGCCCGCCTGGTTATTGGTATCGCAGCACGTAACAACGAGCACATCCAGGTGATTACCAGCCTGACCAACGCTCTGGATGATGAATCTGTGATCGAACGTCTGGCCCATACCACCAGCGTGGATGAAGTTCTGGAATTGCTGGCGGGTAAAAAAGCTTAACGCTTAAGTATCTCCAAAATAGTTCGAGCTGCAGGAAGGCGGCAACGCAGTGAATCCCCAGGAGCGTACATAAGTACGTGACTGGGGTGAGCGAGGAGAGCCAACGCATCTGCAGTTCGAAATATGAAGGCGATATCCTCTCCCTTGTGGAGAGGGTTAGGTTGAGGGGAAATCTATGCAGTCCCTCACCCCAGCCCTCTTGGGTAAAAACATTAATGAAGGTTAATACTATGAAAGCATTACATTTTGGCGCAGGTAATATCGGTCGTGGCTTTATCGGCAAATTGCTGGCGGACGCGGGGATACAGCTGACGTTCGCGGATGTAAACCAGGTTGTGCTCGATGCCCTGAATGCCCGTCATAGCTATCAGGTTCATGTGGTGGGTGAAAACGAGCAGGTTGATACCGTCTCCGGCGTCAACGCCGTGAGCAGCATCGGCGATGATGTCGTCGACCTGATTGCCCATGTAGATTTAGTCACTACCGCCGTCGGTCCGGTCGTGCTTGAGCGTATCGCTCCGGCCATCGCCAAAGGGCTGGTTAAACGCAAGGCACAGGGCATAGCTACTCCGCTAAATATCATCGCCTGTGAAAACATGGTGCGCGGAACGACCCAGTTGAAAGGCCATGTAATGAACGTGCTGGCAGATGAAGACAAAGCCTGGGTTGAAGAACATGTTGGCTTCGTCGATTCCGCCGTGGACCGTATTGTTCCTCCTTCAGCCTCTGCGACCAATGACCCGCTGGAAGTTACCGTTGAAACCTTCAGTGAGTGGATTGTCGACAAAACGCAGTTTAAAGGCGAATTGCCGAACATCCCGGGAATGGAATTAACTGATAACCTGATGGCATTTGTCGAACGTAAACTCTTCACGCTGAACACCGGGCATGCTATAACCGCGTACCTCGGAAAATTGACCGGTCATCAGACCATCCGTGACGCGATTCTCGACGAGAAAATCCGCGCAGTGGTAAAAGGTGCGATGGAAGAGAGCGGCGCGGTACTGATCAAACGCTATGGCTTTGATGCAGCAAAACATGCGGCATACATTCAGAAAATCCTCGGTCGCTTTGAAAACCCGTATCTGAAAGATGACGTTGAGCGCGTGGGTCGTCAGCCGCTGCGTAAGCTGAGCGCGGGCGATCGTCTGATTAAACCGCTGCTGGGCACGCTGGAGTATGCTCTGCCGCACGCCAATCTGGTCACCGGTATTGCCGCTGCAATGCACTATCGCAGTGAGGAAGATCCGCAGGCACAGGAACTGGCCGCGCTGATTGACGAAAAAGGTCCACAGGCCGCGCTGGCGCAGATCTCCGGCCTGGATGCCAACAGTGATGTGGTGGCGGAGGCGGTTAACGCATATAACGCGACCAAATGATAGAGAATGTGGCGCAGGTCAGCCTGCGCCCAAATGACAGATTGTCAGATATGCAGGCAATAATGGAACAAACGCAGGCCTTTGAAAATCGTGTGCTTGAGCGTCTGAATGCTGGCAAAACCGTACGCAGCTTCCTCATCACCGCCGTAGAACTGCTCACCGAGGCGGTGAATATTCTTGTGCTTCAGGTATTTCGCAAAGACGACTATGCGGTGAAATATGCTGTAGAACCGCTGCTTGACGGCGATGGTCCGCTGGGCGATCTTTCCGTTCGCCTGAAGCTCATCTACGGTCTGGGCGTACTCAGCCGGCCGGAGTATGAAGACGCGGAGCTTCTGATGGCGCTGCGGGAAGAGTTAAACCATGACGGCAATGAATATGCGTTCACCGACGACGAAATTCTTGGTCCGTTTGGCGAACTCCACTGCGTGACGGCACTCCCGCCGCCACCGCAGTTTGATACCTCAGACTCAGGTCTGCACGCGATGCAGATCCAGCGCTACCAGCAGATGGTGCGCTCCACGATGGTACTTTCCCTGACCGAGCTGATTTCTAAAATCAGCTTAAAAAAAGCCTTTCAAAAATAAGACCCTGCAGGCTTACTTCTCTTCCTGCTGCGGTCGATAAAGCTGCCGATAGTACGCCAGACGTTGCAGATACAGCTGCGCATTCTCCTGCGGTATTTCAGAAGGGACAACGTTGCGCGGTGGTGTTTTATTCAGATACTCGCGAAAAGCCTGGCTTGAAGCCATAAAATCGACCGTCTTATCAATAAGGACCGAAACGTTCTCACCTATTTTCGCCATAATCTTCCCTCCTCCATGTATTAACCACGCTCAGCCTGCGCGGTTGATCATTTAAGTTTAGGATCGGTTGGGCAATTACATTGAGGAAAACGTGCTTCATTATGAACCCGCCAATAAAAAGCGCCATGGCCGATCTTATCGCTTAAAATTCCTTATTAATCAAAATGGTAGTATTTTCATTAGCTGAATAATACTTGCGGCATTTGATTATTTATCTTCGATTAGTTGTGAATAATCCCGCTCTGCGCGCATACTATAGGATATTCATCCTATTTTTATCAGAAGCTATCCTATGAAAGAAGTCGAAAAAAACGAAATTAAACGCCTGAGCGATCGTCTGGACGCTATCCGCCACCAGCAGGCTGACCTGTCTCTGGTTGAAGCCGCCGACAAATATGCCGAGCTGGAACAAGAGAAAGAAACTCTGGAAACCGAGATTGCGCGTCTGCGTGAAGTCCATGGCCAGAAGCTGAGCAAAGAAGCGCAAAAGCTGACGAAACTCCCTTTCCGTCGCGCCATCACCAAAAAAGAGCAGGCGGATATGGGCAAGCTGAAGAAGAGCGTGCGCGGCCTGATTGTCGTTCACCCGATGACCGAGCTTGGCCGTGAAATGGGCCTGAAAGAGATGACGGGCTTCGCGAAGAGCGAGTTCTAATCTCCCACCGGGCAACATCCGCTTGCCCGGTCCTTCATTTCACCTCGCAATTGGCCCTACCAATTTCAGTCAGATCCTACCAGCACCTCACATTTCATTAAAATGCGCGTACAATACCGTTGCCAATAGATAACATTTGATTAACCATTCATTGTCATTACCCCTACACAACAATATTGGCAGGGCCACTTTTACACATAATGTGACCTGGAGATGAGCACAGACTCATTCCATTATGTCGGCGGCCCCCAGGAGACCTGCAATGAATCTCTGGCAACAGAACTACGACCCGGCCGGTAACATCTGGCTTTCCAGTTTGATCGCATCGCTCCCTATCCTGTTCTTTTTCTTCGCCCTGATTAAGCTCAAGCTGAAAGGCTATGTTGCGGCATCATGGACGGTGGTGATTGCTTTGTCGGTCGCCCTGCTGTTTTACAAAATGCCGGTCGATCACGCTCTGGCTTCCGTGGTCTACGGCTTCTTCTATGGTTTGTGGCCGATTGCCTGGATCATTATCGCCGCGGTATTCGTCTATAAAATCTCGGTGAAAACCGGACAGTTCGACATCATCCGCTCATCGATACTCTCGATTACCCCGGACCAGCGTCTGCAAATGCTGATTGTCGGTTTCTCCTTTGGTGCCTTCCTCGAAGGAGCAGCAGGCTTTGGCGCTCCGGTAGCGATTACCGCCGCGCTGCTGGTAGGCCTCGGCTTTAACCCACTGTACGCGGCAGGTTTGTGCTTGATCGTAAATACTGCGCCGGTCGCTTTTGGCGCAATGGGCATTCCGATTCTGGTTGCCGGTCAGGTGACCGGACTGGACAGCTTCGAGATTGGCCAGATGGTGGGCCGTCAGTTGCCGTTCCTGACCATTATCGTGCTGTTCTGGATTATGGCGATTATGGATGGCTGGCGCGGCGTAAAAGAGACCTGGCCTGCGGTGATGGTCGCTGGAGGCTCGTTTGCTATCGCGCAGTACCTCAGCTCTAACTTTATCGGACCGGAGCTGCCAGACATCATCTCTTCTCTGGTTTCGCTGGTCTGCCTGACGCTGTTCCTGAAACGCTGGCAGCCAGTACGCATCTTCCGCTTTGGCGATATGGGCGCTTCGCAGGTCGATATGGACCTGTCGCGCACCCGCTACACCGCAGGACAAGTGGTACGCGCCTGGTCTCCGTTCCTGTTCCTGACCGCCACCGTCACGCTGTGGAGCATACCGCCGTTTAAAGCGCTGTTTGCGCCCGGCGGCGCGATGTACCACTGGGTGGTCAATATTCCAGTCCCGTTCCTCGACAAGCTGGTTGCCCGTATGCCGCCGGTCGTACACGAAGCCACAGCCTACGCGGCGGTGTACAAATTTGACTGGTTCTCTGCGACCGGTACCGCGATCCTGTTTGCCGCCCTGCTGTCTATCGTCTGGTTGAAGATGAAGCCGTCTGCTGCGCTGCAAACCTTTGGCAGCACGCTGAAAGATCTGGCGCTGCCTATTTACTCCATCGGCATGGTGCTGGCGTTCGCGTTTATCTCTAACTACTCAGGTCTTTCATCAACCCTGGCATTGGCCCTGGCGCACACCGGCAGCGCGTTTACTTTCTTCTCGCCGTTCCTCGGCTGGCTGGGGGTATTCCTGACCGGGTCCGACACCTCATCAAACGCACTGTTTGCCGCCCTGCAGGCCACGGCCGCTCAGCAAATCGGCGTATCAGACGTACTGATGGTGGCGGCAAATACCACCGGCGGCGTGACCGGCAAGATGATCTCTCCACAATCTATCGCTATTGCCTGTGCGGCAGTGGGATTAGTGGGGAAAGAATCTGACCTGTTCCGCTTTACCGTGAAGCACAGCCTGATTTTCACCTGCATGGTGGGTGTGATCACCACGCTGCAGGCCTATGTCTTAACCTGGATGATTCCATGATAGTGATGCCCAGACGCCTGTCAGACGAAGTCGCATCTCGTGTGCGGGCGCTGATTGAAGAACAACAGCTGGAGGCGGGCATGAAGTTGCCCGCTGAGCGTCAGCTGGCCGTACAGCTCGGCGTCTCGCGCAACTCGCTGCGTGAGGCGTTAGCAAAGCTGGTGAGCGAAGGCGTACTGATTAGCCGTCGTGGCGGCGGGACGTTTATCCGCTGGCAGCATGAGGCCTGGTCTGAACAAAACATCGTTCAGCCGCTGAAGAGCCTGCTGGCGGACGATCCCGACTACAGCTTCGATATTCTGGAAGCCCGCCACGCCATTGAAGCCAGCACCGCCTGGCACGCAGCGATGCGGGCCACCGCCGCCGACAAAGAGAAAATCAGGCTCTGTTTCGACGCCACGCAAAGCGAAGATCCGGATCTCGCCTCACAGGCTGACGTGCGCTTTCATCTCGCCATTGCGGAGGCCTCGCACAACGTGGTGCTGTTGCAGACCATGCGCGGTTTCTTCGACGTATTGCAGTCTTCGGTTAAACAGAGCCGCCAACGTATGTACCTCGTGCCCCCCGTATTTTCACAACTGACGGCGCAGCATCAGGCAGTGCTGGACGCCATTGTCGCCGGCGATGCCGACGGGGCGCGTAAGACCATGATGGCGCACCTTAGTTTTGTCCACACCACGATTAAACGATTTGATGAAGATCAGGCCCGCCAGGCGCGTATCACCCGCCTGCCCGGTGACTCTGGTGAAAATAGCAGGGAGAACAACACATGATTATTTCAGCAGCCAGCGACTATCGCGCCGCAGCCCAGCGCATCCTACCCCCTTTCTTGTTCCATTATATTGACGGTGGGGCGTATGCCGAGCACACCTTGCGCCGTAACGTGGCAGACCTGTCGGAAGTGGCGCTGCGCCAGCGCGTGTTGAAGAATATGTCCGACCTGAGCCTGGAAACAAAGCTGTTCAACGAAACGCTTTCCATGCCGGTGGCCCTCGCGCCTGTCGGACTGTGCGGCATGTACGCACGCCGGGGGGAAGTTCAGGCCGCCGCCGCTGCTGACGCTAAAGGCATTCCGTTTACGCTTTCCACGGTCTCCGTATGTCCTATTGAAGAAGTCGCCCCGACCATCAAGCGTCCGATGTGGTTCCAGCTGTATGTCCTGCGCGATCGCGGCTTTATGCGTAACGCCCTGGAGCGCGCCAAAGCAGCGGGTTGCTCCACGCTGGTCTTTACCGTCGATATGCCTACGCCCGGCGCACGTTACCGTGACGCCCATTCCGGTATGAGCGGTCCAAATGCGGCACTGCGTCGCTACTGGCAGGCAGCCACTCATCCACAGTGGGCATGGGACGTTGGCCTGAACGGTCGCCCGCATGATTTAGGCAATATCTCGACCTATCTTGGCAAACCCACCGGCCTTGAGGATTACATCGGCTGGTTGGCGAATAATTTCGATCCGTCGATTTCCTGGAAAGACCTCGAGTGGATCCGTGAATTCTGGGACGGCCCGATGGTGATCAAAGGGATCCTCGATCCGGAAGATGCTCGTGATGCAGTCCGTTTCGGCGCGGATGGCATTGTCGTTTCTAACCATGGTGGCCGCCAGTTAGATGGTGTGCTGTCTTCTGCTCGCGCGCTGCCCGCCATTGCCGATGCGGTGAAGGGCGATATCACCATTCTGGCCGATAGCGGGATCCGCAACGGTCTGGACGTTGTGCGCATGATTGCGCTGGGCGCGGATAGCGTGCTGCTGGGGCGGGCCTATCTGTACGCGCTGGCGACCCACGGCCAGGCCGGGGTGGCGAATCTGCTGAATCTGATCGAGAAAGAGATGAAAGTGGCAATGACCCTGACCGGTGCGAAGTCGATTAGCGAAATCAGCGGTGATTCGCTGGTACAGGAACTGGGTAAGAGCCTGCCTGCCGCGCTGGCACCTCTGGTCCAGGGTAGCGCAGCGTAACAACACTTCATAAAACCCTATTTCCTGAATGGTCGGCCTGTTCTCAGCCCGACCATTTTTTATCCAAAAATAACGACCAGTTAACATTTACAACCAATATATTTGACAACTTTTTATCCACCTGCCAAATGTATATACAAGCTAATACAAGAGCGATTTATACAGATAACAACCATCATAACGGGCGAGGGTGACATGGCTTATTCCGGTAAAGTGAATATCCAGCAGGCGATAGATGATAGTCCTTTTTCGCGCTTCCATTGGGTCATTATTGTCCTGGGATTTCTGGTTTTAGCCATTGACGGCTTCGATACCGCGGCGATGGGTTATATTGCTCCCACGCTCTCAGCCGACTGGGGCATCAAGAAGCAAGATCTCGGACCGGTGTTAAGCGCCGCGCTATTAGGCCTGTCATTTGGCGCCCTGCTCGCCGGACCGATTTCCGATCGTATGGGCCGTAAGCGTGTCCTGGTCTTTTCCTGTCTGTTCTTTGGCCTCGCCAGTCTGGGAACCGCCTATGCCCAGACGCTGAATATGCTCACATTTTGGCGTTTTCTCACTGGACTTGGGCTTGGCGCGGCAATGCCCAACGCCATCACCCTGGTGTCAGAATTCGCCCCGAAACGCTGTCGTTCAATGGCGATTAACACCATGTACTGCGGCTTTCCGTTAGGTGCTGCGGGCGGCGGCGTAATCTCCTCCTGGCTTATTCCCAATTACGGCTGGCACAGTGTTCTGCTTGCCGGTGCGATCGCCCCGCTGGCCCTCACCGTACTGTTGGTGCTGTTCCTGCCGGAGTCGGTGAAGTATCTGGTTCACCGCGGTAAAGGGGTGGCACAGGTTAAACGCATTGCTCAACGTTTTATGTCGGGAAATCTGGAACAGGTTACTCAGTTTTATCTGGATGAAGACCGCGTCACGATCAAAAAAGGCAGCGTGGCGCAGCTATTCAGTATGCCCTGGCTGCCGGGCACGCTGATGCTCTGGACGACCTACTTTATGGGGCTGGTTATCTATTACGTGCTGCTGAGCTGGATGCCAACGCTGATGCTGGGCATGGGCTATCCGCTGGCTGAATCCGCCTGGCTGACGTCACTGTTTACCTTCGGCGGTACCGCAGGGATCCTGCTGGCCGGTTGGTTAATGGACCGTTGGGAAGCGCATAAAGTGGTGTCACTCGGCTTTATGCTGACGATGCTGTTTGCCCTCGCTCTCGGGTTTGAACACAACCATATCATCCTGTTCGGCGCACTGATCTTCCTGATGGGGATTACCATGAACGGCGCGCAGTCCGGGCTACAGACGCTGGCTGCAACGTTTTATCCAACCCACTGCCGCGCAACGGGCATTGCCTGGATGCAGGGCGTGGGCCGCTTCGGCGGCGTAGCCGGAACGATGATGAGCGCCCAGATGCTTTCCCTGCAATGGCAAGCAGACAGTATCTTAATGTTCCTCAGCCTTCCGGCTTTGGTCGCCGCTGCCGCGACGATTTACAAGCTGCAACGCTATAAACCGCACGCGCTGACCGTCGCATAGTACCGGCTCTTTCTGCTATTCTGCCCCCCGTTATTAAGGGGGCAGTATGCTTAACATCGTTTTATTCGAACCAGAAATCCCGCCAAATACCGGCAATATTATCCGTCTTTGCGCCAACACCGGTTTTCGTCTGCATATTATTGAGCCAATGGGCTTTACCTGGGACGATAAGCGCCTGCGTCGCGCGGGGCTGGATTACCATGAATTTACCGCCGTGCTTCGCCACCCTGATTACGCCGCCTTCGTCGCTGCAGAACATCCGCAACGTTTGTTTGCCCTGACCACCAAAGGTACGCCAGCGCATAGCGCGGTAAGCTATCAGGACGGAGATTATCTGATGTTTGGCCCGGAAACCCGCGGCCTGCCAGCCAGCATCCTCGATGCGCTGCCTGCCGAACAAAAAATTCGTATTCCGATGATGCCGGACAGTCGCAGCATGAACCTGTCAAATGCGGTGTCGGTGGTGGTGTATGAGGCCTGGCGCCAGTTAGGTTATCCCGGCGCGGTATTACGGTCGTAAAAGAATTAAATGCCGGATGGCGGCTACACCTTATCCGGCCTACAAATACCACGTAGGCCCGGTAAACGCAGTGCCACCGGGCATGGCTCGAAATCAGATGCCATCGCCGTATTCGAAAGTATGATGAATCCCATTGAAATGCTGATCCATATCCATGGACGGCTTATCGCTGTCTGGCTTACCAACGATGCGTGCCGGAACGCCTGCCGCGGTAGTGTGCGGAGGGACCGGCTGTAAAACCACGGAACCTGCGCCAATCTTCGCGCCGCGTCCGACTTCAATGTTGCCAAGAATTTTTGCTCCTGCGCCAATCATCACCCCTTCACGAATTTTCGGATGACGATCGCCGCCGGCTTTACCGGTCCCGCCGAGCGTAACGGATTGCAAAATAGAGACGTCGTTTTCAATCACGGCGGTTTCACCCACCACAATACCGGTGGCGTGATCGAGCATGATCCCACGGCCAATTTTTGCCGCCGGGTGAATATCTACCTGGAAGCTAACGGACACCTGATTTTGCAGGAAGATCGCCAGTGCCTGACGCCCCTGATGCCACAGCCAGTGACCAATACGGTAGGCCTGAAGCGCATGAAAACCCTTCAGGTACAGAAGTGGGGTGGAATATTTATCGACAGCCGGGTCACGCGTACGTACCGCCTGAATATCACAGGCCGCTGAGGCAATCATTTCAGGATCGGCGGCGTAGGCCTCTTCCACGACTTCGCGAATCGCAATGGCAGGCATGATCGGAGAGGCGAGTTTATTCGCCAGCATATAGCTTAGCGCACTGCCGAGATTTTCATGCTTGAGCAGCGTTGCGTGGTAAAAACTGGCCAGCATTGGCTCACATTCCGCCAGTGCCCGGGCTTCCGCTTTAATGTTTTTCCAGACGATATCCAGTTCTTCACACGGCATTGCGTACTCCAGAAGGTAGCAAAACGACCGACCCGTTCTTCGCGGGTCGGGTCGTTATATTCAACAGTTCCTTACAGCTAGTGGCGACTCAGCTCGTCCTTGCGTGCACGGCCTAATAACGTCAATGCTGCCTCGCGCGCGTTTTTTCCGCAATACAATACTTGATAAATTTCCTCGGTTATTGGCATCTCAACACCAAAACGGTGCGCCAATTCACGAACTTCTTTTGTATTGCGGTAGCCTTCAACCACCTGACCAATCTTGTCCTGCGCGCCCTGCACGTCCATCCCCTGGCCGAGCATCATGCCAAAACGACGGTTACGTGACTGGTTGTCGGTACAGGTCAGCACCAGATCGCCCAAACCCGCCATCCCCATAAAGGTGGCAGGATCGGCACCCAGCGCCGCGCCAAGACGAGACATTTCGGTCAGACCACGGGTGATCAATGCGGTTCGCGCATTCGCGCCGAAACCAATGCCGTCAGACATCCCTGCGCCAATCGCAATGACGTTTTTCACCGCGCCGCCCAGTTGAACGCCAATGAAATCCGGGTTGCTGTACACACGGAAGCTTTTGCCGCAGTGCAGCAACTGCTGGAGATCGTCAGCAAAAGTATCATCCGTTGAGGCCAGAGATATCGCCGTCGGCATGCCCGCCGCCAGCTCTTTCGCGAACGTCGGACCGGAGATAACCGCCAGTGGAATAGAATCACCTAACGCTTCACGCGCGACGTCCTGCAGCAGGCGTCCCGTTTCCGCTTCCAGACCTTTTGTCGCCCAGACCAGCCGCGCGTCAGGGCGCATCAGCGGTTTGATGTTACGCAGCACTTCGCCAAAAACGTGGCTCGGCACTACCACCAGAATATTACGACTGGCGGCCAGCGCAGTGGCTAAGTCACTTTCCAGGCGCAGCGTTTCGGGAAAAGGCACATCAGGGAGGAACGCGACGTTGCAGCGATCGTGCTCGAGGGTCGCGATATGTTTCGGATCATGGCCCCACAGGACAACCTGATGGCCATTTCTTGCCAGGGTAATGGCAAGAGCGGTGCCGTACGAGCCGGCACCAATCACAGTCATTGAAGCATTACTTTGGTTCATCAGGCATCCTGATGTTCTTCAGTACCTTCGCCAGCTTGCTGCTGTAAATAGTTCATGAACAGCGCATCAAAGTTGACCGGCGCAAGGTTCAGTTGCGGGAATGTACCGCGTGAAACCAGGCTGGTGATGCATTCGCGGGCATACGGGAACAGAATGTTCGGGCAGTATGCGCCAAGGCAATGCGCCATCTGAGTCCCTTCAATACCACTGATGGAGAAAATACCGCCCTGCTGAACTTCGCACAGGAACGCAGTTTCTTCGCCCAGAGAAGCCGTTACGGTGACACGCAGCACTACTTCATACACATCATCTGCCAGTTGGGTAGATGCGGTATCAAGATCAAGTTTAACCTCTGGCTGCCAATCTTTCTGGAAAACATGCGGTGCATTTGGCGCTTCGAAAGACACATCCTTGGTATAGATACGTTGGATCTGGAAAGCCATTTCAGTGTTATTTTGTTCTGACATGTTGAGAAAACCCTTTAGTGTTGTCCTTTAAATACTTCGGTACGCCTTAACGCAGCAGTGGATCCAGTCCACCACGCGCATCCAACGCATACAAGTCGTCACAACCACCAATGTGCTGTGCATCAATAAAAATCTGCGGAACCGTAGTACGGCCACTGCGCTTGATCATCTCTTCGCGCTTCACGGCATCGCCGTCAATCGGAAGTTCCTGGAAACTCACACCCTTGCTGTTCAACAGCGCCTTTGCGCGATGGCAAAACGGGCAGGTTGCTTTGGTATAGATCTCAATATTGGCCATGACTTATCTCCAGTGTTCTTTTACCCTGCGGTATGAAAGAAGACGGGTAAATTACTTGCCGCGAACCAGTGGCAGGTTCTCACCACTCCAGCCCGCTACGCCGTCTTTCAGTACAGATACCTGCTCAAAACCGGCTTTAATCAGCGCAGTTGCTGAATCCTGGCATTGCATGCCTGAGCCATCAACCACAATAACAGGTTTGTTTTTGTGTTTTTCCAGCTCGCCAAAATTATTGGCTTTGATTTCGCTCGGCAGCAGGTTAGTGGAGCCTGCGATATGACCTTTACGGAAGTCGTCGCGCTGACGTAAATCCACAATCACCGCATCTTCTTTATTGATAAGACGTGTAGCTTCTCCGCGCGTAATCACCTTCACTTTCGAAGTCAGGCTCTTAAACGTGGTAAATAATACAGCCGCCAGTAACGCAATCCAGGCGATACTCAAGACAGGGTGGCGACTAACAAATTGCATAATTTCTTGCATGGGGGGTAACAACTCCCGACTCAGTGATTAAAAAACCAGGAAAGGAGTATACCTGCGCGTTGGCGCAAATACAGCCAGAGCGTGCATTGGATTGCATTTTTGCGGGGCGCTACGGAAAAAAAAAACGTAAATCCGCGCCCTCTGCGGCGCGCTCTGGTCGATTATTTGATCTTCTGGGGCTACTTTATCGATTCAGCTGTAGTAAAATTACGCAATTATTTTTTATCTATTAAGTGTGAGGTTGTCGCAATGTCGGTTTCTAAAAAACCTATGGTACTGGTGATTCTGGATGGCTACGGTTATCGTGAAGACAGCCAGGATAACGCCATCTTTAATGCCAAAACCCCGGTAATGGATGCCCTGTGGGCAAAACGTCCGCATACCCTGATTGATGCGTCTGGCCTGGAAGTCGGCCTGCCCGATCGCCAGATGGGCAACTCCGAAGTGGGCCACGTCAACCTGGGCGCTGGCCGCATCGTGTATCAGGACCTGACCCGTCTGGATGTTGAAATTAAAGAGCGTACTTTCTTCGCTAACCCGGTGCTGACCAATGCGGTCGACCAGGCAAAAAATAGCGGCAAAGCGGTACACATCATGGGTCTGCTCTCTGCTGGCGGCGTTCACAGCCACGAAGATCACATCATGGCGATGGTAGAAATGGCCGCTGAACGTGGCGCTGAGAAAATCTATCTGCACGCTTTCCTTGATGGCCGTGACACCCCGCCGCGCAGCGCTGAACATTCCCTGCAGAAATTCGAAGAGAAATTTGCCGCGTTGGGCAAAGGCCGCGTAGCGTCCATCATCGGTCGTTACTACGCTATGGACCGCGACAACCGTTGGGATCGCGTTGAACAGGCTTATGACCTGATGACGCTGGCAAAAGGCGAGTTCCAGTTCGCTACGGCGGTTGAAGGCCTGCAGGCTGCTTATGCCCGCGACGAAAACGACGAATTCGTGAAAGCGACCGTGATCCGTGCTGAAGGCCAGGCTGAAGCCGCCATGGAAGACGGCGATACGCTGATTTTCATGAACTTCCGTGCTGACCGTGCGCGTGAAATTACCCGTGCGTTTGTTAACGCTGACTTCGACGGCTTCGCCCGTAAGAAAGTCGTTAACCTCAACTTTGTGATGCTGACCGAATACGCGGCCGACATCAAAACTGCGGTAGCTTACCCACCAGCGTCTCTGGCCAATACCCTTGGCGAGTGGATGGCGAAGAACGACAAAACGCAGCTGCGTATTTCCGAAACCGAAAAATATGCGCACGTGACCTTCTTCTTCAACGGCGGCGTAGAAGAACCGTTCAAAGGCGAAGACCGCATCCTGATCAACTCGCCGAAAGTCGCGACCTACGATCTGCAGCCGGAAATGAGCTCTGCAGAGCTGACCGAAAAACTGGTTGCTGCGATTGAGAGCGGAAAATACGACACCATCATTTGTAACTACCCGAACGGCGACATGGTTGGCCACACCGGGGTGATGGAAGCAGCGGTTAAAGCGGTTGAAGCGCTGGATCATTGCGTTGAGCAGGTGACTAAAGCGGTTGAATCCGTTGGCGGCCAGTTGCTGATCACCGCGGACCACGGTAACGCAGAGCAAATGCGCGATCCGTCCACCGGTCAGGCACATACAGCGCACACCAACCTGCCCGTTCCGCTGATTTATGTCGGTGGTAAAAACGTCAAAGCAGTCGAAGGCGGCAAACTTTCTGATATCGCCCCGACGATGCTGACGCTGATGGGTATGGAAATCCCGCAAGAGATGACTGGTAAGCCGCTGTTCATCGTGGAATAATCCCTCCCCATGAGGGGAAAGGCGATTAATACCATCACTCGGGCCGTGAAGCTGCGCAAGCTTTCAGTCAGGCCCTTGTTCTACGCCAGCGCGCTTAGCGCTGGCGTATTGCTGTGCGCCTTTTCCGCCCACGCGGACGAACGCGACCAGCTCAAATCTATTCAGGCCGATATCGCGGCAAAAGAACGCGCGGTACGCCAACAGCAACAACAACGCGCCACCCTCCTCGCTCAGCTTAAAGCGCAGGAACAGGCCATTGCCGTTGCCGCCAGGCAACTGCGCGAAACGCAAAACTCACTGGCGCAGCTGAACGCGCAAATTGCAGAGATGAATGCCGCCCTTGCGAAGCTGGAAAAACAGCGGGCCGCGCAAGAACGCAGCCTGGCAGCCCAACTCGACGCTGCATTTCGCCAGGGCGAACATACCGGCATTCAGCTCATTCTTAGCGGTGAAGAAAGCCAGCGTGGGCAACGCCTGCAGGCCTATTTCGGCTATCTGAACCAGGCGCGACAGGAAACCATCGCGCAGCTGAAACAAACCCGCGAAGAGGTCGACTCGCAAAAAGCCGAGCTGGAAGATAAGCAGAGCGAACAGCAGACTCTGTTGTACGAGCAGCGTGCTCAGCAGGCTAAGCTGGAGCAGGCGCGTAATGAACGCCAGAAGACGCTCTCGGGTCTGGAGTCATCGATTCAACAGGGTCAACAGCAATTGGGCGAAATGCGCGCCAACGAATCGCGCCTGCGTAACAGCATTGCTCGCGCCGAAGCCGCAGCCAAAGCACGCGCGGAACGTGAAGCCCGCGAGGCGCAGGCCGTACGCGATAAGCAGCAGGATGCCTCACGGAAAGGCTCAACCTATAAGCCAACCGAAAGTGAAAAATCACTGATGTCGCGTACCGGCGGTTTGGGTTCGCCACGTGGCCAGGCATTCTGGCCCGTTCGTGGTCCAACGTTACATCGTTATGGCGAACAGCTGCAGGGTGAGCTACGTTGGAAGGGGATGGTTATTGGCGCATCCGAAGGCACCGAAGTTAAAGCCATTGCCGATGGTCGCGTCATTCTGGCGGACTGGCTGCAGGGCTATGGCCTGGTCGTCGTCGTTGAGCACGGTAAAGGCGATATGAGCCTGTACGGTTATAACCAGAGCGCACTGGTCAGCGTCGGTACGCAGGTTCGCGCCGGGCAGCCTATTGCACTTGTGGGTAGCAGCGGCGGTCAGGGCAGACCGGCGCTCTATTTCGAAATTCGTCGCCAGGGTCAGGCGGTCAATCCACAGCCGTGGTTGGGAAGATAAGTTTTGCCTCAATTTCGTCGTCTATTACTCTCTCTCGCCAGCCTGCTGGCCTTCGCAACACCTGTTTTTGCTGGCAAACTCGCCATCGTCATTGATGATTTCGGCTATCGTCCACACACTGAAAATCAGGTGCTGGCGATGCCTTCCACCATCTCCGTTGCCGTTTTGCCTAATGCTCCGCATGCGCGGGAAATGGCAACCAAAGCGCATAACAGCGGGCATGAAGTCCTGATCCATCTACCGATGGCGCCACTGAGCAAACAGCCGTTAGAGAAAGACACTTTACGCCCGGAAATGAGCAGCGAAGAGATTGAGCGAATTATTCGCGATGCGGTAAGCAAAGTACCGAATGCGGTCGGTCTGAACAACCATATGGGCAGCGCGATGACCTCCAGCCTGTTTGGCATGCAGAAGGTGATGCAGGCGCTGGAACGATACGATCTCTACTTCCTTGACAGCATGACCATCGGCAACAGTCAGGCCATGCGCGCAGCATCAGGAACCGGTGTGAAGGTCATTAAACGCAAAGTTTTCCTGGACGACACGCAAAACGAAGCCGATATTCGCCGTCAGTTTAATCGTGCCGTCGAACTTGCGCGTCGCAACGGCTCGGCAATTGCCATTGGCCACCCTCACCCGTCTACGGTTCGCGTCCTGCAGCAGATGCTTTATAGCCTGCCAGCCGACATCACGCTGGTTCGCCCAAGCAGCCTGCTCAATGAACCACAGGTGGATACGTCCAGACCAAACCTCACTCCGCCAAAAAACGGTACGCCTGACGCACCGCGTAATCCTTTCCGCGGGGTGAAATTATGCAAACCGAAACAGCCGTTAGAGCCGGTTTACGCCAGCCGCTTCTTCAGCGTGCTCGGTGAAAGCATCACCCAAAGCACGCTGGTGCAGTACATGAAGCTGCAGTGGCAGGGCTGGGGAAATACATCCTCTCCCGGCACTATGAACGCTAACGTAGATTAAGCGTTTTACGTGTAATACGAGAAGGCGACGATGTTTTATCTCGCCATTTCCAGAGACGGAATGACCATAGCAGCGCCTGGTACATAACTTTGGCGCTGCGTACATTAGTAATCATGCGTTTATACATACCCGAGACAAAAATCTCTGCAATCATACGCTGACGAATATGAACATCCGGTTCTTTGCGTACTGCGTGACAAACGCGCAAAGCTTCATAGGTTATTTGCTGATGAAATTCCGGATAAAGAGTAATCCGTCCAGCATATTCACGATTCAACTTATCCAATAACCGTGTAATTTTAATATAGTGTCGTTGGTAATTGAGATTTTTTAAGCCTTGTCTTTTAAGACGGCTAACTGATTGATCATGTAAGAAGTATTTATATAAAGATTGTTCGGTATATCGTACACGTTTGGCGTTAAACATAAACTCCGTCGTCCATACAATATCCTGATGATGCAACCCAGGAACAAACGATATCTTATTTTTCTCGATAACATCCCTGCGGTAAACCCCCATCCAGACCACATGTGTCCAACGGCGTGAAGCCAATGCCATACGTAACCAGTCAGGGCCGGTCAATACACCCGTAGACCGCAAACGGTCCGTCGGTATTGATTGCCAGGTGTCCCCCGTTTCGAAAATGCACCAGTCAGAATTGCACTGCGCCAGATCCAGGTCATCCTGAAGTGCCATGGTCATCAGGGTTTCATACATATTGGGATAAACCAGGTCATCAGCATCGACAAATGCAACATAATCCCCTCTGGCCGCTGCCAGACCACGATTACGCGCAACAGATGCCCCAGCGTTAGCCTGATGCAACAACCGAACATGGGGATAGTTATCAGCATACTGTCTTGCAATATCAACAGAGTTATCCGTTGAGCCATCATCGACAATAATGATCTCTATCGCACTCCATGTCTGTGCGATCAAAGATTCCATGCAATCCCGAAAACTATCACCCGCGTTATACAACGGAATAATAACACTCAACATATTTGTGCTGTTTCTCATCAGCTAACCCTGGTTTGTTAGTACACTGATGACTTTTACTACAGTTTCATTAAGGAATTATTAAGCCTGGAACGATTTATCGCCAGAAGCGGCGCGGCGAAAGCAGCCAGTATGAGAAAATGCTATGCGAAACCTGAGTTCAGCGGGCAGTGAAAGCTCAGATCGTCTACATATTGAGGGGCGCAACCTGTATACTATATCGCTATAAATTAACGCATTATGTACACTGATATTGAGGAAAGTGATGGCCATCAGTAAGACACATGAAAAAGGTTATACGGTCTATTGTAAAGAGACCAATATAGACCTTAAGTCACTGATGAGTAAGTATATAAATAAAGAAATCAGTGGCAAACCGTTGAGCAGTGGTAACGCTATGCGCAGCGTGGAACTGGTCGAGTACAACTCACAAAAATTTATCATCAAAAACGACCGTGAAGTTGATCCTCGATTCGAGAAAAAAATGCAGAATTTTATCTCCGGTCCCTTCTATTCCAGGCTCATCAAGAAGCTGGACAAGCTCTCCCCGGAAATGCGCGCCTGTACAGCCGATCTCTACTACGCTGCAGAGAAAGTGCGCCTTCGCCAGTGTCATGATGTTTATATTATTCATGAATATATTGAAGGTACTCCTTTAAAAGAAATTAGCCCTAAGAATGCCGATGAAGTGAAGCAGTGCGTTCTGCGCCTTCACAAAGCCGGGTTGGCATCTAATGATATCCACCCAGGAAACTTCATTCGTACGCCAGGCGGTGAATTAAGAATTATCGACTTATCTTGTAAGGGAAACATGAAGATTTGTCAGGCTAATGACATTTTAGCGTTGCAGCGAAAATATAATATTAAAATCAAAGGGAAAGGGTTAGTGTATAAGCTCATCTGCCTCAAAGAAGCGACAAGATCTTTATCCAGAAAGCTTCGTGGTAAATAGCATTTATTATGTATACGGCCAGATCAAATAATCTGGCCGTTGGTAACATTTAATACAAATCGAGCCTTCAATCCCAACTCAGGATCACTTTCCCTGACTGGCCTGAACGCATCGCGTCAAAGCCCTGCTGGAATTCATCGATGGAGAATCGATGGGTGATGATTGGCGACAAATCCAGACCAGACTGAATCAGTGCAGCCATTTTGTACCAGGTCTCAAACATCTCACGACCGTAGATACCTTTAATAAACAGCCCCTTAAAGATAACTTTCGTCCAGTCGATTGACATGTCAGATGGCGGAATACCCAGCATAGCAATGCGCCCACCGTGGTTCATAGTGTCCAGCATGGCGCGAAACGCTGGCGGCGCACCGGACATCTCCAGACCTACATCAAACCCTTCGGTCATACCCAGTCCAGCCATCACGTCAGTCAGATTCTCTTTCGAGACGTTGACCGCGCGAGTGATGCCCATTTTACGCGCCAACTCAAGGCGATACTCATTAACATCGGTAATCACCACGTGGCGTGCGCCAACGTGCTTCGCGACCGCCGCCGCCATAATTCCGATTGGACCCGCGCCGGAAACCAGCACATCTTCCCCAACCAGATCAAACGACAGCGCCGTGTGCACCGCATTACCGAACGGATCGAAGATAGACGCCAGGTCGTCGGAGATGTTGTCCGGAATTTTAAACGCGTTAAACGCCGGGATCACCAGGTACTCTGCAAAGCAGCCAGGACGATTTACGCCGACACCGGTCGTATTGCGGCACAGGTGAGTACGCCCACCGCGGCAGTTACGGCAATGCCCACAGGTGATATGACCTTCGCCTGAAACGCGATCGCCGATTTTAAAGCCTTTAACTTCCTGGCCGATGCCAACAACTTCGCCGACATATTCATGCCCAACGACCATCGGTACCGGGATGGTTTTTTGCGACCATTCATCCCAGTTATAAATGTGAACGTCAGTCCCGCAGATGGCTGTTTTACGGATTTTAATCAGCAAATCGTTATGGCCGACTTCCGGTTCAGGAACGTCGGTCATCCAAATGCCCTCTTCCGCTTTCAGTTTGGATAACGCTTTCATTTCACATCCTCAGGCAATAACGCCCAGTTGTTTACCAATGCGTGTGAACGCCTCAACAGCACGCGTGATCTGCTCAGGGGTATGCGCCGCAGACATCTGGGTACGAATACGCGCCTGGCCTTTTGGAACCACCGGATAGAAGAATCCGGTAACGTAAATCCCCTCTTTTTGCAGTTCACGGGCGAACGCCTGCGCCACAACCGCATCACCCAACATGACCGGGATAATCGCGTGATCCGCACCCGCTAACGTAAAGCCTGCGGCAGACATTTGCTCACGGAACTGACGTGCGTTCGCCCACAGGCGATCGCGCAGCTCGTTGCCAGCCTCGACCATCTCCAGCACTTTAATGGAGGCTGCAACAATCGCCGGAGCCAGTGAGTTGGAGAACAGGTACGGACGGGAACGCTGACGCAGCCACTCAACAACCTCTTTGCGCGCTGCGGTGTAACCGCCGGATGCGCCACCGAGCGCTTTACCCAGCGTACCGGTGATGATGTCCACACGGCCCATCACATCACAGTATTCATGGGAGCCACGACCGTTTTCGCCGACAAAGCCGACCGCATGAGAATCATCAACCATGACCAGCGCGTCGTATTTATCCGCCAGGTCACAAACGCCTTTCAGGTTAGCGATAACGCCATCCATAGAGAACACGCCATCGGTGGCGATCAGAATATGACGGGCGCCCGCTTCACGTGCTTCTTTCAGGCGCGCTTCCAGCTCGACCATGTCGTTGTTGGCGTAACGGAAACGCTTTGCTTTACACAAGCGAACGCCGTCAATGATAGACGCGTGGTTTAGCGCATCTGAAATGATCGCATCTTCGGCGCCCAGCAGCGTTTCGAACAGGCCGCCGTTGGCGTCAAAGCAGGAAGAGTAAAGGATGGCATCTTCCATACCGAGGAATGCCGCCAGTTTTTGCTCCAGTTGCTTATGGCTGTCCTGGGTACCGCAAATAAAGCGGACCGAAGCCATACCAAATCCGTGAGAATCCATGCCCGCTTTTGCCGCTGCAATCAGCTCCGGGTGGTTAGCCAGCCCCAGATAGTTGTTCGCACAAAAGTTAATAACGTGGCTTCCGTCCGCCACGGTGATATCCGCCTGCTGGGCAGACGTAATAATGCGCTCTTCTTTAAACAATCCTTCCGCACGTGCGGTGTCGAGATCGTTGGTTAACTGTTTGTAAAAATCCCCACGCATTTCAATTCTCCAGACTGGGCAAATTTCAGCACATATTACCCAAAGCTATACGTTGATACGAGATGACGCATCACTACTTCTTCAAAATGAAGCATAAATCACGTATATCCACATGGCTAATCAGTGATGCTGCCGTGTATCTTTATTAGGAGGGATAATTCACAACCACTTGATTTATAAGAGCTTTATTGATTGAGGTGAAAAAACAGCATCAATAACAGAAGAATGCCTTCACAGCATTCTATCTGCTCAGGTAACCCTTAGATCCCATTCGAACCACTACTTTCGGGTCAGAAAAATTCGTAGTGCCTGGAGTTTTGCACCTAACGCGGTTCGCCGATAAACACGGAACAGATCGAACCATTTGCCACGACCAAGGTAATTAAGCATTAATAGCGCAGGGCGCTTGTAATAACACATAACAAAAATACCCTGATCATCATCAACAATATTATTTCTGAGGGTCTCTTTTTGGCATTCAGTGACTAATGAATAAAACTCTTTCCATTTTTCCTGAGAGCCAACAATAGCGCCACCGATAATATAAATATGATTCCCAATCATAAAGTCAAACACTTGCTTTATTGATGATACAACCAAGCCTTTTTTAATCGTAAAGAGATGCATTTTATTACGATCAAATGGGAAATCCCATATCTTTAAACCGCCAGTGACCTGAGGTTTACGACAATACCCGAAGTCGATCCACGCAACCATCGGAGTATTAACTAAGCCTAAATTAATAGCTTTAGCTACAAAATATGCTTTTAAATTAGTGATCAACACATATTCTGGAGACCAGTATTCAGGGTTACCAAGCTGTCGAGTTTCTAACTTACTCTTAAAGGCATCATCCTGCTGGATTTGTCTAATTTTATTTTTAATGTGTTTGAATTTATTATCTAAATCTATAGTTATAATTTTTGTGGGCTTACCTTTGCGTATTTCCGCAATTCTGGCTTCAAACTCAGGCGAAGTAAAAATAACCATATCGTTTTCTAAAGCGGCTAACCGCTTGAAGTAATCAAAATAGACATCAGAAGATCGGGATAGTTTTTCACGGAAGCCTTTATTAACAGTCCACTCCCCCCTACCGATATCAAAATATGCTGTAACAATAGTGGTAGACGATTTCATAGCCATATCAAACCATTAATAAAAAAAATATTATATCACATAGCTTTTGTTTTTGTACATATAATATACATGGGTGGTTATTAAAAAACCGCAATACACTTAAGAATAATTCAATACAGATAATAACCATTAAATAAGCATTCTTATGCAAGTGTTTATAGACCGTCTGCCGACTCGCCATCTTACTTAAGAGGCTGAAGGGATGCCGATGTGATGGTATGATTACAAACATTAGTGTCTGAGATTGTCTCTGACTCCATAATTCGAAGGTTACATTTATGATCATCGTTACCGGCGGCGCGGGCTTTATCGGCAGCAACATCGTTAAGTCCCTGAATGATAAAGGCATCACCGACATCCTGGTGGTGGACAACCTGAAAGACGGCACCAAGTTTGTTAACCTGGTGGATCTGAATATTGCTGACTACATGGACAAGGAAGACTTCCTGATCCAGATTATGGCCGGGGAAGATTTCGGCGATATCGAAGCGATTTTCCACGAAGGCGCATGCTCTTCCACCACCGAGTGGGACGGCAAGTATATGATGGATAACAACTATCAATACTCCAAAGAGCTGCTGCACTACTGCCTGGAGCGTGAAATCCCGTTCCTGTACGCGTCTTCTGCCGCCACTTATGGCGGTCGCACTTCTGATTTCATCGAATCCCGTGAATATGAGAAGCCGCTGAACGTCTACGGTTACTCAAAATTCCTGTTCGACGAGTACGTTCGTCAGATCCTGCCAGAAGCGAACTCTCAGATTGTTGGCTTCCGCTATTTCAACGTCTACGGACCACGTGAAGGCCATAAAGGCAGCATGGCGAGCGTCGCCTTCCACCTCAATACCCAGCTCAACAATGGCGAAACACCAAAACTGTTCGAAGGCAGTGAAAACTTCAAACGTGATTTCGTTTATGTCGGCGATGTGGCTGCGGTAAACCTGTGGTTCCTGGAAAACGGGGTTTCCGGCATCTTTAACCTCGGTACCGGTCGTGCGGAATCTTTCCAGGCCGTTGCCGATGCTACGCTTGCGTATCACAACAAAGGCAGCATTGAGTACATCCCATTCCCGGAAAAACTGAAAGGTCGCTACCAGGCATTTACTCAGGCCGATCTGACTAACCTGCGCGCAGCGGGCTATGACAAGCCGTTTAAAACCGTCGCCGAAGGCGTCACGGAATATATGGCCTGGCTGAACCGCGACGCGTAAGGCAGGCAATCAATGAGGATTCTGGTGGTGGGCCCGTCCTGGGTGGGCGACATGATGATGTCGCAAAGTCTCTATCGCACGCTTAAGGCGCGCTATCCCCAGGCGATAATCGACGTGATGGCACCTGCGTGGTGCCGTCCGCTGCTGTCGCGCATGCCTGAAGTCAACGAAGCCATTGCCATGCCGCTGGGTCATGGCGCGCTGGAGATCGGCGAACGCCGTAAACTCGGTCACAGCCTGCGTGAAAAGCGCTATGACCGCGCCTATGTGCTGCCTAACTCGTTTAAATCAGCTCTGGTGCCGTTCTTTGCTGGCATTCCCCATCGTACCGGTTGGCGTGGCGAAATGCGCTACGGTCTGCTAAACGATGCGCGCGTGCTGGATAAAGACGCATGGCCGTTGATGGTCGAGCGCTATGTGGCCCTGGCTTATGATAAAGGTGTGATGCTGACGGCCAAAGATTTGCCGCAGCCTCTGCTATGGCCGCAGTTGCAGGTCAGCGAAGGCGAGAAATCACTGACCTGTAGTCAGTTTTCCCTCTCTGCCGAACGCCCCATCATCGGCTTTTGCCCTGGCGCGGAATTTGGCCCTGCAAAACGATGGCCACATTACCACTACGCAGAACTGGCGAAGCAATTGATCGATGAGGGCCATCAGATTGTGCTGTTTGGCTCGGCAAAAGACCATGAGGCCGGAAATGAGATCCTGGCGACGCTGAGCGTTGAGCAGCAGGCATGGTGCCGTAATCTGGCGGGCGAAACACAGCTGGAGCAGGCCGTCATCCTTCTCGCAGCCTGCAAAGCGGTGGTCACCAACGACTCTGGATTAATGCACGTTGCCGCCGCGCTAAACCGCCCATTGGTCGCATTATACGGCCCCAGCAGCCCGGATTTCACTCCGCCTCTTTCACACAAGGCGCGCGTGATTCGCCTGATTACGGGTTATCACAAAGTACGCAAGGGCGATGCGGCAGAAGGCTATCATCAGAGCCTGATTGACATTACCCCCCAGCGCGTACTGGAAGAGCTCAACGACCTGTTGTTACAAGAGGAAGCCTGACGGATGCGGGTACTGATCGTTAAAACATCGTCTATGGGCGATGTACTGCATACGTTACCTGCATTAACTGACGCGCAGCAGGTCATGCCGGATATTCAATTTGATTGGGTAGTGGAAGAGGGCTTCGCGCAGATCCCATCCTGGCATGCGGCCGTTGACCGCGTGATCCCAGTGGCGATTCGTCGTTGGCGTAAAGCCTGGTTTTCAGCGCCGATTAAAGCCGAGCGTAAAGCCTTTCGCGATGCGGTGCGTTTACGCCAGTATGACGCGATAATTGATGCGCAGGGTTTGGTTAAAAGCGCAGCGTTGGTTACGCGTCTGGCGCGTGGCATCAAGCATGGTATGGACTGGAGCACGGCACGCGAACCCTTGGCTAGCCTGTTTTATAATCGCAAACATCACATTGCCCGGCAGCAGCATGCGGTAGAACGTACGCGTGAGCTGTTCGCCAAAAGTCTGGGATATGCTAAACCGCAGTCGCAGGGTGATTACGCTATCGCTCAGCATTTTCTGAAAGAACGTAATGCTGAGACAGGACAGTATGCCGTATTTCTGCATGCCACGACGCGTGATGATAAACACTGGCCAGAAGCCAACTGGCGGGAGCTAATTGGCCTGTTAAATAACGCTGGCATACGTATTAAACTGCCCTGGGGTGCTCCCCATGAAGAAGCACGGGCCCTTAGGCTGGCGGATGGTTTTTCTTATGTTGATGTTCTTCCACGGATGACTCTTGAAGAGGTCGCTCGCGTATTGGCGGGGGCAAAATTTGTGGTGTCGGTTGATACAGGCCTGAGCCATTTAACCGCTGCGCTGGATCGCCCTAATATTACGTTGTACGGTCCAACGGACCCAGGATTGATTGGTGGGTATGGGAAGAATCAAGTGGTATGTCGCTCAGGAAGTGAAAACCTTTCAGACTTGCATTCTTCGACCGTATTTAGATCAATTAATTGTGAATTTTTGAATAATTGTCTGCCGGTGTCGGAGAAATGATGGCTCTAACAAAGTTTTTTTTAAATGAGAAAAAAAACTGGAAGGTAAACTGGAATAGAGGACTTGTATTTCTTTTTATCGCCACCTATTTCTTAGGTGATATTACACGTTATAAACATTTGATTGTCATACTGATGACAATCACTACGATAGTCTATTTATGCAATAATCCTCGTCATTACATTTCAACTTTTAAAACATTTATTTTTTCAAGTGTATTATTTCTTGTAATCGCTACTTTCGTCTCTTTAATGTTCACTCCTGAACTAAAAGCCAGCCTGAAAGAGATAAACAACTCTGTTGTTGAAAATGTTTTATTATGCACCATTGCGATCCCTGTATTATTAAGAGAAGAAAGCAAAGAAACCATTTCGAAGTTGATATTCTTCTCGTTCCTTACAGCTCTTAGTTTGCGATGCCTTTCAGAACTTGTCCTTTATTATCAGGACTATCAGCAAGGAATCATGCCTTTTACTAATTATCAACATCGCGGAATTTCAGACGCAATGGTATTTTTATTTCCCGCGCTTCTGAATCTCTGGTTACTTAAATCAGCAAAATACCGTATATTATTCCTGACGCTAGGGGCAATTTATACCTTTCTAATTCTCGGAACATTGTCCCGTGGCGCTTGGTTATCGGTATTTATCATCGCTCTTACATGGATAGTTATTTATAAACAATGGCGATTGTGTCTTGTTGGAGTACTCGTCGCCATTGTTGCTCTGACAGCTATTTTTTCACACAAAGATATGTCAGAAAACCTGACAGTTAAATTACAGCAAACTGACAGCTCATACCGCTATACTAATGGTACCCAAGGAAGTGCGTTTGACCTAATCCTTGAAAACCCGGTTATAGGCTATGGCTTTGGTAACAATGCTTATAAGATAGTGTACAACAAGCGTGTTGTTGATTATCCAAACTGGACATTCCGTGAGTCAATTGGGCCACACAACCTTATTCTCTTTGTCTGGTTTGGTACAGGGTTGCTTGGACTTCTGGGATTAATACTGGTGTACACAAGCATTGTGAGAGAGTGCGTCACGCATGCATTTAGGGAGAATTATCACTCCCCATACAATGCTTATATGATAATTTTACTTTCATTTGTCGGTTATTTTATTATTCGCGGTAACGTTGAGCAGATTGAATTAGATCTGTTGGGTATTTTTGCTGGGTTACTGTTAGCCCTGAAGAATAAATAAATCATTAAAAAAGGCTACTTTATGTAGCCTTTTTATCACTCGAACCAGTTACAAATAACCTCTTCAAAACGTTGCGTAACAGCAGACCAGCTATAGTTTTTAAAGACGTATTGCTGCCCTCGTTGGGCCGTATCCGGTAAATCACTTTCCAGCATGACCCTGGTGATATCCTCAGCAATAGTGTCTGCAGTCATCGGCTCTGTTAAGTGATAGCCTGTAATCTTATCTTTAACAAACTCAATCATGCCGCCTCGAGTGCTGACTAATACAGGCCTCCCGGCTCCCATAGCCTCAATTGCCACCATACAAAATGGCTCCTGAAACTGCGAAGGAATCACTACTATGTCTGCCAGTGGATAGTAATAGTGCATTTTCTCGGGAGAGATACTACCCAACATAATGCAATGTGGCTTGAGACGCTCGGCTATCTCCCGCACTTCGCGCTGATAATCACCTTTATCATTCTTACTTACTTCCATGTGATCACCAACGACCACAAGCTTCAGATTTTTGTTTTCATGTTGCAGCTTTTCAAAAGCCTGCAGAAGCAAGAGAACACCTTTATCAGGTACTATGCGTCCAGCAAAAAATACCACCTTGCTTTCTGGGGAAATATTTAATTTACTCTTTGATATGGATTCATAGGACGATTGATAGATATCCAGGTCAATACCATTAGGTACAATAACAATATCAGCTTCAGGAAGATAAGATTGATAATAATTCTTCAAAAACAAACTTGGTACGATCATCTTAACTTTTTGATCGAGCAACTTAGGTTCAAAAGCATTATGCATATGAATCACAACTCTTGCCTGAGGAGCTCGCGAGCGAATTTGTCGATATAGCTTCATACTGTTATGGACAACAATCACACTTTGATCGGTTATCTCAAACTTTTCAGCAACTTTCAGTATGCGCTTTGAATAAGGTACCGGATCCAGTCGGGTCCACTTTTGGAAAATACGCTTATATAACGGACTAAATCCAATGCGATGAATACTGCATCGTTCGTTTACGTAAGAATAATCAGAATATCCTTCATTCCTTATGCAGACAATACGATTAGGGAATTGAGTTCTCTGTGCAACCTGATACATCCAGGTCTCAACTGCTGCGGCACCACGTGGTGGAATAGAATAAATAGGGGTTACAGTAAATATGATTTTATCAATCATAAAGATCACCTTCACATTGTCTTATATTTAATTGCTGCGATCAGGCCTGGAATTATTTTATTTTGATAAAGAAGATGCTTATATTTTTCTCTATATTCATGTTTTTGTTTTGCAACTTGATAAGGCTGATTCTTCCATGGTGACTTCTCATATACTGTGCGGAAAAACTGTGCTGAGGAATAATCAGCCCACTCGTGCCATGGTTTTGTTACACCAGTATAATGAATAAATACTGTCTCTTCATTAATCACTGATTTATAATGATTTTTATTTTTAATTTCAAACTCAGACTTCAATGAGTAAATTGAGTTAAATTTTCTCGGTAATAATACCGCATGATGCAAAAACATAATATTTAAAATATCTTGATCAGGATATTTTACTTTGGAAACTATATTTTCATCTGACAATAGTTCAAAAAATCTCTTCGTCAAACTAGAGTTAAGCCATTGTTGCAAGTTTATATACATGACCCCCGAGTTAAAGTAGTTGCCTTTAAACTCAGGGTTATGTAAACGTTCTGCGCTTTTAGCCTGCATGGAATCAACATCTACTACGACCGCACCATATTCCCCATCAAATTTCAGAGCGGCAAGATCCTCTAAAGAGCCTTTACACGTAATATCAGCATCTAGATATAGCAGTCGATCTAATCGTTCAGAAAAGTAATCAAATGAAAGCAAGCGATAGTATATTGACACTGGCCATATATTTGTTTTAGGCAGTGACACCAACGGTTCAGAATCAATATGATATAGCTTAATAACTGTTTTATACTGTTCTGCTAACTGTGTCAAAAGTGCAATATAATCTTGGTCTAAATAATCCGCAATAATATGAAAGGTAAAATTAATATTACTCTCTTTATTATTTTCAAGGATAGATGCAATAGAGATTGCCGCACCAGTTTGGTAATTTTTATCGATCCCCCATGAAATATTAAAAGTGTCACGATCATCACATGGAGTAACACGTCTGTCTAACTCAATGATATCTTTGAAGTTAGTTAACCTTTTGAAGTCCAATTTAATTACCTTTAATTATTTCAGCTATATTTTTCAGCGGCCAAGTTCTGCATAGTTATGGATGATTTTAGTAATGCACTTAACCAGCAGTTAACCTTTCAACTTGGTCAGATAATAATTAAAGTAGCTATACAGTCCCTGAACGTATAACCCTTGTTTAAATTTATGCTTTGCACAATATCTGAATTGGTTACTATTGGTCGGTTTGAGAAGCGCGACTGAATGCCAGGGCGAGGCCTCTTTCGCAACTAAAAAACTCTTCGATACCGGATAGTTGGACCACTCATGCCAGGGTTTAGTCGGTCCTACATAATGAATGAAGACAGTTTCATTATTAACAGGGTTGACTACTTTATCTTTCAGTTCATAATTAATGCTAAAGCGAGTATTGTATTTACCATTGATAAAAGTTACTTTTCCGGCTAACAACACATTAAGGACATCTTGATCAAGATGAGTTATTCTTTCCACCCATTCTGGAATACGCAACATTTCGATGGCTCGGGAAGAGATATTATTACTGTGCCATGCGTTGATATTGATAAGTAAGAATCCAGCATTAAAGTATCCGGCAGTTAATTCTGGAGTGGCCAGAGTTACAGAACGATTATGCCACCATTCGGAATCTCTTTCCGTTACAACGACAGCGATCTCATCTGCGGAAAACTTATAATCGACCAGTTCTCGTACACAACCCTGGCAAGCAATATCAGCATCAAGGTATAATAATTTATCTACCTTTTTATAGAAATAATCTGCAATAACAAAACGGAAGTATGTTGCATAAGTCCAATTTTTGGTACTAGGTAAGTCTTTTAATTTATTGCAATCAATTAGGTAGACTTTGATACAGGATTGATATTGTTTAGCCAGATCGGAGAATCTGGCTTTATCACTCTCATCGAAATAATCAGTAAATATATGAAATGTGAAATCGATTTTTTTATTCGACAATAATATAGAGGCTATTGAAACGCCGCAGCCAAATAAAAAATTCCTGTCAATACCATAACCGATATTAAAACACTCTGCAGAAGTATTTTCCCGAAAATCGTACTCAAAAACAGAAAGGATAACTTCTTTATCACTAAATTGAGACATTTGACTCTTACCAATTTTTGAGAAATAAACCACGTTCTCACATGCCCTATTCCAAATAGTTCAGGATAAATTAATCACAGAGATTTACGAATTGTTCTTTCGCGTATTTTATTAGCTTTAACCTGTGCTTCATTGAACAAATCAGCCTCCTGGCTTAGGATGCTTTTCAATGGCAATTCGCAATAGACGCGTAGAAATCTATATATATCACGCTGTGTTAATCCAATATTCATGGATGAAAAATAGAGACCAATCAAGTCTTTGTCGCGCCAGCGTCGGGGAACGGTCGACCGAATTTGAGCACGGTGCAAATCAATCACTGAAATCTTGAGATCGTCCTCATACCCAGAAAAAGGAAGATGTAATAAAAAGTGGCAAATATAGCAATCGCGATGATTGATACCTCCAGCATGCATCTTACGCACCATGGTGGCAACATGATCAATAATCATACGCTTCACTTTCACATCGGGAGAATTTGTGGCCCATTCCGCACAGTAATCTTCCAGGCTGATGGTTGGAGTGAGATCCTCAGTAATAATAAACGAGGTTTTAGTCAGTGGATTCAATCCTTTCTCACCAAATCCCACCCCTGTCATTGTATCCACGCCCAATTGACTCAGGCGATGAATAGCATTCCATTCTCTATCAGCACCTAATACTGGCATGCGTAATGAAAGTAGATTTTTAACAATCTCCTTCAGAGAAGTGCCTCTGTGCCATTTTAAAAAATAGCTTTTACCCGCTAGTTCAAATCGTAGCGTACGGCGAGTTTCCAGCTCTCTGAATACTTCACCTTGTAAATTTTTAACTTCTTCAAATGCATCTTTCCCGCGCCATAATGTGGCTAACGGTTCTTTTAATTCAACCATCTAAACCACCCGTAATCATATCCGCTGCTTTCTCCGGTAGGCTGTATAAATCTTGCGTATCCGCATAGTTTCGCGCATTTTCCCTCCACTCAGAACACAATGAAGGCTCTACCAGCGCTTTACGTAAGACTTCATTCAGCGTTTCTTGCCGGAATGGTTCTGCAATTGCCATACCACAGTTAGCATCAACAATATAATGCGCGTAACCGCATACAGCTGTGGTCAAAACCGGCAGCCCTGCAGTGATTGCCTCTAGTAGCACAATGCCTGCCGCCTCCTGATAAGCCGGATGCATCAATAAATCAGCCGCAGCCATTAATTCTGCAACATCATTACGGCCTGAATAGAAATGGACATTACTGCGTACGCCAAGTTTTTCCGCCAACGCCTCAAATTTTCTCGGTTTGTCTTGTCCAACAACAAACAGTAGCGTATTGGTTCGAAGAGTTTCTGGTAATGATGCCAACGCGCGAATTGAACGATCCACACCTTTACGAGTGAAATCAGAGCCTACCTGTAATAAAAGATTTTGTTGCTCTGTTATACCGTTTTTCTGGCGAAAAACTTCATGGCTATTCGGGATCTGCTGACTATACTTTCTGTCCGGATAAATCCCGGGAGGAAGAATATGAAATCGCTCAGCTTCTGTCTGATAATGCTTCTGAAAATCAGCAATCTGCTTATCAGTTAGCATTAATAGCTGCGTCGATTTACCCTGCTCAAACGTCGCACGCTCAAACGCTGCATAGTGCCGATATCGTGAAGTTAACCGATAGAGGAAACCTTTTTCTTGCGCCACTTTCTCGGCATAGCAAACGTCAGCAGCATAGTAGATATCCAGGCCCGGCATTTTATTAAAACCAACAACCCGATCGACAGGATGCTGAAGTAAATGAGCCTGGACCCAGGAATAATACTCCGCATTGCGGCCATGGTTTGTCCGGGACTTTACCGGTACAAGAATTAATTCAAAAACGTCAGGACACTCACCTTCCCAGGACTGCGTGTAGACACGAACATGGTGACCTCGTGCCGCTACAGTTTGCGCAATGCGCATAAAATCACGCTGTAACCCACCGAATGGGAAGTATTTATACAAACAGAAAGCAACAATCATACGGGACTCCCCGCTTGTGGCGGCACAAGTCTACCGGGTAATAGTTTATCGACAGCAGCAATAACATCGTCAGCGGGAATCACCGAAAGATACATTTCATTGCGATCGCGCTGCTCACGTGGTGGCATCGGACGGTAATCACCAGCCCAAAATTGAATCATCTGCTTTGACCATGGTCGCCAAAAATTATGATCCGTTGCGCCAAACAGGCATATCAATGGTGTATCAACCGCAGCAGCAATGTGTCCGGGAGCAGAGTCCACCCCAATAAACAACTGGGCATGATCGATGACTGCTCCTAGCTCTGGGAAGCTCATCTTTCCGGCCAACGCAGTAACGGGCTTTTCTTTGCAACCTTGTGCAATTTCATTCACGCAAGCCAGATCGTCTGCGCCTGGGCCAGAGGTCAGAACTACCTCCAGACCACGCTGGTGTAAGGCGTCAATTACCTGTGAAAACTTTTCGTTATTCCAACACTTGAAGCGTTGACGTGCCGTCGGTTGAATAACAACGTATTCATCACCAACCCCAGCCCGATTTAATTCTGTGCGCATACGTTCCCAACTATCCGGAGGATAGCTCATTGTGGTATGCGTCACAGTCGAGTTAAGTTTCAACGGGGCCAGCACAGACAGATTACTTTCCACCACATTTTCTCCGCTCAGCGGAGCCAGACATGTAAAACTATTTTTCCAAAAAGAAGATTGCCGATGAGCATAATCCTGAGAGATTTTAATCGGCGCATTCAGTAGCCGCATCAATATCGCGACGATCCACTGGTCGGTAAGGTTTACAACTAAATCATACCCATTTGCGCGTAACGTTGTGGCCAGGTGCATGAAATTAGTAATTTTGTCGGTTACTTTTGTCTTTTTATTTTTAATACCATAAAGGGCATTAATTTCTGGGTTTTCCGACAAAATTGGGATGGTATCCTGATAAAGAAGCACGTCGATTTTCGCTTCAGGATAGTTCTGCTTTAGCGTACTAATGACAGGAGTTGTTAACAACATATCTCCGTGAAAACGCATTTTTATGACCAGAATTCTATTAATTGGCTTATCCACAAGCGGCTCTTTTATCGTGAGTGTCCGGTAAAGTTAAGCAGAAAAAAGCACGCTACCGCCCCAGGCTCAACAGCTACCTGATTACTGATATCGCACTGATTTTTTACGCGCTAGTGTATCACTTCTTTCGCCATGTTCCGACTCGAATAATTCTTGCACAACCAATATCATTAAGCCATATAAATCAATAAATTACCATGTCAAGACCTTTTGATTTTAAGCTCTCTGGCTCGACTAAACCTGAAAATATCAACAGATATCGTAAAGATGCAAAAGATGTTTGCACCCAAGGTAATCCCCGCCTGAGACGCTATTTAATTTAAAAATAGGAAAAGTATTGGTAAAGCCACAACTAAATACATAGAATCCCCAGCACATTCATAAGTCAGCTACCATTATGCTCGAATTGCTTTACACCGCCCTTTTCTACCTTATTCAGCCTCTGATCTGGATACGGCTTTGGGTGCGCGGACGTAAGGCTCCGGCCTACCGTAAACGCTGGGGTGAACGCTACGGCTTTTACCGCCGTCCGCTTAAACCAGGCGGCATCATGCTTCATTCAGTTTCAGTAGGCGAAACGCTGGCAGCTATCCCATTAGTCCGCGCTCTGCGACATCGTTATCCCGACTTGCCGATCACGGTAACCACCATGACGCCAACCGGTTCCGAGCGCGTACAATCCGCTTTTGGCACTGACGTTCAACACATTTATCTGCCGTACGATTTACCGGATGCCCTGAACCGTTTTCTGAATAAAGTTGACCCCAAGCTGGTGTTAATTATGGAAACAGAGCTGTGGCCAAATCTGATCGCGGCGCTCCATAAGCGCCACATCCCGCTGGTTATTGCCAACGCACGTCTTTCAGCTCGTTCAGCTGCTGGCTACGCTAAATTAGGGAAATTTGTTGGCAGGCTGCTGCGTCGTATCACCTTGATTGCCGCCCAGAACGAAGAAGATGGCGCACGTTTTATTGCGCTTGGCGCCAGAAGCAATCAGGTCACCGTCACCGGTAGCCTGAAGTTTGATATTTCCGTCACGCCGCAACTGGCCGCAAAAGCAGTCACATTACGTCGTCAATGGGCGCCTCACCGCCCGGTATGGATTGCAACCAGCACCCACGACGGCGAAGAAAGCATTATCATTGCCGCCCATCAGGCGTTATTAAATCAGTTCCCGAATCTTTTACTGATTCTGGTTCCCAGACATCCGGAACGCTTCCCGGATGCTATTAACCTCGTACGCCAGGCTGGGCTAAGCTATACCACACGCTCTTCGGGCGAAGTTCCGTCATCGGGTACTCAGGTTGTGATCGGCGACACCATGGGCGAGCTGATGCTACTGTACGGCATTGCCGACCTCGCTTTTGTCGGCGGTTCACTGGTTGAACGTGGTGGACACAATCCACTGGAAGCCGCGGCACACGCCATTCCTGTATTAATGGGACCGCATACTTTTAATTTTAAAGATATTTGCGCCCGCCTCGAACAGGCAAGCGGATTGATCACCGTCACCGACGCAACGACGCTGGTGAAAGAAGTCTCTTCTTTACTGACCGATGCAGATTATCGTAATTTTTATGGCCGTCACGCAGTTGAAGTTCTGTATCAAAATCAGGGCGCGCTACAGCGTCTGCTGCAGCTGCTGGAACCTTATCTGCCACCCAAAACGCATTGAGGCAAGTCATGCAAAAACGGGCGATTTATCCGGGAACCTTTGATCCCATTACTAACGGCCACCTCGATATTGTGACGCGTGCAACAAGCATGTTCGATCACGTAATTCTGGCCATTGCCGCAAGTCCCAGTAAAAAGCCGATGTTTACTCTGGAAGAGCGTGTTGAGCTGGCGCAACAGGCAACGGCGCATCTTGGCAATGTCGAAGTTCTGGGATTCAGCGATTTGATGGCAAATTTTGCCCGCGATAATCAGGCTAATATTCTGATCCGTGGTCTGCGTGCGGTAGCCGATTTTGAATATGAAATGCAGCTGGCCCATATGAACCGTCACCTGATGCCACAACTGGAAAGCGTCTTTTTGATGCCGTCTAAAGAGTGGTCATTTATCTCATCGTCGCTGGTGAAAGAAGTTGCCCGCCATCAGGGTGACGTGACGCATTTTCTGCCGAAAAACGTCCATCAGGCATTATTGGGTAAACTGAAGTAATACGTCTGGCCGGATGAGACGTATGCGACCTCCGGCCAATAACGGTGTTATTTCTGACAGCGACGGCAGTAGAACGTTGTGCGCTGGGCGTGTTTTGTCGCAATGATTGGCGCGCCGCACGCGCGACAGGGTTCACCTTCTCTCCCATAGACTTGCAGCTCCTGGGCAAAATAGCCCGGCTTACCGTCACTTTGCAGGAAATCCTTCAGCGTGGTGCCCCCCTGCTCAATAGAACGCAGCAAAACCGCCTTGATGACGCGCACCAGCAGTTCACACTCGTCCTGCGACAAAGATGACGCCAGACGGTCAGGATGGATGCCAGCCGCAAACAGCGACTCGCTGGCATAGATGTTACCCACCCCCACCACCAGCTTGTTATCCATCAGCCAGGGCTTAATCGCAGTTTTCTTCTTCGCACATTTCTGCTGCAAATAACCGGCGTTGAAATCATCGCTCAGCGGCTCAGGACCAAGATGAGCGAGGACATTATGCCCATCCAGCTCTTTAGCCCACAGCCATGCGCCAAAACGGCGTGGATCGGTATAGCGCAGGACTTTGCCATTGCTCATCACCAGGTCAACGTGGTCATGCTTTTCTGCCGGAAGCTCTTCAGGGAGGATACGCAAACTACCCGACATCCCCAGATGAATGATTACCCAGCCATCCGATAGCTCCAGCAGCAGGTATTTCGCGCGCCGCTGTACGCTCAGAACGGGTTTATCACTCAGACGATAGATTTCCTCAGATACCGGCCAACGCAAACGACCGTTACGCACCGTCGCGTGCATAATCGTTGCCCCCACCAGATGCGGCTCAATACCGCGGCGGCTGGTTTCGACTTCAGGTAATTCAGGCATAGTATCTCCGGCGATGTATCAGGTCACATTAATATGGGGACGGCCAGAAAACAAAAAACCCCGCCGAAGCGAGGTTTTTTATTACATCAAAGCGAGAATTATTTGATTTTCGCTTCTTTGTAGAGAACGTGCTGACGGACAACTGGATCGAATTTTTTCAGTTCCAGTTTTTCCGGCTTAGTACGTTTGTTCTTCGTAGTGGTATAGAAGTGACCAGTACCAGCAGAAGAAACCAGCTTGATTTTCTCACGAATACCTTTAGCCATGATTTATTTCCTCTTAGTACTTAGTACTTTTCGCCACGGGCACGCAGTTCAGACAGAACTGTTTCGATGCCTTTCTTATCAATAACACGCATACCTTTAGCAGATACACGCAGGGTGACAAAACGCTTCTCGCTCTCAACCCAGAAACGGTGAGAGTGCAGGTTAGGCAGGAAACGGCGTTTAGTCGCGTTCAGTGCGTGGGAACGGTTGTTACCGGTCACCGGACGCTTGCCAGTAACTTGGCAGACTCGGGACATGTCTATTCTCCAAAAATCAAATTAGCTCGAGCTTCGTATGGGGTATCGGCGCCTCGTCAGGCTTTACAGCCCGGTCATCGCATAGTTCTAAGTGAACTCTCGATTGCCAGGCCCAAATGCCAAACCCGAGATTCTCAAAGGTGGCGTAGTATACGCTGACCCGGCGTTATGCTCAAGTCCCGAACAGACAAAGATCCCGATGGATCGCGTAAAGTGCGTTAAATCCAACCGCGTTCCGCGAAAGAAACGTACTCTCCGCGCCCAATGACCAGATGATCTAGCACCCGGATATCCATGAACTGACAGCATTTCACAACACGCTCGGTGATGAGTTTATCTGCTTTGCTCGGCTCTGCACACCCCGAAGGGTGATTATGTGCAAGGATCACCGCCGAAGCATTCATTTTTATCGCTTCACGGACAATTTCTCGTGGATGCACCTCAACGTGGCTTAGCGTACCGGAAAAAAGTTTGCTGTGCTTAATCACACGGTGTTGAGAATCCATAAAGATCACAAAAAAGATCTCGCGTTCCTCTTGCGAGAGCTGACTTTGCAGAAATTCGCGCGCCATTTCCGGGCTAAGTATCGCGCGCTCCTCTATCACCCGTACGTTGTAATAACGCCTCGCCAGCTCCGCTATTCCCTTCAGTTGCGCGTACTTCGCGATACCGATGCCCTGAACGTAGCTGAAATCCAAGTAATCAGCAGACAACAGGCCATACAGCGAATCAAAATGCTGAAGCATCTCTTTCGCCAGCGTAAGCACATCTTTACCCAGCATCCCGGTGCGTAAAAATAGAGCCAGTAGCTCAACGTCGGTCAGCGAACTGGCCCCCTGCGCCAACAGCTTTTCCCGAGGCATTATACGTCCTGTATTTCCCATGCTTTTCCTCTCCTTTAGCGTGCGCATAGTGGCATAACGCCAGCGGTGAATCGACGCTCTGTTTTCACTTCTTCGTAGCGCCTCGCAAACTGGATCGCGGGCAAAAGCACGACAAATTGCGGATTGTGATAAAATATCCGCCTTCTGGTGAAACCCAACAGGAAAGATCATGATGAGCCTGGCCGGTAAAAAAATCGTACTTGGCGTCAGTGGCGGCATTGCTGCGTACAAAACCCCTGAGCTGGTACGTCGTTTACGGGAACGCGGCGCTGACGTCCGCGTGGCGATGACCGAAGCGGCAAAAGCGTTTATTACACCTCTGAGCTTACAGGCCGTTTCGGGTTATCCCGTTTCCGACAGCCTGCTTGATCCTGCAGCCGAAGCCGCGATGGGCCACATTGAGCTGGGGAAATGGGCCGATTTGGTTATCCTGGCCCCTGCTACGGCAGACCTGATTGCTCGCGTTGCCGCAGGTATGGCCAACGATCTGGTGTCAACAATCTGTCTGGCAACGCCAGCGCCTGTTGCCGTGCTACCGGCCATGAACCAGCAGATGTACCGCGCTGCCGCGACCCAGCACAACCTGGGCATCCTTGCTTCGCGAGGGTTGCTCATTTGGGGCCCTGACAGCGGTAGTCAGGCATGTGGTGATATCGGTCCTGGACGTATGCTGGACCCATTAACCATTGTGGATATGGCGGCAGAACATTTTTCACCTGTCAACTCCCTGCAACATCTCAACATCATGATTACGGCGGGCCCGACGCGTGAACCGCTTGATCCCGTGCGTTATATTTCCAACCACAGCTCCGGGAAAATGGGATTTGCTATCGCAGCCGCGGCCGCAAAGCGCGGAGCAAACGTCACGCTGGTATCGGGTCCGGTTTCGTTACCCACTCCGCCATTTGTCCAGCGCGTTGATGTGATGACCGCGCTGGAGATGGAAGCCGCCGTGCAATCTGCGGTGCAACAACAGCATATTTTTATCGGCTGCGCCGCAGTCGCTGATTATCGCGCTGACACGATCGCCCACGAAAAAATCAAAAAGCAGGCGACGCAGGGTGATGAATTAACAGTAAAAATGGTCAAAAATCCGGATATTATCGCCGGTGTTGCCGCACTGGTTGCTAACCGTCCCTTTGTCGTTGGGTTTGCCGCCGAAACAAATAATGTGGAAGAATATGCCCGGCAAAAACGCATCCGCAAAAACCTTGATGTGATCTGTGCGAACGATGTTTCGCTGTCTACTCAAGGATTTAACAGCGACAGCAACGCATTACACCTTTTTTGGCAGGATGGAGATAAAGTCTTACCGCTTGAGCGCAAAGAACTCCTGGGCCAATTATTACTCGACGAGATCGTGACCCGTTATGATGAAAAAAATCGACGTTAAGATTCTGGACCCGCGCGTAGGGCAACAATTTCCGCTTCCTACGTACGCCACCTCTGGTTCTGCCGGACTTGACCTGCGTGCTTGTCTTGATGACGCCGTAGAACTGGCGCCGGGCGCAACAACGCTGGTACCAACGGGGTTAGCTATCCACATTGCCGATCCTTCTCTGGCAGCGGTAATGCTCCCGCGTTCCGGATTGGGCCATAAGCACGGTATCGTACTGGGCAATCTGGTCGGTTTAATTGATTCCGACTACCAGGGCCAGCTGATGGTATCCGTCTGGAACCGTGGTCAGGACAGCTTCACTATCGAGCCGGGCGAGCGCATCGCGCAGATGGTATTTGTACCGGTTGTGCAGGCTGAATTTAATCTGGTGGAAGAGTTTGAAGCCACCGATCGTGGCGAAGGTGGCTTCGGCCATTCCGGGCGCAAGTAACCCGCAGAAAAGTATCCCACAGCGTAATAACGCAATAACATACCGCAAACAACAGTTTGCGGTCGCTGTGTGGATGCCTGCCTGGCAAGAGCTTATTTTCAGGGGTATTTTGTAACATGGTAGAAAAGCAAACTGCGAAAAGGAATCGTCGCGAAGAAATACTTCAGTCTCTGGCACTGATGCTTGAGTCCAGCGATGGTAGCCAACGCATCACCACAGCAAAGCTGGCAGCCTCAGTTGGCGTATCCGAAGCGGCATTGTATCGCCATTTCCCCAGCAAGACTCGCATGTTCGATAGCCTGATTGAGTTTATCGAAGATAGTCTGATTACCCGAATCAATCTGATTTTGAAAGATGAAAAGGACACCAACGCGCGCTTGCGTCTGATCGTACTGCTCATTTTAGGGTTCGGTGAGCGCAACCCTGGCCTGACGCGAATTCTGACCGGACACGCGTTGATGTTCGAGCAAGATCGTCTGCAAGGACGTATTAACCAGCTTTTTGAGCGAATTGAGGCGCAATTACGCCAGGTTCTGCGAGAAAAAAGAATGCGTGAAGGTGAAGGCTACACCGTGGATGAAACGCTGCTGGCCAGCCAGTTGTTGGCTTTCTGCGAAGGTATGCTGTCCCGGTTTGTACGTAGCGAATTTAAATATCGTCCGACGGATGATTTCGACACCCGCTGGCCGTTGGTGGCTGCTCAGTTGCAATAGCAGATTTGTTTAGTCCGGCCTACGGGGTTACGTAGGCCGGATAAGCGCAGCGCCATCCGGCAATTCTTAAACGCCGTACGCTTCGCGATAGGCCCGTACTGCCACCAGATGCTCTGCCATCTCTGGCTTCTCTTCCAGATACGCAATCAATTCTTTCAGGGTAATGATAGAAATCACCTTGCAGCCATAATCGCGTTCCACTTCCTGAATCGCTGAAATCTCGCCGCGACCGCGTTCCTGACGATCGAGAGAAATCAGTACCCCCGCCAGCGTGGCGCCATGAGCCTGGATAATTTCCATCGACTCACGAATAGCCGTACCTGCGGTGATAACATCATCGACCAGCATGACACGCCCTTCAAGTGCGCTACCTACCAGATTACCGCCTTCGCCGTGGGTTTTCGCCTCTTTACGGTTAAAGCAGTACGGCAAATCTTTATCATGGTGTTCCGCCAGCGCAACGGCCGTTGTGGTAGCAATCGGAATACCTTTGTAGGCCGGACCAAACAGCAAATCGAACTCAATACCGGAATCCACCAGCGCTTCGGCATAAAAACGGCCTAACAGTGCCAGGTCGCGCCCGGTATTAAACAGCCCGGCGTTGAAGAAATAGGGGCTTTTGCGCCCGGATTTCAGCGTAAATTCGCCAAACTTTAGTACCTGCTTGCTAAGCGCAAACTCAATAAACTGGCGCTGATACGGTTTCATGGATTCGCTCCTCATCTCACTTTATTACAGACAAAAAAAAGGCGACTAATCAGTCGCCTTTAAAATCAATTTTCTAACGCCGCCTTCTGCGTCGCTACAATGGACTCGATCCCCCCTCGGGCCAATGCCAGTAGGGTGAGAAGTTCTTCATGGCTGAACGGCTCGCCTTCCGCCGTGCCCTGCACCTCTATAATGCGACCGTCTTCAGTCATCACCACGTTCATGTCGGTTTCTGCGGCAGAATCTTCAACGTATTCCAGGTCGCAGAGTGCTTCGCCGTTCACAATACCTACGGAGACCGCCGCGACCATCCCTTTCATTGGGTTGGTTTTCAGCTTACCGCTTGCTACCAGTTTGTTCAGCGCGTCAGCCAAAGCGACACAAGCACCGGTAATGGATGCGGTGCGCGTACCGCCATCGGCCTGAATAACATCGCAGTCCAGCGTAATAGTGAATTCGCCGAGCGTCTTCAGATCAACGGCGGCGCGCAGCGCACGCGCGATCAGACGCTGGATTTCCATGGTACGACCGCCCTGCTTACCTTTCGCCGCTTCACGGGCGTTACGGGTGTGCGTGGCGCGTGGCAGCATGCCATATTCTGCGGTGATCCAGCCCTGGCCCTGTCCTTTCAGAAAACGCGGTACGCCTTCATCAATCGAGGCGGTACACAGCACTTTGGTATCACCAAATTCGACCAGCACGGAGCCTTCAGCGTGTTTTGTATAATTACGGGTCAGGGTGACGGGACGCACCTGATTGGCACTACGACCTGCTGGACGCATGATAAATTCTCCGGCTTGAAACGAATGTGGCTGCGCATTATACGGACTTCCGACTGTTATTCCTATCCTGACAAGACGTGGATGGCTATAATCCTCCCATCTCATCTTTAAAAACAGGAACGTCTATGATCCGCAGCATGACCGCCTACGCCCGGCGTGAAATCAAGGGTGAATGGGGTAGCGCAACCTGGGAAATGCGCTCGGTAAACCAGCGTTATCTGGAAACTTATTTTCGCCTGCCGGAGCAGTTCCGTAGCCTTGAACCCGTTGTTCGCGAGCGCATCCGCACACGTCTGACGCGCGGTAAAGTCGAGTGTACGCTGCGTTTTGAGCCCGATGCCAGCGCCCAGGGCGAGCTGATTCTGAATGAAAAGCTCGCTAAACAGCTCGTGAGTGCAGCTAACTGGGTCAAAATGCAGAGTGATGAAGGTGAAATTAACCCGGTTGATATCCTGCGCTGGCCAGGCGTAATGGCTGCCCAGGAGCAAGATCTGGACGCCATTGCCGCCGAAATCCTCGCTGCGCTTGACGGTACGCTGGATGACTTCATCGTCGCGCGTGAAACCGAAGGTCAGGCGCTGAAAGCGCTGATCGAGCAGCGTCTGGAAGGCGTCAGCGCTGAAGTTACGAAAGTACGTGCACATATGCCGGAAATCCTGCAATGGCAGCGCGAGCGTCTGGTAGCCAAACTGGAAGACGCCCAGGTGCAACTGGAAAATAACCGCCTTGAGCAAGAGCTGGTGCTGATGGCGCAGCGCATCGATGTGGCAGAAGAGTTAGATCGTCTGGAAGCCCACGTCAAAGAAACCTACAACATTCTGAAGAAGAAAGAGGCGGTTGGCCGTCGTCTGGACTTCATGATGCAGGAATTCAACCGTGAGTCGAACACTCTGGCATCCAAGTCTATCAATGCCGAGGTGACGAATTCCGCGATTGAACTGAAGGTATTGATCGAGCAAATGCGCGAGCAGATCCAGAACATCGAATAAGCCAGCATTCTACGTAGCCCGCCAATAAACGGCGGGACTACGTGTTTTCCCTTCGCTTTGGTATTCTTCCCATTCATTCCGAATTATATTTTCTCATCATTTATTATCACCACCAATAACACAAAGCGCATGTCACCACGTATTTTTAGCACATTCGCATTAGCTGTAGTTATTAAAATCGCTTCACCTTAGAAAATCTCAATCGTGACAATGCGCACAAATCGTTAACCTTAGCCCCCAGCAAATCAGGGGGAATACATGCTGCTACACGTTTTATATTTAATTGGTATTACTGCCGAAGCCATGACCGGTGCGCTTGCGGCTGGGCGTCGTCGTATGGATACATTTGGCGTCATTATTATTGCTACCGCGACCGCCATTGGCGGCGGCTCAGTACGCGACATTCTTCTCGGCCACTATCCGCTTGGCTGGGTAAAGCACCCTGAATACGTCATTATCGTGGCGACCGCTGCGGTACTCACCACCATTATTGCTCCCGTCATGCCCTATCTGCGTAAAATATTCCTTGTACTGGATGCGCTGGGCCTGGTGGTTTTTTCTATTATTGGCGCTCAGGTGGCGCTGGATATGGGTCATGGGCCGATTATCGCCGTAGTCGCTGCAGTCACTACCGGCGTCTTTGGTGGTGTTTTACGTGACATGTTCTGCAAACGTATCCCATTAGTATTCCAGAAAGAACTGTATGCCGGCGTTTCATTTGCCGCTGCCGTGCTGTACATCGTGCTGCAACATTATGTCTCCAGTCACGATGTAGTGGTTATCTCTACCCTGCTCTTCGGCTTTACCGCCCGACTGCTGGCGCTGCGCCTGAAGTTAGGGCTACCGGTATTTTACTATCGCCATGAAGGCCATTAAGGCATAAAGCCCGCGATCCGCTGAGCAGCTAACCAGTTGCTCAGCGCAATGATCTCTCTATTCTCCAGCCACTGCATCACCTGGCGTGCCCGCCGCTCCCCCATGAAAGGCAACTGCCGCCAGCTTTGTTCGCTGCGCGCCTGTAACTGCTGCCACGAACCATCCCGACTGGCATTCAGCGTTGCCTGTGTTAACGGTATTCCCATGGCAATCACCCAGCGCGTGAACGGGAGATGGCGCGACAGGTTGAACTGATGCCACAACTTCTCCCCTTTGTTCACGCCGAAGGTGGACTGTAGCTGCGCCTGGGTTAATCCTAGCCAGGAAAAGATATGTTCAAAACGATACGCCTGATGGAGCTCCCGCCATCCCGCCTCGCCGATACCCTCCAGCCCCAGCACTTCTTTACCGCCCAGCCAGACCAGTCTGGCAACAAATTGTTCCTGGCACTCCGCTGTGGCATAAAAACAGGTTAATGAATTGAAGCGCCCCTCAGGTGGCACCGGCTTAATACGCTGGGTACTGCGCCAGACCACCTCATCTATACGGGGGATCCCTTGTCCAGCGAGGCTTATCAGAATCTGATCGCCTGGCGCGATATCCCATTCATTCCAGCGTCGTACAGAGCCAATATTGACGCGCTGCACCCGCTTATCATCCAGCATGACGGGGGTCAGCAATGCCACCACCGCAATTTTCCCGCTTTTGCCAACGGAGAACTGAATACCCGTTACCTCAGATACCCTTGCCACAGGAGGATATTTCCACGCCGCCAGCCAGTCACCTTGCCCGGGTAGCCAATACTGTGCCCGTGGCTCTTTTGCCGTTCGCACCACTACGCCATCCGTCACAAAGGGTAATGCTGAACTCCACCACCTGGCGCGCGACTTTTCGACGTCATCCGCATTTTTCACAGCCTGAGTATAGCGTTGCGTGTAACTGAACCCGGCAGCCGTGAGTTGCTCCAGTCTTTCAGACATGAGCGCCGGACCATCAGGCCAGGCCCAGATAAAAATATCCAGCGAGCGTAATATTTCCGGGTTGCTCTGGCGCATCATCATTCCAGCAACCTTTGAGCGGGCGTTCATTCCGCCTTTCTGTTGCTGGATATGCCCCTGCTGCTGTAAAAATATCTCCCCCTGCAACGTACTGTTAGCGAGCTGTCCTGTGGTGGTGCGTGGCACGGAAGGGATCTGAAGAACCTTTTGCGTCCAGTCTTCGCCTTTCAGGCCGTTACCACGGCTAATCGCCTGTATCAGATTGCCGTTGCGATAGACCAGCGTGACCGCCACGCCGTCCACCTTTGGCTGTACCCAGAGATCGCTGCGAGTGTGCATCCATTGCTGTAGCGCTTGCTTATCGGCAAGTTTACGGACTCCCGTGTGGGGAACTGGATGCGGGACGGTGCCACTTATTGGGGGCGCAGACAGATCTGGTGGGGCTTCATCGCCAAAACAGCGCTGCCATTGGATGAGTTGCGCATTGAGCTGGTCATAAACGCCGTCGTCTACGGCACTTTCACCCTGTTTCCAGTAACTGTCATTCCACTGTGTGATCTGCTGCTGTAGTCGAGAAATTTCTTCGTTTGCCCTGGCAGGAGACCAGACTGGGCATACCGCCCATGCGGGTAGACATCCCATTAGCAAAACCAGCCCTATGCCTTTCCATAATCCCATGTTACCTCCGCTGAACACTGCATTTCCCGGCAGATATAGCGCGAAGTAAAAGGGAAACAGAGCGGCAAAAAATCATCCTGCGAGCACCATTCCTGACATTTGCACAAATTGCTGCAAATCGCGGATAAAACAGGAAACTGGTACGCAAAACGCAATAAACATGCGCAAAAAGTGTGACAAGGGCTACGTCACATAGCGGCTACGTGTATAATAAGCCCGTATGTAGGCTCTCTTTCGACAATCACATACATTAAGATACTCATGGCTCAAGGCACGCTTTATATTGTTTCTGCCCCCAGTGGCGCGGGTAAATCCAGCCTGATTCAGGCTTTATTAAAGACCCAACCGTTGTATGACACCCAGGTTTCTGTTTCGCACACCACGCGCGCGCCGCGCCCGGGGGAAGTGCACGGTGAACACTATTTCTTTGTGAACCATGACGAATTCAGAACCATGATTGGCAGAGACGCGTTTCTGGAACACGCTGAGGTTTTCGGTAATTACTACGGCACCTCGCGTGAGACCATTGAGCAAGTATTGGCATCCGGCGTAGACGTCTTTTTAGATATCGACTGGCAAGGTGCGCAGCAAATTCGTCAAAAAATGCCGCATGCGCGCAGTATTTTTATTTTGCCGCCATCTAAGATTGAGCTGGACCGCCGTCTGCGTGGTCGCGGTCAGGATAGCGAAGACGTGATCGCAAAACGTATGGCGCAAGCTGTTGCAGAAATGAGCCATTACGCCGAATATGATTATCTTATTGTGAATGATGACTTCGATACCGCCCTGGGCGATTTGAAAACTATCATTCGCGCCGAACGTCTGCGCATGAGCCGCCAAAAGCAGCGTCATGACGCTTTAATCAGCAAACTGTTGGCAGACTGAACCCACATTCAGTATCATGCCCAGTCATTTCTTCACCTGTGGAGCATTTTAAGTATGGCACGCGTAACTGTTCAGGACGCTGTAGAGAAAATTGGTAACCGTTTTGACCTGGTACTGGTCGCCGCGCGTCGCGCTCGTCAGATGCAGGTAGGCGGAAAGGATCCGCTCGTACCGGAAGAAAACGATAAAACTACCGTTATCGCGCTGCGCGAAATCGAAGAAGGTCTGATCAACAACCAGATCCTCGACGTGCGTGAGCGCCAGGAACAGCAAGAGCAGGAAGCCGCTGAATTACAAGCCGTTACCGCTATTGCTGAAGGTCGTCGTTAATCACAAAGCGGGTCGCCCTTGTATCTGTTTGAAAGCCTGAATCAACTGATTCAAAACTACCTGCCGGAAGACCAGATTAAGCGTCTTCGGCAGGCGTATCTCGTTGCACGTGACGCTCACGAGGGCCAGACACGTTCAAGCGGTGAACCCTATATCACGCACCCGGTAGCGGTAGCCTGCATTCTGGCCGAGATGAAACTCGACTACGAAACGCTGATGGCTGCGCTGCTGCATGACGTGATTGAAGATACTCCAGCCACCTACCAGGATATGGAACAGCTTTTTGGTAAAAGCGTTGCAGAACTGGTAGAAGGGGTATCGAAGCTTGATAAGCTTAAGTTTCGCGATAAGAAAGAGGCGCAAGCTGAAAACTTTCGCAAGATGATTATGGCGATGGTGCAGGATATCCGCGTCATTCTCATCAAACTTGCTGACCGTACCCACAACATGCGCACGCTGGGCTCATTACGCCCGGACAAACGTCGCCGCATCGCCCGTGAAACCCTCGAAATCTATAGTCCGCTGGCGCACCGTTTAGGTATTCATCACATTAAAACCGAGCTGGAAGAGCTGGGTTTTGAAGCGTTGTACCCAAACCGCTATCGCGTGATTAAAGAAGTGGTTAAAGCCGCTCGCGGCAATCGTAAAGAGATGATCCAAAAAATCCTCTCGGAAATCGAAGGGCGTTTGCAAGAGGCAGGCATTCCGTGTCGCGTAAGCGGGCGTGAGAAGCACCTGTACTCGATCTACTGCAAAATGGTGCTCAAAGAGCAGCGTTTTCACTCCATCATGGACATCTACGCGTTTCGCGTTATCGTTCATGATTCCGATACCTGCTATCGCGTACTCGGCCAGATGCACAGCCTGTACAAACCACGTCCTGGTCGCGTGAAAGACTATATCGCCATTCCGAAAGCTAACGGATATCAGTCTTTGCACACCTCAATGATCGGCCCACACGGTGTCCCGGTAGAAGTACAGATTCGTACTGAAGACATGGACCAGATGGCAGAGATGGGGGTTGCAGCGCACTGGGCTTACAAAGAGCACGGCGGCGAAAGCAGCACCACTGCGCAAATCCGCGCTCAGCGCTGGATGCAAAGCCTGCTGGAACTGCAGCAGAGCGCCGGTAGCTCGTTTGAATTTATTGAAAGCGTTAAATCTGATCTCTTCCCGGATGAGATTTATGTTTTCACACCGGAAGGGCGCATTGTCGAACTGCCTGCCGGTGCAACGCCTGTCGACTTTGCCTACGCCGTGCATACCGATATCGGCCACGCCTGCGTTGGCGCACGCGTCGACAGACAGCCTTACCCGCTTTCACAACCGCTCTTTAGCGGCCAGACCGTTGAGATTATTACCGCGCCGGGCGCACGTCCGAACGCCGCATGGCTCAACTTCGTCGTCAGTTCGAAAGCGCGCGCCAAAATTCGCCAACTGCTGAAAAACCTCAAGCGCGATGATTCCGTTAGTCTGGGTCGTCGACTGCTCAACCATGCCCTGGGCGGTAGCCGTAAACTGGCTGAGATCCCACCAGAGAGCATCCAGCGTGAGCTTGAGCGTATGAAGCTCGCCACGCTTGACGATCTGCTCGCAGAAATCGGTCTGGGTAACGCCATGAGCGTGGTGGTAGCGAAAAACCTTCAGCAGGGCGAAGCAACAACAAATGTGCCGGCGCAATCTGGTCACGGTCATCTGCCGATCAAAGGCGCAGACGGCGTGCTGATCACCTTTGCGAAATGCTGTCGTCCGATTCCAGGCGATCCAATCATTGCCCACGTCAGTCCGGGTAAAGGTCTGGTGATTCACCATGAATCCTGCCGTAATATTCGTGGCTACCAGAAAGAGCCAGAGAAGTTTATGGCGGTGGAATGGGATAAAGAGACGGAGCAGGAGTTCATTACAGAGATTAAGGTGGATATGTTTAACCACCAGGGTGCTCTGGCGAACCTGACGGCGGCAATCAACACGACCACCTCCAACATTCAAAGTCTGAATACGGAAGAGAAAGATGGCCGCGTCTATAGCGCCTTTATTCGCCTGACCGCTCGCGATCGCGTGCACCTGGCGAATATCATGCGCAAAATTCGCGTCATGCCGGACGTGATAAAAGTCACCCGAAACCGAAACTAGTCTTATGAATGAACAGCGCTATGCACGTATCCGCGAGATGCTCGCGCGCCGGCAGCCCGACCTGACCGTCTGCATGGAGCAGGTCCACAAACCTCATAACGTTTCTGCGATCATTCGTACTGCAGATGCGGTCGGCGTGCATGAAGTCCACGCCGTCTGGCCGGGTAGCCGTATGCGCACCATGGCCTCTTCTGCCGCAGGCAGCAACAGTTGGGTGCAGGTGAAAACTCACCTTACCATTGGCGATGCGGTCACACATTTAAAAAGCCAGGGCATGCAGGTTCTGGCTACTCATCTGTCAGATAACGCCGTGGATTTTCGCGAGATTGATTACACGCGGCCCACCTGCATCCTGATGGGCCAGGAGAAAACCGGCATCACTCAGGAAGCGTTGGATCTGGCTGATCAGGACATCATCATTCCCATGACTGGCATGGTGCAGTCGCTGAACGTTTCTGTCGCCTCCGCGCTAATCCTGTACGAAGCGCAGCGCCAGCGGCAAAATGCTGGCATGTACCGACGAGAAAACAGCATGCTGCCACAAGACGAGCAGCAGCGCTTACTGTTTGAAGGCGGTTATCCGGTGCTGGCGAATGTCGCTAAGCGCAAAGGTCTTCCCTACCCTCACGTCAACACGCAGGGCGAAATTGAAGCCGATGCAACGTGGTGGGCCACTATGCAATCTGCGAGATAAACGCGATGAAAGGCCGTTTACTGGATGCCATCCCACTCAACTCTCTGACCGGCGTTGGCGCAGCGCAAAGCAGTAAACTGGCGAAAATTGGCCTGCACACCGTGCAGGACCTCCTGCTCCACCTCCCTCTGCGTTACGAAGATCGTACCCATCTGTACCCCATTGGCGAATTGCTACCGGGCGTCTATGCCACCGTTGAAGGCGAAGTGCTGAACTGTAATATCACCTTCGGTGGCCGCCGGATGATGACCTGTCAGATCAGCGATGGCTCCGGCATTCTCACCATGCGCTTTTTCAATTTCAGCGCTGCGATGAAAAACAGCCTTGCGACCGGTCGCCGGGTGCTGGCCTACGGTGAAGCCAAACGCGGGAAATATGGGGCAGAAATGATTCACCCGGAATACCGCGTGCAGGGCGATCTCAGCACGCCGGAATTGCAGGAAACGCTCACACCGGTGTATCCAACTACCGAAGGCGTGAAGCAGGCCACGCTGCGCAAACTGACCGATCAAGCGCTGGAGCTGCTCGATACCTGCGCCATTGCCGAACTGCTGCCGCCAGAGTTGTTACAGGGCATGATGAGCCTGCCGGAAGCCCTGCGCACGCTACACCGTCCACCGCCGTCACTGCAATTGAGCGATCTGGAAACCGGCCAGCATCCGGCGCAGCGACGTCTGATTCTGGAAGAGCTTCTGGCGCATAACCTCAGCATGCTGGCGCTACGCGCCGGGGCACAGCGTTTCCACGCCCAGCCGCTGAGCGCAAACAATACGCTGAAAGACCAACTGCTGGCGGCGCTACCGTTTAAACCCACCGGCGCACAGGCCCGCGTTACCGCTGAGATCGAACGCGATATGGCGCTGGATGTCCCAATGATGCGTCTGGTGCAGGGCGATGTCGGCTCCGGTAAAACCCTGGTTGCGGCTCTGGCCGCGCTGCGGGCTATCGCACATGGTAAGCAGGTGGCGCTGATGGCCCCCACCGAATTGCTGGCTGAACAGCATGCGAATAACTTCCGCAACTGGTTCGCGCCTCTGGGCGTTGAAGTGGGCTGGCTGGCAGGTAAGCAGAAAGGCAAAGCGCGCCAGGCACAGCAGGAAGCCATCGCCAGCGGCCAGGTACAGATGATTGTCGGCACGCACGCGATTTTCCAGGAGCAGGTGCAGTTCAACGGACTGGCGCTGGTTATCATCGATGAGCAGCACCGTTTTGGCGTGCATCAGCGTCTTGCGCTGTGGGAGAAAGGCCAGCAGCAGGGTTTTCACCCGCACCAGCTAATCATGACCGCCACGCCAATCCCGCGCACGCTGGCGATGACCGCCTATGCCGATCTCGACACGTCGGTCATTGACGAACTGCCTCCGGGGCGTACGCCGGTCACTACGGTAGCCATTCCGGATACCCGCCGCAGCGATATTATTGACCGCGTGCGCAACGCCTGCACCCACGAAGGGCGTCAGGCGTACTGGGTCTGTACGTTAATTGAAGAGTCTGATTTGTTAGAAGCTCAGGCGGCTGAAGCGACGTGGGAAGAGCTTAAACTGGCGTTGCCCGAACTCAATATTGGCCTGGTACACGGGCGCATGAAGCCTGCCGAGAAGCAGTCGGTAATGGCTGCTTTTAAACAGGGAGAATTGCATCTGCTCATTGCCACCACGGTGATTGAAGTGGGCGTGGACGTACCCAATGCCAGCCTGATGATTATTGAAAACCCGGAGCGCCTGGGCCTGGCGCAGTTACACCAGCTACGTGGTCGCGTAGGTCGAGGCGCGGTGGCCTCCCATTGCGTCCTGCTCTATAAATCACCGCTGTCAAAAACTGCACAACAACGCCTGCAGGTTCTGCGAGATAGCAACGACGGATTCGTCATTGCGCAAAAAGATTTAGAGATTCGCGGCCCCGGCGAGCTGTTGGGTACACGCCAGACCGGAACGGCGGAATTCAAAGTTGCGGATTTACTACGTGATCAAGCGATTATCCCGGAAGTTCAGCGTATTGCCCGCCATATTCATGAACGTTACCCGCAACAGGCTGTGGCGCTAATCGAGCGCTGGATGCCGGAAACCGAACGCTACTCCAACGCATAGTTGATTCTTAGCGGCGGCGGATGTGACTCCGCCGCACAGCCTTTATTGCGCGAAAATCGGCAACAGCAGATACAGCTTAATCACCAGCGCGTTAACGATATCGATAAAGAACGCCCCCACCATCGGCACCACCAAAAACGCCATATGGGACGGCCCAAAACGTTCGGTAATCGCCTGCATGTTGGCAATCGCCGTCGGCGTCGCGCCGAGGCCAAAACCGCAATGTCCGGCTGCCAGCACGGCGGCATCGTAGTTCTTACCCATCATGCGCCAGGTGACGAATATCGCGTACAGCGCCATGAAAATGGTCTGCACGACCAGAATTGCCAGCATCGGCAGAGCCAGAGAAGCCAGCTCCCACAGCTTCAGGCTCATCAGCGCCATCGCCAGGAAAAGCGACAGACTGACGTTACCCAGCACCGAAACCGCGCGCTCAAATACCCGATAAAAGCCCAGTAGCGCCAGGCCGTTACTGAGGATCACGCCAACAAAAAGCACGCAAACGAAGGTCGGCAGTTCCAGCACCGTTCCCACCAGCATTTGCGCAACGATTTTACCCACCGTCAGACAGATAGCGATCAGCGCGATGGTTTCAATCAGCACCAACGAGGTGATCATGCGCCCGACGTCCGGCTTTTCAAACGCGGTCGGCACGGCCTGATCGTCAGGCATGCCGTCAGGCGTGGTGGAGTGTTTGACCAGATAGCGCGCCACCGGACCGCCAATCAATCCGCCCAGAACCAGGCCAAACGTTGCGCAAGCCATCGCCACTTCAGTTGCATTGGTGAAGCCATAACGTTCAATAAACAGCTTGCTCCATGCGGCCCCGGTTCCGTGTCCGCCAGAGAGGGTTATTGAACCAGCAATCAGCCCCATCAGCGGATCCAGGCCCAGCAGGGTCGCCATACCAATACCGATGGCGTTTTGCATCAGCAGCAGGCCAACAACCACAATCAGAAAGATTCCCACCACACGGCCACCGGCACGCAGACTGGCGATATTGGCGTTCAGGCCAATGGTGGCGAAGAAGGCCAGCATCAGTGGGTCGCGCAGGGTCATGTCGAAGTTCACTTCCCAACCCATACTTTTTTTCAGTACCAGCAGCGCAATCGCTACCAGCAATCCGCCCGCTACAGGTTCGGGAATGGTGTATTTTTTCAGGAAGGAAACTGACTGGACGAGCTTACGTCCCAGCAGCAATACAAGGGTTGCCGCAACCAGCGTTGATAACGTATCGAGATAAAACATTTACAGCTCCATTAGTGCGTTTAGCACAATCACGCACGATGCATTCCAGACCGATTTTTAGCTCTTATTGAGTTTTCGGGGTGGATTTTAAGCAGAAAATCATGAAAAGTTATATAAAAATGTTTGTTTATCCGTTTTAAATATTAAGAATACCTGGTAGCAAACGTTTGCATTTCTGCCCTGGTCAGATAAAATCACCGCTTTTCCACCATGGGATTGCCTCTGATGTCCGTTAACGCCGTAGAGTCAACAAATGCGCAACCGGTTGCGCAGACTCACAACAGTGAACTGATTTACCGTCTTGAAGATCGCCCCCCACTAGCCCAGACCCTGTTTGCCGCCTGCCAGCACCTGCTGGCCATGTTCGTCGCGGTAATCACCCCTGCTCTGTTAATTTGCCAGGCGCTCGGCTTACCGGCTCAGGATACTCAACACATTATCAGTATGTCGCTGTTCGCTTCCGGCGTAGCTTCTATCATTCAGATCAAAGCCTGGGGCCCGGTCGGCTCAGGGCTGTTATCCATTCAGGGCACCAGCTTTAACTTTGTTGCGCCACTGATTATGGGCGGTACAGCGCTAAAAACCGGTGGCGCAGATGTCCCAACCATGATGGCAGCATTGTTCGGTACGCTGATGCTGGCCAGCTGCACTGAGATGGTTATTTCACGCGTACTGCATCTGGCGCGTCGTATCATTACCCCGCTGGTCTCAGGCGTGGTGGTGATGATTATCGGCCTGTCGCTGATTCAGGTCGGTCTGACGTCGATTGGCGGCGGCTATGCCGCAATGAGCGACAACACCTTTGGCGCACCGAAGAATTTACTGTTGGCAGGCGTCGTGCTGGCGCTAATTATTCTGCTTAACCGCCAGCGTAACCCGTACCTGCGCGTTGCGTCACTGGTGATTGCAATGGCGGCGGGTTACCTGCTGGCCTGGTTTATGGACATGCTGCCGCAAAATACCGCGCCGGTAAGCCAGGATCTGCTGATGGTGCCAACGCCGCTGTATTATGGCCTGGGTATCGACTGGAGTTTACTGCTGCCGCTGATGCTGGTCTTTATGATCACCTCGCTGGAAACCATCGGTGATATTACGGCCACCTCCGACGTCTCCGAGCAGCCGGTTTCTGGTCCGCTGTACATGAAACGCCTGAAAGGCGGCGTGCTGGCGAATGGTCTGAACTCGTTTGTTTCCGCCGTGTTCAACACCTTCCCTAACTCCTGTTTTGGCCAGAACAACGGGGTTATTCAATTAACAGGCGTTGCCAGTCGCTATGTCGGTTTTGTGGTGGCGCTGATGCTGATCGCGCTGGGTTTGTTCCCGGCGGTCAGCGGTTTTGTACAGCATATTCCTGAGCCGGTACTCGGCGGCGCAACGCTGGTGATGTTCGGTACGATCGCGGCATCCGGCGTGCGTATCGTGTCCCGCGAGCCACTGAACCGCCGTGCGATTCTGATTATCGCCCTGTCGCTAGCCGTCGGCCTGGGCGTTTCCCAGCAGCCGCTGATCTTGCAGTTCGCTCCGGACTGGGTGAAAAACCTGCTCTCTTCCGGCATTGCCGCAGGCGGTATCACCGCTATCGTTCTGAACCTGGTATTCCCGCCAGAGAAGCAATAAGCAAAATGCGGCGTTGATTCTGAATCAACGCCGCTGTAACGCTCTTTCACCATTCCCGCCTTGAGCATTGCGCCTAAATCGTGCATAACTTGACTATGTGCACTTCGCGGGATGGAAGACCATGAAATTTATTGGAAAGCTGCTTCTTTACGTGCTGATCGCCCTTGCAGTGGCGATCCTTGGCCTTTATTTTCTACTGCAAACCCGCTGGGGCGCAGAGCATGTCAGCGCCTGGGTCTCGGAGAACAGCAGCTACCATCTGGCCTTTGATGCCATCGATCACCGGTTTTCTTCCCCTTCCCATATTCTGCTGGAAAACGTCACCTTTGGCCGGGATGGTCAGCCCGCGACGCTGGTCGCCAAAACGGTCGATATTGGACTGAGCAGCCGCCAAATCACCGACCCGCTGCATGTCGACACCATTTTGTTGCAAAACGGCACGCTGAATTTGTCGCAGCAAACCGCGCCGCTGCCGTTCCAGGCCGATCGCCTGCAGTTGCAGGATATGGCCCTTAACAGCCCCGGTAGCGAGTGGACCCTGAGCGCGCAGCGCGTTAACGGCGGCGTCATTCCCTGGAGCCCTGAGGCGGGTAAAATTCTCGGGAGTAAAGCGCAAATTCAGCTCAGCGCCAGTTCGTTGACGCTCAACGATGTCCCGACCACTAACGTATTGATTGAAGGCAGCATCGACCATGACCGGGTGACGCTTAGCAATATTGGCGCAGACGTGGCGCGTGGGGCATTAACCGGCGTGGCGCAGCGCAATGCCGACGGTAGTTGGGTAGTGGAGAATCTGCGCCTGAACGATATCCGGCTGCAAAGCGACAAATCGCTGGCCGAGTTTTTTGCTCCGTTAAGCACGATTCCTTCCCTGCAAATTGGTCGTCTGGAGGTAACAGATGCCCGTTTGCAAGGCCCCGACTGGGCGGTGACGGATCTCGACCTGAGCTTGCGCAACATGACCTTCAGTAAGGACGACTGGCAAACCCAGGAAGGCAAACTGTCGATGAATGCCAGCGAGTTTATTTACGGCTCTCTGCACTTCTTCGATCCAATCCTGAACGCCGAGTTCTCACCACAGGGTATTGCTCTGCGCCAGTTCACCACCCGCTGGGAAGGCGGTATGGTCAGAACATCCGGAAGCTGGATGCGCAGCAACAAAGCGCTGGTCCTCGATGATTCCGCTATTGCCGGTCTGGAATATACGCTGCCGGAAAACTGGAAACAGCTTTGGATGAAACCCTTGCCAGCCTGGCTAAACAGCCTGACGCTGAAGAAATTCAGCGCCAGCCGTAATCTGGTGATTGATATCGATCCGGACTTCCCTTGGCAACTCACCGCGCTGGACGGTTACGGCGCCAACCTCGGGCTGGTACAGAACAATCAGTGGGGGGTCTGGAGCGGAAGCGCCACCCTCAACGCCGCTGCAGCCACCTTTAACCGCACCGACGTGCGTCGTCCTTCGCTGGCGCTGACCGCGAACAGCAGCACCATCAATATCAGCGAACTGAGCGCCTATACGGAAAAAGGGCTACTGGAGGCCACCGCCATCATTTCGCAGTTGCCTCAGCGCCAGACTCAGGTCAGCCTGAACGGGCGCGGCGTGCCAATGACGATTCTGCAACATTGGGGATGGCCCGCGCTGCCGCTTTCCGGTGACGGTAACATCCAGCTTACCGCCAGCGGCGGTCTTCAGGCCGATGCACCGCTCAAGCCTACGGTCAACGGTCAGTTACATGCGGTGAATGTGGAGAAACAACAGGTAACGCAAACCATGCTAGCGGGCGTGGTATCCGGGAGTGAAATTACCGCCCCGCCCGTTGCGCAGTGATTATTGCCCGGTAGAGCTTCGCTTACCGGGCCTACCCCCGCTTATAAACGAATATATTCACTGCATAACAACCATTTCACCGGCTCGTCCTCTTCTATCGCCGGGAAGCGACCGCCCGGCTCAAGGAAATGGTTGTCATGCAGGTCGTCATTGACCATCGAGATTTCCCAGCCCAACACGAACGCTTTCTCCGCCCAAAAGCGGTGATACAATCGCGGCGGCAAACACACTCCTTGTCCCGGTTTCAATACCAGCGTCTCGCCAGCGTCAACGGTACGCCGCTGACCATCCACGCTAACCTCAACAATGCGCCGGGCATCATACCCGTCATCAGGCGTGGCCCACGCCAGTTGCATACACAAATCACCGCCGCCGCGATTAACAATATCTTCCATTTTATGGCGATGAAAATGCCATGGTGTTTGCTGATCCTGCTGAATTTGCAGCATCTTTTCGGCGTACGGTTTGGGGTAATTGACTGACCCCATCAGACCATTGCGCAACGTCAGTAACGTCAGCCCTGTTTGCGCAAAATCTCCGCGCCCGAAGTCGGTAATGTCCCATCCCAACTGGAGATCGAGTACTTCACGCCACAGAGTTTGATCCTGTTGCCGCCAGACGTCGACGGTAAAATACGCAAAGTCAGGCAGACAGATTCGAAAAGTCTCGGCGATGGCATGCGCTTTATCGACGGCATAATTAATGTGTGAACGCTTCATTCCACTTTTCCTTATTGCGAAAGAGGCGGGTCGCCCCGCCTGCATGCCGTTAGTAAAGTGACGCTTTGCCGGTTGAGCCGAACAGTTTCATTTTATGGCGGATGACGTCACGCGCGGCGCTAATGGCTTCCGGGTAAATAACGTTAGGATCCCACCAGGTTTCTTTCGCCAGGATTTCGCGGACTTTCTGGAAGTAGGCGTATTTCATGTCGCTGGAAATATTGATTTTGCCAACGCCCAGCGTCACGGATTCGGCAATTTCCGCATCCGGGTTCGCGGAACCGCCATGCAGCACCAGCGGAATATCCACACGCCCGGCGATGTCGCGCAGGATGTTCATTTGCAGCTCTGGCTGCATCCCTTTCGGGTAGATCCCGTGCGCAGTTCCAATTGCCACCGCCAGCGTGTCCGCGCCGGTACGGGCGATAAAATCCTGTGCCTGAGCAGGATCGGTATAAGTAACCTTCGACACGCCGCCTTCCACTGACGTCCCGGTCTGGCCAATCGTACCCAACTCCCCTTCCACCGAAACGCCTACCGCATGCGCCAGTTTGACCACTTCTCGGGTCAGCGCCACGTTCTCTTCATACGGCAGCAGCGAGCCATCAATCATCACCGAGGTAAACCCACACTGAATTGCCCGCAGGACATGCTCAACCGAAGCGCCGTGGTCCAGATGCAGAGTAAAAGGAACCGGGCTGCGCAGGGTGATATCGCGCACGTAGCTAAAAAACGCATCGCCGACAAAATCATGTTCGCTGGGGTGAATGGAGATAATCGCCGGGGTATTGGTCGCTTCCGCTTCTTCCACTACGGCACGTACAAAGCAGCTGTCCGCCACGTTGAATGCGCCGATGGCAAAACCGTGCTGACGGGTAGGTTGCAGTAATTCTTTCATCGAAACTAACATGTTAATTCTCCAGTTTCAGGGTGTAGAAAGCCCTGCCAGTGCGTCATCGCAGAGGCATAGAAGGCGTTACAGAAAATGAATCAGGCTTTGCCGATAGCGCCGCTGGCCTGCAGGTACGGAATAATGGCTTCCTCGCAGGCCTGCTCCATCAGGGCCAGGACATCAACGAGTTCACCGGATGTGTCGCGACACAGGGTATGTAGTAGCGCTGCCTTTCCGGCTTCGAAAACCGCCGCGCCAACGTTTATCTTGGCAACGCCAAACGTCGGGCAGCGCTGTAGCTGGTCAAACGGCGTCCCGCTACCACCATGCAGCGCCAGCGGCACCGTTGATAACCGGGCAATTTCCTCCAGCCGTTGAAAATCAATAGCTGGCGTGACGCCCGGCGCGTACATGCCGTGCGCCGTGCCAACCGATACCGCCAGTAAATCGATCCCGGTCTGTTGGATAAAGGGTTCCACGTCAGCGGCCTGGGTCATCAAATCCGCGTTAGTCGCATAATCATAACGTGGGGCATCGGCCAGATGGCCCAGCTCACCCTCTACACACAGTTGCACGCTGGCAGCGAGATCAACCACCGCCCGGGTCTGGCGAATATTCTCCTCCAGGGCAAAGGCGGAGGCGTCGATCATTAACCCGCTGAATCCGGCGCGAAAAGCCTGGCGAATGCGTACAGGATCCTTTCCATGATCCAGCGCCAGCGCGATCGGTACCGAGGCTTCCTCTGCCAGCGTTTTGACCACCGCTACCGCTATCGGAGCCGGAAAATGGTCCAGGTGTCCCTGATACAGATTCAGAATGATGGGCGCACGGTGTTTCTCAGCCACCCGTACCGCTGCACGGGCGCTTTCCAGGTTCATACAGTTGATAGCCAGCAGCGCGTACTGCTCGCGCCAGGCTTTCGTCACCATGCTTTTCATATCGGCAAACATACGGCCTCCGGTTATTCCAGGGTGAAGGTGATCTCTTCGTCTTTCAGCTTTTGATCGCTAAGTTCATCAAACTCTTCGTCACGCTCGGTCACCGGTTTCTTCCACAGCGACAGCATGACGCCGCAAATCACCGTGCCAATCCCCAGCGCCAGGCAAAACAGCAGCGGATGCGTAAAGAGTGGGACCACGAACATGCCGCCGTGCGGTACCGGGCTTTCGACGCCCCATACCATTATCAAGCCGCCCGCTATCGCCGAAGCTACCACGCAGGACCCCACCACGCGCAGCAGGTCGCGCGCCGCAATCGGAATAACCCCTTCGGTTATCATGCAGATCCCCATCGGGAATGCCGCTTTCAGCGCCTCGCGCTCCGCACGGGTGTATTTGTGACGCGTCAGCAGGAAAGAGAGCGTAATGCCAAACGGAGGGATCATCGAACCGACAAACTTCACCGCTTCCGGACCGTACACACCGCTGACCAGCATGCCGTCAGCAAACAGCGACATGGTTTTATTCACCGGGCCGCCAAAGTCGAATGTCGCCATTGCGCCGAGGATAGCGCCCATCAGAAAGCGGGATCCGCCCTGCATGGACTCCAGCAGATGAATTAGCGCGTCCTGCAGCCAGGCTATCGGCTTGCCAATCAGCGTCATCATCAACAGGCCGCCAATAACGGTACTCAGTACCGGCAACACCATGATGGGCATCAACCCCTGCATCGACTGTGGCAAACGGATATAGCGTTTGAGCAGCAGGACGGTATAACCGACCAGAAACCCGCCCAGCATCCCGCCGATAAAACCGGTATGAATTTCTCCGCAGACAAAGCCGACAATCAGGCCCGGCGCGAATCCGGGACGATCGGCAATGGAGTACGCAATCGCCGCGCTAATCAGCGGTACGATTAACCCCATTCCCCAGCCGCCAATCTGGTTGAGCATCCAGGGTATGGTGCCTGTTTTTTCACCCACGTTAGTGCCGCCAAGTATTTGCCCGAGAGCAATACAGATCCCGGCGGCAACAATTAACGGGATCATCCACGAAATTCCCGTTAATAAATGTCTTTTTATTTCCTGAGATAGCGGAATTTTATTTTCACTCATGTGAAATCCCTCCAGAATGAGGATCGCTACTGGTTAGTATTAACTAATGATTTTTCGACCTTTTCAAGAAACTGAATCGGCGATTTTATGACGATTTCGGTTTTCACTCGCACAATGCGTTTATTTGAAAAGCGCTCCTCCCCTTTTATTTTTACATCGACAGCAAGAATCACAACATCAGCCGCAGAAATATCCTCTGCCAGCAGTTCGTTCTCCGTGCCAATGGTCCCCTGGGTTTCTACTCTTATATTATGGCCAAGCGCTTTAGCACCTTTAATTAACTTTTCACGAGCAATATAGGTGTGCGCAATACCCGCCGTACAGGCGGCGACACAAACAATATTCATAACATGCTCCACTTTTTTATTTAGTAAACATTGGATTCAGCATATTGGCTAAAAAGCTCAATAATTTTCTGTGGACTGCTTTCGACTAACAGTTGTTCAATAATATCGTCATCCGCCAACGCGCCGGCAACCTGCGAAAGCAGACGAATATGGGTGGTGTTTTGATCTTCAAGGCGTACGGCAAACAGAATGATGCAGCGCACGTTGCTGCCATCCAGGGTTTCCCAGGGAATGTCCTGGCGGGTACGACCAATCGCCAGCGTAGTATTAACCACCGCCGAAGATTTCCCGTGCGGGATCGCAATATGATTTTCGAAGCCGGTCGAACCTTCTGATTCACGCAGCCAGACATCCTGAATAAATGTTTCCCGACAGCTAATTGCCCCATCTTTTTGCAGAATATCCGTCAGTTCCTCAATAGCCTCCGTTTTGTTTGTGGCCTTCATGTCCAAAATAACGCGATTTGTATTGAGTATTTTCGTGATGTCCATCAATCTTACCTCATGGAGTTCAGACATTAATTTGCAACGACCAGCGACGTCGCCCGATGTAATTTTTCCGTAATAACCGTTTCTGTTACCCGCTTAATATCCGCATCATTGAAGAAGGCAGTGACATACACGACCGGGATGGCAACGGCAGGTAAATTGATCGTCGATACCACCAGTTCAATATCGTCCGTCAGTACGGAGGGCAGGCTGCCTGCCGACACCACGCCAACGATGGTCCAGTCCGGAAAGGCGCGCAAAATGCGGCTTTTGAGTAAGTGAGAGGTGCCGATACCGGTTGAGCAGACCAGCAGCACGCGCTTTCTTGCTATCTGCCGCTCCATTGCGGCCTGAAAATGTACGGTTAAATATCCCACCTCATCTTCCGACACGGCCCGCTCGCCCCAGCCGCTAAACACCCGATTTACCGCACACTGAGTCAGACGCCAGACATCCTGTAACTCGCCTTTAATGTCCTCCAGCAGGGGATTACGAATACGGATCTGGTAGTTCAGGCGGTTAATCAGCGGCTTAATGTGGATCAGCAATCCGTCGTACAGTGCAGTGTCCTGGCTAAGATCGCTGTCAACCATTTCGGCGAAGGTGGCAATCAGCCGCTGGGTAATTAAGCGTGCTTCGTCGCTGGAGTGCATATGGCCAATCACGCTCACATCGTTATGTTCCTCAATCACTACACCGGAGGAGATAATGTATTGATAAATAAACCAGACTTCGTCTTCCGGTAGCGGATGGGCAATACGTTTTTCGATATGCTGAATCATACGGCTGGCAATGGAAAAAATGTTCTCGTCACATAAAGTGATGTTTTCTTCTTTTCTCGCAAGCGCGTTGCCCCGCGTGATGCGGTACATCATGATCAGAATATGAGTAAAGATATTGACGTAATAAGGCTCACCCAGCGACCAGCACAGATCGTTTTCCATTTCCTGCAACAACGTCTGGACAAATAAAACATCTTCTTCGCCAAAGTAATGCACTAACGCTTTGTAACTGCCCGGGTCAAGGCGTGAATAAACCACGTTACCAGGTTCATTATGGTTAATCACACCGTTAATCAGCGACGCCATCGCCTGACGCACGCCGCTCTCACTGCCTTCGATGTGCGTACCGCTTTGGCTGCGAATCAGCGACAGGCCCAGCGGAGTGATCCAGGACTCAATCACTTTCAGATCGTTAACAATCGATGCGCTACTAATGAAATAGCGTTCGGATAATTTGCTGATCGACGTTTCATGTGGCGTTTCACTTAATAGTTGGGAGGCTATTTTGACTCGTCGTGAATTATTCATCATGCCGTCAGCATCTTCACCCTCCGCCCCTAATAACTGATCCAGATATAAAAGATCGGTAATATTATCGGCAATTAATATCACGCCCGCACCGGTACGTTTATCAATGGTTATTTTCCATTCCGCTAACCATGATTCCAGTAGCCGTAGATCGCGCTGGACTGTTTTCTCTGAAACAGATAAATATTCGGCAATTTTCAGCAGTGTGACATATTCCTTCCGGGACAGAAGAAATTTTAATAATCTGTTTTGTCGCGAGGTAATCATTTGCATTATTTACCCTTATTACATACCAGATTAAATATCTATACCCGTCATACTTCAAGCTGCATGTGCGTTGGCTTTTCTGGCTCACCCCAGTCACGTACTTATGTACGCTCAGGGGATTCGCTGCGTTGCCGCCTTCCTGCAACTCGAATTATTTAGGTTATAAAGAAGCATTTATGCTCCACGTGTATTCCGTGATGATAAATATAAGAGGACTACGATGCGCCAACAATACTAAATCGTGTCCTGTATTCCGGACAGAAATAAGACAAAAAGGGGAAATAGTGAGATATTTACGGCGCAGATCACATTTTTCGCGGGAATTAGAGTGATAACGCTCGCAAATATGGAGATATAAAATTTTAAATCAGGATGTTTTTGATTTTCAGATCTGGAACGCTGCTCGCAGCGTGGGCCGGATAAAACACATCCGGCACCACGTAGACTGAATTTACAGGGTAATCGTCAGAGTATCACCTTCAGGCGTTACCACTACGCCCTGCTCACTGCCCGCAGATGAACCGCCCTTCACGCCGCTGATCTGCGCAATATTACGCAGGCACAGCGTCCAGTTACGCGCTTCGCCACTCCCTTGCACGGTGATGGTATTACCCGCACGCGTCGCCTTCAGCGTGAAGATAACCGAACCGTCAGCCGCCGGGACTTCACAAATCGCTTCCCGGCCCTCCTGCAGATGGAACAGCTGGAAGGCGGTCCCTTCGTGCCAGGCGTAGTCCGGCTTCTGATTATTGCGCCCCAGCGCCAGCAGGGTGTTGTCGCGCACATACACCGGCAGACTCAGGAAGTCATGCCTCTGTTTATGCCAACGGCTGCCCGCCACCTCGTCGTTATGCCACAGATGCGTCCAGCGTCCTTCCGGCAGGTAGAACTGCACATCTCCTGCCTCGCTAAACACCGGCGCAACCATCACGCTATCGCCCAGCATGTACTGGCGATCGAGATAATCACACGCCGGATCGTCCGGGAACTCCAGCATCATTGCGCGCATCATCGGCGTGCCTTGCTCATTGGCGCGTGCCGCTTCGCGATACAGGTACGGCATCATACGGCATTTCTGTTCGGTGAAGTAGCGCACCACATCGCAGGATTCGTCATCGTACGCCCACGGCACACGGTAGGATTTACTGCCGTGCAGGCGGCTGTGGCTGGAGAGCAGCCCGAACGCACACCAGCGCTTGTAGACGTGCGCCGGGGCGGTATTCTCAAAGCCGCCAATATCGTGGCTCCAGAAGCCAAAGCCGGACAGACCGATAGACAACCCACCGCGCAGGCTTTCGGCCATCGATTCATAGTTGGCGTAGCAGTCGCCGCCCCAGTGCACCGGAAACTGCTGCGCGCCCACGGAGGCCGAACGGGCGAATAGCACAGCCTCTTCTTCACCGACGGTTTCTTTCAGCACGTTCCACACCAGTTCGTTGTAGATGTAGGCATAATGGTTGTGCATTTTCTGCGGATCGGCACCGCCAAACCACTGCACGTCGGTGGGAATGCGTTCGCCAAAGTCAGTTTTGAAGCAGTCAACGCCGATATCCACCAGATCTTTCAGCTTGTTGGCATACCACTCGCAGGCTTGCGGATTGGTAAAGTCATAAATCGCCAGACCCGGCTGCCATTTATCCCATTGCCACAGGGAACCGTCCGGACGTTTGAGCAGATACCCTTTCTCTTTCAATTCATTGAACAGCGGGGATTTCTGACCGATATAGGGGTTTATCCAGACGCAGACCTTCAGCCCTTTCTCCTTCAGGCGACGGATCATGCCTTCCGGGTCCGGGAAAGTCGCCGGATCCCACTCAAAGTCGCACCACTGGAAGGCTTTCATCCAGAAACAGTCGAAGTGAAAGACGTGCAGCGGCAAATTGCGCTTGGCCATGCCGTCGATAAAGCTGTTCACCGTCGCTTCATCATAATTGGTGGTGAACGACGTGGTCAGCCACAGGCCGAACGACCAGGCGGGCGGCAGCGCCGGACGACCGGTAAAGCGGGTATAGCGATCCAGCACCGCTTTCGGCGTTGGGCCGTCGATGACGAAATACTCCAGATACTCGCTTTCAACGCTGAACTGCACTTTCGACACTTTCTCAGAGCCGATTTCAAACGACACGCATTGCGGATGGTTCACCAGCACGCCGTAGCCGCGGTTGGTGAGATAAAACGGGATGTTCTTGTAAGACTGCTCGGTACTGGTGCCGCCATCGCGGTTCCAGGTTTCCACCGTCTGGCCGTTACGTACCAACGCGGTAAAGCGCTCCCCCAGCCCGTACACCGTTTCCCCAACGCCCAGATCCAGGCGCTCAAACATATAGTTTTTCCCGCTGTGGGTATCCTGGACATAGCCGTTATTTTTCAACTGGCTGCCGGTAATACGTGCCCCGTTACGCAGGAAATCCAGCGACCAGAACTCACCTTTGGTGACCCGCACGCTCAAATTACCGCTCTTCAGTTCGGCAAATTCAGCGGTGTTTTGCATCTCGACGTTGACGTCCTGCCGCACGTTCAACGGGTAGTGCGGACCGTTATCCAGCGCGCCCTGGAAGTGTTCCATACGCACGCCAACCACGCCTTCCTGCGGCGAGAAAAAGCGTAGGGTGAAGAGTGGGGTATCCAGTTGCCAGGTACGTTCACGCACGTCACGCGGCGCAACGTAGACGATCATCTCGTTACCCTGCTGTTCGACCTCGAATACCTGAATCGGGTGAGTTAAATTCAGGCCAGGTTGCGTCAGCCAGTTACCATCGCTAATTTTCATCGTCAGTTCCTTAGTTCTGTAATTCTTTCGTCGTAAAATCCTGCTGATTGCGGCGCGCGCCCTGAGCCAACTGGCTCATAATTTCCGTCAGATACGGCGTTTTCAGGGTATAGAAGCGTTTGGCGATCACGGCACTCAGCAGGTAACAAATAGCCGGGACAATCGTGAACAATGCGATAATGATGCTGATGGTGGCGCTGTTCTGGGTTTTCGCTGCGGCATCGTAACCGCCGCCCGCCAGCATCCAGCCGATCATCGCCCCACCGAGCGCCAGACCCAGCTTGAGCACGAACAGCGTGCCCGCAAAGCTGATCCCCGTCAGACGTTTTCCGTTGCACCACTCGCCGTAATCAACGGTGTCGGACATCATTACCCACTGGATGGGCGTCACGAGCTGATGCAGTACACCAATCACGAAGATGAAGACGAACATGGTGATGTTGGCGTGCATCGGCACGAAGAACATCGCCAGACTGACGACCGCCAGCAGGGCGTTCGTCCACCAGAAGACGCTGACTTTGCATCGCCAGTCGGTCAGCGGTTTTGCCAGCGCAGAGCCGATCAGGTTGCCGACGCAATAAGTGGTGAGGAAGGCGACAAACACTTCCGGCGTGCCCAGGATCCAGGTGACGTAATACATCATCGCCCCGCCGCGAACACAGACGGCCAGGATGTTGAGGATGGTCAGCAGGCCGACAATGCGCCACTGGTCGTTTTGCCAGATGTCGCGCAGGTCTTCACGCATTGAGGTGCTGCTCGGCGGCGCTTGCACACGTTCTTTGGTTGTGAAGAAGCAAAACGCCAGCATCAGGAACGCCACTACCGAGAGCACGGCAATCCCGCCCTGGAAGCCCAGCGCTTTATCTTCGCCGCCAATCAGATTCACCAGCGGCATCATCAGTACGGTGGAGAGCATGCCGCCCGCCGTCGCCAGCACGAAGCGCCATGATTGCAGGGAGATGCGCTGCGTCGGGTCATTGGTGATAACACCGCCCAGCGCGCAGTAGGGAATATTCACCACGGTATAAAGCAGGGTCAGCAGCGTGTAGGTGATGGCGGCATAAATCATTTTGCCGTGCAGGCTGAGGTCTGGCGTACTGTAAGCGAGCACACAGACCAGACCAAACGGCAGAGCGCCAAACAGCACCCACGGACGGAATTTCCCCCAGCGCGACCGGGTACGGTCGGCCAGTAGCCCCATGCAAGGGTCTGAGATAGCATCCAGCGCGCGGGCCAGCAGAAACATGGTGCCGACAAATCCGGCAGGAATACCAAAAATATCGGTATAGAAAAACATCATATATAACATGACGTTGTCGAAGATAATATGACTGGCGGCATCGCCCATGCCGTAGCCGATTTTCTCTTTAACAGACAGAATCTCACTTTTCATTACGCATCCTTGTTTGCACTTTCTCACGCGCTGGTACCGGTTACAGCTTTTGTAAACCATCCCTGTGGGCGCGGGTATTCCGATATCTCGTTATCAAATTACGATTCTTGTTTTCTGTGATCGGGGTAGCGTCAAAAAATAATCATCACTGTAACTTATGGATTTCGTAGGGATTTATTTGAAACGGGTCATGGTAACGTGAAACGGAAGTTAAAAAAGTGAGTGAGGGGGTGTGGAAACGTTTGGAAGTAGCTATAATGCGCCCCGCCTCCATGTAGCAATCGAGGCGCGGAAGATCGTCATCTCCGGTGAGGTGGCTGGACTTCAAATCCAGTTGGGGCCGCCAGCGGTCCCGGGCAGGTTCGACTCCTGTGATCTTCCGCCAAAATGCTTATATCATCCCAGCCATTTGCCCTATCCTCTCACCATATATATGCTTTTATAATTCTCGCCCAAAATCTCTAATTCCATTTATTTTTATCGAGAATCTCATATGAGTACAGCCCTTACGATAATGGCTATTGCAGCTACAGTAATTAGTCCATTATTAGCCATTCAGACACAGAAATTTATAGAAAGATATTACCAAAAAAAATCATTGAAAATTGATATATTCAAACAGCTTATGGCTACCAGATCTCAGAATGCAAGGTTGTCCAGTGAGCATGTTCGTGCATTAAATATGATTGACTTAGCATTTTATGGAAAAATAAAAAGAGGAAAGGCCAAGAGAAGCGCCTCTGAGAGCAATGTCTTATCCTCATGGAAGCTTTATTTTGCACATTTGAATACATCTTATCCAGATAATGATAATACATTAGGTGCCATATGGAACCAAACAAGCAACAATCTTTTTCTGGACTTGCTTTCAGAGATAGCAAAAGATATTGGCTATGATTTTGAGCGAGTTCAATTACAAACAGCTATATACTCACCTGTGGCCCACGGGGCAATAGAAAACGATCAATTAAAGATTAGACAGGGGTTAGCTGCAATATTCTCAGGAGAAAATGCTTTAAAAATGGAAATTATAAATATTCCCGGAAGGCAGGAGCATTAATCCACTCACCTCTTCTCTTCAGGCTCAGTATCCAACCTCACCAACGCCTTTCGTCCCAGGGTTTTGAGCCAATTCCCTAAACTCATTCCTTCAGACTTTACGCCGGCCTACGAACTGCACACAGCTAAAAACAACGTTGCGGCCTTTCATTTGCAGTTGTTCGGTTTTACCGAACAACTGCAATAACCACCATCTTCAATACGTAAAAAAGCCGCCGATAGGTTAATCAGCGGCTTTTACATTACAGCATTACATTAGAAGTTATATTTCACGCCGAGCATACCGCGGGTATCGCTGTAGCCTTTATCGCCGACCTGTTGGGCCACATTGCTCCATACGTTGAGACGCGGAGTAATTTGACCCTCAACGCCGACTTTCAGCTCGCCGATGTTTTTGGTGCCGCGCATATCGTTGCTCACATCGTCCATTTTCACGCTGGTTGTCTGCGTGTTGTGGATCCAGTTGGCTTCAACAAACGGCTGGAACTCGCGAGATTTACCGTCGTCGATGGCATTGTGACCGTTGATAAAGGCTTTTACCCCCAGACGGGTCATCAGGTTGCCATCGGTGTTGTCCCTCACGCGGGTACCGTTCGCTTCGCGGTGGCTGTCGGCCTGCACATCCATCCACACCACCTGCGCTTTCGGTTGCAGCCAGTAGCTATTGCGCTCGTTTTCACCCAGTTTGAAGCTGTAACCGGCTTCAACAGAAGCGGTTATCCCGCTGGATTTGTATTTCTCTGTCGCCTGTTCCTGGCCCATCACTTTGTTATCAAACCAGTTGTACAGCGCCCAGGTATCCACGTAGGTACCGGTCTTGTCGGCGTCATTGGCATACCATGTGCCGTACAGTCCCACGCTGTAACCGGTGACCTGACCACGTGAATGGTACCCGGTCAGGCTGGACTGCGTGCGGTTCTGGCTATTGGCATAACCTGCCATCGCGCCAAGATGCCAGCGGTCGAGACCGTCGCTACTCCACTGCGCCAGATCGCCGCCTAACTGCAAGACATAGCTGTTGCTTTGGGTTTTCAACTGTCCGCTACCGTCTTTGAAGCGGGTATGCGCTCCAACGTTACGCATCCACAGGCTGGTGACTTTTTTCTCGCCCGTCAGCATGTCGATGTACTGCGTTTCACCCAGACGGTCGTGCAGTCGGGTCATAAACAGCGTGTTAGCGGCGTAATTGTTCGCCAGATAACTGCCTGCTTCCGGGCGGTACTGCTGCTCAGTGACAGGAGGCGCAACAGGTTCTTCCGGCTCAGGGATAATCGGGTCTACAGGATCGACGGGGTCTGGATCTACTGGACCTGGGTCAATAGGGTCAACCGGATCCGGGTCAACGGGGTCGGGGTCGATGGGATCAACCGGGTCCGGATCGACGGGGTCCGGCTCTTCCGGATCAGGCGGAGCCGGAATAAAGCTGGTCAGATACCAGTTGCTGCCCTTCTGCACAACGTTATAGTCGTACGCTCCGGCAACAATACGGCCCGCTTTCTCAAAAGTACCGTCAGAATTACCGGCCACTTCGATGATCTCAATGCCTTCAACGGTCTGCGCCCCGGTTCCGCCAATATTGTTCACCGCTACAAACGCGTTACCCGCGGTGTCGCCGAGCACTTTCAGCTTGTCGGTTTCGGAGGTATCGTCATTCAGGACGGTATTGAAAACCAGTTTGCCGCCGTTTCCGGTAAAATCTTCATTGATGGTAAGCGTCTGCCACGGTTCACCGTCAGCATGCCCAAAGTTCACCACTGACCCGCTGTTCAGCGTCAGGTCGGTGAGCGTTGAGCTGTTGGTCATATTCCAGGTCGCGTCGCTCATTTGCAGCGAGATAACGCCCGTCCCGGCAGTGGCGCTGGTGATGTATGACGCCCCGCTCCACAACGAGTTGTCGGTCATGTTGAGCTTAATGGTACTGTTTTGCTGCGGCAGGCTGCTGGTTGCAGCAGTCGCGCCGGCGGCGTGAAGATCGCCATCGATAAGAAAGCGCCCACCAGCGGAGCCGTCTACGGTGCCGCCCGTTTCGGTGCTGATCGCATAGCTTTCATTGCTGTGATTGCCCGCCATGGTAATGGCGGCACCGCCTGCCAGGTTTATCGCCCCGCGTGAAGTCGCATACAGGCCGCGTGGCGCTTTACTGTATGACGCCGCTTTCGCCGAACTGTTGACGTTGATTGTTGCATTTTCGCCGAGATTTACGGTCGCGTTGGTGGAGTAGACCGCATGTGCGCTAACGCCATTGACCGTAATCGTCGCGTTGTTGCCCAGTTCTGTTTTGGAAGACGAGGCGGCATAAATCCCCGTGGAAGAGGCACCCGATGTCTCAATAGTGGCGTCATTGCCAAGCAGGATCGAGGAACCGCTCTGCCCGGTGCGAAGACCTTCTGAACTGTCACCTGTCGTCACAATGTGTGCCCGGTCGCCAACGACAATCGTATTTTTGGCCTGCGTGGCGTCTTTCATTGCGTTTGCAGTGATGCCACGTCCCTGGGTACCGGTGGTCTGAATATACAGATCGTCGCCGACATAAATGCTGGCCGATCCTTTCCAACCCTGGCTATAGGAGTTGTAACCGGCGTTAATACCGTCACCATCCTGACCGTCCACATAAATGCTGGTGCGGTCGCCTGTAATGATAAAGACTGGGTTATCAGGCGTATTGGCCCCATGCGTGCGGATACCGTCAACATCTTTACCATTATTGGCGGCATTCTTCGACTGTGTGCGAATCGTCAGGTCGTCGCCGAAAATAACGCCCGGGCTACCCGTGGTACTATTCTGAATAACGGTAACAGAGTGCTCAAAAGCTTCAGCACCGGGTCCATTAATCGTTAATCCATTGCCATAAACGGGAATAGTACCCGCACTCCATTGATAAACATAATTCGGCATGGCGCTGGTTTTAGCGAAATTGGCATTTGCCTGCGCAGGTATTATTGCCTGCAACTCTGGGGGCAAACTACTAACCAGTCCGCTGGAAGGAAGACTATCAACGTCAACCCATGCCGCATGGCTTGAAAATACCATAGAGGTTAATGCGGCTGAAACCGCTATGGCAATACGAGAGTAAGATTTGGGATTTGGCATATTAGCCTCCTGCTATCAGGCGTAGAGCGTCCACCACATCGCAAGGATGTGAAAATAATAGAAATCAGAAATGCGTTATAAAATATTCGACAATATTTGATGAATACTATGGCCTAACTTATCTTCAAGCCTGAGCTTGTAGACATATATTTTCTTAATATCGATATTATCTATTTTGGTAATTTGCTGAATACTTTTCCCTGACACAAAGCGCTTCAGTAATATCATTTCTGTGTAATTGAGTGAGCGTCCGCGTTTACTGTTAGCGAGGTGACCGGTAAATAATCGGCGAATTTTCTGACGCTGAACCTCATCATCATCATCGGAATATATAATCCCTTGAATTTTATTGCTTTTTGACAACCAGTAGTTGGCTAACGGCGCCAGGTTCCTGTCTGCTATCAACACAATATGCATACCGCTATAGGCCAGGCGGTCTACCCATTGCGGGTCGGCGAACAGGCGCAGATTCGGGAAAGAAAAGTCCACAAAAATAAACCCGCGCGACAAATGGTTTTGATTATTAAGCAGAAGTTTTTCAATAATTCCTTTTTGCAGAAAGCCATTTCCCTCTGGCCAGATCGCAAAAGCGGCACGGTGACAGTAGCTGGCGCGAACCGCAGTATCCGGAAATAATTGACAGGATAATTCACAGCTTATGCAACGAACACTCTGTGACGGTGATCTCTTCATCAAAAATGACTCCTGTTATTTTTCCATAAATATTTCATTGGTAAATAAATGTGTCAATCCGACACGTTTGACATTCCTTGTCAGTTAATAACAGTGGCGCTAATAAAATGTAATAAACTCCTGATGTGCTATTATGTATGGGCTGTGATTAATACGATTGCGCTAAGCTTTTTTGTGCCTTACCTCAGAATTACAGCCAGGGCATTAGGAATTTTATGCATAAATTAAGATTCCAGGATAAAACAGTAAAAAAGCACTATTTGCTAAAAAACAACCGATGTAAACGATACTCATTAATTACACAATACTGATAACTCAATCACCCTTGAAGTGCTGTGGATAAATATAATGATAATTCAGATAAAACTGTAATGAATTCTCATTATTTAACATTAGTTAATTCTCACCTAAGAACTGAAAAGCATAAGTCATTGTATTTAAAGAGCTTTAATCCCTTAAGTAAAATTCTTATCTTCGATCACGTACAAAGAGTGAGGCATATTTTCGATTTGGATGTAAAATTTAAGGGAGATGTTGGCACACGCGGTGATACGTTGTGGTTACTGAGGGTTGGCAATTGTACCTTATCAATCAGTTGGTCGAATTTAATCCTGATAGCAAAAGTCTGGTCAATCGTCAGACCGGGCGGGCAATACAACTTCAACTCCCAGCCTCACTTTGTTTTCTCTATTTAATTACTCACGCAAGTGACATTGTTTCGCAGAGCACGTTGATGAAAGTAGGTTGGGGCGAGAGAAATAATGTGACCACCACCAACACATTTTACCAGGCTATTCTGACGCTACGTAATGCGCTGGCGGATGTGGGGCTACCACGAGATACGGTGAAAACTATTTCCCGGCGCGGGCTCAGATTAAATGAAAATACGCAGGTAGAGGCAATAACGCATCCTGAGAGTGACGTTTACCAGCCGCCGGTTATAGAGGATTACGCGCCCCCAAAGATAATTCCTCCCGCGCCTCAACAAACGACGCGGGTACCCTGGTGGGACATTATTTTTAGCGCTGGCATCGTTATTGCCACCCTGCTTATCTGGCTGGTGTGGTATCAAACACGTCCTGTTATGCCGTTTAGTAAATTCGTGTCGGTTTCTATGCAGGTCCCCTCACGACAAAACTGTAAAATCTTTTACTCACCGAATGAGCACGATCAGGAGAATTATTTCAATCTGATGCAGTTGCATCCCTATCTCTGTGAAAACAACAAGCATGTGTTCCTTTCCGGCTACCGAAAAGCGGAGAGGATTGTGGCATTTGTCTGTGATAAAGATGCGCGGGTAGATGCTCACGCGTTTTGTACCACCCATTATTACTGGATGCGCGGGCAATGAAAAAAACACGCCACCTTATTTTGCTGGTGATCGGCCTGGCGACATTACTCGGCTCAGGTGGATGGCTATGGCATTCACGCTATGCCGAAAAACCGCTAAATTGCGTTGGAAATGTTGAATGGAATATTGGCAGCAACCGCTTTGCCGGTACGATTTCATTCCGAATGTACAAAGATGCAGGGCTATCGACCATTACCGGAAAACTGTACGGACGTAATACCTCAGACATTAGCAGGAACATCTATTTCAACTATACCAGGCAGCACGAAGCCCGAGTGCTACAGGCGATGAAGGTGGTCAAAACCTTTGCTGATAGCGCCGATGAAGCTGATATTAACAACACATTACCCGGATTTTATCGCCAAAGCGGACGAACCCTAAGCCTGGTCATGGAGGAGTATAAGGGCGCATGGATTTTTGCCAGCTCCAATGTACCCTCGCTGTACTGCCGCAAAAGGTAACGTCATATCCGGATACAAAAAGCGCGCCTCCCCAATGGAATTCATATTTTCCATCATCGACTTACGCGACATGGGTCACTGAATCCACTAATAACCCATTGCTATTCTTCATCCCGAATCAGGAAACATCCTGAATACCACGATATCCATTGCGTAATAATTAAGCGAAATGGGCGTTTTATTTTGCCCAGAAGACTTCAACCTACAGATGGATATTTGGAGAAGACGTGGGCAGGGGCGTTTATCTCTCTCGCGAGCAATGTCTGAGCGTTCAGGCGTTATCGCATTTCAGGAAACGGTGTGTTTCCGGTGTATTTTTGGCGTACATATGAGGGATACGTAATGTTTACTTTTAAAAAGTGCCTGATTGCACTTTCTATAAATTTGGCCGTTGTTTCATCAGGTTTTGCCTGTACGACCCTGCTGGTCGGTAACGAAGCATCAGCGGACGGCTCTATGCTGGTAGCCCGTAGCGCAGACAGCGATGCCCTAAAAGCGCAACATTTTGTCATTCATCCGGCAAAACAGAATCAGACCGGGGTATACAGTACCAAAGCACATAACGGTGCGAATGACTTTACCTGGCCGCTCCCCAAAAACTCTCTGCGTTATACCACCGTTCCAAACTGGAAAACTCAACTGCACGGCGCGACCGGATTTAACGAGCTGGGCGTTGGCGTGAGCGGCACAGAATCTATTTTTGCCTCACCAAAAGCGCTGGCCGCCGACCCGTACGTTGAGGATAAAGGGATCACCGAAGACGATATTCCGGATATTCTGCTGTCGCAGAGTAAAACCGCGCGTGAAGCCGTGGCGCTGCTGGGCCATATCGTTGAGACCGTCGGCGCAGGTGAAGGCTTTGGCGTTGCCGTCGTCGACGATAACGAGATCTGGTACCTGGAAACCGGCAGCGGCCATCAGTGGATGGCGCAGCGTCTGCCAAATAACCAGTATTTTGCCACCGGTAATCAGGGCCGCTTACAGGATTACGATCCGAAAAACCCGGACATGATGGCGTCAAAAAACCTGATTCAATTTGCGACTGAAAAAGGTCTGTACGAACCAACAAAAGATGGCAAATTCAACTTCTCCAAAGCCTATACCCGTGATGATGAGCGCGATCGCACGTATAACGATCCTCGTGTATGGACCATCCAGAAAGAGTTCAATCCTTCCGTAAACCAGGATATGGCCAAAGGGCGTGAATTCCCGGTCTTCATGACGCCAGAGAAGAAAATGACGCTGGACGATGTGAAGGCCGTACTGCGTAATCATTACGAAGGCACCAGCCATGACCCCTACACCAACGGTCTGAACGGCAAAGAACCATGGCGTCCGGTCAGCGTCTTCCGCACCTATGAAGCGCACGTTATGCAGGTCCGTCCGTGGTTGCCAAAAGAGATTGGTGAAACGACCTACATTGGTCTGGGCATGGCCGACCTCACCGCTTTTGTTCCGTACTACAGCGGCCTGAAAGCGTATCCGGCAAACTACACGATGGGTAGCGACAAAGCGGACGATCAATCCATTTACTGGAAATACCGCAAGCTACAGACGTTGACGATGACTGATTATCCGAAGCTCGCGCCAATCGTCAAAAAAGCCTACAAAGCGTGGGAAGACAAAGTGGCGAAGGAGCAAAAAGAGGTCGAAGCAGAGTACCTGAAGATGGCCAAAACTGATAAACCAGCCGCCGATAAGATGCTGAATGACTTCAACCTGCGCATCATGGCCGACGCCGAGAAGCTGACGGAAGACCTCACTAATCAGTTGTTTACCATCCGCACGAAAGACATTCAGTCTGATATTTTCTTTGCAAACGCGGCGAAAAAAGACTGAGTAACAACGCAATAATATTCTGGCGCAAGCGCATATTAGCTTTGCGCCAGCATTTCACACCGCGCCTTCACCGCGTCGTGCAGCAGACGGACCGCCGTCGAAAGCTGCTTCCGATGCGGGCAAATCATATTCAGCGGGACTTTCTCCCCCTGATAATCCGGCATCAGCAGTTGTAATCGACCGTCACGCACATCCTCGCTGACATCCAGCCACGACTTGTACGCCACGCCTTCTCCGGCAATCGCCAGCCGTCGAATAACTTCCGCATCGTCGCTCATAATGGTGCCGTTAACCTGTACACTGCTGACCTCGCCGTTACGCGTAAACGTCCAGCGATCGTGCAGGCGGCCGCGTAATACGAAGGTCATGGCGTTGAGCTGAGTTAAATCGTCCGGGGTTTGCGGCGCGCCGTTTTGCTTAACCCATTGCGGTGATGCCACCAGCACGCGTCGATTACCCGGTGCAACGGGCAGTGCAATGTAAGACGCGTCTTCAATGTTGCCATAGCGAAACGCAACATCGACGGGATCTTTAAAGACATCCGTCACCTGGTCAGAGAAAAAAATCCGCAGGCGCAGCGCGGGATAGCGGCGTCGAAACGACTGAAAGACGGGCAGCAGCAGGTTACGACCGAGATCGGAAGGCACGGCGATTTGCAGCGTGCCTGACACTTCATCTTCCGGGGTCTGAATTTTTTGCAGCCCGGCATGCATCACGTCCAGCATCTGGCGAGCATAGGGCAGCCAGACCTCGCCCTCCGGCGTCAGGCGCAGGCTGCGCGTGGAGCGGGCGAACAAGCGAATAGCCAACGTAGACTCCAGGCGCTTGATAGCAGAACTGACCTGGGCAGGCTGAACCCCGACTTCACGCGCGGCATCGCTAAAACTATTCAGCGCCGCGGCGCGGACAAACAACGTGAGATCTTCAAGCCGGAACATTTTCACTCCCCGAGTATAAGTCCTGTCGCCGTACGGCTATTTTTCCCGTTCTGCTACCGGTTTACCATCACATTATTCAAAAGATATACCCTAAATAATTCGAGTTGCATGAAGGCGGCAAGGGAGTGAATCTCCAGGAGCATAGCAAACTATGTGACTGGAGTGAGCGAGCGCAGCCAACGCACATGCAGCTTGAAGTATGACGGGTATAAAAGATTCCTGTGACCGGAGAGATTATGAAAGCCATCGCTATTACCCGCGCCGCGACCGACGGCAATAACATTGAATTTTTACAAGAGATTGACCTGCCCATGCCAGTCGCCACCGGGCACGATCTGCTGGTTGAAGTGAAAGCCATTTCCGTCAACCCCGTTGATACCAAGGTCCGCGAAGGTTTTAACGCTGATGTGCCGCGCGTGCTGGGGTGGGACGCTGTTGGCGTGGTGAAGTCCGTGGGTGAAGCGGTCACTCTGTTCGCACCTGGCGATGAAGTCTGGTACGCCGGTGCGCTGGGTCGCGCTGGCAGTAACAGTGAATTTCAGTTGGTTGATGAACGTATTACCGCGCTGAAGCCGCAATCACTCGATAATGCTTCTGCGGCGGCGCTGCCGCTAACCGCCATCACGGCCTGGGAAATGCTGTTTGACCGTCTGGGGATTGCGGAAAACGACAATGAAAATGATGTGTTATTGATTGTTGGCGCGGCTGGCGGCGTCGGTTCTATCCTGACGCAACTGGCCAGTAAGTTGACCAAAATGACCGTCATCGGTACGGCATCACGTCCACAGAGTCAAAAATGGGTACGTGAAGCGGGCGCTCATCATGTAATTGACCACAGCAAACCGCTGACGGAAGAGCTGACACGGATAGGTATTAAAGAGGTGACGCACGTTGCCAGCCTGAACAATACCGAGCAGCACTATTCGCAAATTATTGCCGCCCTGGCGCCGCAGGGCAAACTGGCGCTGATTGACGATCCGCAATCCCTCGATGCGCGTCCGCTGAAGGCCAAAAGCATTTCGCTGCACTGGGAGTTTATGTTCACCCGTTCAATGTTTACCACCCATGACATCATTGCGCAGCATCAGCTATTGACCCGCGTGGCGCGGTTGATCGACGACAATATCCTCCGCACTACGCTGGGCGAGCATTTTGGCGCGATCACCGCAGCGAATCTGCAAAAAGCCCACACGCAAATTGAAACCGGTCGCTCGGTCGGCAAGATTGTGCTGGAGGGGTTTTAATATGTCTGATTCAGAAGTAATTTCAATTATTGCGGTACTGAAAGCCAGACCGGGGAAAATCGACGCACTGAAACAGGCGCTGCAGGCCCTGCTGCTGCCCACGCGCCGGGAGCCAGGCAATATTGAATATGCCCTGTTCCAGCTACGCGACACGCCGGATGTGTTCTACGTACGCGAATCCTGGCGCGGCCAGGCCGGTCTGGACGAACATATCGCTTTGCCGCATTTCCAGACGTTCATTCTGCAAATGAACGATCTGCTGGCCGAACCACTACGGCTGGATTATCTGACGCCGATTGCACCTTGATATTATCGCCAGCCCCCTGCCGAGTGGGGGGCGTTGTCAGCCATGCCTCCCTCGCTTCGCTATCTCTGCTATGATGCCTGCACACAAATAAAACAAAACAACATGCCGAGGAAAAGATGAGTTCCACCAGAAGAGGGATGATGAATGTCCTGATTGCCGCCGTATTATGGGGAAGTTCAGGCGTTTGCGCGCAGTACATCATGGAGCAAAGTCAGATGTCGTCGCAGTTTCTGACCATGACGCGCCTGATATTCGCCGGGCTCATTCTGCTGATGCTCTCTTTCGTTCACGGCGACAAAGTGTTCTCCATAATTAAAAACCGCAAAGATGCTATCAGCCTGCTGATTTTCTCCGTAGTCGGGGCGCTTACCGTCCAGCTAACTTTTCTGCTGACCATCGAAAAATCCAACGCCGCCACCGCGACGGTGCTGCAATTTTTGTCACCGACCATTATCGTGGCGTGGTTCTCCGTGGTGCGCAAAGCGCGACCGGGGATTTTAGTGCTGACCGCAATCTTCACCTCGCTTATCGGCACCTTCTTACTGGTCACCCACGGTAACCCGACGTCGCTATCAATCTCACCTGCCGCGCTGTTCTGGGGAATTGCCTCGGCGTTTGCCGCCGCGTTTTATACTACCTACCCTTCAACGCTCATCGCGCGCTACGGCACACTGCCGGTCGTCGGCTGGAGTATGTTGATCGGCGGGATGATCCTGCTGCCGTTTTATGCCGGGCAAGGCACTAATTTCGTGGTGAATGGCAGTTTGATTCTGGCGTTTTTCTATTTGGTGGTTATTGGCACATCGCTCACGTTTAGCCTGTACCTGAAAGGCGCGCAGATGATTGGTGGACCGAAAGCGAGCATTTTAAGCTGCGCTGAACCGTTGAGCAGCGCGTTGCTGTCCCTGCTGCTGTTAGGCATTACCTTTACCCTGCCAGACTGGCTGGGCACGCTTTTGATCCTCTCTTCGGTAATACTTATCTCAATGGACTCACGTCGCCGCGCCAGAGCGGTTTAACCTCAACCAGCGCGGCAACGGGTCATGATTACCAGCCCGGAACCGCGCCGCCGTTAAAGATAGTTTCTGCCGCCTTCGCCACTTCCGGTGACTGATAAGATTGCAGGAATTCTTTTACATTCTCGGCATCTTTATTGTCTTCCCGCGCCACCAGAATGTTCACGTACGGTGAGTTTTTATCTTCAATAAATACGCTGTCATGTACCGGGGAAAGCCCGGTTTGCTGGATGTAGGTGGTACTGATAATCGCCACATCCACTTTTTGATCGTCCAGCACGCGCGGTAACTGTGCGCCTTCCAGTTCCATAATATTCAGATGCCGCGGATTATCAGTAATATCCAGCGCCGTTGGCAGCAGGCCAGTAGCCGCTTTCAGAGTGATTAACTTCTCTTTTTGCAGCAGCAACAGCGCCCGCCCAAGGTTGGTTGGGTCGTTAGGTATCGCAATCGTCGCACCGTCTTTTAGCTCAGCAACGCTTTTGATTTTCTTCGAATATCCAGCCATCGGGAACACAAAGGTATTACCCACCGCGACCAGCTTATAGCCGTGCGCTTTATTATCTTGTTCAAGGAACGGACGATGCTGGAAGACGTTAGCATCCAGCTCACCATGGTTAGTGGCATCGTTGGGCAGCAGAGAGCCGCTAAACCCCACCAGCTCCACCTCCAGGCCATATTTTTCTTTAGCGACTTTCTTCGCGACTTCCGCCACATCCTGTTCTGCGCCGTTAATCACGCCCACTTTGATATGCTTTGCATCATTGTTCTGCTGATCGCATCCTGCCAGCAATAATCCCGCCAGTAATACCACCGCTCCGGCCCCGAAATAAGGTATCTTCAGTTTCACGTTTTATCCTTTTGCAATAACCGCCTGATGAGTAATGAAATGACTATAGCGGGAAGGCCGCTGCGGTTTAAAAAACGAAAAAGCATCAGCAAGAAGAAAAAAGCATAAAGCAGACATATGGACAAAAATGCCCGGTAGCGCTTACGCTGACCGGGCTGGTGACATGAGGTTATCTGTAGGCCGGATAAGCGAAGTGCCATCCGGCGATAACAACATCACACCATCTCTTTCACTATCTCCATCAACCTGACGACGTCTGCAGGCCGGGTATTGCCAGTCTGTGGGTCGATAATCGAGCTGTAAACATGCGGCATGACGCGCGGTACTCCCGCTTCCAGGCAGGATTGCAGGATAACGCCGAAGTTTTCGAGATCGATCCCGCCGGTCGGTTCAATCAGCGTCATGCCGTTTCGTGCTGCAGTCGTCGCCAGTGCGTACAGCTCAGGCAGCGACCGCTCACCGCCCATCGGGAAGAATTTCGCCGCGTGAGCGCCGGAATCGAGCATCATACGTACCGCTGCATCGCAGGAAACGCGGGCTGGCGTTCCCTGGCTGCTGCTGACGCCGGTCGAGATCAACACTTCCCCCGGCGTGCCTGTGGGACTGACTAACGCGTTGATATGGGTCTGTTCACCGCCCGTGGCCGCCAGCGCCCCTGCCGCAAACCCACAACCGGTGAAGGTCTGGTTGACGTGTGCCGGATGGACCCGTGAGGCAATCATCGCCGCTTTGTAATACTGCGCCGGATCGCCCGCGCCCAACCCCACGGAAATTGATGGCACATCGGTCATCCAACGTTTTACTTCTTTGATCCCTTCTTCAACCGAGGAAAACTGCGCCGAAAGAATACCGATCACCGCGTGGCCTTCGGCAGCTTCATAGATTTCCCGGGCATTAGCGATATCCTTCGCCAGTACGTTAATGGCCACTTTATTCCGATAAAAATTAATCTGCTGCATGGTCTGCAATCTCCTTTAATCGCGCCACGATCAGCGCCATTTCTCCTTCAGCGACCGTACGCGGGTCAAGACTAAAAACGCCTTGATGAAGGTTGTAACGACGAGCGTAAATCGCGATTTCACCCCCGCGAAGTTGCGCTTCTACGGCGTAAGCATCCATTCCCAGCACCTGCGCATTCACCCGAATACGTATCCGCCAGATGGCGCGTCCGGCCTCATCCTGCTCGATATCCGCATCCAGTCCGCGAATCGCTGAAATCGCCTGCGCCACGGGGCGAAGCTCTTCAGCGGTGACCACGGTTTGTTCCTGATGGTAGTTTTCCAGGGCATACACCAGCCCAACCATATTCTCTTTGCCGATTTTCATCGCCCGGGCAATCCCGTGGTGCTGCGCTTTACACGCGGCAATCCACTGTTTCTTCCCGGTGATAAATCCGGAGGTCGGCGCGTTAAAAGCTTTTGCCCCGCTGTAGACCACCATATCTGCACCGCTCGCCACCCAGGCGTGTAAATCCTCCTCGGCGGCGGCATCGACAATTAGCGGCAGGTTGTGAACCTGCGCGACCTGCACAAAATCCGCAATGCTCAACATGCCTTTCTGCACACAGTGGTGCGATTTCACGTACAGAAGCGCGGCGGTGTTGTCGGTAATCGCGCTCTCCAGTTGCCAGCGGGCCGCCAGATTACTCGAGCCAACCTCCACCACCCGCCCGCCGCCCAGGCGGATGGCGCTGGTGATGGGCGCACCATAGTCAACGTTATGTCCGCGCAGCATAACCACTTCATTAGCCATACCTGCACTGTCCGGCATCAGCGTGACTCTTGCCTGGTCACCGCGGGTAATGGCAGCGGCAACAGCGATGGCAATACCCGCCGACGCACAGGAGGTGACATAGCTGTCTTCAGCGCCGGTGTAGCGGGAAACCAGTTCTCCGGTTCTGTCCACCAGCCGATCGATTTCAACAAAAGCCGAAGCTGCCCGCGCGGTGGCCTGCATCACTTCCGGGGCCACGCTGGAAACGCCCAAAATCGTCATTTTGCCGCAGGCGTTAATGACCTGTTTTAGCCCCAACTGTTGATAGATATTTTGCGTCATGGCTTACAGCACTCCCAGCAGCGAACAGACCACGCTGAGCGCGACAATCGACAGCAAAATCGTGGTATAACGCGGCCCTTTCTTCACCAGGTAGAAGTAAATGGCGAACACCGCCGCCAGCGGTAACAGACCGGGGGCAATAGAGTCGAGGATTTGCTGAACCACCACTTCAGAACCTTTCAGGGCACTGAGTTTTAACGGCGTGGTGATCTTGACGTAGCTAGCAGAAAGCGCCCCCATCATGATCAAGCCCAGCACGTTCGCGCCGTAAATAAGCTCCTTTATTCGCCCTCCCTGCAGCAGGCCAATTATCGAGTCACGTCCCAGCGTATAGCCTTTGTGAACCATGCCATAGCTGATTGCCAGCGTAATAGCAGGATAGAGAATTAACGGCACAATCCCGCCCATCGCGCTGCCATTGGCGGCGAACGGGATGAATATAGCAATTAACAGCGGCATCACGGCGGCCCAGATGATGGAGTCCCCCATCCCGGCCAGCGGTCCCATCAGTCCGGTTTTAATCCCGGTGATGGAGGCATCGCTGATCGGCTCGCCGCGGGTTTTCTGTTCCTCCATCGCAATGGAGATCCCCTGAATCACCGCCCCGAACGTCTGCTCCGAGTTGAAGAAGTTCAAATGGCGTTTCAGCGCTTCAACCTGCTCCTCTTTTTGCGGGTAGAGTTTTTTGATGATCGGCGTCATTGAGGCGCAGAAAATCAGGCTCTGCAATCGTTCATAGGAGCTGGAAACTTCCGCACCCAGCCAGTAGATAAACCAGGCTTTGGTGATGTCTGCTTTAGTCAGCGTGCCGCTTTCGCGCGCGCGCTCCACCAGTTCATGCTGCATAACGTCGCTGCTCATCATGCTGCTCCTTCATTTTTCGCCAGACCTTTAATCAGGAAGGCCACGCAGGTGCCAAAGATTGCCATCGCCATGATGTCCACCTTCAGGTACAGCACCGCAAAGAATCCGCCGATAAACCACGGCAGCAGACTCTTTTTACCGATCACCATAATGGTGATGGCGAAGCCCAGCGCCGGCAGAATGCCGCCCATAATTTCAAAGGAGTGGGTGAGCCAGTGCGGCATCAGCTTCAGGAAGCTTTCCACCACGTCCTGACCAAAATAGTTAGCGGCGAAGACCACCGGGAAACGCAGCACCAGCCCAAGCAACGCCGGGTAGAGGAACGCACAGCGCATAATGCCCGCCATATTTGCCGTTTCCGCATGCTTGTCGGCCATATGCACCCACGCCGCATTTAACGTGCGGCGCAGCTGGTCGAGAAACACGCCGATGACGCCGAACGGGATCGCCAGTGCGATAGCCAGGTTCGGGTCCATTCCGGCCTTCACGGCGATAGGAATTGAAATACAGGCAGCCAGCGCCGGATCCGACGGGACGTTGCCGCCCGGCGTGGAGGTCACGCCGAGATAAACCAGCTGCATACCTGCGCCGATGATCATCGCCGTTTCCATGTTGCCTAACAGCAGGCCAACGAATACGGCAATCACGACGGGTTGTAGCAGCATGGCTGAGAAGGTGTAGCCAAGGCGTAATCGGGCAAACCAGTAATACAACCCCATCAGGCTTGCAAAGACTAAAGTATCCATAATTAAGTACCCTGTTATCAAAGAATTAGAATTTTTTCAGGATATCGTCCAGCGACTGAGGCTTATCTTCCGGGATAGTCTGGAAGAACACCTGAATCCCACGATTTTTCAGGTCGCTCAGAATGCCGACGTCTTTTTCATCCAGCGTAATGTTCTGGAATACCGCTTTGCGGTTTGGCCCACCGCCCAGTCCACCGACCTGAATGGTAGTGACGTCAAACCCCAACTGGACCGCTTCCTGAACCGCCGCCAGAGAAGGGAACAGCACCAGCACTTTGCCGTCACCAAGCTGGTTTTCTTTCCAGGCTGCCGCAAAACTTTGGTTACTGAAACAATCCACTTTGATGTTCGGCGGCGCGGCCATCAGGTAGATATTTTTCATAAACGGATCGGCATCCAGCTCATCGCTGACCACCGCAATCCGGTTTGCCTGAGATTGCCCAACCCATTTGGTCACCACTTGTCCATGAATCAGACGGCTATCGATACGACATAAAACGATGTTTGCCATGATGTTTATTCCTTATTGTGATTGTTGTAATTGACGTACGTGGGCAACAACGTCCAGGCAGCTGCTACGCCCGGCCTCGACCAGATCGGCCACGCAGGTGGTCAGTTGGCCATGCTCGCGTTTGTCGAGCGCCTCCAGTAACAACGAGGCGTTGAGCCCAGAAATCACTGCCACCGGGTAATCGGCGCTCAGCCGTGCCGCCACGTTAGAGGTGGTTCCGCCAATAAAATCGGTCAGGATCAGTGAGCCTTCCGGCATAGCTTTCACTACGGCTTCGACGCGCTGATAAAATTCGCCGAGCGTATCAACGGGCATCAGCGCAATTTCCGTCACGCCTTTGATTTCGCCCATCACCATGCGCAGGCTGTTGCAAAGCTGTTGCCCCCAGCCGCCATGGGTCAGCAGCAGGATCTGGGGCAAGGATTCAGTGGTAGTCAAAATGGCCTCCTGGCTCGATTACATAGACATAGGTAAACAGAGCAAAGGCTGTGCCAGAATTTGTGTCACGCGGGGGAGTTATGGATGCCGACGGGGCGCAAAGCCCCGCAAGTCTTGGGATTAGCTATACAGCAGTTCGTAGATATAAAAATATTCCGCGTCCGATAAGCGAATGGCATAGGCCTCTTCGATCGGCAGGAAAGCAGATTTAATGACACTAAACGCACGAACATCCAGATCCGGCTTGTTCTCCAGCGCCATCTGTAACGGTTTGCGGTTAATCACGATACGCTCGACCATACAGCAGCAGTGGATCAGGAAGCGCAGTGTCACCTGACGGCTCGGTTTGAGCGAAAGCGTGGTGGTCAGATGATTCAGCACGCCTTCCATCTCTTTCAGAATACGCTGCGGGTTGAGCACCGAAATATGGTTAATGATGCTCTCCATGGTCAACGCGCTGATAAAGCGCATCGCGCTGCGCTCCATCTCCAGACGGCGTTCGCTGCTGGAGAGATCGGGCGTCAGCAGGCTGAGCACCAGTTCAGGGCCTTGCTCAGAGAACAGCTCCTCGAGCGAGATAAACGGAATATCCGGCAGTCCCGGCTGGAAAGTACCCACGATTCCCGCCAGACGTTCACTGGCGTTAATCGCCTGCTGAACGCGCTCCAGGCTGCGAACTTCGTTGTAATCGAGGATCACCATCCGCGTATCCTGCGACATCAGCTCGCCGAAGCTCTCTTCCAGCACCTTTTTGATTTTTTCTGCTGTTCCCATCCCGGTAATGCAGGAGATAACCAGCACTTTACCGCTGTTTTCCTGCTGCGGCGTACAGAGCTGACAGGGAATATTTTTGCTCTGCATCAACGCCGCCAACTGCGGCAAGTCGCTGGTTTCGTAGCTTAAATCCAGCCCAATCTCCAGCAGGCTGGTGAGCGTAATATTGGGCATCAGCAGAACATCTATCTGGAATAATTTGCTGATCGTACTGCCAAAATGGACCAGCGAGCCAATATCCACCATCAGGATTAATCGGCGATATTGCCGGGTCTGGATCATCTGCGTCAGGGCTTCCAGCGTGTCATGCACCGACTGCTCGAAAGGCATATCGATAGCGCTGAACACCTCGCGCTCCAGTACGCGATTCACGTACTGCGCCTGGCTTGTGGCAGTCGTCGCGCCGTGGGCAATCAAAATCACCCCACAGTCCGGACTGGCGTCAATCCGTTGGCGGTAATGGCGACACTCTTTGAGGAACAGGCACAGCCAGACCACCTCCGTCGCCGGACACTGAATATGCAGCAGTTCATTGATTTTTCGGCATAACAACGTAGCGTTTTCGTATTCATCTTTGCAGCGATCGAGGATCAGGCTGGAAGAATAAAGTTGCGGAATAAGGCCGCGCTGCACATAGCCAATCAGCGCCAGGAAGTGTTTGCGTAACGGGTTAACCAGATTTTCCGGCAGCGTGAAGCCAAGCACCTGCTCAACACAGCCGATCAGCAGCGTGACTCGCTCTTCAATCTGATCGCCATAGCGCGGGGGATGCGCCACGCTGTCGCGGCTATAGAGACCATATTCAAAAATCGAGCTGAGTTTGTTTTTGAGGATTGCCAGCGTTTCGGCTGGCGGTACGTTACTGTTACGCAGATTGATATATTCCCGGGTCAGGAAGCTATAAAAGAGATCGCTCTCTTCAATTTCAGCTCCGGTGGCCAGCGAATTTTTCAGTGCCGGCAGCGTGCGGGCATCGATGCTCAGGTGCTCTTTGCCTTCGAACAGCGCCCCAACCAGCAGACGTTGCTCCGGCGTGGCGTTAAAGGGGATCTCGGTCAGACGTTTATCCAGCTGTAGCGTATCGCTGTGCTCCGTCATTCCCGAAGCCCAGGCCTGGGCGCAGAGAAACTGAATATCGCTCTTGAGCTGACCAATATTGCCTTCCAGCGGCTTGTTCAGCAGCCAGAGCAGCAGGGTACGGTCGATGCTTATCGTACGCTCGATTTTGCGGCTCTCACGCTGTAAGAAGCCAACGATCAGTTCAACCTGCTCTTCCACCGAACGCTGGCGTATGCCAGGGAGATCGATACATACCTGAATACGTCGCTGGAAAGTGCGCAGCAATGCCGAACTTACCGGTTCGGTGGTCGCACATATCAGGCGAACCGAGATTGAACGCGCCACGGCGCTTGAACCCAGCGGCCGGTATTCGCCTTTGTCGAGAATAGAGAACAGCTTTTCCTGGCCTTCATACGGCAGACGATGCACTTCATCGAGCAGGAGATAGCCGCCATCAGCCTGTTCGACCAGACCGGGTTTATTCTCGTTTGCGCCGGTAAACGCCCCCTGTCGATGACCAAACAGGTGTGAAGAGAGCAGCTCCGGGTTATGCGCGTATTCCGCGCAGTTGAAATAGACCAGCGGGGGAGGCGTTCCCGCTGCACGTTCGCAGGCGAAACGGTGCATCAGTTCGGCAAAAAAGGTTTTACCTACGCCGGAGGGACCGGTTAGCAGAACATGCAGCCCGTGGGGATACAGCACCGCCGCGCGGCCTTTTTCCACCGCATCGCGCAGGCTGCGATCGTAACCAATCAGGCCGGAAAAGGGATCGTCTGTCGCCTGGTTTTCCTGAACAGGCAACAGGTCGGCAACGGTTTGCACTTCACGCTCGGACTCATCCAGTTTGCGCCCCAGCAGCGTTTCAATCGCCTGACGATGCAGAAAGAATACCGGGCGACCGCGGCTTTTAATCGCCAGGCCGTCGTTCCAGAGCTGATTGAGATCTTTACTGACCGAGTTGCGCGCCAGCCCGAGGTTGAAGCCGATAGCCTCCGCCGTGAACGCCCTTTCCTGCGCCAGATGGACAAGATTCAGTCCTCGCGTCAGCCGTTCCAGCTCTCCCAGTATTATCTCAATCCGTCTCATCTCTTTACCGCTTAAGAAATAAATGATTGTTCAGAACATACACTATTCTGCTGCGCAAGAAAGTGAGGCGGCGTCCAGACCTTCCGGTCATCAAAACGTTTTTGACAAATAATGGCGCGCGGAACCGGTTTCCGGGAAGTTATCGAGGGTCATTTGCAGCTGATAGCCGTTTTTCTGATAAAACGGCAGCGCCTGGAAACTCATGGTATCCACCAGCGCATGCAGGCATCCTCTCTCACGCGCCGTCTGTTCTGCGGCCTGCATCAATTTTGTGCCGTAACCGCCTTTACGCAGTGAATCATGCATCCACAGAAAATCAATGCACAGCCATTCGCCTTTGATTTTGCCGATCAACCCGCCCAGAATTTCATTGCGCTCATCGCGCCAGTACACCGCCAGGTCGCCAAAATTGGTGGTTTTCAGAAACTGGCGGTTGTAAGCGCGCAACCCGGCAAGCAGGGCATTTTGATCGTCTTCGGTAATCGTATCCGTAATCTGTATTTGCATCCTATCCTCCTGAAATAACTACAACTTCTGGCTGATTTATTTTTAGACATTAACACAGGGTGATGAGTGAGTCGTATGCCGTCTACACTTACTCTTGAGATGATGCGCATAGACAACAAGGATTATTATCATGAAACGAGTCATTTTTCCGATTATTGCCGTCCTTTTCATGCTACCCGGTCTGGCGCAAGCCGACTCGGCATATGGCAGTCTGCAGGCTGTACACGAAAAGAATACCGTTTTGAAGGACTTACGTAAGATTTGCACCCCGCAAGGCTCGCCATCTGATGAGGTATGGGAAAAAACGATTATGGCTGATACGCGTAACCAACAGCACATCCGCGAAGCCATTCTGGCAATTCAAAGAAACAATCAGAACAACTACTGGGAAGCGCTTGGCAAAGTTGAATGCCCAGATTTATAGGCGTGAAGCGAAATAGCCCCACGCCAGAGGGACAGCGTTAACGCTGAGGAATAATTAAGTCGCCACGCAGCACGTACGAACCCAGCACGCTTTGGGTTTTCTCATTGAGCCAACTGACGATCCGCGCCGCCATGGCATCCATAGAATATTCAATCGCCGGGATAGTTGGGATACCCGGCAGATGCAGCGCTCCGGCCAGACTAAAGACCATAATGTCTTGCGGAACGGATTTATTAAACGCCTGCAACTGCGGGATAACCCGCTGTGCCTGCTGCTCATCCGCCACCAGCAGCGCGTTGAAATTTAGCGTCGACGCGTTGTTAAGCAGCTCCTGCAAGGCCACTGACGATGACGTGGCGGCCATAAACACCAGGTTACGGTTAAACGGCAGGAAGTTTTTTTCCAGCGCGTGTTTATAGCCCAACAGCACCTGATCGGAGAAGCCCATTCCGTCCGGATGAATTAAAGCAATCTGGCGTCGATTCTGACTTATCAAATAGTTACAGGCAGTTTCGGTGGCAAATTCATGATCGAACTGAATGCTGTTGACGTCATCGCCGGAATCCAGACAATCCACCAGAATGACATTCTCCTGATTGATATTGAGCGGGAAACGCGCGCCGATAATCAGGACGTCGTCGCACAAACCGCAGCTTAATTCATCAAGAGCGCTCATGACTTCCGCTTTGGTATTGGCAAAACGCAGCAGCAGGTGCTTTTGATGCTGGCTTAGATGCTTTTCCAGCGCGTAGAGATAACCCGTGGTCTGATTGATGTTGTCCTGCGCGCATATCACGCCAATACAGCCGGTAGACTGGCTGAGTAGCGACTGCGCAATCACGTTCGGACGATAATTGAGTTCATCCACCGCTTTCAGCACAGCGATGCGGCTGGCCTCTTTTACGCCACGCGAACCGCTCAACACGCGTGACACAGTGGCTTTTGACACGCCAGCCAAACGCGATACATCGTTGATAGTAGACATCATTCTCCCCTGACAGGACCCGCCAGGCCCTTTCCATCCTGAATTTAACATTGGCTCAAATAATCGCCATCCGCAGTATAGCTGTTTCCGTTTTTCATGGAAACCGATTTTCCATTTGGACTCAAAAAGAGATTTCCACAGCCAATTTCGTGAGCTAAATCCAAATAATTAGCCTCATAAGAATAAGATCTTGATGGCTGTCACAATTCCGGTTTCCATGAATGGAAACCGGTTTCCGTATGATATCAAATCAGACTCGCAATAAGTTTTTACATTTAAAGGATGGTTCACCATGTTCAGGATTATGTTGTGTTGTTCGGCAGGGATGTCCACCAGCTTGCTGGTTCGTAAAATGATTGAGGAGGCAGAGTCTCGCGGATTGCCCGTGAAGATTGAGGCCTACGGCGTTTCCGAATTTGACATTCAGTTTCCAAATTACCAGGTGGTACTGCTCGGCCCCCAGGTAAAGTACATGCTTAATACGCTCTCCGAAAAGGCTGCCACCCAGGGTATACCCGTAAAAGCCATAGATATGATGGATTACGGTATGCAACGCGGTGACAAAGTGCTGGATTATGCTCTGTCGCTGATTGAAGCGACACACTAAAAGGGTGTCACTATGAGTTCGTTATATCAGTCAATGGTTGCCGTCATTGAACAATCCATCACCCCGCTCGCCGGCAAGTTAGGGCAGCAGAAGTATGTGATTGCAATTCGTGACGGTTTTACGGCGGCGCTGCCGTTTATGATCATCGGCTCCTTCATGCTGGTGTTTATTTTTCCGCCGTTCTCTGCCGATACCACCAACAGCTTTGCCCGGGGCTGGCTCGATTTCTCGGCAACGTATCGTGAACAGCTGATGCTGCCGTTTAACCTCAGCATGGGTGTTATGACGTTCTTTATCTCCGTGGGCATTGGCGCCAGTCTGGGCCGTCAGTTTAACCTCGATCCGGTGATGTCTGGCCTGCTGGCCTTTATGGCGTTTTTACTGGTTGCTGCGCCGTATGCCGAAGGTAAAATCTCGACGCAGTATCTTTCCGGTCAGGGGATCTTTACCGCGCTCATCACCGCCATATACTCCACCCGCATGTATGCATGGCTGAAGCAGAATAACGTGACAATCCGCCTGCCGAAGGAAGTACCGACCGGCGTCGCGCGTTCTTTCGAGATCCTCATTCCAGTACTGGTGGTGATTGCGACCCTGCATCCGTTGAACCTGTTTATCGAAGCACAAACCGGGATGATCATCCCGCAGGCGATTATGCACCTGCTGGAGCCGCTGGTTTCCGCTTCAGACTCACTGCCCGCTATTCTGCTTTCTGTTCTGCTGTGCCAGATTTTCTGGTTTGCCGGCATCCACGGCTCATTGATCGTAACCGGCATAATGAACCCGTTCTGGATGGCGAATCTGTCCGCTAACCAGGCCGCTCTGGCGGCGGGCGCGGCGCTGCCTCACGTCTATCTGCAAGGTTTCTGGGATCACTACCTGCTGATTGGCGGCGTTGGTTCGACTTTACCGCTGGCATTCCTGCTTCTGCGCAGTCGCATCGCCCATCTGCGTACTATCGGCAAAATGGGAATTGTGCCTAGTTTCTTTAATATCAATGAGCCTATTCTGTTTGGTGCGCCAATCATCATGAACCCGATGTTGTTCATCCCGTTTGTCTGCGTCCCACTGGTCAACGCCGTGTTGGCCTATAGCGCCACCAAACTCGGCTGGCTGGCACAAGTGGTTTCGCTGACACCGTGGACCACGCCTGCGCCGATCGGTGCTTCCTGGGCCGCGAACTGGGCATTAAGCCCGGTGGTGATGTGCTTTATCTGTATGGCGATGTCAGCGCTGATGTACCTGCCATTCCTGCGTGCTTACGAACGTTCTTTGCTGAAAACCGAAGAGCAAAAAGCCCAGGATGCAGTCTCCGTGGTGAACGCTGCCCGTAGCAACTCATAATGAATCAAGGAGTCAGAACAATGAGATACCGTTTTCCTGAAAACTTCTGGTGGGGCAGTGCCTGCTCAGCGCTGCAAACCGAAGGGGATAGCCTGAACGGCGGCAAAAGCCAGACCACGTGGGACGTGTGGTTCGATCGTCAGCCAGGTCGTTTCCATCAGGGGGTTGGCCCGGCAACTACCTCGACCTTTTATCAGCACTGGAAACAAGACATCGCATTGCTCAAACAGCTGAAACACAACAGCTTCCGTACGTCTCTGAGCTGGTCGCGACTGATCCCGGACGGTACCGGCGAGGTTAATCCTGAAGCTGTCGATTTCTATAACAACATCATCGACGAGCTGCTGGCACAAGGTATTACGCCATTTATCACCCTGTTCCACTTCGATATGCCGATGGTGATGCAGGAGAAAGGCGGCTGGGAAAACCGTGAAGTGGTCGAGGCGTTTGGCCGCTACGCACAGACCTGTTTTACATTGTTCGGCAACCGGGTTAAGCACTGGTTTACCTTTAACGAGCCAATTGTCCCGGTAGAAGGCGGCTATCTGTATGACTTCCATTACCCTAACGTAGTGGATTTCAAACGTGCAGCCACCGTGGCGTATCACACCGTACTGGCGCATTCGACGGCGGTTCGGGCGTATCGTGGCGCAAACCATGACGGTGAAATCGGCGTGGTGCTGAATTTAACGCCTTCCTATCCACGCTCACAAAATCCGGCGGATGTGAAAGCCGCACACTATGCGGATCTGCTGTTTAACCGCAGCTTCCTCGATCCGGTGCTGAAGGGTGAATATCCGGCAGATTTGGTCGAACTGCTGAAAGAGTACGATCAATTACCGGCATGCCAGCCGGGCGACCGCCAGTTAATCGCCGAGGGCAAAATCGATCTGCTCGGCATCAACTACTATCAGCCGCGTCGAGTCAAATGCCGTGATAGCGCCGTCAACCCGGATGCACCGTTTATGCCGGAGTGGCTGTTTGATTATTACGAAATGCCGGGTCGGAAAATGAATCCTTACCGTGGCTGGGAAATTTATGAGCCGGGTATTTACGATATTATTACTAATCTACGTGATAATTATGGTAACCCGCGCTGTTTTATTTCTGAAAACGGTATGGGAGTCGAGAATGAGCAGCGTTTTATTCAGCAAGAGCAAATCAACGACAGCTACCGTATTGAATTTGTTGCTGAGCATCTCAAATGGCTACATAAAGGAATTAGCGAAGGGTGTAATTGTCTTGGCTACCATATGTGGACCTTTATTGATAACTGGTCATGGCTCAACGGCTATAAAAACCGCTACGGCTTTGTCCAGTTAGATTTAGAAACGCAAAAACGTACGGTGAAAAAGAGCGGCGAATGGTTTGCCCACACCGCCGAAAATAACGGATTCGATTAGGAAGAGAACAACATGATTGCATTAGAAGAAGCAGTAATGGAAATCATCGTCAATGCCGGACAGTCCCGCAGTCTGTGCTTCGAAGCGCTGCACGCCGCGCGTGCCGGGAACTTTGACGAAGCGAAAAGCCTGCTTCGTGAGGCTGACGGCTACGCCCGTCAGGCTCATCACATGCAAACCAAATTGATTGAACAGGACGCCGGGGAAGCCCGGCAACCAATGACATTGATTATGGTGCATGCGCAGGACCACTTAATGACGTCGTTATTAGCCCGCGAACTGTCAGAAGAAATTATTCATCTGTATCAGCGTTAATCGTTAATTAAACATTCAACAACGGAGAAAGCATTACGATTAAATAAAACAGTCCTGTACCCGTTATTAAAACAGAAAAATCAACTTGTTTTGGTGATAGCAAATTCAACCGAGACGGGATGGTTATTATCTTAAAATAAATTAATGCACACGCTTATTCAGAATGCTCCGCGCGAACTGAAGGGTAAAGTGTCGATGAGATAACCATGAACATGATAAAAAAACTTCCAGTCACGCTGGCGGTAGTCGCCGCGCTGTGCCCAATTTCTGTCCTCGCACAGGAATTCACACAAGAACAAATCGATGCCATCGTCGCCAAAGCAGTCGATAAAGCGCTGGCGGAGCGTCAGGCGAAAATGGACGCTGCCGTCGCGAAAAAAACCGATGTTATTAACGAGCCGCAAAGCGCGGCGCAATCGCCGGATATGGCGATTCCGTTCGGTGTGAAATTCAGCGGCTATGCACGTTACGGCGCGCATTTCCAGAGCGGCGATCAGAAATACGTTGGCGTCGATGGCTCCTACAACGGTGCTTCCGCCATCGGTCGTTTAGGTAACGAAGGCAACGGCGGCGAGTTCCAGCTATCGAAAGCGTTCAAAAGCGACAACGGCGCAATCTGGGACATTAACGTGATGATCGACCACTGGGGCGACGAAGTTAACCTGAAAAAAGCCTACGCTGGCGTCACCAACGTCCTGGAATCCAATCCCAACGCCTATATCTGGGCAGGCCGTGACTTCCACCAGCGTCCGCAACAGGGTATCAATGACTACTTCTGGATGAACCACGACGGCCAGGGCGCTGGGGTGAAGAACTTCGACATCGGCGGTGTACAGTTTGATGTCGCCACCGTTGCCGCAGTTGAATCTTGCAGCCCGGAAGTGATGGAGGACGAAGCTAACCCATCGCGTATTACCTGTACCGGCGGTTCCGGCACCGGCGATAAAGGCAACTACGCGGTGACGTCAAAAATTCACAATATGAAAGTGGGCCCGCTGGATCTGGAGATCTACGCCAACTACGGTTTTGACTCCAAAGCCGTCGAGAGCGATGACCGCCTGAAAGCCTGGCAGGGTGCCTTCGTGTTGAGCCACACCAACGACAGCGGCGTGAATAAAGTGATAGCCCGTTATTCTGATAACTCTGACAACAGCGTCTATAACAAAACCGACGACCTGACCACGGTTTACGCCAGCTTCGAGGGAAGCCATAAGTTTACCCGCCAGGCGCAGGTGGAATACCTGTTAGCGTTCCATGATTACGACAACAGCGCCGATAAGAGCGATAACCGTAAGAACTACGGCGCGATTGTGCGTCCAATGTACTTCTGGAACGACGTTCACTCCACCTGGCTGGAAGCGGGCTATCAGCGGGTTGATTATGACAACGGCGGGGATAACCACGGCTGGAAGCTGACGCTGTCGCAGAATATGTCGATCGCTATGGGGCCGGAGTTCCGCCCGATGCTGCGCTTCTACGTCACTGGCGGCAAGGTGGATAACGATCGCACCGCGCGGGTGAACGGCACGTCAGACGAAACGTTGGACGACTTTAACCTTGGCGCCATGTGGGAAGCATGGTTCTGATTAGTGAGCCGTGAAGTGCCGGATGCGGCGAGAACGCCTTATCCGGCCTACGATGACAGCGCCATCCGGCGAACAACACAGGAGTTTATTGCATACCCTTTATGCGAACTTTCGCTGCCACCAGAAGCGCCGTCAGCAGCATCAGGCTGCCGGAGAGCATCAGGGGCGACAGCAGTCCGAGGTTATCGAGCGCATAGCCTCCCACTGCTGCCCCGCAGGTATTGGCAAGCTGGATCACGGCGACCTGGACGGATCCGGCTTTTTCTGCCTGATCGGCAAGCGAGCGGGTGATCCACGTCGACCAACCGACCGGTACCAACGCAAACGCCAGTCCCCAGATAATCGCAATGCCTGCCGCCACAACTTTGTCGCTGCCCCACAGAATCAGGACCAGCGCGCTGAGCGCCAGCACCAGCGGCGCACCGGCTAAGGCCAGTTTTACCGAGCGCTTCAGAATTACCGAGGAGAGCGACGTCCCGACAAAGCTGGCGATACCAAAACTCAGCAGCACCAGCGTCAGGCCATCAACGCCAAAGCCCGCCAGATTCATATAGATCGGACGAATATAGGTAAAGAAGGCGAACTGCCCGGCAAAGGACATGAAGATGGCAATCATCCCGGCCATCACGCCCGGGCGCTGCAGCAGACTGAACATGTTTTGTTTCTGATGCGAAGGTTCGCCCGGCAGCGAAGGCAGCGCTCTCACCACCCATATGGTACACAACACCCCCATTACCGCCGCCGCGTTAAACACGTTGCGCCAGCCGATAATGCCGCCCAAAAAGCTCCCCAACGGCGCGGCAATCACCAGCGCGATTGAAACTGCGCCAAAAATCACCGACAGCGCTTTCGGTACCGTACGTGCGGGAACCAGACGCATGGTCAGCGACGCCGACATCGCCCAGAAACCGCCAAGTGCCAGACCGAGGCAGGCACGGCCAACGAGCAACAGCGAAAAAGAGTTGGCAAAGGAAACCAGCAGGCAGGAGAGCGTTAGCAGCACCGAAAACAGGATCACCACGTAGCGACGATCGGTCGCCTGAATAATTTGCGTCACAAACAGGCTGGCGAACATGGCGACAAACGCCGTCACGGTCACCGATTGTCCGGCAACGCCTTCAGAAATCCCCAGATCCTGCGCCATCGGCGTTAACAGGCTAACGGGCAGAAATTCAACGGTTATCAGGCAGGCAACGCAGAACGCCACGGCAAATACCGCCGACCAGTTCGGGCGGACATTTGCCTCAGCGCGGGATTTTTGTTCAACAGCTTCACTCATTTTGTTACCTGCGTGGGGTTATTGTAGAAAAGTTACGCAGTGTAACATTAAATTTGTGACGTATTTAACGTTTTGACAACTATTCCCCGGATGCCGGCTGCGCCTTATCCGGCTTACGATTGAACCTGTTTGTAAGCCTGATAAGCGTAGCGCCATCAGGCATCACTATCAGTGCAGCCAGTGCACGCCATCTTCGGGCTGGAAAAAGGCGTTATAGCGCATCTGAAACGCATTAAGCTCCTGCATATCCGGCTCCATCTCGCGCAGAAATCCGAGCGCCAGACGCACCTGCGCGTCGGTAATCGGTGCAGCCAGCCGGGCTTTTTGCAGCCAACGGTGCCACTGCAGCAGATTCTGCTCACTGCCGTCGACAATCACGATTTGCCAGATCAACAGCACCTGGGCGGCATTTTGCAGATGTGATTCATCCGGGCGGTGCAGGTACTGTAAAAAAGCCTCCCCCTGTACTTTTCCCATCTGATCGATCATCGATTCTACCGGCACGACATCAATATTCAGTCGCTCGCTCAGACGACGAATTGCCCGACGCGACCCGGACGTCAGCACCCGAAAACCCACCACAAAAACAACCACCAACGTGGCCAGCATTATCCAAATCATTAATGACGATACCCGCCTGCTTAAACTAATTTTTCCGAGAGTGACTGGCAGGCTTCGCGCACCCACTGTGAATATTGTGGAATACAATCTTTAGGCATTTGTAATTCAACGCCGCTGATACTTATTGCCGCAATTACTTCTTTATTACGATTAAATACCGGTGCAGCAATGCAATAGATGCCAGGGGAGTCCTCGGCGTTATCAAATACCCAACCCTGCTCGCGGATTTTGGCAAACTCTTTCATCAACGCTTTTTTGCTGGTAATGGTGGTATCTGTATACTGCGGCAATTCCTCATTCGGTAACAGTTCATCTATTTTATCCTGCGGCAGCCAGGCACAAAGCGCTTTCCCCACACCGGAGCTGTGCATCGGTAACTTTTTACCGACCCAGGTACGAATACTAATAGCCTGAGTGTTTTCCAGCTTCATGAGATAAATTGGGGCAACTTCATCCAGTATGCCCAGATGGCAGGTCAGGTCCGTTTGCTCACGCAGTTTTTCCAAAACTGGAAGCGCTGCATTACGGATATCAAACTGTTCCAGCGAACGATTCCCCCATTCATACAGCTTTAGTCCCAAAAAGAAACGCCCCTTTTCCAGGCGCAAAAGATGATGCTCAACCAGGGCATTTAGCAACGAGGATGTGCTGCTTTTGGGTAATCCCAGATCCTGCTGAATCTGGCTGAACGTCGCCCCAGGGGAATTGAAAAGGTAATTACAGATTTTTACTGTCTTATCCAATGCGGGAACAGAGGTCGTAATGTCTTGGTTCATGCGCTATTAATCTTTTTTTATTCATAGACTCTGCACAGTATACCGCAATCACTTTTCTCAGGAATGCGGCTTTTTTGCACATCTGCAAATGAGCTCCATTCCCTAAATGTCAATTCCCCAAACTCGATCCATCTCACAATTGTTCGTTTTTTCCGCAAAAAGCATTGACGAACGATTTGGATATTTGCTGTACTAACTTCAATATACAGAACATGAGTTCCATATATAGAACTAGAGGAGTGGCAATGTTGAACGTTTTCAAAGGTATTTTCCCGCCAGTACCGACCATCGTTGACGATAACGGTGAATTGGATCGCGCAGGAATGGCAGCAATGATTGACCATGTTATTAGCAATGGTGCTGACGGTATGTTGATTCTGGGCAGCGGCGGCGAATTCTCACATTTATCGTCTGAGCAAAGAAAACAGATTGCAGAATTTAGTCTGCAACATGTTGCCAACAGAGTTCCAGTTCTCATCGGTATTGCCTGCGCGAGCACTGCGGAAACTATCCAGCTTGGAAAACACGCCGAAAACGCGGGGGCACAAGGAGTACTGGTAGTTAACCCCTATTATGCAAAACTCAGCGATGAGGCCCGCTTTACGCATTACAAACGGATCGCAGAAGCGTTAAGCATCCCAGTCTTCTTATATAACTTTCCAGAGCTAACCGGTCAGGATATTGGTTTAGACGTCATCACCCGTCTTGCCCGTGATGTACCAAATATCGTCGGTATTAAAGACACTATTGATAACATTAGCCACACAAGGGAAATTATTAATCGAGTTCACTGTTTTCGCCCAGATTTTATCATTTTCAGCGGTTATGACGAATATTTACTTGATACATTACTACTGGGTGGACATGGCGGAATTCCGGCAACCTTTAACTTTGCGCCTCATATTACGCGGGGAATTTATCAGGCTGTTCAACAAAACGATCTTGCTACAGCCAAAACGCTTCAACAACAACTTGCCGGATTATCACCTTTATATGCCTTAGAACAACCTTTCTTCGGCGTTATAAAAACCGCCATAAAATTAAGTGGTGTGGACATATCTACCGCAGTTGTCCCTCCTGCATTACCGTTAGATAAAGAAAAAATAGCGCAGGTTAAGAGTATTTTGACCCGTATCTCGGTATAAACCAGCATGAGAGCAATGATAATGAACATCAACCCTGTACTAAAATTGAATCCCAAAGATGATGTGGTTATCGCAAGACAAACAGTGCCCAGTGAGACCTGGCTTGAAGACGAACAAATTACGGTTTTGAGTGAAATTCCTGCAGGGCATAAAATCGCCCTGCGTGCGCTGAGTGTCGGCGACGCGGTCAAACGCTATGGACAGATTATAGGCTTCGCAACCCAGCCGATTAAACCTGGCGAACACGTCCACATGCACAATTTGGGAATGGGCGATTTTGAGCGCGACTATGCCTGGGGTGAAGATTGCCATTCACTTCCTCCAGTCCCTCAACAAGATACATTTATGGGTATCCGCCGTGCAGATGGCCGAGCAGCCACACGTAACTACATCGGTATTTTAAGCTCCGTCAACTGCAGCGCCACTGTCGTCAGGGCCATTGAGGATCACTTCCGCCTGCACGGCCTTGCAGATTATCCAAACGTTGATGGCGTAGTATCATTACCACAAAGTTTTGGCTGCGCTATCGGCGCTAAAAGTGAATCAATGGACGTCATGAGACGTACGATGGCCGGTTATGCCACCCATGCAAACTTCGCCGGGGTAATCATCATTGGTTTGGGATGCGAATCCAGTCAAATTAAAGACATGATGAACGCCCATGGCCTGGCCGATGGCCCCATGATGCACAGTTATACCATTCAGGATGTAGGCGGCACACGCCACGCCATTGAGAAAGGTATTATCCTGGTTAACCAGATGCTACCTGTTGCTAACCAGGTTACACGTCAACCCATCCCTGCTTCAGAAATTATCCTCGCGCTTGAGTGTGGCGGTTCCGACAGCTATTCCGGGATTTCGGCCAATCCAGCTCTGGGCTATGCGGCAGATAAACTGGTGCAACAAGGCGGAACAGCAATTTTATCTGAAACCTCGGAAATTTATGGCGCTGAACATCTTCTTACCCGCCGCGCCGTTTCTCGCGAAGTAGGTGAAAAACTCATTGCACGCATTCACTGGTGGGAAGAGTATTGCCGCCGTACCGGGAGCGAAATGAACAATAACCCCTCGGCCGGTAACAAAGTCGGCGGATTGACGACGATTCTGGAAAAATCACTAGGTGGTATTGCTAAAGCAGGCACAACCAATCTGACAGAAGTGTATGAGTATGCCGAACCGGTAACCGCGAAAGGCTTTGTCTTTATGGATACTCCTGGATATGACCCCATCGCCGTCACGGGTCAAATCGCCGGAGGGGCAAATCTTCTGTGTTTCACCACAGGCCGCGGTTCGGCCTTTGGTTCCAAACCAACGCCAAGCCTGAAGTTGGCTACCAATAATGCGCTCTGGGAACGCCAACAGGAGGATATGGATATTAATTGCGGAACCATTGTCGAGGGGGAAGAAACCATTGCGGAAGTTGGCGAACGTATTTACCAGATGATCCTTGAAATGGCATCCGGAAAAAAAACGAAGAGTGAGGAATTTGGCTATGGCAGTCAAGAATTCGTCCCCTGGACTATTGGCTCCATAATGTAACGCTCCACAATATAATAATACCTCGTACCGCCATACTCACTATGAGTATGGCAAGGAGTCTTTATGTCTATTATTAATACAAATACTGAAGAAGATAAATTAAAGGCAACAACAGTAAGATGGCGGATATTTATCATCATGCTTTTATTAGGTGCTATTAACTATATTGACCGCACCTCTCTTTCTATTGCCATGCCTTATATTACGGATGAATTTGGTATTACTGACACCCGCGTTGTCGGCGTTATTCATAGTGCTTTTTTCTGGGCGTATGCATTAATGCAAATTCCCAGTGGCATCATTGCCGATAAATTCAAAGCCAGAAATATCATTGCCCTGGCCACTATCTTATGGGGTGCATTTCAGGCCGTCGCAGCTCTGTGTCACTCTATTTTCACCCTTTCACTTTCTCGTCTGGGGTTAGGCGTCACTGAATCTCCAATCATGCCCGCTGGTGCGAAGTTAATGGGGACATGGTTAACACCAACAGAGCGCGGACGCGGTTCGATGCTGCTTGATGGTGGCGCCCCCCTGGGTACGGCGTTAGGGGCAGTAATCATCGCCGGTCTTATTGCAATGTTCGACTCCTGGCGTATGGCATTTGTAGTGGCAGGCGTCGGAACAATGGTCGTCGGCCTTCTGGCCTGGTGGTACATCCGCACATATCCATCAGAACATCCAAGCATTAATAAAGCTGAGCTGGACCACATTGCTGCCGCAAACGGCGCGGAAACCAGCAGCAAAAAATACCGTTTAGCTGATATCAAACCTTACCTGAAACAACGAAATGTAATTGCGCTTATCGGGGGGTGGGTCTGCTACAGCTTTGTGTTCTACGGTCTGATGACCTGGCTGCCGCTCTATTTTCAAGCCACCTACGGTTTTGATATCAAATCGATGGGCGGAGCAATGGCGCTGATCTTCCTGCTGTGCTTTGTCGGCCAATTGACGGGCGGTTACATTATGGATAAATGGCGCAGCAAAGGAGCAAAAACAAGCCGTGTTATGCATACCATGTTGGCTATTTCCGCCACTACTGCTGGTGTTGGCATTTTCCTTTGCGCACAAAGTTCGACGCCAGCCGTCGCCATCACCTTACTCACTATTGCCCTTTTCCCTCTGCGGTGGGCCAGCGTTTACTGGTCAATACCGGGACTGTTGGGCGCACAATCTGTTGCAGGCACCATTTGCGGGACCATGAACTTCACTAGTAACCTGTTCGCCGCCATCTTACCCATTTTTATCGGTTTCCTGGTTCAATCTACCGGCAACTATTACGCCGCCATGATGTTCTTTGCACTGGCTGCAGTGGGTTATCTCATCTGCTCGCTACTGATCAACTTTGATAAAAAAATGGTCATTGCCGACGATTAATCAACTGACTTTGAAACAACCTGAATACGAGATGCTTCAGCCTCAAACATAAAAAAGCCCGCCATTAAGGCGGGCAAAAGTTACCAATGCACACTTAACTTAAGCGACTTTCAATTGTTGAATCTTTTTCTCGCGGCGAATTTTCCGTTCTTCAAATACGGCCACCACGGCCATCAGGCAGATACAACCGATGGCGGCAGCATCCAGCGCGGCGAAAGTGCCCGCCCAGCCGGTCAGACCGAAAATCGGCGTGCCGTCGGCAATCATCCCCAGACCCAGCTTGGCGAAGCTGTCACCAATCAGATAAGCGAAAGTGCCTTTAATCCCATCGGCCGCGCCGATCGCTTTTTTCGGCACAAATCCGACTGCCGCAACGCCGATTAACAACTGAGGACCGAACACCAGGAAGCCCAGCGCAAACAGCGAAGCCAGATAGATATACTGGTTGCTGGCATGTTGATAAACGCCCAGGGTGGCGATAATCAACGCCAGCGCCACGCAGGCCACCAGCGCACGGCGGCCATTCGCCAGGTCAGAGAGCCAGCCCCACAGCAGCGTGCCGACCAGCGCGCCCACTTCAAACAGGGTAAAGCCCTGAATCGCCACTTCTTTGGAGAGCTTCAACTCCTGGAAAGCGTAGACGGTGGACCACTGGTCAATACCGATACGCACCACGTACAGGAAGATGTTCGAGAAACATAACAGCCAGATCACTTTGTTTTTCAGCACGTACTCAACAAAGATCTGCCATTTAGTCATCTCGTTTTCTTCTGTCTCTTTGTCCTCTTCGCTGATCTCCTCGCCGAACAGCTCTTCGGCTTTACCGAGGCCGTATGACTCCGGGGAATCGCTGCCGTAGCGCAGGCCGATAAAGCCGACTATCAGGGCAATAATTGACGGGAAGATAAACATCCCGATGACGTGACCGTCGAACAGATAGTTAGCGCCAAACAGCGCCACGCCCGCCGCACCCGCACCGCCAAGGTTGTGAGAGATGTTCCACATGCCGAGGTAAGAACCCCGCTTGCGACGCGGCGTCCATTTGGTGATGGTGGAATAGCTACACGAGCCGCCGGTACTCTGGAAGAAACCGCTCAGCGCGTAGAAGGCGATCATCAAAAACAAGCTGATTGAACCCGCACCCATGCTGGCGCTGAAGCCGAGCATACAGATGGCGGAGAGGATCAGCATAAACGGCAGGAACTGCTTGGTGTTTTTACCGTCCGCGTAGTAGGAAACCAGCGTTTTACCCACGCCGTAGGTGATAGAGAAGCCCAGGCCAATCATCCCCAACTGCGTCATGCTCAGCCCGTAGGTGGAGATCATGTCATTCTGCGCGATGTTGAAGTTTTTGCGGATCAGGTACATGGTCAGGTAGCCGATAAAGACCACCAGATAGGACTGCATGAACGGTTTGAACCACATTTTGCGCCGCACATCGAGCGGCAGATCCAGGGTCGGCTTGCGCACCTGGTTTAGAAAGGCCAGCATTTGACACTCCCGAGCTAATTTTTATACCTGCGAATGGCAGGCATTGTAAAAATCAGCCGGAAGACGCGCCTGAGACAGCGTCCAGGTGAAACCGGGAAAATTTCTTAGTTTTGCCCCACTCAGGGCAAAAAGGTGAGGTACATCACGCTTCGTTAAGATCGCGCGGGGCCTGGGCGTTTAAAAACGGCAGCAGCAGCAGCGCGGAAATCCCCGCCGCAATGGCGATCACCACAAAAAATCCTGTCCAGTGCCAGACCTCCATCACCTTCGCCAGCGGCCAGCCGGAGAGCGATGCCCCCAGATAAGCAAACAGTCCGACAAACCCGGTTGCCGCGCCCGCCGCCTCTTTGTGCGAGCACTCCGCCGCCGCCATGCCTATCAGCATCTGCGGGCCGAAGACGAAGAATCCAGTGGTGAAAAAGCACGCTGCCTGCATCACGTAGCTGGCGAACGGCATCAGCCACAACGAGCCAACGGAGAGTAAAATTCCGGCGGCGAAAATCAGGTTCATTGGACCACGGTTGCCGTTAAACAGCTTGTCAGAACCCCAACCCGCCACCAGCGCGCCAACAAATCCGCCCAGCTCAAACATCGTCACGGCGGTATTGGCGGTCACCAGATCCACGCCGAGCGTCTCTGACATATACAGATTACCCCAGTCATTGATCGCGGCGCGCACAACGTACACCAGCACATAACACAGCGACAGCAGCCAGATATAAGGATTCAGTAGCACATAGCGGGTGAGGATCTCTTTGCGGCTCAGCCCTGCGCCTTCCTGCTGCTGGGCGATCTCCAGTTCATCATGCCGCCAGTCGCCAACCGGTGGCAGGCCAATTGCCTGCGGCCTGTCGCGTAGCCGCCAGCAGAGAAAAATCCCTACTACAATCGCCAGCAGCCCGGCGATGGTCATCCCGGCGCGCCAGCCGTAGTGCAGCGCCGTCGCCGCCATCACGATGGGGATCAGCGCCCCGCCGACGTTGTGCGCGGTATTCCACAGCGCCCACCAGCCGCCGCGCTCGGTACGCGAATACCACGCGGTCAATAAACGCGCGCAGACCGGCGATCCCCAGCCCTGGAAAAAGGCGTTCAGCGCCCACAGCACCGCAAAAGCCCATAGCGAGGTGGAAAATCCAAACAGAATGTTCACCACGCCGGTGGCAATCAGCCCGATACCCATAAAATAGCGGGCGTTGGAGCGGTCGCTGACGATACCGGAAACAAACTTCGACAGGCCGTAGGTGATGTAAAACAGCGTCGCCAGCAGCCCAATGTCGCTACGAGTCAGCACACCGCTGGTGAGAATATCCGGTACGGCGGCGTTGAAGCTCTTGCGTGTGAAATAGAACAGCGCGTAGCCGAGCCAAATGGTGGTCAGAATATGCCGCCGCCAGTAGCGGTAGCGGGCATCCACCTCACGCTTATCAGTAATGAGCGGCGCACTGGCCGGGGCTTTTAAAAACGAAAACATGACTGCGCCTTACACATATCGCTGGGGTAACGACACGCTGACACGCGTGCCGTGCGTACAGGAAATCGTGAGCTTACCGCCGAGGGCGCTAATGCGTTCACGCATCCCCGTAAGGCCAAATCCCTGCTGATTCGACCCCGGCGGCAGGCCGCTGCCGTCGTCCTCAATCACCAGCATCAACCGTTCATCCTGTTGCCAGCCCTGAAGCGTCACCGCGCTGGCGTTGGCGTGCTTCACGATGTTGTTCAGCCCTTCCTGACAAACGCGAAACAGCGTTACGCGCTGGCTTTCGCTGAGCACAGATTCATCAATTCGCCAGTCGAGATGGCTGACGATGCCGCGGCTTTCCAGCTCCATTTCGCGCATCAGTGAGCGGATGGCCTGCTCCAGCGTGAGATCGTCCAGTTGGCGCGGTCGCAGACGGCCTAACAGGCGACGCACCGAATCGTACACGCCGAGAGAAAGTTGTTCGATATGCGCCCCACTGCGCTTCACCCCTGCGTTTTCCGGGGCCAGGCGCTGGACAATACCCGCCTGCGTGCGAATGGCGGTGATGGTCTGCCCGATATCGTCGTGCAGTTCGCGCGCCACATCCCGGCGCACGCTCTCTTCGGTCTCCAGCAGGCGTTCAGCCAGACGGTGGTTGCGCGCTAATTCGTTTTGCAGCGACTGGTTAAGCTCGCGCAGACGCTGAATGCCCGCGCCGAGCAGTAGCCCGGTCAGGCTTTGCGCCAGCAGCGAGAGCAGTAAATCGACGGGATGATCGTGCCAGGTCTGGCTGGCAATCAGCGCGATGGCGTTCATTAGCGTCGCAATCAGCGCCCCCTGCCAGCCATAGTGCCAGGCGAGCGCAATGATCGGCAACGCGAGGCAAAACGGCGTGAAGCGTGACAATTCATCCGGCAGGCCAAGCTGCAACCACAGACTGACGCTAAACAGCAGCAGATACCAGACCAGGTGCCGCCCGCGCCAGTTCACAGGCTGCGACACCACCGCCGGGCCCAGCGGCAGCCAGGTCGTGCTGGTCAGATAGTGCCAGAACACCAGGCAGATCGGCGCCAGCGTTAATCCGCCGGTGAGCGTCAGCAACAGCGCGTTCCACGCCTCTTCGCCTTGCCCAATCCAGGGCAACGATTGTAGCAATGCCGCCGCCGTCAGCGCCGCGCCCTGCAACAGCAGCGTGCGCCAGTCGCGCTGATGGCGGTATCGCGAAATCAGCATCACCGGGAGTAGCGTGAGGGCGCTTCCGATCATCAAAAGTGGCAAATGGGCCAGCGCCACTTCCTGTGTCAGCCAGAAAAGAAGCAGCCATTCCGCGCCCAGCAGCACCGGCCAGTAGCCGCGCGGACATTGCAGCATCAGCCCCAGTCGCAGGCCAAACGGAAACAGCAGCACCGCCAGTTCCGGGCGCTCAACCAGATGCAGGCTGATGCTCCACAGGCAAAACCACGCGGCTGAGAAAATAAAAAAGCAGGCAACAACGGTGATTAACCGGGAACAGAGCGTGTTCATTGCCAGCCGTCAAACATCCGGCGAGCCAGTTCCACGTCGTTGCTGACGTCGAGCTTTTCCATCAGGTTGGCGCGATGCACATGTACCGTCTTCGGAGACAGCCCCAGCTCGGCGGCAATCTCTTTCACCGCCATGCCTTGCGCCAGTTTTTCCGCCACCTGACGTTCGCGTTTAGTCAGCGGATCCTGACGACCGGCCGCCAGTTTGACGGCGATGTCCGGCGTCAAATAGCAACCACCGGTCGCCACGGTATGCACCGCCGCGATCAGCTCATCCGGGCTGCAGCGTTTAGAAAGGAAACCACGTGCGCCCGCGTTCAGTGCCTGCTCCACCAGCGCCGGGCTGTCATGGACGGAGAGCATGATAATCGCCATTCCCTTTGGCAACTGACTCAACAGTTCAAGGCCGGAGATATCGGGCATCGAGATATCACAGATACACACCTGCACGCCGCGTCCCGGTAATCCCGCCAACGCCTCGCTGCCTGAGCCAAACTCAGCCACAACCTGCAAATCAGGTTCCAGCCCCAGCAGTTGGGCAAAGCCGGAGCGAACGATAGTGTGGTCGTCGATAAGGGCGATGGTGATCATGGGTTTGTCCTGGCGGATAAAAAAACGCGCTTACCTTAACGATAAGCGCGTGGCTGTTCAAGTCTTGAGCGAACTACTCAAAGAACACGGTGATTTTGTTAAACATCGACGGGTCGGACTGGTTGCGGGCCACTTTCACCACATCTTCCAGCTTGTCTATCTGGCTTATCATCTGCTCCAGACGTTGATCGTCGTTGACCAGTAGCCATATGCGGCTCTTATCGCTGTCCTGAATCGGTAGACAGAGAATGCCTTCCACGTTGAAAGCGCGGCGGGCAAACAGCCCGCAGACGTGGGTCATTACGCCCGGATGGTTGCGCACGGTGAGTTCCAGGATTACGTTGTCATGAGTCTGCTGTTGCATGGCTTATTCCCCCACCATTTCTGTGTTTGCCGCACCCGGCGGCACCATCGGGTACACTTTTTGTTCGGCATCAATGCGCACGTGAATCAGCGCAGGTCCAGGGCGATTAATAATTTTCTGCAACGCTGCCTGCGGATCCGCCTCGTTATTCAGATCGCAGGTTTCGAGACCAAACCCGGCGGCTATCTGCATAAAGTTAATCATCCCCGGATAGGTCGCCGCAAAAACGCCCTGCTTATAAAACAAACTTTGCTGCTGATACACCAGACCCAACGCTTCGTTATTCATCAGGATAATTTTAATATCCAGCTGATTTTCGCTGGCGGTCGCCATTTCCTGAATATTCATCATCAGGCTGCCGTCACCAGAAAAGCACAGCACTTTTTTGTCCGGGTTGGCCAGCGCCGCGCCAATTGCCGCCGGCAGACCAAAGCCCATGGTTCCCAGACCGCCGGAGGTCAACCACTGACGCGGACGATTCAGCGGGTAAGCCTGTGCCGCCCACATCTGATGCTGGCCTACATCGGTGGTGATAATGGCGCTGTCATCCACGCAGGCAGCCACGGCGTTGATCAATCCATAGTGGCTGAGCGGGTCGCGTTCCTGCGGAATAGTGCAAGGGAATTCGCGTTGTAAATCGGCCACCATTTGATGCCACGGCTCTCGCGGCTGCGCGTCAATTAATGGGATCAATTGCGCCAGAACCTCATCGACATCAGCCTGAATCGCCACGTGCGGCTGTTTGATTTTACCCAGCTCCGCGCGGTCGATATCCACATGGATGATTTTAGCGTTCGGGCAGAACTGCTCGGTTTTACCAATCGCCCGGTCATCAAAACGTGCGCCCAGAACAATCAGTAAATCCGCTTCTTGCAGAATAAAGTTGGTGCTGCGCGCGCCGTGCATGCCCAGCATACCTAACGACAGCGGATGCGCTTTCGGCAGTATACCGAGCGCCATTAAGGTCATGGTGGTAGGCAGCGTCGCTTTTTCTGCCAGTTCACGCACGCGCTCAGGCGCGTTAATCACGCCGCCGCCGAGGTACAGCACCGGGCGCTGTGCAGCGTTAATCATGGCTGCGGCATCGCGAATGCTGTCCTGGCTGAACGCTGGCGCCGCCATTTTCTGCGCGGGCTCCGGCATCTCTTCAATATCAAAAACGGCAGTTTGAATATCCTTAGGAATGTCTATCCACACCGGGCCTGGACGTCCGGACTGCGCAATGCGGAACGCATCGCTCATAACCTGGGGTAATTCACTGATATGGCGGACCAGATAGTTGTGCTTAGTGATGGGGATAGAGATGCCGTAGGTGTCGACTTCCTGGAAGGCGTCGGTACCGATCATCGAAGCCGGAACCTGCCCGGTGATACACACCAACGGGATGGAATCCAGACGCGCGTCGGCAATGGCGGTTACCAGGTTGGTTGCGCCCGGTCCGCTGCAGGCCATACAGACGGCGGGTTTGCCATCGGTTCGCGCCATTCCCTGCGCGATAAACCCTGCGCCCTGCTCGTGGCGCGCCAGGATATGACGGATTTGCGTGCTTTGGCTTAAGGCGTCATAGACGGGAAGAATCGATCCGCCGGGAATACCGGTAACAACCTGAATGCCCTGGCGTTCCAGGAAATAAACGATGAATTCTGCGCCCGTAAAACGCGTACGCTTGGATGTTATGCCCGAACTTGCCATGCTCCAGTCCTTTTATTCTGGGCCTTTGCTCCGGGCAGGTCTCTGAAACGAAAAACCCCGCCCGGTTTGCGCCGGCGGGGTTTTGGAATCGTGTGTTGATTCGGACCCTACGGCGCATTGCCGACGACCACCACCACACGCACGACGACCGCTGCGCGAGATGGCGCAGTTTTTAGTAGGGTCGCAGTCAGCATGGAAGGGTTCATTAGGGACCTGTCTGTTTGTTGATTAACTGGATTTATACAAACACAGGTTTTTCAGCGTGACAATGGAAAAATTTTCATCTGCATAAAAATGCGTCAACGATCACATTTCACAGGTCCTGGCCGAAAAACAAAAAACCCCGCCGGAGCGAGGTTTTTTCAGCGCTGTGCGGTTGGTAGCCGCCGAACACACTGTGTTATGTCAACGAAAAAAGTATACGCGTTCTGCGAAGAACACGCAATTTCGGCACGAATTTTGATGGTTTTGAGTATGGGACATGAATGGCGTAACGTCCATAAAATACTGTTAATTTATACAGTATTTATCTATAATGTCTCGGTACGCAATGTGTTATACGGGGGCCGCATCGTAAACCGGCGCATCAAAGTCCTGGCTGAAACGGGTGGTGCCGTCAGCGCCTTAACCCCCGTGTGAGCACACTGTGTTATGTCAACAAAGGTGCTGGCAACAGGCAGCGGCGAGGTACGTCAGCACCGTGCTCCTTGTACCAAAAGGAGAGCGTATGAGCCTCGTGGATATCGCTATTCTTATCCTCAAACTCATTGTTGCAGCACTGCAACTCCTTGATGCCGTTCTGAAATACATTAAGTAATTCAGATTCAAGTCGCACCAAAGGGGGGCGGGTAACACTCCGCTCCCCTTTCACCTTCTCCCTGGTGCTTGTGTCGCGCCAATATGTTACGTTTTTATGACATTCTCAGGGAAGAATTCCACCATGACGCTTTCTGTTTTCTGCATTTTGCTGTTCGCCGCGCTGCTGCACGCCAGCTGGAACGCCATCGTCAAAGCTGGAAACGATAAACTGTATTCGGCGATCGGCGTTAGCGGCTCAGCAGCGATTATGGCATTGATCTGCTTACCCTTCGCGCCTCAACCTTCCGCCGCCAGCCTGCCGTTTTTGGCCGTCTCAACCGCGCTACAAGTGGTGTATACGGTCCTGGTCGCCAAAACCTATCAGGTTTCGGATATGAGCCAGACCTATCCGTTAATGCGCGGTACAGCGCCGCTGCTGGTCGCAATTATCAGCGTTCTGTTCCTTGGGGATAGTCTGTCTATGCTGGCGTGGGTGGGGATTGCCACGATCTGTCTGGCCATTCTCGGTATGGCATTTAACGGACGCAGCAGCTCGCAACGCGGGATCGTACTGGCGCTCATTAATGCCTGTTTTATCGCCGGTTACACGCTGGTTGATGGCACCGGCGTACGCTTATCAGAAACCGCGCTGGGTTATACGCTGTGGACCTTCTTTCTGAACGGCTCCTGCCTGCTCACCTGGGCGATGATCGCCAGGCGCCGGGAAGCGTCGCGCTATCTGGTGCAGCAGTGGAAGAAAGGTATTCTTGGCGGGATTGGCACGATGGGTTCTTACGGTCTGGCGCTATGGGCCATGACCCAGGCTCCGTTGGCTGTGGTCGCGGCGCTGCGTGAAACCTCCATTCTGTTTGGCGCTCTGCTCGCGTGGTTGCTGCTGAAAGAAAAGGTTGCCGGAATACGTCTTGTCGCGGCCGCAGGCATTGCCGTAGGCGCGGTATTACTACGTTTGTCTTGATCGTGCTGTAACCCGATGCAATCCGGCAACATTTGTTGCCGCTTTTTGTTTACATTTCCTGCCGTCCCCCCCCTAAACATTCCAGCCTACTATCTGGCCTTCTTTTTCTGTTGTGGTAGATTCCACGCGCATTTACGGGAAAGTGCAGCACCTTATTCTTATTTTTTCTCTTTTTTAAAAGTAATCAGCGAAATGAAAAGGCATAGAAGCGTCAATTTGTTGTTGATGTTGGTATTACTGGTGGCGGTAGGTCAGATGGCGCAAACCATTTATATCCCCGCAATTGCTGATATGGCGCGTGAACTGAACGTTCGCGAAGGGGCGGTGCAAAGTGTGATGGCCGCCTACCTGTTGACCTACGGCCTGTCACAACTGTTTTACGGCCCGCTTTCCGATCGCGTTGGCCGCCGCCCGGTGATCCTCGCCGGAATGTCTATTTTTATGCTGGCCACGCTGGTCGCGATTACCACTCACAGCCTGACGGTACTGATTATCGCCAGTGCAATTCAGGGGATGGGAACGGGCGTCGGCGGTGTGATGGCGAGAACCTTACCGCGCGATCTGTACGAAGGCTCGCAGTTGCGCCACGCGAATAGTTTGTTAAACATGGGGATTCTGGTCAGCCCACTGCTGGCGCCATTGATTGGCGGCATGCTGGATACCCTGTGGAACTGGCGCGCGTGCTACATCTTCCTGTTGGTTCTGTGCGCGGGCGTCACGTTTAGCATGGCGCGCTGGATGCCGGAAACGCGCCCTGCAGGTGCCCCGCGCCCACGGCTTATCGCCAGCTATAAAACGCTGTTTGGCAACAGCGCTTTCACCTGTTACGTGCTGATGCTGATCGGTGGTCTGGCAGGCGTTGCGGTCTTCGAAGCCTGCTCCGGGGTATTGTTGGGCGCACGGCTCGGTCTGAGCAGTATGGTGGTCAGTATCCTGTTTATTCTGCCCATCCCGGCGGCGTTTTTCGGCGCCTGGTTCGCCGGTCGCCCGAACAAGCGTTTCTCGACGCTGATGTGGCAGTCGGTTATCTGCTGTCTGGTCGCCGGTTTGATGATGTGGATCCCTGGGCTGTTCGACGTGATGAACGTCTGGACGCTGCTGGTTCCCGCCGCGCTGTTTTTCTTCGGTGCCGGGATGCTGTTTCCGCTGGCAACCAGCGGCGCAATGGAACCTTTCCCGTTCCTGGCAGGCACAGCCGGCGCGCTGGTCGGGGGATTACAAAACATTGGTTCCGGCGTGCTGGCGTGGTTCTCTGCCATGCTGCCGCAGACCGGGCAAGCCAGTCTGGGGTTGTTGATGACCCTTATGGGGCTGCTGATTTTTGTTTGCTGGATTCCACTGGCGTCACGCGTGTCGCATCAGGGACAGGCGGTTTAAGCGTATGATGGCCCGGCTTATCGCCGGGCTTTTCGCATTCAGGCGCGATCATCGTCGTCAGCAGCGGCTCCAGCGTCGGACGCCAGGCACCCTCCTCGCCATCATAGAACTGCGTATCCGCATTGATAGCATAGGGAATTTTCGCTTTTTTCAGCTCGCACGCCATAAAGCGGGCAAACGCCATTTGTGAGGCTGAAGGCGCGTTCCTGATGGTTTCTCCTGGCGACCAGCCTCCTACCCAACTGACATGACCAGTTTTCTGCTGCCAATGAACGGCGGTATTGATGCGGGCGCGAATAGCGGCCTTTTCTGCCGCAGTCCCTGAGGTCCACGGGTATTTGCCGTTATTTTTCAGCGGTCCCCACGGAAAAATATGCCATTGGGCCAGCACGGTATTCTGACTTTGCGGCGGCAGTTTCAGGTTAAGCAAATCTTCCGGTGCAGCACGCAGTCGCGGCGCGATGAAAATCATCCGCTGCGGGTCGATGGCATGGATGTTACGAATGGTTTTATCATACACCCGATTGAGCGACGCCTGATTATGGTTGAGCTTATCAGAGGGTTCAAATATCAGGTCGAAACCCAGCAACGGCGAGCTTTGACCAAAGTAATGCGCCACCGCCACCCACCAGTTAACCACCTCTTTTTCGTTACCGGCGCTGGGGTCTTTTTTATATTCGTCAGCCTGATAGGCGATTATCGGGATCACGCCATACTGCTCACAGGCTTCCACCAGTTTACGCAAGTGTATAAGCCGCGCCTCCGTGGGCTCTCCCGCCACGCGAATGCGCACGTGGGTCAACCCTTTCGCCTTAAAATCCCGCACCACCAGCGGATCGAATTCACGTATACCCCGATCGGTGCGCGCCCAGTCTACGTCCATCCCAACGCCAAGCTGCTGCGCATACTGCGCCGCCGTCAGCGCAGGTTGCGTGGCATATACGGTGGCGCTGGCTAACAGCAAAAGGGAAACAATCGGCTTTAACACGGTCGTCCTTACGCAAATCATCAGGAGTGATATCACGTATTTAGCATGCTTTTTCACTTTCCGTGTAGAGAGAAAGCGTAAAAAAAATTCGCGACCTGCCTAATTAACCTGCTCCTGTAGCCAGCCAATAAACGCCTCGATTTTCGGCCACTGCCTGCCGGGCAGCGTGGTGATGTAGTAGTGCTGATGGCATTTCAGCGCCATATCGCCAAAAGGCGCGACCAGCTCTCCGCTGTCGAGACGTTTTTGCACCAGCCGCCTTCGGCCCATCGCCACGCCGATATGGTTCATTGCCGCAATGACCGCTAAATCAGAGCGATCGAAACCAATTCCCGACGATGTCGGCAGGTTTGCTGCAAAATGCTGCGCCCAGCTGTGCCATTCATCGGTCCCGGAATCGTTACTCCACGCCTGTCTGTCGTGCAGCAGCGTACAGTGCGGCAGATTCACCAGCGATCCGGTAAGGTCATGGCGTCGAGCGTAGTCCGGGCTGCATACCGGCAGGATCTCTTCATCCATCAGGAAGTGATGGGTGAGTTGCGCGGAAGGCGCGTCGTCAAAATAGATAGCCAGATCGACCCCGGCACGCTGCAGATTGACGTTGTCATTGCCGGTCAGGATAGTCAGTGAAATTGCCGGGTAACGGCGGGTAAAATCACCGAGCGCCGGAACCAGCCAGCACTGAGCGATAGAGGGCCGCGAGTAGACGGTGAGCGTCCCCGAGAGCTCCTGATTCTTGATATCAAGAATTTCCTGGTTGAGCGTGTCCAGCGACGATTTCAGCGCCCAAAAAACCCTTTTGCCTTCGTGGGTGAGTTCCACTTTGCGGTGCGAGCGGACAAACAGTTGGATGCCTAACTCCTCTTCCAGCTGATTAATCCGATGGCTGACGGCGCTGGGACTTAATGACAGCTCGTCTGCTGCCAGCGCAAACGACTGATGCCGCGCAGCCACTTCAAAAGTATACAGTTTTGACAACTGCCAGCCATTGAGCAGACGATTTCTGACCTCGCGTACGGGATCCATACTCACCTCTTGTCCTCCTGATTCATTCGCCGGAGTGTAAAAAAGTTCGCTGCAAAAATCAGCATAAAGATGAATCAAAGTGAACCATATCGCAAAAACCAGACGCAATTAGACGTAAATCACTCATTTGATTCAATCTGGCTCATGTGAAAGGGGATTTATATCGTTTGTCAGACCCTGCCTTATTTTTGTCCAATACCCCTATATTAATCACAGGGCAAGGTGAGCTATGCACTCTCAAATCTGGGTTGTGAGCACGCTGCTGATAAGCATCGTGTTAATCGTTTTGACCATCGTGAAGTTCAAATTCCACCCGTTTCTGGCGCTGCTGTTAGCCAGCTTCTTCGTGGGTACGATGATGGGTATGGGGCCGCTGGATATGGTCAATGCCATTGAGAGTGGCATCGGCGGTACGCTAGGCTTCCTCGCCGCGGTTATCGGCCTTGGAACCATTCTGGGCAAAATGATGGAAGTCTCAGGCGCGGCCGAACGCATCGGACTGACGCTGCAGCGCTGCCGTTGGCTTTCCGCTGACGTCATTATGGTACTGGTCGGACTGATATGCGGGATCACACTGTTTGTTGAAGTCGGCGTGGTGCTGTTGATTCCACTGGCTTTTTCGATTGCCAAAAAGACCAATACATCACTCCTGAAGCTGGCGATTCCGCTGTGTACGGCGCTGATGGCAGTACACTGCGTCGTGCCGCCGCATCCGGCCGCCCTGTTCGTGGCGAATAAGCTGGGTGCGGACATTGGTACCGTGATTGTTTACGGTTTACTGGTCGGTTTGATGGCCTCACTGATCGGCGGTCCGCTGTACCTGAAATTCCTCGGTAACCGTCTGCCGTTTAAACCGGTTCCGGCTGAATTTTCCGACCTCAAAGTGCGCGACGAAAGTACACTGCCGTCGCTGGGCGCTACGCTGTTTACCGTTCTGCTGCCGATTGCCCTGATGCTGGTAAAAACCGTCGCAGAGCTGAACATGGCGAAAGGCAGCACGGTGTATACGCTGCTGGAGTTTATCGGTAACCCGATCACCGCGATGTTTATTGCCGTTTTCGTGGCCTACTACATTCTCGGTCTGCGTCAGCATATCGGCATGGGGGCGCTACTGACCCACACCGAAAACGGTTTTGGCTCGATTGCTAACATTTTGCTGATTATCGGCGCAGGCGGCGCATTCAACGCTATCCTCAAGAGCAGCGGGCTGGCGGATACCCTCGCACTGATCCTCTCAAACATGCACATGCACCCGATTCTGCTGGCCTGGCTGGTGGCGTTAATCCTGCATGCCGCAGTGGGCTCCGCCACGGTGGCGATGATGGGGGCGACGGCTATCGTGGCACCGATGCTGCCGCTCTATCCTAACGTTAGCCCGGAGATCATCGCCATTGCCATCGGCTCCGGCGCTATTGGCTGCACGATCGTGACCGATTCCCTCTTCTGGCTGGTGAAGCAGTACTGCGGCGCCACCCTGAATGAGACGTTCAAATACTATACGACCGCGACATTTATCGCGTCCGTGATTGCACTGGTTTGCACATTCCTGCTTTCCTTTATTATTTAAACGCAAAGAGACTGACTATGGAAAATATTCAAACACTTATCGCCCAGTATCCTTTAGTGGAAGACCTGGTCGCTCTCAAGGAGACGACCTGGTTTAACCCTGGCACCACCTCTCTTGCGGAAGGTTTACCGTACGTTGGCCTGACCGAGCACGATGTTCAGGATGCCCATGCTCGTCTGACGCGCTTCGCGCCGTATCTGGCGCAGGCATTCCCGGAAACCGCAGCCACCGGCGGCATTATCGAATCCGAGCTGGCCGCGATCCCGGCGATGCAAAAACGGCTGGTAAAAGAGTACGGGCAGCCTATCCGCGGAGAAATCCTGCTGAAGAAGGACAGCCATCTGCCGATTTCCGGCTCAATTAAAGCGCGTGGTGGTATTTATGAAGTGCTGACACACGCGGAAAAACTGGCGCTGGAAGCCGGTCTGCTGACCACACAAGACGATTACAGCATTCTGCTTTCACCTGAGTTCAAACAGTTCTTCAGCCAGTACAGCATCGCGGTAGGCTCCACCGGCAACCTCGGCATGTCGATTGGCATTATGAGCGCCTGTATCGGCTTTAAGGTGACGGTGCATATGTCTGCCGACGCTCGCGCGTGGAAAAAAGCCAAACTGCGCAGTCACGGCGTGACGGTAGTGGAGTATGAAGAAGATTACGGCGTGGCGGTTGAGCAGGGTCGTAAGGCGGCAGAATCCGATCCGAACTGTTTCTTTATCGATGATGAAAATTCCCGCACGCTGTTTTTAGGCTATGCGGTCGCGGGCCAGCGTCTGAAGGCGCAGTTTGCCCAGCAAGGACGCGTGGTGGATGCCGACCATCCGCTGTTTGTTTACCTGCCGTGCGGCGTCGGTGGTGGTCCTGGCGGCGTGGCGTTTGGCCTGAAGCTGGCCTTCGGCGACAACGTGCACTGCTTCTTCGCCGAACCGACCCACTCCCCCTGCATGCTGCTGGGGATTTATACCGGGCTGCACGATACGATTTCCGTGCAGGATATCGGCATCGATAACCTGACGGCGGCGGATGGGCTGGCGGTAGGTCGTGCGTCCGGCTTTGTTGGCCGGGCGATGGAACGTCTGCTCGACGGTCTGTACACCCTGGACGATCAGACGATGTACGACATGCTGGGCTGGCTGGCGCAGGAAGAAGGCATTCGCCTTGAGCCGTCGGCGCTGGCCGGGATGGCCGGTCCGCAACGCGTATGCGCCTCTGCTGACTATCAGCAGATGCACGGCTTCAGCGCAGAGCAGCTCAATAACGCCACCCACCTGGTGTGGGCGACCGGCGGCGGCATGGTACCTGAAGAAGAAATGGCGCAGTATCTGGCCAAAGGGCGTTAAACGTTGCTGACCTTAACGCAGCATCGCCATCAGTTCCATCGGTGAGCGATGTTGCTTAAGCAGGTCACGCATCACGCGCATATGCGGCGCGGTATGGTTGAAGAAAGCGCTGTACCCGCCGCAAATCGCACTTTTTCCACTGCTGTCGCGATGCTTTGGACAATCACCATGGCAAAAGCGTAACAACGAACACGCCTGACATTCCGCACTCAGCGTGGCCTTCTTGGAGTGACCAAATTCCGTTGCCTGCGGGCTGGCATTGAGCTCACTCAGCGACGTGTGATGAATATTACCCAGGCGAAAATCAGGGTAGACATAGTGATCGCATTGATACAGATCGCCATTCGCTTCCAGAGCAAACGCATGCCCGCAAGTGGAGCTTAGCGAACACATCTGCGCCGGATGCCCGCACCATACGCCCAGGGTTGAATCAAATAACTGGACGAATACGCGACCAATATCTTCTCTGACCCAGATATCAAAGACGGAATTCAGGAAGGTTCCCCATGCCTGCGGCGGGACAGATTCGGCGGTAAGCTCGCCTTTTTCATAATATTCAACCAGCGGAATGAACTGCAAAAACGGCGTGCCAAGCTGGCGAAGGTAGTGATACATCAACCCGGGCCGCTGACTGTTCAGAGAATTAACCACCACCAGCAGATTGAACTCCACCTGATGCTTACGCAGCCTGGCAATGGCGTCCACCACCTTATGGTGAGTCGGTTTTCCACTACGGTTAACGCGATACGCATCGTGCAACTCGGCAGGGCCATCCAGGGAAATCCCAACCAGCCAGCCGTTTTCACGTAAAAACTGACACCATTCGTCGTTGAGCAAAATCCCGTTGGTCTGGAAAGCATTATGGATTTGCTTCCCTTGCCCGTACTGTTTTTGCAAGGTCACTACGCGGCGAAAAAAGTCGATACCACAAAGGGTTGGCTCTCCACCCTGCCAGGCGAACATCACTTCAGACCCCGGCTGCGCGGCAATATGCTGGCGAATAAACGTCTCTAAGGTGGCATCATCCATTTCGGGTTGAGTGGGCTTATCAATGTAAAAACAGTAACGACAATCAAGGTTACAACGAGAGCTGGCCGGCTTGGCCATGACCTGACATCCTGTCATGCTAAATTCCCGATAAATGCAATAAGTTGGCGAACATGCGTTACAGCAAACAGTATTGCGAGGGATAACACCGCGAGGGAGATCATAAATTTGTCACGCACCGCGCGAGATTCAGAAAAATCACTATGCGTAACATCCATCAGGGTACGACTACGGGTATAGCGCCAAAGTACGATGGCCACCATCGCCAGCACCACAATTGAAACCCAAAACAGAAATCCCGCCTGATGCCAGTTGTGCTTCAGCGCCAGCGCCATTAGCGCGCCATAGCCCAGCAGCGTACGAAACCAGGCCAGCGATGTTCGCTCCGGTTGTAATCCCGGGTCGGCGATACGTCGCGACTTACGGCTATCCGGCATACAGTACCAGTCCCATGACAATCACCGCGACGATCATCAAAATCAGGCTGATGATTAACAGGCTATGGGTATACGGCAAATCCTCTTTCAGACGCATTGCCCTCTCATTACGCAGCCAGCGCAGGTAACCATAAATCGCCAGGCCACCGGCAAACAGACACAGTAACAGCGCCAAAAGCTCACGAATGACCGGCGTGGCGAAATCCGGAGCCAGTTGGTCAAGACCAACGCCCGCCGCCAGAAATCCCAGCGCGGTACGGATCCACGCCAGAAAGGTACGTTCATTTGCCAGCGAGAAGCGATAATCCGGGGCTTCTCCAAGGCGGGAAATCTTCATCCAAACTCCTCTGGCTGTCATTGCCGGATGGCGGCTAACGCCTTATCCGGCCTACAGGTAAGTGCAAATATGGGTATTTGCGTCAGGTGGCATTGTAGTCAGAACTTCTGCTTTTTCTCCTCCATTTTTACGCCCTGGGTTGGTAAACCGGTGTCGTAATCGCGTACCACCGGAGAATAGCCATCTTGCGGGCGTGGGCGGAAAGCGCCCATCCAGCGCGGTACGGCGTCCGGACGCCACGGACGCAAACTCCACTGGTAGGTACGGAACGGGTCGCGGATTTTATCCATATAGTCCAACAGAGCATCGTGCATCTGGCAGCGAACGTCGGCCAATTGTGGCGAATCTATCAGGTTGTGTAGCTCATCGGGATCGTTTCGTCTGTCGTAAAGCTCATCGCTGGTAAACAGATTCAGCACCAGCTTCCAGTCGTCTGTCACCCAGCAGCGTACCGGAATAAATCCGCCAAAACTGTCATGTTCAATCTCATAACGGTTGAACTCCACCATCACGCCGCGTGGCTTTTCAATGTTAAGGATGTTTTCACCCGGCAGGATTTGTGGCTGCTCAATGCCCGCCAGCGCCATCATCGTCGGCAGCAGATCGATATGACTGACCGGCGTGTCTACCTGCATCGGTTCTCCCTGCGGCGGGCGCATAATCAGCGGAATTCGCGTGATGTCGTCATACATCGCCGCCCCCTTACTGATGAGCTTATGCGCTCCCATCATCTCACCGTGATCGGAGGTATAAATAACCCAGGTATTCTCCCGCTGTTCTGGCGTTAAGGCATCAATCACCCGGCCAATCTGATCGTCAACAAAATCGTTGCAGGCAAAATAGAGTGGATGGTGATAGCGTCCGTCTTCACCCACCGGAGACGGCATCGCTTGCGACCACAGGCGATGATGCTCAGGCTTATCGCACAGAGTATCCTGCGCTTTCGCGCCCAGATCGTAGTAAAAGTCCTGATATTTCTGCAGATACTCCACCGGACAGGTAAACGGGTGATGCGGCTCGTCGTAGGAAATCACCATCAGGAAGGGATCATCGTTACGCGCTGGCTGGTGGAGGAAATCGACCGCCCGGTTGCTGATACGATGCGCCCAGGTGAAGGTTTTGTCGATATTGTTGGCCAGCAAATCCTCCACGCTGTTCAGACCGTTACGCCACAAACCGATCTCTTTATCCGTCAGTTCTGCCAGGTAATTGGCCCCGTCATACCAGTAGTCGGCATCCCACTCGGGTGGACACTCGCCGGTACCAAAGTAATCATGCCCGTCGAGATGCCACTTGCCGATGTAGCAGGTGTGATAGCCCGCATCCTTGAAGTAGCGCCCCATGGTGGAAATGTTTTTCCCCGGCGCGACGTTATTGGTCCACGGACCAGACTGGTTGGCATAAATACCGGTAAACAACCCCGCGCGGGCCGGGGTGCAGACCGGTGAGCAGGTATAAGCGGAATTGAAGCGAATACCTTCCGCCGCCAGACTATCAATATTATTGGTATTCAGCGGCTTACCACTGTAGCAACCGACCATATTGGTTGCCTGAGTATCGGTCATAATGAACAGAAAATTAGGGCGGGTCATGCTTTATCCTTAGCGTCAGAGACACAGTGTTCAGTAGAGATACGCCGCGACTGCCAACTGCTGAAAATCAGGTATATCACTACTGCTGCCGTGATGACGTAGCTGAAGATTGTCAGCCAACGAGAGTTGTAACCACCAAACTGCGCCAGACCAGAATAAACGCCAATCATCGCAAACAGGACGCCAACAGAGGCGATCTTCGCGTTTTTCCACGGCTTCATGTCGACCGCGAAAGCATCATGGAATTTAAACGGCGTGGCACGCGGCTTGATAACACCGATAGCCAGCATGACCACCACGTTGATGCAGAAGGTACAGGCCAGCACGTAGAGGAAGTGGAACTCGAATTTCACCAGATAGTTGATGGTGATGTAGCTGACGATACCCAGCCCCATCGCAACCTTCGCCGCCAACGCCGGGATGCGGGGGAAAAAGAAGCCCATAATAACGATGGTCACCAATGGTACGTTGTAAATGCCGTTGAGTTGTTTCATCCAGCTGTAAAGCCCCTGTGGCGCATACGCAATCCACGGCGCAACCAGCACAGAAATAACCGCGACGATAAAACCAAAGCGACGTCCCACGCTGACCAGTTTATCGGGGCTGGCCTGCTCGTTAATCAGTCGACGATAAATACCGAGGCTGAAGAGTGTCGAGGCGCTGTTGAGAAAACCGCAAAACGCGCTGATGATCGCGCCGAACAATACGGCGCTGAAAAAGCCAATCAGCGGCAACGGCATGACTTTGTTTACCAGCGCCGGGTAAGCCATATCCGCTTTTGGGAGATCCTGGAAAAGGTGAAAGGCGATAACGCCAGGCAATACCAGAATCAGCGGATCCAGCATCTTCAACACTGCCGTCAATAAGGCCCCTTTCTGTCCCTCCGATAAGCTTTTTGACGCCAGCGTACGTTGAACAATTCCCTGGTTCGTACACCAGTAGAAGGTATTCACCAGAATAAGCCCGGTCAGCGCCGCGCCGATCGGTACCGGGTCGTTACTCCCGCCAATCGAATTCAACATCTGGCTGTGATCCTGCGTTAAGCGCGTAATCCCTTCGCTCAGGCTGCCTTTACCCATTGCCATCAGGCCAAACAGTGGCACCATCAGACCGCCAATCACCAGACCGATACCGTTAATCACATCGGCAATAGCGATGGCACGCATCCCACCGACCACGGCGTACAAAATACCACTAATCCCCAATACCACCGCCATCAACCAAATTGCCGTATGCTGGGAAATATCAAAGGTTTCAGTAACATGAAACATACTGTTAAAGGCAAGCGCGCCGGAATACAAAATGATCGGCAGAAAACAAATCCCCGTGGCAATTAAAAAACAGCAGTCGATGATAATGCGGGTCGTTTTGTCATAACGCTCCTCAATAAAGTCCGGAATAGTAGCAATGCCGCGCTGCAGATAACGCGGCAAAAAAATCAGCGCCAGAAAAATGAGCGGGATCGCTGAGATAACTTCCCATGCCATTACCGACATTCCACTGCGGTAAGCCTGGCCGGTTAACCCTACCAGTTGTTCCGTCGAGAGATTCGTTAGCATCAGCGACGCAGCAATAACCGGCGCTTTTAGCGATCGCCCCGCCAGAAAATATCCTTGTTGCGATCCGGTATCCGCTTTCCGTAACTTCCACCAGGTGATTACCGCCACCAGCAGCGTAAAACCCACAAAGCTTAGAATTTGTAGCGTATTCATCTCATAGCCCTTTTTATCATTATGTCCCGGCAGCGGTAGGGAAAATCGGAGGTATTACGCACCGGGTCAGGCAGTCAGATTTCTTAAAATAAAAACGTCATATCCCTGAACGGATTTTTTCTGTTAAGTTCAGGTTGTGGGCATAATTCTCCGGCGGGAAATTAAAATGAATGGAAAGATGCAAAGTTCGCATGTAAAAAACGAAACTACGTACAATATTCCCCTATTGATTAACGAAAATGTGATCTCAAGCGGAATTTCATTGATCTCGCTGTGGCACACCTATGCCGACGAACATTACCGGGTTATTTGGCCACGCGATAAGAAAAAGCCACTGATAGCTAATTCATGGGTTGCTGTCTATACCGTCCAGGGCTGTGGGAAAATCCTGCTAAAAGGCGGCGAACACATTACCCTCACCGGAAATTGTATAATATTTTTAAAACCAACAGACATTCAGTCTTATCATTGTGAAGGATTAGTATGGGAACAATACTGGATGGAATTCACTCCAACCAGCGTAATGGATATTCCGTTACGCCAGCAAAGCATTATTTATAATGGTGATATTTATAATCAAGAACTGGCCGAGGTCTCGCGATTAATTACGTCACAAGACTCAATGAAAAATAATCTGGCCGTCGCTTTTCTCACAAAAATAATTTATCAATGGATTTGTCTTATTTACGCCGAAGGTAAAAAAGACCCGCAGCGGATACAAATTGAAAAACTGATTGCCACTCTGCATGCCAGCCTGCAAAGGCGGTGGAGCGTGGCGGATATGGCGGCCACCATCCCCTGCAGCGAAGCCTGGCTACGTCGTCTTTTTTTACGTTACACAGGTAAAACACCGAAGGAATATTATCTCGATGCCCGGCTGGAACTGGCGCTGTCACTGTTAAAGCAGGAAGGGAATACGGTCGGACAGGTGGCAGATATGCTTAACTTTTTTGACTCATTTCATTTCAGCAAAGCCTTTAAACACAAGTTTGGCTATGCGCCCTCGGCAGTGCTTAAACATGAGAAGTGAAATGACAATCCCGGCATCATTCGTAGATACCAGGTGGACAACCATTTTTGATACGTCCACCTGAAAGTAGCAAAATAATGTCGAAAAAGATGACAACATTAGATCAGTGAGCGTAATTCCTCATACGTAAAGATGCGGCCACGATAGCCTAATCCCGTATCAATATTGTAAACAGAAAGGCCAATATTGTTATCTGTATCAAAGACAAAGAAGGATTGTTCTGCACCAAAATAGACATTGTAATAGTCATTACCTACATCAAAGACCGACGATGTAAGCTCACTACGTTGGCCAGGAAAACTAAACAGATCCAATCTCTCTACCGTTGAAGCGGTTAAATCGACAGCCAGAATAGTAGGCAGGGAATCAAGCTCTGCTGAAGTATAAGAGACGGGATCAGATTCAATGATGCGAACCAACTCATTCCCACTCTCATCCGCGCAGGAATTATTGTTAAACAGAGAAAGGACGAACTTATTTTCACCCCTCCAGGCCTGGTACTTGCTGTTTTGCGTAACAAAGACCGCATGCTCTCCGTTGGGATAGTTAAAATCGTCGGTATTCACCACACTCAAATTGATTGGGCTAGCCAACACCGGGAAATCCGGATTATCAATAATCCACTCAGGATCGCCAGAGTCAATATTCAGGCCAATAATAGTACAGCTTGAACGTGAGTTAACGATTAACTGATTGGTTTCTTTTACATATTCGAGGCTATTAAAATGCACATCGTTGGTATCAGTATTATCCAGCACCGTGGCCCCTAAAAACACCTGAGAGTAATCACGCTGCCAGAGTAACGCTCCACTGGCGATGTCATATTTATAAATTACACACTCCAGTTTTTGCTCATCACTCCAGTTATCCAGCAACGAACCCAACAACCAAATATTACCTTTCCCATCCGTAGTGATGTCGTGATGAAAACCATAACCAGCAGGTGCGGTATAAGTTTGCGAAACGTTACCCGCCAGGTTAAAACGATACAAGGCGGGGGCAAATGCATGCTTATCGGGGTCATACGTTTCACTGGCCAACGCTGACCACAACGCATTGTCGATGACCTTAAGGTTACCGTACATCCAGGGGAAGAGGCCGGTAATGCGCAGATCGCCATTAATGTCATAGCCATTCCAGGCACTGGTGACAAACCAGCCCTGGCCTAAGGTGTTTTCCGCCATCTCGCTGTCATCAATATTGATTGTCAGCGCCAGCGGCACATCGCCGTAGTCCTGGCCCTCTGTTGAGATTGTTACCGAGAAAGTGGTTGTTTCACTATCCGCCTTATAAATATTCAATGTGATCGTATTAAGATAGTCAGCATACAGACCCACAACGATAATTTGAGTATTAGTAGAGTATTCATCTGTGCTGTAATTAAAATCGGCATTAGATATTTTACCCTGCACAGTATAATCAAATCTTACCGCCTCTGTATTATCTAACTGAATTAATGCGCAGAGCTTATTTTGATCATAAGGGTTAATTTTAACAGTATAGGTTGTATCCATTTTTCAGTCCTTTATTTATTAGTCTATGGAATAGTCTTATTTCCACAGTAAGCTTTATCATGCAACCGAGTATACCTGGCGATGCACTGATATGTTTTTACACTGTAAGTGCAACAATCAATAATCAACAAAAATAAAAAACAATAAAATATCCATATTTTATATATAAATAAAATCAAAAATAATATCACACATATCTATATAAGAATAAAATTCACAAAATAAATAACATATTATTTTTAATGCACTTTATTTATCAATCTCTTATTTTTGCAAATTAAATCACAAAAAATCACAACCAATCTTTTATTGAGCGATTTTGATTATTATGGTGGTTTTGTTTTCATAAAAATCTGTCGCAGAAATAAATAGTCGTCCGTTATTGAATGAGCACCAACAACTTTGATCTGGAAGCGAATATCACGGAGGTTGACTGAGTTATGTTTTCTGAATTTATCGATGTAATACAATCTTTCTTAACAGAGCCCGCTATCTTAATTGGTTTGTTAGTGGGTTTAGGTTATGCCCTTGATAAAAAGCCGCCAATTAAAATTATAACGGGCATGGTTAGCGCGATGGTCGGGTTGATGATGGTGTTATTTGGCGGATTCCAATTTTCGGCCACCTTTAAGCCTGTCGCAGATGCCGTTAGTAAATCCTACGGTATTCATGGTTATTTAATGGATTCATATGCCATGAAAGCGGCTACCCAAATTGCCCTCGGGGATAACTTTGGCTACGTCGGTTACGTCTTCGTACTGGCGTTTTTTACCAACCTTTTATTGGTGCTTTTTGGTCGCTATACGCGAGTAAAAGGGATTTTCTTAACCGGTAATACCGGGGTTTCCCACTCGCAGGCCGTACTCTGGTTGATCGTCTTCTGGTTGGGCTTTGGCTGGGTACAGTCAATCATCATTGCGGGTGTTTTAACGGGTGTTTTCTGGGCCTTTGCCACAACGTTAATTGCTAAACCCGTTGCTAAAATCACCAATAATGCCGGTTTTACTATCGCTCATAATCAGATGCTCGGGATCTGGTTTTTTTCAAAATTCGCCCACCTGTTTGGCGATGCTGAAAAGCAGGATGCCGAAAACATGAAGCTCCCCGGCTGGCTGGCGATTTTTAACCATAACGTCACCGCTATTGCCATTGTGATGACGCTATTCGTCGGCGGATTTTTGCTGTCGACCGGTATTGAAAATGTTCAATTGATGGCAAAAGGCAAACCCTGGTATATCTATGTGATTAACCTCGGACTGCAGTTTTCTATGTATATGGTTATTCTCCTGCAGGGCGTGAGAATGATGGTTGGGGAAATAAATGCCTCCTTTAAAGGCTGGCAAGATCGATTAATCCCCGATGCAATTCCGGCTGTAGATGTTGCCGCACTATTACCTTTTTCACCAAATGCAGCCACGCTTGGATTCATCTTCTGTACCTTCGGCACCATATTCTCTATGGGGATCCTGCTTATTACCAAAAGCCCTATTATGGTATTACCTGGTTTTGTGCCCCTTTTCTTCTCCGGCGGTCCCATTGGCGTTTTAGCCAACCGGATGGGGGGTTATCGCTCCGTTATCATTTGTACATTCCTGCTGGGGATTATTCAAACCTTCGGCACAGTATGGGCAATTCCCTTAACAGGCCTGGCAGCAGAAGGGGTTGGCTGGACCGGTATATTTGACTGGGCAACATTATGGCCTGCCATTTGTGAATTACTGAAACTGATCGCCTCTGTATTCAATCTGGGCCCTTACGCGGGCTAACTAACTTCGCATAAAAAGGATATCGTCATGAAAGACAAAATTAATCTTCTGTTTGTTTGCGGCTATGGTGTCGGTAGTAGCGTAATGTTGCAAACGGTCGTAAAAAAAGCACTGGCTAAATATGATTTTCAGTTTGAATTTGCGATGGAACATACCGCCGCTGGCGAAGTGGGTGGCTTTACTGAATGGGCAGATATCTATGCTATTTCTAAAAAACTGATTGATGTCGTCAGTCTGGATCCTCGCCATGGCCAGTACCTTATTCCCATCGAAAATATCATGGATGGAGAGACTATCGGTAAGCAGATCTATGCGGTGATTGAGGCGCATTTCCCGCACCTGTTATCTCCCCGTTAAGGAGCGCAGATGAAAGCAATTATCCTGTTGTTCGACAGCCTGAATAAACATTATCTGCCACCTTACGGCGATATGGTAACCCAGGCTCCTAACTTTCAGCGCCTGGCAGCACACTGTACGACGTTCAACAACAGTTATGTTGGCAGCATGCCCTGTATGCCCGCCCGTCGAGAGCTGCACACTGGTCGACATAACTTTTTGCACAGGGAGTGGGGGCCGCTGGAGCCATTTGATGACTCAATGCCGGAGTTGCTGAAAAAGGCGGGGATCTATACGCATCTTATTAGCGACCATCTGCACTACTGGGAGGACGGTGGCGGTAACTATCACAACCGCTATAACACGTGGGAAATCATTCGTGGTCAGGAAGGCGATCACTGGAAAGCCAGCGTTGCAGATCCAACCATTCCAGAGGTACTACGTGTCCCACAGAAACAGACTGGGGGCGGTGAGTCCGGGTTATGGCGGCAAGACTGGGTCAACCGTGACTATATCCAACAAGAAGCAGACTTCCCGCAATCTTGTGTTTTTACCGCGGGTTGTGAGTTTGTCGAAAAAAACCATCAACAGGATAATTGGTTACTACAGGTTGAAACGTTCGATCCCCATGAGCCGTTTTATACCACTGAAGCCTATCTCTCGTTGTATCAGGATAGCTGGGAGGGGCCGCATTACGACTGGCCACGCGGTAAGGTGGAAGAGAGCGAGCAGGCTGTAGAGCATATTCGCTGTCGCTACCGTGCATTGGTGTCGATGTGCGACCACAACCTGGGACGTATTCTCGACATGATGGACCGCTTTGACATGTGGCACGACACGATGCTCATTGTCGGTACCGACCATGGTTTCCTGCTCGGAGAGCATGGGTGGTGGGCCAAAAACCAGATGCCGTACTATAACGAAGTGGCAAACAATCCGTTGTTTATCTGGGATCCACGTGGTGGTCAACGGGGAGTTCATCGCAACGCGCTGGTACAGATGATTGACTGGGCCCCCACGCTGTTGGAGTTCTTTAATCAACCGATCCCTGCCGATGTGCAAGGACATCCACTGGCGAAAATTCTTGAGGATGACACGCCTGTGCGTGATGCGGCCCTGTTTGGCGTATTCAGCGGGCATGTCAATGTCACTGATGGTCGCTATGTCTATATGCGCGCCGCGCTACCCGGACGTGAGAATGACATCGCTAACTACACCCTGATGCCCATCAAGATGAACACACGCTTTGATGTGAAGGAATTGCAGTCGTTCACACTGGCCCCTCCTTTTAGCTTCACTAAAGGCGTCAAAACATTACGTATTCCGTCGCGTGAGAAATATCCAGGGATCAATCGCACAGGCAATTTGTTGTTCGATTTACACACCGATCCGCAACAGCTTACGCCAATCGATGATAAAGAGGTGGAGGCGCGGATGATTGCCCTGCTGGTGCGCCTGTTGCATGAAAGCGACGCCCCGGCAGAGCAATTTGTTCGGCTGGGTTTAACGGTCTAACCCAGCCCCCAGAAAAGCACCGCCAGCAGTTGTGGCGTGATAATCCTCAGGAACATCACCAGCGGATAAACGGTAGCATAGGAGAGCGCCGCCGCCCCGCTGGTGGCATGCAGGTTGTTAGCAAACGCCAGCGCGGGGGGATCGGTCATCGAACCCGCCAGCATACCGCACAGCGTCAGATAGTTCATTTTGGCGAAGATACGCGCCAGCAATCCCACGGTAATCAGCGGAATCGCAGTAATGAAAATCCCGTAGCCCACCCAGCTCAGGCCATCGCCCTGCGTCAGAGTATCGACAAAATCACCGCCTGACTTCAGACCAACCACCGCAAGAAACAGCACAATACCTAACTCTCGCAGCGCCAGGTTAGCGCTGGGAGGCATAAACCAGTACAGCTTACCAATGCTGCCAATACGCCCCAGGATCAAGGCCATGATCAGCGGCCCACCGGCCAGACCCAGTTTTAACGCCACCGGGAACCCCGGGATGAACAGTGGGATTGAACCCAGAAGAACACCCAGCCCGATACCAATAAATACCGGCAGCATCTGCACCTGCTGCAGTTTTTGCTGCGCGTTACCCACAACATTGGCGACGGCATCAATGGACGCGGGACGCCCCACCAGATTGAGGATATCCCCGAATTGCAGGCTGGCGTCGCTGCTGGCTACGAGCTCAACCCCCGCACGGTTCAAACGGGAGATAACCACGTCGTAACGCTCTTTGAAATGCAGGTCGCGGATTCGTTTACCCAGTACCTGTTCGTTGGTCACCACCACGCGCTCAACGCGTAAATCGGTACCTCGCGTCGACAGCGATGTGTCCACCTCCTGCCCAATCACCACCTGCGCGTTGTGCAGATCGCCAGGCTGACCGACCAGGTGTAACAGGTCGCCCATCTGGATAATTGTCCCTGGCGACGGCACCATCAATGTCTCTTCACGTTTCAAACGCGAGCAGATGATTTTATCGCTGTTCAGAATCGGGACATCCTGAATCGCCATATTGTTGAGGTTTGGGTTTTCCACGCGGATGTTCATCGTCTGAATCAGCGCGTGTCCGTTGGTCAGCGTGGATTCATGCTGATGGGCTTCGGCATCGACGTTAACGCGAAAAATGAGGCGCATCAGCCACATCGTGAGCAAAATACCACAGATACCAAAAGGATAGGCCATGGCATAGCTCATCCCCATCTGATCCACTACATCAGCAGGGGTACCCAGATCGCGCAGAATTTGCTGGCCCGCGCCTAAGGCCGGGGTATTGGTGACCGCACCGGAAAATATTCCCAGCACCACCGGAAGGGGAATGGCAAAAATCTTATGCAGGATCGCGGTGACCAGGCCACCCATAATAACAATCAGTACGGCAAACAGATTCAGCCGCAGCCCGGAAACGCGCAGTGACGCAAAAAAGCCCGGCCCCACCTGAATACCGATGGTGTAGACGAAAAGAATCAGGCCAAATTCCTGAATAAAATGCAGCATGTCGCCGCTCAGGGTCATCCCTGCCTGATCGACAAAATGTCCGACGATAATACCGCCGAACAGCACGCCTCCAATGCCAAAACCAACACCACGTATTTTTATGTTGCCGATCCATAATCCGACAACCGCCACCAATGCCAGAACGCTGACCGTCAATGCTATATCACTCATTATCCTGTTCCCTGTGAATAACATCATTAAGTAAATGGATTCTCGCAGAGTACAGTCGCAATGTATGGGTGGTAAAGCACAAAAAAGCCCCGTCATTTCTGGCGGGGCAAAGGCATGGAGCTATTTAACTCTCTAATGCGGGACGTTCGCTGATGGCGATACGTTGTGGAGCAATGGTTTCAGGTTCATTCCGGGTCAAATCGATATGCAGCAAGCCGTTAGTGAAGCTTGCGCCGGAGACCTCCATATTTTCAGCCAGCGTGAAGCTCAGGCTGAACGGCTGAGTGACCAGCCCCTGATGCAACCATTTGGTCTCTTTTTCCGGCTGTTGCGGCGTACCTTTCACGGTCAGGCGCGTGCCTTCCAGTTGAATATCCAGATCTTCCTGGCGGAAACCGGCTAACGCAAGGGTAATGCGGTAGTGGTTATCATCGCTCTTTTCGATGTTATATGGCGGGAAGCTCTGGCTTTCACCGGTGTTTTGCAAGGCATTGGCCAGTTTGTCAAAACCGATCCATTGACGCAGCAGTGGGGATAAATCGTAGTTACGCATAATAATCTCCTTCTAAGAAGCGAGTAGGTACTTTTCGGCTCCCTGACGGCAAGCCGATGACTTAGCAGGGCCGCCTGCAGCGGCCCACAAAATTAGTTGATTTCGATGCGGCGCGGCTTGTTCGCTTCGGGAATCACGCGCTCAAGATCGATATACAGCAGACCATTCACCAGGTTTGCGCCGCGAACATGAATGTTCTCCGCTAACTGGAACTTACGTTCGAAGTTGCGCTCGGCAATGCCCTGATACAGGTAAGTACGTTCTTTTTGATCGTCCGCATGAGCGCCTTTCACCACCAGCAGATTGTCCTGGGCAGTAATTTCCAGTTCGCTTTCAGCAAAACCGGCAACGGCAATCGCAATGCGGTAATGGTTTTCGTCTACCAGCTCAACGTTATACGGAGGGTAGCCGCCATTGCTCTGGCCCTGATTGTTTTCCAGCAGGTTAAACAGGCGATCAAAACCAATAGCAGAACGGTACAGCGGGGATAAATCAAAGTTACGCATAATCAATAGCTCCTGAAATCAGCGAGAATAATCGACCTTCCATCATGGACAGGTCAGGTAGCCAGGACACCCATCAGGCATGCCCTTCATTTGTCTACACTCTAAAAATGGGTCTTAATACAAACTTTTCAAGCGTATTCATCTGACTTTTTTTGCAGTTTGGTGTCTATTGCATACACTGGGGGAAGCAGTTGTTATCGTTAAATCGCGATAGCCGCCACAGTGCGACGAAATGGTGATGTTATTTTCGCAACGGATCGCTTTAACTCACCATGCAAACACGATAAATACAGATGAATAAATGATGATAAAAAAAATGTTGGTAACACTGGCAATGTGCAGCGGGATGGCGTTTTTGAGCGGCTGTTCCAGCATTATGTCGCATACCGGAGGCAAGGAAGGGACGTATCCTGGCACGCGCGCCAGCGCCACAATGATTAGCGAAAGTGATACAAACTGGGGAACCAAGTCGCTGGCGATTCTGGATATGCCGTTTACCGCCGTACTGGATACGGTATTGCTTCCGTGGGATCTCTTTCGCAAAGACAACTCGGTGAGATCCCGCGTAGAAAAAAGCGAGGAGAGAACGCAGGCCACAAACGCGGTTATTCCCCCGGCTGAAATGACCGCGCCTTAAGCTAGCGCCTGGTTTCTGTCACCCATAACTGGCGGAAACCCTCGACGTCTTCCATCCACGCAACCCATTGACCGTCAGGAGAAAAGACGATCGCGTCGCCTGACGGCGGGTTGCCATGATGATCCGTTAAAAAATCAATCTCTCCCGTAAGAGCATCACAACAGGCGATTTTGTTCTGCAGTACAAATCCCAGCCATTTCCCCGACGGATGCCAGTTGAACGCTGACTGAATATCCGTGACGCAGCGGGTAAGCTGACGCGGCTCCCCTCCTTGTGGGGAAATCAGCCACAGTTGCACAACACCACGATCATCGCGCATTAAAAACGCAATCTCAGAGGCTCCTGGATTACTGCGCACCCAGTGGCGCGGCTGATTAACCAGCCCAGGAAAGGCGTGCTCATGGGTAAACGTCAGGCGGCGTTGAGTTATGCCGGATGGCGGCGCAGGCATTGTCGCCTCAGTCCCCTCCAGCGGCTCGTCGCCAGGCTGTTTCCAGCCGCTTTCATCCTGTGGCAAATCAACAATAAACAGCTCCGGCACCTTCTCACCAGAGGCGGACAACGTATCGCCGATAAACGCCAGTCTGTTTTCCCCCACCCAGCCCTCTTCATAGGCGCGGTTAATCTCATCGCTCCCCGGCTTTGGCGCTGGCGTCGTCTGACTCACCAGCACGCACCAGTAGCTACCGCTATATTCACGGGGATGCTGCGAGGAAACATTCACCGGACCATACGGCGCAGCCACGCCGACGTTGCGTAAATCGAGCGCCGGAGAGCGCTCATGCAGCACATGGTCGTTATAGGTAAAACTGACAAACTCGCCGTTCGGGCTAAAAACATGCACATGACTGCCGCCGCGCAGCGCGCCCGGCGTATATGGCGCAGTAATATCCATCGCATCCAGATTCTCCATCCCAGCCTGCGAAGCAATCACCCCACGCCGATGATGGAAGTCGTAATGCCATGTTTCATCAGGATTTTCAGGCCCATGAATAAATACATATTTTTCCGACTTTGGATGAACGGTCACCACGCCAATGTGCGATCCCTGAGTAGCCCGGTAAATCACCTCCAGCTCGCCAGTATGGATATTGACGCGCTCAATTGTTTCACCGGTAAAAGAGGCGCCGGAGGGGCGCACATCAAAGACCAGCCACTGGCTGTCCGGTGTCCAGGTATTGATATTGGTAAGCTGATGATTACGCGGCGTAAAGGTGATTTGCTTCATGGGATGCCCTGATACAAGACGATTTGAGCAATCATACTTCACAAGCACTTCACTTTCAGGCTTTAGCGTATCGCTATCTTCATTTTTTGCGGACAGAAAGATGGAACATTTTGACGTAGCGATTATCGGATTAGGCCCGGCAGGCGCAGCGCTGGCGCGGCAGTTGAGTGGAAAAATGCGCGTGATCGCGTTGGATAAAAAACGCCAGTGCGGCAACGAAGGTTTTACCAAACCCTGCGGCGGTCTGCTGGCCCCGGATGCCCAGCGTTCGTTTATCCGCGACGGGATAACCTTACCCGTTAATGTCATCGCCAACCCGCAGATATTTAGCGTTAAAACGGTTGATGTTGCCGCTTCTTTGACGCGTAACTACCAACGCAGCTACATTAATATCAATCGCCATGCGTTTGATTTATGGCTTAAATCGCTCATTCCTGACGATGTACAGGTGTACCACGACAGCCTGTGTCGGAAAATCTGGCGCGAGGGCGATAAATGGCATGTAATCTTCCGCGCCGACGGTTGGGAGCAGCAGATCACCGCGCGTTATCTGGTAGGTGCCGACGGAGCGAATTCACTGGTACGCCGTCATCTCTATCCCCAGCACCAAATCCGTAAATATGTCGCTATTCAACAATGGTTTGCGGAAAAACATCCTGTCCCGTTCTATTCCTGTATTTTTGATAATGACGCAACCGACTGTTATTCCTGGAGTATCAGCAAAGACGGCTATTTTATCTTTGGCGGCGCGTACCCCATGAAGGACGGCCAGGCGCGCTTTGACGCGCTGAAAGAGAAGCTGGAAGCGTTCCATTTCCAGTTCGGCAAACCGGTGAAAAGCGAAAAATGTACGGTGCTGTTCCCCTCACGCTGGAAAGACTTCGTCTGCGGCGAAGATAACGCGTTCTTGATTGGTGAAGCGGCCGGATTTATCAGCGCCAGTTCGCTGGAAGGGATTAGCTATGCGCTGGACAGCGCGGAGATCCTCAAATCTGTACTCCTGCGGGATACGCCAGATATGAATCACGCCTACCGCAACGCCACCCGCAAGTTACGCCTCAAACTGTATGGCAAAATCCTGAAAAGTCGCGCCCTGACATCGGCGTTTTCCCGTAAATGGATAATGCGCAGCGGCGTGGCGCACATTCCCCAAGGAGACCATTCAGCACCACAAATCATAGCTGAAACAGGGCAAATACGGCGAAGCATTTGCCCATAACATCTTATTGCAGCGCAAACTTCTCAATGGCATACGCGACGCCATCTTCAAGGTTGGATTTGGTCACAAAGTTGGCGATTTCTTTGACTGATGGAATAGCGTTATCCATGGCAACGCCCACGCCTGCGTATTCAATCATCGCAATGTCGTTTTCCTGATCGCCAATCGCCATCACCTCTTCGGCTTTAATGCCCAACGCATCGGCCAGCGATTTTACGCCAGTCCCTTTATTGACGCGTTTATCGAGGATTTCGAGGAAATACGGCGCACTTTTCAGCACGGTGTACTTCTCTTTTACTTCCGCAGGTATGCGCGAAATGGCTTTATCAAGGATCTCCGGCTCGTCAATCATCATCACTTTCAGAAACTGGGTTGCGGGATCCATTTTCTCGGCTTCGCAGAACACCAACGGAATCGTCGCAACAAACGATTCGTGCACCGTGTAGTAGCTGATATCACGGTTCGCGGTATACAGCGTATTGCGATCGAGGGCGTGGAAATGCGAGCCAACTTCCCGGGAGAGTTGCTCCAGGTAACGATAATCATCATAGCTCAGCGCGGTTTGCGCCACGGTACTGCCATCCCCCGCTTTCTGCACCAGCGCACCGTTATAGGTAATGCAGTAGTCACCGGGTTGTTCCATATGTAGTTCTTTCAGATAGCTATGAACGCCGGCATACGGGCGCCCCGTAGTCAGCACCACATTCACGCCACGCGCGCGCGCCGCGGCAATCGCCGTTTTGACCGCAGGTGAAATGGTGTGATCGGGCAGCAGAAGTGTGCCATCCATGTCGATAGCAATAAGTTTGATAGCCATGAGTTCCCCGGATGAAATGAGTCCGTCCTCATGCTAACGCGATTCCGCTCAAAAAACAGCTACGAAAAGGGGGATAGAAAGGGGAATCGAGATTCCCCTTTTGTCGATCGGTCACAGGCCTACAGGAGCAGGCCCGGGTGCAGGTTAAATATCGATGTTCGCCGCTTTCAGGGCGTTTTCTTCGATAAACGCACGACGAGGTTCAACGGCATCACCCATCAGCGTGGTGAACAGCTGGTCGGCGGCGATCGCATCCTTCACGGTAACGCGCAGCATGCGACGGCTTTCCGGGTCCATGGTGGTTTCCCACAGCTGTTCTGGGTTCATCTCACCCAGACCTTTATAACGCTGGATAGCGAGACCACGACGAGACTCTTTCTGCAACCATTCCAGCGCCTGCTCAAAGCTTGCTACTGGCTGACGACGTTCGCCACGTTCGATAAACGCATCGTCTTCGATCAGCCCGCGCAGCTTCTCGCCGAGCGTACAAATACGACGGTATTCGCCACCGGTCACAAATTCATGCTCCAGCGGATAATCGGTATCGACACCGTGGGTACGCACACGGATCACCGGTTCGAACAGGTTCAGTTCAGCGTCTTTACGCACGAAGCTGTTCCAGGTGCTGCCGTGCATTTCTTTTTCATTCAGCACGTTAACCAACTGGGAAACCCAGGCCGTCACTTTCGCTTCATCAGACAGGCAGTCTTCAGCCAGCGTCGGTTGATAAACCAGTTCTTTCAGCAGCGCTTTCGGGAAACGACGTTCCATACGGCCGATCATTTTCTGCGTCGCGTTGTATTCAGAAACCAGTTTTTCTAATGCTTCACCCGCCAGGGCTGGTGCGCTGGCATTGGTATGCAGCGTTGCGCCATCCAGAGCGATAGAAATTTGGTACTGATCCATCGCTTCGTCATCTTTAATGTACTGTTCCTGCTTGCCTTTTTTCACTTTGTACAGCGGTGGCTGTGCAATGTAAACGTGGCCGCGCTCAACGATTTCCGGCATCTGACGATAAAAGAAGGTCAACAGCAGCGTACGAATGTGCGAGCCGTCGACGTCCGCATCGGTCATGATGATGATGCTGTGATAACGCAGTTTGTCCGGGTTGTACTCGTCACGACCGATGCCACAGCCGAGCGCGGTGATCAGCGTCGCGACTTCCTGAGAGGAGAGCATCTTGTCAAAGCGCGCTTTCTCGACGTTGAGGATTTTACCCTTCAGCGGCAGAATCGCCTGGTTTTTACGGTTACGGCCCTGCTTCGCAGATCCGCCCGCGGAGTCCCCTTCCACCAGATACAGTTCAGAGTGGGCTGGGTCGCGTTCCTGACAGTCCGCCAGCTTGCCCGGCAGACCGGCTAAGTCCAGCGCGCCTTTACGACGGGTCATTTCACGCGCGCGGCGTGCAGCTTCACGGGCACGCGCAGCATCGATAATTTTGCCAACGACGATTTTCGCGTCAGATGGGTTTTCCAGCAGGTATTCGCTCAGCAGTTCGTTCATCTGCTGTTCTACCGCCGATTTCACCTCAGAGGAGACTAGCTTATCTTTGGTCTGTGAGGAGAACTTCGGATCCGGTACTTTCACAGAAACAACGGCAATCAGACCTTCACGGGCATCGTCACCGGTGGCGCTGACTTTCGCTTTTTTGCTGTAGCCTTCTTTGTCCATGTAGGCGTTCAGGGTACGGGTCATCGCCGCACGGAAGCCTGCAAGGTGAGTACCGCCGTCACGCTGTGGAATGTTGTTGGTGAAACAGTAGATGTTTTCCTGGAAACCATCGTTCCACTGCAGCGCAACTTCAACGCCGATACCGTCTTTTTCAGTGGAGAAGTAGAAGATATTCGGGTGGATCGGCGTTTTATTTTTGTTGAGGTATTCAACAAACGCCTTAATGCCACCTTCATAGTGGAAATGATCTTCTTTGCCGTCGCGCTTGTCGCGCAGACGAATAGAGACGCCGGAGTTCAGGAAGGACAGCTCACGTAGACGCTTCGCCAGAATGTCGTATTCAAACTCAACGACATTGGTAAAGGTTTCGTGGCTTGGCCAGAAACGGACCTGAGTCCCGGTCAGTTCTGTTTCGCCGGTTACCGCCAGTGGCGCCTGCGGCACACCGTGCACGTAAGTTTGCTGATGCACTTTGCCTTCACGACGAATCACCAGCTCCAGTTTCTGCGACAAGGCGTTAACGACAGAAACACCCACGCCGTGCAAACCGCCGGAAACTTTATAGGAGTTATCATCGAATTTACCGCCTGCGTGCAGAACGGTCATGATAACTTCTGCCGCCGAAACGCCTTCTTCCGGGTGAATACCGGTCGGGATACCACGGCCATCATCGGTAACGGACACGGAGTTATCAGCGTGAATCGTTACCACGATATCTTTACAGTGACCCGCGAGCGCTTCGTCGATAGCGTTATCTACCACCTCGAATACCATGTGGTGCAGACCGGTGCCGTCATCCGTGTCGCCGATATACATACCAGGGCGCTTACGCACCGCATCCAGTCCTTTCAGGACTTTGATACTGGAGGAGTCATAAGAATTCGACATCAACGTTTCTCGCTCATTTTATCTTGGGTTAATCCGTTATTTTACCCTTTTCCACGGTAAACATCTTCGAATTTTCATCGGACATGTCTATAACGTGTTCAGCGCTGATTGCGCTGACAAAGACCTGAGATTGCGTGGCTTTTAAGCGGCTGGCCAGCAGCCCGCGACGCGCGTCATCCAGTTCAGAGGCAAAATCATCTATCAGGTACAGGCAGCGCCGTCCGCTTTCACGGGTCAGGAACTCCCCTTGCGCCAGACGTAAGGCGCACATCAGCAGCTTTAGCTGCCCACGCGACAACGTGTCTTCCACCGGCGCACCGTCGGCACGAATGCGGAAATCCGCCTTATGCGGGCCGTGCGCGGTGTAGGTCAACATGCGATCGCGTTCAAAACTGCGTTCCAGCACTTCGGCATAATCAGTCTCTTTCTCCCAGCCGCGCTGGAATGAGAAGGAGAGAGAAAACTCGGGAAGAAACTGCTGGCAGGTATCCGCCATATCCTGCGCGATACCGGCGCTGTACTCCGCGCGCCAGGTGCTGATTTGTTCCGCCAGCGGGATCAGTTCTTTATCCCACGGGCGCAGTTGCTCATAACGACTCACCTGGCGCAGCGCCGCATTACGCTGCTTGAGCAGTCGTTTCAGGTTGCTCCAGGCGGTGAAAAATCCGGCTTCATTGTGAAAGCATCCCCAGTCAAGGAATGCTCTTCTATATTTGGGGCCGCCATTGAGTAAAGTAAACCCCTCTGGCGTGATCAGTTGCATCGGCATCAGGTGCGCCAGTTCTGCAACCTTGTGCCCGTCAGTGCCGTCAATACGCACTTTGCTGTCGCCCAGTTTGTCTTTCGTCAGACCAATCGACGTCTCACGCTCTTCCCCTTGCAAACGCCCGTGTAAAACAAACGACTCCTGCTCGTGGCGAATGACGCGACCAATCTGCAAACTGCGAAACGCCCGGCCGTGGCCGAGCGTATAGATGGCTTCCAGCACGCTGGTTTTGCCGCTGCCGTTCGCGCCAACCAGAAAGTTAAAGCCGGGAGATAAAGCGAGATCCGCATTTTCAATATTGCGGAAATCTTTAATCAGGAGTCGGGATAGCGACATATCAACTCATAACCAGGGCGTTATCGTCGCAGTTAGTCTGGTTACGGCCAGCGCACAGCAACCGGAGCGTACTGAAGTACGTGAGGATTGCGAGCACTGCCCGGAGCCAGAATAACAAGTAAGATAGCCCGATATTCTTTACAAGCGCATAGGCATGACGACATAGGCTGCAGATTGTGACGCTGCATCTTCAATCTGTACGCTCGATACGGAATCGGTCAGCAGAATACGCACGTTCTCGCACTTCAGCGCGTTCAGAACGTCCAGTACGTAGCTCACGTTAAAGCCGATTTCCAGCTCAGTACCAGGATAGGAGACATCCAGAATTTCTTCTGCTTCTTCCTGCTCCGGGTTGTTGGCGGTGATTTTGAGCTGGTTTTCGCTGACATACAGACGCACGCCGCGGAATTTCTCGTTAGAGAGGATCGCCGCACGAGCAAATGCCTGTTTGAGGATATCGCAACCGGCTTCCAGATGTTTGTCCGGATTCTTCGGCAATACGCGGCGATAATCCGGGAACCGACCGTCAACCAGCTTGGAAGTGAAGATAAAGTCGCCCACGTGCGCACGAATGTTGTTGCTGCCAATCTGCACGCGCAGCGGGTTATCACCGCCGTCGAGCATACGCATCAGTTCAATCACGCCTTTACGCGGTACGATCACCGAATGGCTTGGCAACGGCTGACCGACAGGCATTGAACAGACCGCCAGGCGGTGACCGTCGGTCGCCACGGTACGCAGCTCTTCCCCTTCGGTTTCAAACAGCATGCCGTTTAAGTAGTAACGTACGTCCTGATGCGCCATCGAAAACTGCGTGGCTTCAATCAGACGCTTCATCGTAGCCTGCGGCAGGGTAAATTCGACTTCGCTCTGCCAGTCGTCCAGATTCGGGAAGTCGGCAGCAGGCAGCGTAGACAGCGAGAAACGGCTGCGACCAGAACGCACCAGCATACGGTCGCCTTCCAGTTGAACGGCAATCTCCGCGCCTTCCGGCAACCCGCGGCAAATATCGAAGAATTTACGCGCCGGAACGGTGGTCGCACCAGGTTCATGCGGCTGGATCAGCGCCACGCGCGCCACCATCTCCATTTCGAGATCGGTACCGGTCAGCGAAAGCGCACCGTCAGCAACCTGCAGCAGCAGGTTTCCGAGAATAGGCAGTGTAGGACGTCCACCCAGCGGGCCGCTGACCTGCTGAAGCGGTTTTAATAAATGTTCACGTTCAACGGTAAATTTCATAGCGTCACGAAGATAATGTTCTGATTAAATTGGAGAAATCTTCTTTAATATCATGGCTTTCTTCACGCAACTGCTCAATCTTGCGGCAGGCATGAAGCACGGTAGTATGGTCACGCCCACCAAACGCGTCGCCAATTTCCGGCAGACTGTGGTTAGTGAGCTCTTTTGCCAGCGCCATCGCCATCTGGCGCGGACGAGCTACCGAGCGAGATCGACGCTTAGAAAGCAGATCCGCAATTTTGATTTTGTAATACTCCGCCACCGTCTTCTGAATATTGTCGATGGTGACCAGTTTTTCCTGCAAAGCCAGCAGATCGCGCAGCGCTTCACGCACGAAATCGATAGTAATCGCCCGGCCGGTAAAATTGGCGTTGGCGATCACGCGGTTCAATGCGCCTTCCAGTTCACGCACGTTAGAGCGTAGACGTTTGGCAATAAAGAACGCCACTTCCCCGGGCAGACGAATGTCGTTTTCGTCGGCTTTTTTCATCAGGATCGCGACGCGCGTTTCCAGCTCAGGTGGTTCGATCGCCACAGTCAGTCCCCAGCCGAAGCGGGATTTCAGACGATCTTCAACGCCGTTGATCTCCTTCGGATAGCGATCCGAGGTCAGGATGATCTGCTGATTGCCTTCCAGCAGGGCGTTAAAGGTGTGGAAAAACTCTTCCTGCGATCGTTCTTTATTCGCGAAGAACTGGATATCGTCAATCAGCAGCGCGTCAACGGAGCGGTAGTAGCGTTTAAACTCTTCGATCGCGTTGTTTTGCAGGGCTTTAACCATATCCTGCACAAAACGCTCGGAGTGCATATACACCACTTTCGCGTTTGGCTTACGCGCCATTATGCCGTTACCGACGGCGTGCAGCAGGTGAGTTTTACCCAGACCCGTACCGCCATAAAGGAATAACGGATTGTAGGCGCCGCCAGGATTGTCCGCCACCTGACGTGCCGCCGCGCGCGCCAGTTGGTTAGATTTACCTTCAACGAAGTTATCAAACGTGTGTTTGACGTTGACGTTAGAACGATAGGTAGGTTCTGCCGGGGCCGGGACGTTATCCCAGCCTGGGCGCGCTGCCGGAGCGGCGCGTTGCGGTTGCACTTGCTGCGCTACGTAAGCGGGCGCAACAACGTTGTTCACCGGCGTCTTCAGCGTTTGCGTGACGGGTTTAGTACCGACTTCAAAGCGCAGCTGTGGGGCATCCGCTCCACAGAAGTTATTGAGTAATCCATTAATATTATTAAGGTATTTATCCCTTACCCAATCGAGCACGAAACGGTTTGGCGCATACAAAGCCAGCGTGTTATCGCTCAGTTCCGCCTGCAACGGGCGTATCCACATACTGAACTCTGTGGCTGGTAACTCATCCTGCAATCGGGCAAGACACTGCTGCCAAAGCGAAAGTGACACGGCGGACTCCACTCGAACAAAAGTCGATAAATGACAAAGGCTGAAACATTCATGATTGTTGACGCACATCGACAAGACCCTATGCAAAGGGTGACGTGCGAATTGCTATCTGCAATTTTTCCCCGATCAGGATCCATTGAAACGATCGGGACCGCGGATCATAGCGTAAACTGAGAAAGAGATCTTCTGTTTCTCACAGATTCTTCCCGATTTATCCACAGGATGATCCAGAATCGGCTAAGTGTAAACGATCCTGGAGAAGTGCTGCAGGTTTTAGCGCGCATATTGAAAAAATTAATGAGTAAAGATGCTTTACTGCTTAAACGATCTAATAAAGATCCCGTGCGATCCTTGCGCTTTATCCACCAGCCCGTATAATTCTTACCCCCAGCGAGTAACGGTCGCCTTACGGCGTCAACGCTGCCTGTTTTTTACGCGAAACCGTGCGGAAAAAAGCGGGAAATAAGGAAAGAGAATTGACTCCGGAGTGTACAATTATTACAATCCGGCCTCTTTAATCACCCACACTGTGGCGTAAGTCGTTCGAAACTCGTTCGGGTATACGCAAAAGTCAGTGAATTTATTCAAGTTTAGGTAGAAATCGCCATGAAACGCACTTTTCAACCGTCTGTACTGAAGCGCAACCGTTCTCACGGCTTCCGTGCTCGTATGGCTAATAAAAATGGTCGTCAGGTTCTGGCACGTCGTCGTGCTAAAGGCCGTTCTCGTCTGACCGTTTCTAAGTAATAAAAGCTAGCCCCTGAGTGGTTAAGCTCGCATTTCCCAGGGAGTTACGTTTGTTAACTCCCACTCATTTCACATTCGTCTTCCAGCAGCCACAACGGGCTGGCACGCCGCAAATCACCATCCTCGGCCGCCTGAATTCGCTGGGGCATCCCCGTATCGGTCTTACAGTCGCCAAGAAAAATGTTAAGCGTGCGCATGAACGCAATCGGATTAAACGTCTGACGCGTGAAAGCTTCCGTTTACGTCAGCACGAGCTTCCAGCAATGGATTTCGTGGTGGTGGCGAAAAAAGGGGTTGCTGACCTCGATAACCGTGCTCTCTCGGAAGCGTTGGAAAAATTATGGCGTCGCCATTGTCGCCTGGCTCGCGGGTCCTGATAGCCCTCATTCGGGTCTATCAACGCCTGATCAGTCCGCTGCTTGGGCCGCATTGCCGTTTCACTCCAACCTGTTCGAGCTACGGAATTGAGGCATTGCGCAGGTTTGGAGTGATAAAAGGCAGTTGGTTGACGGTGAAACGCGTATTAAAATGCCACCCTTTACACCCTGGTGGTGACGATCCCGTCCCGCCCGGACCATTTGATACCAGAGAACACTAACGATGGATTCGCAACGCAATCTTTTAGTCATCGCTTTGCTGTTCGTGTCTTTCATGATCTGGCAAGCCTGGGAGCAGGATAAAAACCCGCAACCTCAGGCCCAACAGACCACGCAGACAACGACCACCGCAGCGGGTAGCGCCGCAGACCAGGGCGTACCGGCCAGTGGCCAGGGGAAACTGATTACGGTTAAAACTGACGTGCTTGATCTGACCATCAACACCCGTGGTGGTGATGTGGAACAGGCTTCACTGCCAGCTTACCCGAAAGAACTCGGTTCTACCGAACCGTTCCAGTTACTGGAAACCACGCCACAGTTCATCTACCAGGCACAGAGTGGCCTGACAGGTCGTGACGGCCCGGATAACCCGGCTAACGGCCCGCGTCCGCTGTACAACGTCGAAAAAGACGCGTTTGTACTGGCTGACGGTCAGAACGAACTGCAGATCCCGATGACCTATACTGACGCAGCGGGTAACACATTCACTAAAACGTTTGTCCTCAAGCGTGGTGAATATGCTGTCAACGTTAACTACAGCGTGCAGAACGCCGGCGAAAAACCGCTGGAAGTCTCCACCTTTGGTCAGCTGAAGCAATCCATCAATCTGCCATCTCATCGCGACACCGGGAGCAGCAACTTTGCGCTGCACACTTTCCGTGGCGCGGCGTACTCCACGCCGGATGAGAAGTATGAGAAATACAAATTCGACACCATTGCTGAAAACGAAAACCTGAACGTCAACGCTAAAGACGGCTGGGTCGCAATGTTGCAACAGTATTTCGCAACGGCATGGGTTCCGCGTAACGACGGTACCAACAATTTCTACACCGCTAATCTGGGTAACGGCATTGCCGCTATCGGCTATAAATCACAGCCGGTACTGGTTCAGCCTGGCCAGACTGGCGCGATGACCAGCACCCTGTGGGTCGGCCCGGAAATTCAGGATAAAATGGCGGCCGTTGCACCGCACCTGGATCTGACCGTGGATTACGGCTGGCTGTGGTTCATCTCTCAGCCGCTGTTTAAACTGCTGAAGTGGATCCATAGCTTCCTGGGTAACTGGGGCTTCTCCATCATCGTTATCACCTTTATCGTTCGTGGCATCATGTACCCGCTGACCAAAGCGCAGTACACCTCCATGGCGAAGATGCGTATGCTGCAGCCTAAGATTCAGGCTATGCGTGAGCGTCTGGGCGATGACAAACAGCGTCAGAGCCAAGAGATGATGGCCCTGTACAAAGCTGAGAAGGTTAACCCGCTGGGCGGCTGCTTCCCGCTGATCATCCAGATGCCAATCTTCCTGGCGTTGTACTACATGCTGATGGGCTCCATTGAACTGCGTCATGCGCCGTTCGCTCTGTGGATCCATGACCTGTCCGCACAGGACCCGTACTACATCCTGCCGATCCTGATGGGCGTGACGATGTTCTTCATTCAGAAGATGTCTCCGACCACCGTGACCGACCCGATGCAGCAGAAGATCATGACCTTTATGCCGGTCATCTTCACCGTGTTCTTCCTGTGGTTCCCGTCAGGTCTGGTGCTGTACTATATCGTCAGCAACCTGGTAACCATTATTCAGCAGCAGCTGATTTACCGTGGTCTGGAGAAGCGTGGGCTGCATAGCCGCGAGAAGAAAAACTCCTGATTCGGTGTAGGCCGGATTAGGCGAAGCCGCCATCCGGCAAACGGAACATAAAGTAAAGGGCGGTCATTTTAGACCGCCTTTTTTATTGTATTAAGAAGAGACAAACCATGAGCCATAACGACACCATCGTCGCTCAGGCCACCCCTCCGGGACGTGGTGGCGTGGGTATCCTGCGTATCTCCGGCCTGAAGGCACGTGAAGTCGCAGAAACCGTACTGGGAAAACTGCCAAAACCGCGTTATGCCGACTATCTGCCGTTTAAAGACGCGGATGGCAGCGCGCTGGATCAGGGGATTGCCCTGTGGTTCCCCGGCCCGAACTCCTTTACCGGCGAAGACGTTTTAGAGCTTCAGGGCCACGGCGGCCCGGTGATTCTTGATCTGCTGCTCAAACGTATTCTGACCATTCCCGGGCTGCGCATTGCCAGACCAGGTGAATTCTCCGAGCGCGCATTTCTCAATGATAAGCTCGATTTAGCCCAGGCAGAGGCGATTGCCGACCTGATCGATGCCAGCTCAGAGCAAGCCGCTCGCTCGGCGCTAAACTCGTTGCAGGGCGCATTTTCCGCACGGGTAAATCATCTTGTGGAAGCGCTCACTCACCTGCGCATCTATGTGGAAGCGGCGATCGACTTTCCGGATGAAGAAATCGACTTCCTGTCTGACGGCAAGATTGAAGCGCAACTCAACAGCGTTATCAGCGATCTTGATGCCGTTCGTGCCGAAGCGCGTCAGGGCAGCCTGCTGCGCGAAGGGATGAAGGTGGTGATTGCCGGGCGTCCTAACGCCGGGAAATCAAGCCTGTTAAACGCCCTGGCTGGCCGTGAGGCAGCCATTGTCACCGACATCGCCGGGACAACCCGCGATGTGCTGCGTGAGCATATTCATATCGACGGGATGCCGCTGCATATCATCGACACAGCCGGTCTGCGTGATGCCAGCGATGAAGTTGAACGCATTGGTATCGAACGAGCCTGGCAGGAAATCGAACAGGCCGACCGAGTACTGTTTATGGTTGATGGCACCACCACCGACGCCGTAGACCCGGCTGACATCTGGCCAGACTTTATTGCCCGTCTGCCAGCTAAACTGCCGATTACCGTAGTGCGTAACAAAGCGGACATTACCGGTGAGACGCTGGGCCTTAGCGAAGTAAATGGCCACTCACTGGTTCGCCTCTCCGCGCGTACCGGGGAAGGCGTTGACGTGCTGCGTAATCATCTCAAGCAGAGCATGGGCTTTGAAACCAATATGGAAGGCGGCTTTCTGGCGCGCCGTCGTCATCTGCAGGCGCTGGCAGAAGCGGCGGAACATCTTGAGCAAGGCAAAGCCCAACTGCTCGGAGCATGGGCCGGAGAACTTCTGGCAGAGGAGCTACGTCTGGCGCAGCAGAACCTCAGTGAGATCACCGGGGAATTTACCTCCGACGATCTGCTTGGACGGATTTTCTCCAGTTTCTGTATTGGTAAGTAGGCTCTAAATTTTGGCTTTTCATTTGAGATCGTGCGTGGGTCGAGAAACGAAAAGCAGGCACAAAAAAAGCGGAGAATCCCTGCTTTTCGGATTCTCCGCGGCTCCAAATGATCAGCATTCCATGGCGTCAGCCCCGCACTCGTCGGTGAGTGCGCGAATTTTAGACTCTGAAATCAACGAGCGCTCACCTGCAAGAAACGATAATTTTTTGTATGACTCAACATCCCCGCCAGTTAACGGTGAGGGGAACGCAATATTGCGCTCGATTAGATCATCGTTAATCGCACTGGCGATAGTGCCGTCGCTAAAACCGGCGCGAGTTAATCGATTAATTTTTTGATAGTTCCACTCGCGTAAACCTGCCGCAACAATACCCATAATTAATTGCCTCCAAATAATGTATTAATCAGTTGATAAGGATTTGGCAACACTGCCGGAGGTGCTGCCTCCAATGACCGCGCCAACCGTGGTGACGACGGCCTTTCCTCCCGCCATACCCAGGCCACCAGAAGCCAGGCTCCCACCGCCTAACGTAGCGAGTCCAGCAGAAGAGGCCGCCGCACCGCTTAAGGTCCCACCGGCCACGCCCAACCCCGCAGCACTCGCCGCTGCGCCTATGGCTGGTGCCATGACCGCTGCCGCGCCACCGGTCGCGACGGTCACCGCCACGACCGCGAGAGACTTGATAGGATTTTCACGAATATAATCAAAGAGATCGCTAAACATATTTATCACCTTTATCAACGTAACGGGCTCATGCCTCGCTGACATCAATGATATTCAACACACCAAATAAATCAAAATAAAAAATAAATTATATAATTTGATGTAAAATAGTATTTATTATAAAAAGAATTCGCATATTTTTATTACTTGCCTTATTTGGTTCAATAAATTATTTTTTATTTGGTATTAGTTTTATATATTGACTTATAAAAAAAGGCTGATAATTTTCAAAGCAGCTTCGAAGAATGTCATGATTGTACCTCCCGGGTTCTCTCTTTTTTCGGCACGGCATTCGCATGTTAATTTTGTGACGAGAGTCACAAAAAATGGAGAATCAATGGCCCTTTCCGATCATCAAAAACAGGTTTTCAGCGATTTTCTCTCTGGCGATCGCCTCCCATTTGCGGATATATACGAGGCGATAAGCGAGCAGTTACTTCTTCTTATCTTTAAAGCTCGCCATCTTTATACCCTTGCCGACTACCGCCATTGGTTTGAAGAACAACATCGCGTCCTCACTGCGCTGCAAGCCCAAAGTGCTAAAATTAATGAGATTTTCAAATCAGATAACTATGTCGTGGGCGCAGAGGAGGAAAAAGAGGCTCCTCTTATGAATGCTCTCGCATTTATGAACCCACTGTATGACGGTTTTGATAAAGGTAACGTCAGCCTGAAGACATGGGGGGAGATGAATCATCCACCTGAGCAACGCAGAGGGGTCTACCAGCATCAGATTACCCTCCGTGAGCAATTTATTCGTGACGATCTGTTTGCCATTTTGACCAGCTGTCAAACCGGTTGCCCCGCCATTCCGACAGAAATGCGGCAGGGCTATTGCCATCAGGATCTTTCCATCGCCCATTCACACGGCAACCTACTATTAGAAAAATTAGATAACTATTTTTCTATCGATAGAGTGGCGATTTTATCCGAGACCGTTTTCCTTCTCATTGCGGATTATCGGCAAAAACACAGCGCACTCCCTCAATGGCTGGCACCCTTCGCGGAGATCTCCGGTGGATTAGCCTTCAGAGGAATACGTGAAAGCTATGATTATAAAACCATCAAGCAACATCTTGAAAAACAGGGTTGTGAACCATTTATTGATAGTGTGATCGCTCAAGAATCAGAACATGATGCTCAGCGTATCCTGAACGTTTATATCGGCGTTTACGCCACTGATATTCACCACTGGCTTTTTGACATCCTGCAGTATTTGAAGACACCGCAGACAACGCCCTATCGCTGGAAATTTACAACCATCTCACCTGATAAAACTCAAAAGGATGAAGAAAAAAAAGAGCATGAGTCCATCGATTGGGATCGCGAATTTTGCCAAATCACGATAGATCGCCATAACCTATTGGAACTCATCCAATCGAACACCCTTTATGACGCAGTGCTTACACTTGCCGATCGCCTGCTGCATATTTATCGCCCCCAGGCAGAGCAAGCATTGCAAAACAAAGATAACGTGGCTTCACTCACCGAGAACGAGCAAAAAATCCACAACTCGAATAGTTTTCTGTTTCCTGAATCAAATCGGCGCTCGTATGAAGAAAACGTGGGCAAAGTGCAAATATTTGAGGCCTGGTACCAACGAAATAAAGTGCTGCTGATCAGCAAGAATATTAAGCGAACGGAAAAAATCACCGTAGCAGAACGGATTGCTGGACTTAAAAGCTATGACCTTAAAATGGGCATCCCTTCCGGCAGTAAAATGAAGGTCAAAGACGGTGTTTACGATACCGCCAAAAACTACAGCTTTGTGAGATTACCCGATAAGTTAAGCAAGATTTCACTACAGCGATATCACTCCAAAGCGAAAGCAATTATCAATACGGAAATTGACACCCTGTTACACGCTCAACAAACTAAAAACGCAGAATTTCCGTTCAACGGTGCGGCCTATGCCATTAAACCCCTTTGGGCAAAATGCGAATACACACTGAATACCGGGAACGAGTGAATCGTTATCGCATCCACAACAGTAATTTCCTTTCAGGAAATTACTGTTGTCCAAATGGCAACTCGTGCAGTTGACTCTATGACCGTATGCTTAGCGCCACATTCCTCATGAGGTCGCTATGACACGCTTTCTAATCTGCAGTTTCGCCCTGGTGTTACTTTATCCCGCCGGTATTGATATGTATCTGGTAGGGCTGCCCCGTATTGCTGCCGATTTACAGGCCAGCGAGGCGCAACTGCATATCGCGTTTTCGGTTTATCTGGCGGGAATGGCGACGGCGATGCTGTTCGCGGGAAAAATTGCCGATCGGTCAGGACGCAAACCCGTCGCTATTGTCGGCGCCCTCATCTTTATTTTCGCCTCTGCGCTGTGTTCATTCGCCGAAAGCGGTACGCCGTTTCTTATTGGCCGCTTTATTCAGGGCACAGGCGCAGGTTGCTGCTATGTGGTGGCCTTCGCTATTCTGCGCGATACGCTCGACGATCGCCGCCGGGCGAAGGTACTGTCGCTGTTGAACGGAATTACCTGTATTGTGCCGGTGCTGGCTCCAGTGATGGGGCATCTGATCATGCTCAAATACCCGTGGCAGAGCCTGTTCTACACGATGATCGGTATGGGGGTGGCTGTTTGCCTGCTGTCGGTGTTTGTCCTGCGAGAATCGCGCCCAGCGATGCTCCCGCCCTCTGCGGAAAAGAATCATCTGTCCGAATCTCTGGTTAACCGCTTTTTCTTAAGCCGCCTGGCTATTACCACCCTCAGCGTGTCGGTGATCCTGACCTTCGTGAATACCTCCCCAGTGCTGTTGATGGAAGTGATGGGCTTCGACCGCGGCGAGTACGCCACCACCATGGCCATGACCGCAGGCATCAGCATGGCTGTCTCTTTCTCCACACCATTCGCTCTGAGCGTGTTTAAGCCTCGCGTTCTGATGTTGACCTCGCAGGTGCTGTTTCTGTGTGCAGGTGTGGTGTTAACCCTTGCCGCCTCACACGCAGTAACGCTGTTTGGGCTGACTTTAATCTGCGCGGGGTTCTCGGTTGGTTTTGGTGTCGCCATGAGCCAGGCACTGGGTCCGTTCTCGCTGCGCGCGGGCGTTGCCAGCTCGGCGTTAGGTATTGCGCAGGTTTGCGGTTCCTCGCTGTGGATTTGGCTGGCGGCGGTGCTCGGCCTTGATGCGTTGAATATGCTGATCGGGATTCTGATTGGCTGTAGCATAGTGAGTATCATGCTGATTATCACTGTTGCACCTAACCGGTCCGCGCCAACTCATGAAGAAATCCCTCAGCAGTCTCGATCTTAATTTATTACTCTGCCTGCAGCTGTTGATGCAGGAGCGCAGCGTCACCAAAACCGCCAAACGGATGAACGTCACGCCGTCGGCGGTGAGTAAATCGTTGTCGAAGTTAAGGGCCTGGTTTGACGATCCGCTGTTTGTAAACACCCCGCTGGGGCTAACGCCAACGCCGCTGATGGTCAGCATGGAACAGAACCTGGCAGAGTGGATGCAGATGAGCAACCAGTTGCTGGATAAGCCACACCATGAAGCGCCGCGCGGGCTAAAGTTTGATCTGGTGGCCGAAACGCCGCTGGTGATGATCATGTTCAACGCGCTTTCCAGGCAGATTTATCAGCGTTATCCTCAGGCGACGATCAAAATTCGCAACTGGGACTATGATTCGCTGGATGCGATTATTCGCGGCGAAGTGGATATCGGTTTTACCGGGCGTGAAAGCCATCCACGCTCGCGTGAACTGTTAAGTTTATTGCCGCTGTCGATCGACCATGAAGTGCTGTTTTCCGATCTGCCCTGCGTCTGGCTACGTGAAGATCATCCCGCACTGCAGGAAGAGTGGAATCTGGACACTTTTCTGCGCTATCCGCACATCAGCATTAGCTGGGAGCAAAGCGATACCTGGGCGTTGGATGAAGTACTGCAAGAGATGGGGCGCGCGCGCAATATCGCGTTATGTCTGCCCGGTTTTGAGCAATCGCTGTTCATGGCCGCCCAGCCGGAACACGCGCTGATAGCCACAGCTCCGGTTTATTGCCAGCGTTATAACCAACTCCACCAGCTTCCGCTGGTGGCGCGCCCAATGCCTTTTGATGCCGCGCAGTTGGAAAAAATGCGCGTACCCTTCACCCTTCTTTGGCATAAACGTAACAGTCATAATCCTAAGATCGTCTGGTTGAAAGACACGATCAAGGCGCTTTATCGCGATATGTCCTGACGATCCGCCGCCACTTTGTTGCTGAATCGACTATTCTGGCAACAGAAATGTAAATATCGCGTAATGTATTCCATTTCAGCTTACTTTTTGGGCAGCAAAGCCTGCCTGGAAGGCGCGTAAATGTTACTCTGGTAATTATCACGGACCATTACTCACGGAGCGACAAATGGCGACACATTTTGCCAGAGGGATTCTTACGGAGGGACACCTGGTTTCAGCTCGCCTCCCTTCTCCATGTCATATCGAAGCAAGAGATCTACCCGTTCATCGCCGAACACGTTTCCTGGCTTCCCGAAGTCTTCTCGCCGAACTGATGTTTATGCTTTACGGCACCAGCACGCTGCCCGAGATTGTTACTCAGGCCAAAGGAAAACCCGTTTTTCGCGATACGAACCTGCCGGGGTTTTCGATTTCTTATGCCGGGAATATCGTCGGCGTTGCGCTAACGACGGAAGGAACGTGCGGCCTGGATTTGGAGCTTCAGCGGGCTACCCGCGGCTTTCACAATCCGAATTCAGCGGAAACCTGGCGCTTCTCCAGCAACGAAAATCTGTGGATCAACAATCAAAACGACCCCAACGAAGCACGCGCGCAGCTCATTACGTTGCGCCAGAGCGTACTCAAACTCACCGGCGATGTGTGCAATGACGACCCGCGCGAACTCCAGCTTTTACCCGGTGCAGGACGTCTGAAATGTGCCCACGTTGCGCAGGTTGAAGCCATTTGCGATGCGGAAGATGTGCTGGTGTGGTCGGTTGCGGTTACGCCAACCATTGAAAAACTCAAGGTTTGGGAGTTTGATGGTAAACAGGACTGGAAAAGTTTGCCGGATATCCAGACTCGCGCCAATGAGCCTACGGGTCGTCTGATTCGATTCTCTCAATTATGCGCAGCGAAGAGCTATACGCTTAGCTGATTTAACCTTCATGATGAAACAGGAGTTACCATGTCTGAAACATTGAATGTTGTTACGTTACTGGGAAGTCTGCGCAAAGGTTCGTTTAATGGAATGGTTGCCCGTACGCTGCCTAAGATTGCTCCAGCGGGCATGGAAGTGAACGCGTTACCATCGATTGGTGATATCCCACTGTACGATGCCGATCTCCAGCAGGAAGAAGGTTTTCCGGCAAGCGTAGAAGCGCTGGCAGAGCAAATCAGGAAGGCTGACGGTGTTGTCATCGTGACGCCGGAATATAACTATTCAGTACCCGGCGGACTGAAGAACGCTATCGACTGGCTGTCTCGTCTGCCGGATCAGCCGTTATCGGGCAAACCAGTGCTGATTCAGACCAGCTCCATGGGCGCCATTGGCGGCGCGCGCTGCCAGTACCATCTGCGTCAGATCCTGGTGTTCCTTGACGCCATGGTTATGAACAAGCCTGAATTTATGGGCGGCGTCATTCAGAACAAAGTTGACCCGCAGACGGGCGAAGTGATCGACCAAAGTACGCTGGACCATCTGACCGGTCAGCTGACCGCATTTGGTGACTACATTCAGCGCGTGAAAGCGTAAAAGAAAATTTGCTTCGTACTCTTAAATAATCCAGTAAGTGTCTATGCTTCTGGATTATTTTCTTATTTCCGTAAACCAATCCAATAACTCACTTTTGTCTATTTTTTCTCCTTCACTATTGTGGCATAGTGTTACCAGACATTGCAGTTGCAATTATACCAATAAATATTTCTAATATTTTCCCGACATTTTGTCTACCGTGAACAATGGATATGCCATGGACAGGACATTTTCACATCTCAGGACCGCTTTATGTAGCAGCACACAATTGGAGAAATCCATGTATGCTTGCCTACAATCGATACCAGATTCAATAGTTTGTGACGGTATTTTCTTTAACTACTACCGTAGTGATATTCGTTGCATCCAGTTTTTAGCATTGGCGACGCATAAAACGGCACGATTGAAAAGGGATGTCATCCCCATTCCTGAAAACATTGCCCGACAATTCAATCACTCAGATAATTTTTCTACTCAGGTTATCGACAATCTGAGCCAATGCCCGTTGACTGAATATGTGGTTAGTACCTGCTTTCGTAATATCAAATCGCTTATCCTGATGCGCATGCATTTGGATGGTTTACGACTTGGTGCAATGGGTATATTTAGCCACCATGCAAATGCCTTTACACCTCAACATGCTGAATTATTTGAATCTGTGAGAGGAGAGCTCTCATTACTGGCTTTTATTGCCTTGTCACGACAAAATCTTTTAGTGAATAATACTCCAGTTCCACTATCAGAACTTCCTGTCCCAGAAGAGAATGAAAAATTTATCATCAGTCAAACCAATTCCCATCTGTATCAGTTATATAGGTCGCTGGATAAATTAGCAAATAGTGAGCAACCTATTTTACTACTGGGCGAGGAAGGTGTAGGAAAAACAACACTAGCCTCAGAACTTCAACAACGAAAAACCAACCGTAGTGGTTATTATGGATTGATAACACCTCAAGGCCAGTTGGTTATTATGAGAAGTGGGGTTGTAGATAGAACAATAAACATAGACTTGAATAAAACACCTAATATGGCTATGTTTTTGATATTACATCAAGGTTCTTTACTAGTAAAAGAAATAAAGTCATTTCCCGAGCGCTGGCAAACTTTTCTACTCGCACTCCATGCAAGCTATCGCGAGTATTGCCAGTTGCAGATTATTGCTACGCAAACACAACCATTTTCAATGGTACAAAACTCCGGTATCTACGATATATCTAAAGGCCATCTGACAAATCAACGGTATGCTAACATTCTCTGCCAGATAATCACCTTACCGCCCCTACGGTATCGCCATGATGACATCCCTCTGTTGTTAACACATTATTTAAGGAAATTATCAGGTCAACATAAATACCATACTCTACCAGTGTTAGGGGATGATGCTCTACGATTATTATTGCAATATAACTGGCCGGGCAACATCACAGAATTAATTGGATTATTAGAGAATGCGTTCTTCCGTTGCCCAGCTAATGAATTGAATATTATTATCCCCCGAGAGAGGAATACTTTGTCAATCAGCACGCTTGATGAGGCTATACGCCAGCACATTCAAAAGGCATTAAAACAGACAGGGGGAAGAATATCAGGTAAAGATGGGGCCGCAGAACTACTCGGTGTCAACAGTAACACCCTCTACAGCAAAATAAAAAAGCTGGGCATAGTTGTTAAAGATTAATCCCCTTCCCCTGGTATGGGAAAGGGGAGAATTTTCATTACTACAGTTTTTTGGAACGATGGAAACCGTCAATCATACCTTTAATTAGTGATCCTGGCTTATCTCCTGTACTGCATAAATAAAGATGCACGATGATAAAGGCTATCATAACCACAGCCAGACCATAATGGAGCCAGGCCACAACCTGCTTACCCGGCAACGAAAATAGCGTTTCGGGAGTAAGATCAGAATACATCATGAATAATCCGGTCACTATCAACGACGGCAACAACAAAAACATCACGCCAATATAGCCAAGTTGTTGGAGGATATTGAATTTAGCCTCTGGCGATGCTTGCTCTGGATGGGATTCGCCACGAAAAATACCGTATAGATAATAACGTGTCTGCCGGGTAAACCGCCCCATAAAACCTTGCCAGCTTACTCGATAATGATGCCCGTTACCGCATATCGCCACCAGGATGAAGCCCAGCCAAATAATACATAACGATACACCAGCAATATTATGCACATCGACCCAAAGTGAGAATTGCGCACTTACCCAGTGTAGTGCAAAACCACTAACGATCAGTGCAGTAAAGCAGAGCGCATTCAGCCAGTGCCAGCAACGGACAGGAAGCGTATAAAGATAATGTTTATCCATCGACATATCGATAGCGCGGTGAGACAAGATGATTCGTCCCAAACCATGGCAGATTAACAAAGCGACAAGGCCGCCCAATCCCCAGGCCACCAGACTATCCGCCTGCCCACTGCCATTATTACCAATCATGTAGGTATTGGTAAACAAAGCACCATCAACCTGGCGAACGACCGGTGGTAACGTTGATACCGTCGCGAGTTTTTCCCTCAGCACACTTTCATCAAAGAGCCCTTTCCCTAAAAGACTTCCAGCCAGTGCATTTTCATCCGGCGCGAACGTTTTCAGTCGGCTCGTCAGCAACGCGCTATCTCCATGACACTGTTCACAACTGACAGCTTGCGAGGCAGGCAGAATTCGATGCAGGGTGGTATCGGCTATATCAGCATGACAATCAATGCAGCGTAAACTGTTGAGATGCTCAGAAGCATAAGGGAGCGCCGAGTGCGCCAGATTCTGAGTAGTTGAGGTTTTTCCCCCTGACAACTGCGTAAAGACCCCCGCCCGCGAATGACAGTTCGTACACATTAAATTGTCGTCAGCAACCCGTTGTTTACCCGGATGATTTAGTTCTCCAGCAGTCATGGTGTGTGCGTTATGGCACGAGGTACAGGTGAACTCGCCATTGGCAATCTTTTCACTATGCACACTCTGCTGTACGGCATGTACCGTATCGCGCATGACTACGCCATGACAGCTTTCACAACTCTTCTCTGCTCCTGCTTTTAAAACATGAGGGGTAACTGAAAATCCCTCGCTTCCGGGTTTACTCTGATGACAAGCGATACATGGCACCTCGCCATGCACGCTATCGTGATACTTATCTGGTGAAACGAATAAATTATCCTGCACTTTATCCGTCGATATGCCCTGGATATCTCCGTCTGCGTGACATGCCAGACAAGGTTGATTGAGTTGTTGTGTCGGAATTGGCGCAGAAAATCCCGACAGCGGCATCCCCCCTGACAGTAGAAAAAAGAAGCCTCTTATTAAGAATCCGCGCATGATTTCCCTCATGGCTTCATATCCGGATATTTAAATAGATGGCAATTATTACAATAAATTACCGAGGGTTTATGCTCGTTATGACAAGCAGTACAAGGAACATCTTTTCCGTAATGCATTGAGTCATGCGGGTTAGGCTCAGCATTTTTATCTTGTGGATTAGGTTGCGTTAATTCGGCAACCTGATCGCGTGAACCGTGACAACTAAGGCACGACTTATCATTGGGTGCCGCAACTGGCGTACTGGCGCCATGGCACAACTGACATGATGTATCTCGTCCGGTTGCCTCCAGCGAATGGTGATAAGGCTTAACGGTCATTGTGTTCAGTTGCTGATGAAAAGCAGCCTCATCATCCGCCGCAGCTGTAACCTGGGAAAAACCACCAATAAGCAGCAACAGGGCTATCCATAACTTTGCCATGTTAAATTCCCTCAACATCAAATACATCACCCACTGCGCTCGAAGAAGCAACGCTGGCGCCTGCAATCCGACCAAAAACCAGACAATCAGCCACAGCACAACTACCAAGACGACTTCCACCATGTGAACCTGCAGTTGCTTCTCCGGCAGCATACAGACCTGGGATCGGCTTACTATCAGCAGCGTTAAGTACCTCTGTCCGCATATTTATCTGTACTCCACCCATGATGTAGTGCACTTTTGGCCACACACGTACGGCGACAAATGGTCCTTTATCCAGTGGAACTGCACGACTCACATCTTTCTTCATGCGATCGCCCCCCTTACGGGCTACGGCGGCATTGTAGGTATCTACTTCTTCTGTCAGCACGTCGTAAGGTATACCGAAATGCGCAGCCAACAACTCCAGGGAGTCAAATTGCCAGGCCACGCCATAGTGCAGGGCATGCCCCAGGCTTTGTGCCTGTTTTGCGCCTTCCAGGGTGGTAAAACAGATGGGATAAAGTGGATCTCCCTTTTCATCGACTTGTGCCAAAATCCCTTCTTCACGCTCTTTACGATCGGCAAGTTCGTTTGTGAAGCGATGGCCAGTACGTGGGTTAACCATGATTCCATTAGGAAAACCGGAGATAGTATTGAACTGCGATACGTAACCAAATCCGCGTTCGTCTGGTGAAGACCAGGGGCCTAGCTGAATAAGGTCAAGTTGTACTGGTGTTGCGCCAATACGTAGCATTTGCACCAGACATTCCGACGTCGCACCAGGATGGTTTGTGGAGTCGACACGCTCATCCAGCATGGGGTTTTGCATTTTACGAAAACGTAAATCGTTAGAAAAACCGCCAGAACACATCACCACGCCGTATCGTGCGCCGTAGTGCCTTATCTGACCCGTCTGTTCATCAGGGAAACGATACCCATCACGAACAGTCAGACCAACCACTCGCCCCTCGCCGTTTAGTCGGAAAGATTCCAGCTTGCATCGTGAACGAAAAACAACCCCCATTTTTGCAGCAGACTCTTTCAGGGGCCGGGTGATACCAGCCCCTGAGCTCTCGACAGTTTGCAGCGTACGGGGAACCGAGTGACCGCCAAAATGCTGGACAAACGGTTTATATTTCACGCCATGTTGCAGGGTAAACTCATAGGCAGCCATGGTATTACTGACCAAAATTTTCAGTTGATCTTTATCATTAAGCCCCCGCCCGGCTTTAAGCATGTCTTTAAACATCAGCTCAGGAGAGTCAACTATCCCCTCTTTTTCCTGCAACGGAGAACCCGCAACCGCAACGGCACCACCGTTAATCGCAGAGTTACCGCCAAAAACCGGCATTTTATCGATCACCAGTACACTGCGGCCTGCCTGGGCCGCTTCGAGCGCAGCAGCTAACCCAGCAAAACCACTTCCCACCACAATCACATCGTAAATTTTATGGTAACGAACCGCCGTTGCCTGACAGCTGCTCAGCTGTGCTCGCGCACTCCCCGCCAGCGCCGTCAGCGCACCTCCCGTCGCCAGAATGGTGCTTTTCGTTAAAAAGGCCCGCCGCGATGCATTAACGGTTTTTTTCATTTTCGTCATTTGCTCCCTGCTTGCGTATTAACCAGGGTCCCGGCAGGAAACGATGCGACTAATGCAGAGGAATCTGCAATGTTGTCGCTGAAAATCCGATCCTGCGAAACAAACGGTACTTTTTCCCGATAAGCGGCAAAAAGTTTGCCTGTCATCTCTCCCAACTTCAGGTCAGGATTTTTTTGTTTTCTTAGATCGATAGCCTGGCTGGCATGCAACAATTCCAGACCATAAATGCTACGCATATCATCAGCGATCTGATTCAAGCGTTTGGACGCCCGGAGATTATTGGTATAGGTATCTTCAATCGTGCCCGCCATCGGTTGGCCATCAAGGGATACCGGATTAACCAGGTCGCGAATATCAGCCAGTAGCGCAACCTGTGGCTTCTGAATTGCCCCAAAAGCATGTCCTTGTTGATTGGTGTCAGAAGCAAGGAAGCGACTCAATCCAGTGAAATGCTCGTCAGATAAATGCAAAGTGCGCTGTACGCTGTTATGCGCCAAATGCCCCATCGCTAAAGACAGATTCTGAATTGCCAGCGCCAGAGGCAGAGGTTCAAAATTAGAGGTTGGGAAAATCGCGCCGCTGAGGGTTTCGCCATTGGCCTCTTTTTCGCTCACGAAGTACTGCTCAACCTGGCTATTTTCCGCCAACGAACGATCGGCATTTACGATCACCGCCGGATTGTCATCAGAGCTGTTCATCTGAATTTCCAGCATTTGCCAGGCTTCATTCCACTCGCGACGTGCTTCATTAAGAACAAATACTGTCGTACGGAAAGAGAGCGGATCTTGTAAAGGTCGTCCATCCTGATGCTGCCAAAGATAAGAACCGGTTAGTACATTACGAATACTTCCGGCAGTATCCTGAATTCCAGGGAAAGGCCGCACACTTAAGCTTTGGTACAAGAATGGGGCAACATTGCCATCAAGCGCCTCCAGAGATAAACCATAGACCACAGGTGTAACGTTTATGATCTGGCGGGATTCCAGTAAGGCCTGAGCGGAGTAGGCTGTTGATATCGCATTTGAAGAGAGAATTGAGAGAGCATCTTTACCAAGCGGTTCCAGCTTTTCAATGCCCGCCTGTTTCAGGGCTTTCGCTGAATCCATCTCGACGCCTTTCACACGAACACGCCACTCACCAATCATTACGTCGCCAATATGTGATGCAAGCGTTATATCAGCTTCACCAACGGAACCGCGCGAGGGCACGACGGGAGTAATATGCTTATTGAGGAACTGCTGATACAGTTTGGCTACCTGCGGTTGGGCTCCTGTATTTCCCGTCAACATCGTATTAAGGCGGATCACCATCGCCAGACGAACCAATTCATCCGGCATATCGGGCCCAACACCTGCTGCGTGTGCATGCAGAGCGTTGATATTAAATTCACGTGAGGCCTGAATAACTTCCGGCGTCAATTTTCCATGCGCATCGAACAATGATTTATCTTTGTTGAGACCGACACCTACCGTCAGCCCGTAAACAGGAACCCCTTTACCGGCAGCAATCATCAAAAGTTTGTTCGCTTTATCGACGCGATCCATTGCAGTTGAAGCGATGTCGACTTGTTTTTCTCCTTGAGCGATGGCCCAGGCATCATCCAGTGTCAATGAATGACCATCCAGCGTTACGCTGGTAGCCGAATACGCGAATAACGGAAAAAACAGGGAGACGCAGAACGTCGCAATGACAGTCTTCTTCATTTCTAAACTCCTTTTAATAGAGATAAGAAACAGTAACGAAAAAAGCCTGTGCGAAAGTTGAAATAGCCCCTGCATTTATTAAGGCTATTTTTGATATTTCAAAAAAATCAAAATGAAAACATTTCAATTTATTAACAGATAATTCACCAGATGAAGCAACAGTTCACGGCTAGCAAATCACAATGAAGGACGGTGAATAAATCACTTAAGACTTTTGATTGAAGAGAGATAATTTGCAGGTCTGACAGGAGATGAGTGATAAAAAATTATGCTTCAGCCTTAAATCATAAGACTGAAGCATGTGTACATTAATGCGCGTCGATAAACACAATCTTCAGCACAAACAGCAGCGCGACAACAATGACGCACGGGCTGAGATCGCGGAAACGTCCGGTACCGATTTTCATCACACAGTAGGAAATAAAGCCCAGCGCGATACCTTCGGTAATCGAGAAGCTAAACGGCATCATCACGGCGGTAATAAACGCCGGAACTGCTTCTGTCAGGTCATCCCACTTCACGCGCGACAGGCTTGATGTCATCAGCACACCAACATAAATCAGCGCACCTGCGGCAGCATAGCCCGGCACCATTCCCGCCAGCGGCGACAGGAAGATAACCAGCAGGAACAGCAAGCCAACAACTACCGCTGTCAGGCCAGTACGTCCACCGACAGAAACCCCGGAAGAAGACTCAATATACGCGGTAACGGAAGACGTCCCGATAAACGCGCCGGTAACAGACGACACGCTATCCACATACAACGCCTGCTTCATGCGCGGGAACTTGCCCTTCGCATCCGCCAGACCAGCTTTATCCGTGACGCCAATCAACGTACCGGAGGAGTCGAACAGGTTGACCAGCATGAACGAGAAAATTACACCCGCCAGGCCAATGTTAAACGAACCAGCCAGATCAACATGTCCGATAACAGACATTACGCTCGGCGGCGCTGAGACGATTCCGTTGTAATGAACATCGCCCAGCATCCAGCCCAGCAGCGTGGTCACAATGATGGAGATCAGCACCGCCGCATGAATATTACGTGACGCCAGAATCGCGATGATAAAGAAGCCCAGAATGCCGAGCAGTACGCTGTGGGAGGTCAGGTTGCCGATGGACACCAGGGTGTCTTTGTTCGCCACGATAACGCCGGCGTTTTTCAGCCCCATCATGCCGATGAACAGACCAATACCGCTGGTGATCCCCACGCGCAGGCTAACCGGGATATTGGCTATCATCCAGTAACGTACGCGGAAAATGGTCAGCAGCAGCAGACCTACCGCACCCCAGAAGATAGCCCCCATACCGATCTGCCATGACAGGCCCATGGCGCCAACGACCACGAAAGCAAAGAATGCGTTCAGGCCCATAGCTGGCGCTAGTGCGACCGGCAGGTTGGCAAATAGCCCCATCAGGATGCTACCAAATGCAGCAATAAGGCAGGTGGTAACAAAGACGGCGCTGGTATCCATGCCAGCCACGCCAAGAATTTGCGGGTTAACAAAAACGATATAAACCATCGTCAGGAAGGTGGTTAAACCGGCGATCACTTCGGTCCGTGCCGTCGTGCCATGTTCGCGCAGTTTGAACACGCGTTCCAGCATCCCCTGGCCAGAAGCCTGGGTTGTGTGTTGTTGACTCATTATCAATTTCCGAACAAGGAGGGAAAATTCGTCGCTATCCTATACCAAAATGCGACAATAGGGTTGGGTTATGAGCAACTTTTTTCATTGATTTTGCTTATACGGCAACGATTGCGTTGCCTAATAATGCATTACGAAAACGTTAAACTTGTTAAAACGGAAATGACATGTCCCAGATAGAAGCCGTATTTTTTGACTGTGATGGTACCCTTGTCGACAGTGAAGTGATTTGTTCTCGCGCGTATGTCAGCATGTTCCAGGCGTTCGGCATTACGCTCGATCTTGAAGAAACGTTCAAACGCTTCAAAGGGGTAAAGCTGTACGAGATCATCGACATTATCAACGAAGAGCACGGTGTCGAACTGGCAAAAGCCGATTTAGAACCGGTCTACCGCGCTGAGGTCGCACGTCTGTTCGATACGGAACTGGAGGTGATCGCTGGCGCTAATGTGCTACTGGACAGTATGACGGTGCCCATGTGCGTAGTGTCCAACGGTCCGGTCAGCAAAATGCAGCATTCACTGGGTAAACTGGGCATGTTGCACCATTTCCCTGATTTACTGTTCAGCGGATACGATATTCAGCGCTGGAAGCCCGATCCGGCCCTGATGTTCCATGCGGCGAAAGCGATGGACGTTAACGTTGAGAACTGCATTCTGGTCGATGATTCCAGTGCAGGCGCGCAGGCGGGGGTTGCTGCGGGAATGGAAGTGTTCTATTTCTGCGCCGATCCGCACAACAAACCGATCGATCATCCAAAAGTCACGACGTTTACCGATCTGGCACAGTTGCCGGAATTGTGGAAAGCGCGGGGTTGGGATATTACCCGGTAATTTTTTGTAGGCCCGGTAAGCTTACGCCACCGGGCAATTGCCGGATGGCACTGACGCTTATCCGGCCTACTTTCTGCGTTTTTATCACTCTTTCGGATCTTTGCCCGCCAGCAGCTTATCCAGCTCATCGCCGCCCACATGACGGAAGTCCTGTCCCTTCACGAAGTAGAAGATGTATTCGCAGATATTCTGGCAGCGGTCACCGATACGCTCGATGGAACGGGCGCAGAACAGCGCGGTCAGCACGCTTGGAATGGTACGTGGATCTTCCATCATGTAGGTCATCAGCTGACGCACGATGCCTTCATATTCCTGGTCGACTTTCTTATCTTCGCGATAAATACGTACCGCTTCGTCGAGATCCATACGCGCAAACGCATCCAGCACGTCATGCAGCATTTGTACGGTGTGGCGGCCCAGTGACTCCAGGCTTACCAGCAGCGGTTGATGCTGTTGCGAGAATTTCTCCAGCGCGGTGCGGCAGATTTTGTCCGCCACGTCGCCAATACGTTCCAGCTCAGCAATGGTTTTGATTATTGCCATCACCAGACGCAGATCGCTGGCGGTCGGCTGACGCTTGGCGATGATACGTACGCAGGCTTCGTCGATCGCCACTTCCATCATGTTGACGTTCTTATCGCCTTCAATGACGCGCTTCGCCAGCTCACTGTCCTGGTTATGCATGGCGGTAATCGCATCAGAAAGCTGCTGCTCGACCATGCCGCCCATGGTCATCACCTGGGTACGGATGCTTTCCAGCTCTGCATTGAACTGGCCGGAAATATGTTTGTTAAGGTTTAAATTGTCCATCATTTCTCCAGATGCCCGGGCATATCAACCGTAGCGGCCAGTAATGTAATCTTCAGTTTGTTTCTTCGCGGGCTTGGTGAACAGATCGTCCGTGTTGCTGAACTCAATCAACTCGCCCAGGTACATAAACGCCGTGTGATCGGAACAACGCGCAGCCTGCTGCATGTTGTGGGTTACGATAACGACGGTGTAATCTTGTTTCAGCTCTGTGATCAGCTCTTCAATGCGCCCGGTAGAAATAGGGTCGAGCGCTGAACACGGCTCATCAAGCAGAAGCACTTCCGGACGAATGGCGATACCGCGCGCAATACACAGACGCTGCTGCTGACCACCGGAGAGAGAGTACCCGCTCTGGTGTAATTTATCTTTGGTTTCGTTCCACAGTGCGGCCTTGGTCAACGCCCACTGCACACGTTCGTCCATATCCGCACGCGAGAGTTTCTCAAACAGACGCACCCCAAAAGCGATGTTATCGTAGATGGACATCGGGAACGGCGTCGGCTTCTGGAATACCATGCCCACTTTGGCACGCAGCAGAGCGATATCCTGAGTGTTAGTGAGAATATTGTCGCCATCCAGCAGGATTTCGCCTTCCGCACGCTGTTCCGGGTACAGTTCAAACATTTTGTTGAATGTACGCAGCAGCGTCGATTTACCACAGCCTGACGGCCCGATAAACGCCGTTACCTGGTTTTTAGCAATATCCAGGTTGATGTTCTTCAGGGCATGGAATTTGCCATAGTAGAAGTTCAAATCACGAACCTGAATCTTACCCGGGGCAGTATCAACCATACTCATTTCAATCTCTTCCTCATCCGGCGCCGCATCAGCCACGCCGTAAAAATTAACCGTGTTTCTTCTTCGCGAAAATGACGCGCGCCAGAATGTTCAGCAGCAGTACGCACAGGGTAATAATCAGCACCCCGGCCCAGGCCAGTTGCTGCCACTCAGCAAACGGGCTCATCGCAAACTTAAAGATAGTGACCGGCAGGTTAGCGATAGGCTGCATCATGTCGGTGCTCCAGAACTGGTTGGAGAGCGACGTAAACAGCAGCGGAGCCGTTTCACCTGCGATACGTGCAATAGCCAGCAGAACCCCTGTAATAATGCCCGAGACAGACGCCTTCAGGGTGATCGCAGAAATCATCTTCCACTTCGGCGTACCCAGTGCATAGGCAGCTTCACGCAGGCTATCCGGCACCAGCTTGAGCATGTTCTCCGTGGTACGAATAACAATGGGCACCTGCAGCAGCGCCAGCGCGATAACGCCCGCCCAGCCGGAGAAGTGCTCCATTTTTGCCACCACGATGGTGTAAACAAACAGGCCAACTACGATTGATGGCGCAGACAACAGGATGTCGTTGATAAAGCGGATGACCTCAGCCAGCCAGGACTTACGTCCATACTCTGCCAGGTAGATGCCCGCCATAATACCAAGCGGTGTACCAAACACGGTCGCCCACAGAATTAACAGCCCGCTACCGGCCAGGGCGTTCGCCAGACCACCGCCCGCCGTATTCGGCGGAGGCGTCATTTCGGTGAACAACGCCAGCGACATACCGTCAATACCGCGGGTGATCGTGGACATCAGGATCCAGATAAGCCAGAACAGACCGAACGCCATGGTCGCCATAGAGAGCGTCAGCGCGATGCGGTTCTTCAGGCGACGACGCGCCTGCATTTTACGGCGGGATTCCGCTAGTGCAGCGGTGTTTTGCATTTCAAGCGTAGCCATTAGCGTGCCCCCTCGTTCTTCGCAAGGCGCATGATCATGAACTTAGACGCCGCCAGTACGATGAAGGTGATCACAAACAGAATCAGACCCAGTTCCATCAACGCGGCAACGTGCAGCCCTGATTCCGCTTCGGCAAATTCATTCGCCAGCGCAGAGGTAATACTGTTGCCAGGCATGTACAGCGAGGCACTGTCGAGCTGGTAGGTGTTACCGATGATAAAGGTCACCGCCATGGTTTCACCCAGCGCGCGACCCAGACCAAGCATCACACCGCCAATCACACCGTTTTTGGTGAACGGCAGGACGATGCGCCAGATAACTTCCCAGGTAGTACAACCGATGCCGTAGGCTGACTCTTTCATCAGGACCGGCGTTTGTTCGAACACATCGCGCATAACCGCCGCAATGTACGGGATGATCATGATAGCGAGGATCACGCCAGCAGCCAGAATACCGATACCAAACGCCGGACCAGCAAACAGCGCGCCAACAAACGGAATGTTGGAAAGGATGTTCCCGACCGGTTCCTGGAAATAAGTCGCAAACAGCGGAGCAAAAATAAACAGGCCCCACATGCCGTACACGATACTTGGAATTGCCGCCAGCAGCTCAATAGCGATACCCAGCGGGCGACGCAGCCAGCCAGGTGCAAGTTCAGTCAGGAATAAAGCAATGCCGAAACTCACCGGAACGGCAATCAGCAGCGCGATAAGCGAGGTGACCAGCGTACCGTAAATCGGTACTAATGCACCATAGATGTCGTTTGGCGCATCCCATTCTTTAGTCCACAGAAAGGAGAAGCCAAATTTCTGAATGCTTGGCCAGGAGGAGATAACCAGAGAGACAATAATGCCACCCAACATCAATAGCACAATCAGCGCAGCCAGTTTTACCAGCGCGCTGAATATCATGTCACCCTTTTTACCCGGTGGGTTAAAAGCAGGCTTGGTTGCAGCCATAAATCACTCTTTAAGTTTGGGCCAGGAAGCACGCATTTTATCGTGCTTCCCGGCTAACGTAATGCCATACCCTAAATAATTCGAGTTGCAGCAAGGCGGCAAGCTTGTGGATCCCCAGGAGCATAGATTCACTATGTGACTGGAGTGAACAAGCACAGCCAACACAGCTGCGGCTCGAAGTATGACGGGTATTTAGTACAGCGCTTTACCGCTGCTGTCTTTCACGTTGGTCTTCCATGCAGCACGAATCTGCTCAACCACGCTGTCCGGCAGGCTGGCGTAATCCAGGTCATTAGCCTGTTTGCCGCCATTTTTGTACGCCCAGTCGAAGAACTTCAGCACTTCAGCGCCCTGCTCAGGTTTCTTCTGCTCTTTATGCACCAGGATGAAGGTGGTGGAAGTGATAGGCCACGCATCGTCACCTTTCTGGTTAGTCAGATCCTGAGCGAAGGTTTTGCTCCAGTCAGCGCCTTTTGCGGCATTAGCGAAGCTTTCTTCGGTCGGGCTTACCGGTTTACCATCAGCAGAGACCAGCTTGGTGTACGCCAGGTTGTTCTGCTTAGCGTAAGCGTACTCAACGTAGCCAATAGAGCCCGGCAGACGCTGGACGAACGCGGCGATACCGTCGTTACCTTTACCGCCCAGACCGGTCGGCCAGTTAACGGTAGAGCCGGAACCAATTTTAGATTTCCACTCTTCGTTCACTTTTGCCAGATAGCTGGTGAAGACAAAGGACGTACCGGAACCGTCAGCACGACGCACAACGGCGATATTCTGCGAAGGCAGCTTCAGACCCGGGTTCAGTTTGGTGATGGCTTCATCATCCCACTTCTTAATTTTACCGAGGTAGATGTCGCCGAGCGTTTTACCGTCCAGCACCAGCTCGCCGGATTTCAGGCCAGGGATGTTGACTGCCAGTACCACACCACCGATAACGGTCGGGAACTGGAACAGGCCTTCTTGATTGAGTTTTTCGTCAGACAGCGGCGCATCTGAAGCACCGAAATCAACGGTATTCGCTGTGATTTGTTTTACACCACCGGAGGAGCCGATACCCTGGTAGTTTACTTTGCTACCGGTCTCTTTCTGATAGGTATCTGCCCATTTGGCATACACTGGCGCAGGGAAGGTTGCACCTGCACCTGTCAGGCTCGCTGCTGCAAACGCAGAGAACGCGCTCATGGATAAGGTCGCGGCGACAACAGTTGCGACAGTGGTACGCATAACTTTCATAATGTCTCCTGCACGGTTTTCGTAAATCGTTGTTTGAGTTGCTACTGTGAGCAAAATAGGACAAACAGGTGACAGTTAAATGTACGAAATATGACAGTTTTATGACAACGAAAAATACGTGAAGTTTCTCAGATAAAAATGCATTTAAAACAAAACGTTAGTCATTACCATGACAATAACATTTCGCTAAAATTTTCTTTTTATGACACTGCAAACAGTAGCTGAAGATGACGGTTTGTCACATAAAACAGGCGGGATAATTGATTAAAAACAGAACAAGCGAAAAAATAATGCCCCGCTTGTAGCAGGGCATTTTCAGTTCAGTTAAGTACGGATTACTCTACGGTAACCGACTTCGCCAGGTTACGCGGCTGGTCCACGTCAGTGCCTTTAATCAGCGCCACATGATACGCCAGCAGCTGCAGCGGAACGGTGTAGAAGATTGGTGCAATTACCTCTTCCACATGCGGCATCTCGATGATGTGCATGTTTTCACTGCTGGTAAAGCCAGCATCCTGGTCAGCGAAGACGTACAGCTGGCCGCCACGGGCGCGAACTTCTTCAATGTTGGATTTCAGTTTTTCCAGCAGTTCGTTGTTCGGTGCCACGACGATAACCGGCATATCAGCGTCAATCAGCGCCAGTGGACCGTGCTTCAGTTCACCTGCGGCATATGCTTCAGCGTGAATATAAGAAATCTCTTTCAGCTTCAGCGCGCCTTCCAGCGCAATTGGGTACTGATCGCCACGACCAAGGAACAGCGCATGGTGTTTGTCAGAGAAACCTTCAGCCAGAGCGGCAATGCGTTTGTCCTGAGACAGCATCTGCTCAATACGACTCGGCAGCGCCTGCAGTCCGTGAACGATTTCCTGCTCAATAGACGCATCCAGGCCTTTCAGACGAGACAGTTTCGCCACCAGCATCAGCAGAACGGTCAGTTGCGTGGTAAAGGCTTTCGTGGAGGCCACACCGATTTCGGTACCGGCATTGGTCATCATCGCCAGATCGGATTCACGCACCAGAGAAGATCCCGGGACGTTACAGATAGCCAGCGAGCCCAGATAGCCCAGCTCTTTAGATAAGCGCAGACCCGCCAGGGTATCCGCCGTTTCACCTGACTGGGAAAGGGTGATCATCAGGCTGTTACGACGCACGGCAGATTTGCGATAGCGGAACTCAGAAGCGATTTCGACATCACAAGGAATACCCGCCAGCGATTCAAACCAGTAGCGCGATACCATACCTGAGTTGTACGACGTACCGCAGGCGATAATCTGGATATGCTCAACCTGAGACAGCAGCTCGTTGGCATGCGAACCCAGCTCGCTTAAATCCACTTCACCGTGGCTAATGCGCCCGGTCAGCGTATTTTTAATTGCGTTCGGCTGTTCGTAGATCTCTTTCTGCATGTAGTGGCGATAAATACCTTTTTCGCCCGCATCGTATTGCAGATTAGATTCGATATCCTGACGTTTCACTTCCGCGCCAGACTTGTCGAAAATGGTAACCGAACGACGGGTCACTTCCGCAATGTCACCCTCTTCCAGGAAGATAAAGCGACGGGTTACCGGCAGCAGCGCCAACTGATCGGAAGCGATAAAGTTCTCACCCATACCCAGCCCAATCACCAACGGGCTACCAGAACGAGCGGCCAGCAGGGTTTCCGGGTTACGGGTATCCATGATCACCGTGCCGTAGGCACCGCGCAGCTGCGGAATAGTACGCAGCACGGCTTCACGCAGCGTACCACCCTGTTCCAGTTCCCAGTGCACCAGGTGAGCAATCACTTCGGTGTCTGTTTCAGAAACAAAGGTGTAACCACGGGTTTTCAGCAGTTCACGCAGCGGTTCATGGTTTTCAATGATGCCGTTATGCACCACGACAATGTGTTCAGAAACATGAGGATGCGCGTTCGCTTCTGAAGGTTCGCCGTGTGTCGCCCAACGGGTATGAGCGATACCTGTACCACCATGCAGCGGATGTTCTTCCGCAGCAGCAGTCAGCATCTGCACTTTACCCAGACGACGCAGACGGGTCATATTGCCTTCAGCATCGACAACGGCCAGACCAGCAGAGTCATAACCACGATATTCCAGACGACGTAAACCTTCGAGAAGGATTTCAGCTACATCACGCTGCGCGATAGCGCCAACAATTCCACACATATTTTTTGATTCCGAATTTAGGCATTGTGCCTGTCGTTGTCGCTGACCTGTATTTGCCCTTTCCGGGCGCCCCGAGCCTTGTAGAGAGTGGGGTTATTTTTTTAGGTACTGCTTGTTGAGCGGAGGATTATATTATCCCCTCATCTCTTGTCTGCCTGATGGCGCTCACGCTTATAAGGCCTACAGAACGTCACCGCACGTAGGCCGCCATCCGGCAAAATAAATTACTTCTTCTTCACCGGACGCTGCCAGCCCTGTTTATGGACCTGAGGTACACGGCTTAATACCAGTTCGTTATCGGCAACATTACGCGTTACGGTAGTTCCTGCGGCAATCGTCGCACCTTTACCCACGGTGACAGGCGCCACCAGCTGAGTATCAGAACCCACAAACACATCATCACCAATAATGGTTTTAAACTTATTGGCACCATCGTAGTTGCAGGTGATCGTACCCGCGCCGATGTTCACGTTATCGCCAATTTCCGCATCGCCCAGATAGGTCAGGTGACCGGCTTTGGAGCCTTTACCCAGACGCGCTTTTTTCATTTCGACAAAGTTACCCACGTGCGCGCCTTCCTGCAGCTCAGCGCCCGGACGCAGACGCGCGAATGGGCCTATGGTGCAAGCGGCTTCCAGATGGGCATCTTCAACCACACTGTATGGGCTAAGCTCACAACCTTCACCAATAACGCTGTTTTTGATGATGCAGCCGGCGCCAATCTTGACGCGATCCCCAACGGTTACGTTACCTTCAATGATAACGTTAGTATCAATTTCAACATCGCGCCCGTGAATAAGCGTACCGCGAAGATCAAAACGTGCAGGATCGCGCAGCATCACGCCCGCTAACAGCAGTTTTTCTGCCTGCTCGGACTGATACACGCGCTCCAGACGGGATAATTGAAGACGGTTATTCACCCCTTCCGTTTCGCTAATACGTGCCGGATGTACCGCAGCAATTTCGCGCCCTTCCTGGTATGCCATCGCAATGATATCGGTGATGTAGTATTCACCCTGCACATTGTTATTAGTCAGTTTGGACAGCCAGCGTTTCATGTCTGCGCCATTGGCAATCAGAATACCGGTGTTGATTTCCTGGATTTGCCGCTGCTCGTCGGTTGCATCTTTATGCTCAACGATACCGGTGACGTTACCGTTTTCACGCGTAATACGCCCATAACCGGACGGGTCGTCCAGTTTTACCGTTAACAAGCCAATGCCACCCTGCGGTTTGGCTTCACGCAGGCGACGCAAGGTATCGGTAGAGATCAGCGGCACATCGCCATAGAGCATTAAAATGTCTTCGTCATCACCAAAGAATGGCGCTGCCTGCTGCATTGCATGGCCGGTGCCCAACTGATCTACCTGCAAAACCCAGTTTAGATTGCCATCTTTCAGCGTCTGCTTGAGCAAATCACCACCGTGCCCGTAGACCAGATGTACGTGAGTCGCACCTAATTCATTAGCAGCATCAATGACATGCTGAACCATCGGTTTTCCTGCGAGGGTATGCAGCACTTTAGGAAGATCGGAATACATACGCGTGCCTTTGCCTGCGGCAAGGATCACGACGCTCATAGCATTATTCAACATACACGTCCTGACTGTAATTTGAGAACGAATTTATACCGTTTCACATTGAAAATACTACATTTTTTTCAGCGTGAAATGGACCGAAGATAAAACGTTCAATCGGGGAAATTTCCCCTCTGATAACTGTCTATTTTCATCTATTTCGGCGTCTTTTGTCTCCCAAAAACCAGGAGTCTGCTCTTATTAAAGCCTTAGGTTAATGTTTTTGCTGTTTTTTTACTGCATGAATAAAGAACTACAAAAGAAAAATACAATTTTATTAAAGTGATTCAGTGAAAAGCAGAAAAAACAGACAGGAGAAATACAGTTTTAAAAGGAAAGAGTACAAATGATAATACGGGGGAGGGGAATTTATTAACAGATGGCGCGAGCAGGTAACCGTATGAAGCATCGCGCCACAGAGCAGTTCAGGGAAGACTAAACTTCCATGCTGCTGAAAAGCGCGATGATTTTGTTAATCAGTTTCATGTTGATATCCTGTTTTTATCTGAATTAATTATGTGACATATATCACAAAAAGAAGTCTACGCCTCATTTTTTAACCGATCAACATTTTTGTGATGTAAATCACAAAATAATAAAACAGCTTTTTAGTTTCACTCTTACTGAAACAAAACCCAAAAAAAAAGCCAGCCTGGAAACCAGACTGGCTTTTGTGCTTTTCAAGCCGGTGTTACATCGCTTTTTTGGTCAACTCGATAACGCGCAGTTTCGCGATCGCTTTGGCCAGTTCCGCAGATGCCTGAGCGTAATCCACGTCACCATGAGAGCTCTTGATGTGCTCTTCAGCCTTACGCTTCGCTTCCAGGGCTCTCGCTTCATCGAGATCCTGTCCGCGAATCGCGGTATCAGCCAGGACGGTCACGCTGCCAGGCTGCACTTCGAGAATGCCGCCGGACAGATAGATAAACTCTTCATGACCGAACTGTTTAACGATGCGGATCATACCAGGCTTAATGGCGGTGAGCAGCGGTGCGTGACCCGGGAAAATACCCAGTTCACCTTCACTACCCGTTACCTGGATTTTCTCGACCAGACCAGAGAACATTTGTTGCTCTGCACTGACGACGTCCAGGTGGTAAGTCATTGCCATATCACCCTCCGATTAAGGCGTTAAAGTTTTTTGGCTTTTTCCACGGCTTCGTCGATAGAACCAACCATGTAGAACGCCTGCTCTGGCAGGTGGTCGTATTCGCCTTCCATGATGCCTTTAAAGCCACGGATGGTGTCTTTCAGGGATACGTATTTACCCGGAGAACCGGTGAATACTTCCGCAACGAAGAACGGCTGGGACAGGAAGCGCTGGATCTTACGCGCACGTGCTACCACCAGTTTATCTTCTTCAGACAGTTCATCCATACCCAGGATGGCGATGATGTCTTTCAGTTCCTGATAACGCTGCAGCAGGGACTGTACGCCACGCGCAGTGTCGTAGTGTTCCTGACCAACAACCAGTGGATCCAACTGACGGCTGGTGGAATCCAGCGGGTCAACTGCCGGGTAAATACCCAGAGATGCGATCTGACGGCTCAGTACCACGGTTGCATCTAAGTGAGCAAAGGTGGTTGCTGGGGATGGGTCAGTTAAGTCATCCGCAGGTACGTATACCGCCTGAACGGAGGTGATAGAACCGGTTTTGGTAGAGGTGATACGTTCCTGCAGAACGCCCATCTCTTCCGCCAGAGTCGGCTGGTAACCTACCGCTGAAGGCATACGACCCAGCAGTGCAGATACTTCAGTACCGGCCAGGGTGTAACGATAGATGTTATCGACGAACAGCAGTACGTCACGACCTTCGTCACGGAACTTCTCTGCCATGGTCAGACCGGTCAGAGCAACGCGCAGACGGTTTCCCGGCGGCTCGTTCATCTGGCCATATACCAGGGATACTTTGTCCAGAACGTTGGAGTCGGTCATTTCGTGGTAGAAATCGTTACCCTCACGAGTACGTTCACCTACGCCCGCAAACACGGAGTAACCGGAGTGCTCGATCGCGATGTTACGGATCAGCTCCATCATGTTTACGGTTTTACCTACACCCGCACCACCGAACAGACCAACTTTACCGCCCTTAGCGAACGGACACATCAGGTCGATAACTTTGATGCCGGTTTCCAGCAGTTCCTGAGAGCTGGACAGCTCTTCATAGGAAGGAGCCGCGCGGTGGATAGCCCAACGCTCTTCTTCACCGATATCGCCTTTCATGTCGATCGGGTGACCCAGGACGTTCATGATACGACCCAGAGTTGCTTTACCTACCGGGACTTCGATCGGGTGCTCGAGGTCTTTAACTTCCAGACCACGACGCAGACCGTCGGAAGAACCCATGGCGATGGTACGTACGATACCGCCGCCGAGCTGCTGCTGAACTTCCAGCACCAGGCTCTCTTTACCATTCATAACCTCAAGAGCATCGTACACGCGCGGTACGGCATCCTGAGGGAATTCGACGTCAACCACGGCGCCGATTACCTGGACAATTTTTCCAGTAGCCATCTTGAATCCTCTACGAATTAACCTGGTTATACCGCGGATGCACCACCGACGATTTCGGTGAGTTCCTGAGTAATGCTGGCCTGACGAGCTTTGTTGTATACCAACTGCAGCTCTTTAATCAGGCTGCCGCCATTGTCGGTCGCGGCTTTCATCGCCACCATACGTGCGGCCTGCTCGCTGGCCAGGTTTTCTACCACGCCCTGATAAACCTGAGACTCGACATAACGACGCAGCAGGGTATCCAGCAGCGCTTTCGGGTCTGGTTCATACAGGTAATCCCAGGATTTACGCTTCAATTCATCATCATCTGATGCCGGCAGAGGCAGCAGTTGGGTGATGGTTGGCGTCTGAGACATGGTGTTAATAAATTTGTTGCTGACAACGTACAGTCTGTCCAGACGACCTTCATCGTAGGCTTGCAGCATCACTTTAACCGGACCGATCAGTTCGGACAGGGAAGGGTTATCCCCCATACCGGTTACCTGAGCAATCACATTACCGCCAACGGAGTTAAAGAAAGACACGCCCTTAGAGCCGATCATTGCGATATCGCACTGAACGCCTTTATCGGACCATGTTTTCATATCCGCCAGCAGCTTTTTGAACAGGTTAATATTCAAGCCACCGCACAGACCACGGTCGGTCGACACCACCAGGTAGCCCACGCGTTTAACGTCGCGTTCTTCCAGGTAAGGGTGCTTATATTCCAGATTACCATTCGCAAGGTGACCAATCACTTTGCGCATGGTCTCTGCATAAGGACGGCTGGCCGCCATGCGATCCTGCGATTTACGCATTTTGGAAGCGGCGACCATCTCCATCGCTTTAGTGATCTTCTGCGTGTTCTGGACGCTTGCGATCTTACTACGTATCTCTTTTGCGCCGGCCATGAGCTTCTCCTCAATGCCTTGCGGTCCGCCCTAAAGCAGACCGCCAGACGTTACCAGGACTGGGTTGCCTTGAAGGAATCGAGGATAGCTTTCAGCTTGCCTTCGATTTCATCGTTATAGCCACCGGACTGGTTGATCTCTTGCATCAGCGGAGCGTGGTCACGGTCAACGTAAGCCAGCAGAGCGGCTTCGAAGCTACCGATTTTCGCCAGTTCCACATCTTCGAGGTAACCGCGTTCAGCCGCAAACAGCACCACACCCTGCTGTGCTACAGACATTGGGGCATACTGTTTCTGCTTCAGCAGTTCAGTTACTTTCTGACCGTGGCTCAGCTGCTTACGCGTAGCTTCATCCAGGTCGGAAGCGAACTGAGAAAACGCTGCCAGTTCACGATACTGCGCCAGTGCGGTACGAATACCACCGGACAGTTTCTTGATGATCTTGGTCTGCGCTGCGCCACCTACACGAGATACGGAGATACCCGGGTTAACAGCCGGACGAATACCGGAGTTGAACAGGTTGGTTTCCAGGAAGATCTGACCATCGGTAATGGAAATTACGTTGGTCGGAACGAACGCAGAAACGTCACCCGCCTGGGTTTCGATAATCGGCAGAGCGGTCAGGGAGCCGGTTTTACCTTTCACTTCACCATTGGTGAACTTCTCAACGTATTCCGCGTTTACGCGGGATGCGCGTTCCAGCAGACGGGAGTGGAGGTAAAATACGTCGCCTGGGAATGCTTCACGTCCTGGCGGACGACGGAGCAGCAGGGAAACCTGACGGTAAGCAACAGCCTGTTTAGACAGGTCATCGTAAACGATCAGTGCATCTTCGCCGCGGTCACGGAAGTATTCGCCCATTGCGCAACCGGCATATGGCGCCAGGTATTGCAGTGCAGCAGATTCAGACGCAGTCGCCACCACAACGATGGTGTTGGACAGTGCGCCGTGTTCTTCCAGTTTACGAACCACGTTGGAAATGGTGGACGCTTTCTGGCCGATAGCCACGTACACACATTTGATGCCGGAATCACGCTGGTTGATGATGGCGTCGATTGCCATCGCAGTTTTACCTGTCTGACGGTCACCGATGATCAGCTCACGCTGGCCACGACCGATTGGGATCATGGCATCAACAGATTTATAACCGGTCTGTACTGGCTGGTCGACGGACTGACGTTCGATTACGCCTGGTGCGATAACTTCGATTGGCGAGAAGCCATCGTTATCAACCGGACCTTTACCGTCAATCGGGGAACCCAGAGTGTTCACCACACGACCCAGCAGGCCACGGCCAACCGGAACTTCCAGAATACGACCCGTACACTTAACCTTCATGCCTTCGGCAAGGTCAGCGTATGGACCCATCACAACTGCACCTACGGAGTCGCGCTCCAGGTTCAGTGCGATAGCGTAACGGTTACCCGGCAGGGAGATCATCTCACCCTGCATACAATCGGCCAGGCCGTGAATGCGGATAACACCGTCACTTACAGAAACAATAGTACCTTCGTTATGAGCTTCGCTCACAACATTGAACTGAGCAATGCGCTGCTTGATCAGTTCGCTGATTTCGGTGGAATTCAGTTGCATGCTCCAGTCCCCTTAAGACTGCAAGACGTCTGCAAGGCGCTCAAGACGGCCGCGTACGCTGCCATCAATGACCATATCACCCGCTCGGATGATTACGCCTGCCATTACAGACTTATCGATTTTGCAATTCAGCTTAACTTTGCGTGACAGACGTTTTTCCATCGCTGCACTAATCTTCGTAAGCTGTTCATCACTCAGTGCATTGGCAGAAGTGACTTCTACCTCAGAGATAGCCTCACTGGCTGCACGCAGGTGAATAAACTGCTCAAGAACATCCGGGAGCGCATTCAGACGGTTATTTTCAGCCATTACCCTAATCAGGTTCTGGCCGCTTTCGTCCAACTGCTCACCGCACACGGCGATAAACGACTCAGCGAGCGTTTCCGGCGCCAGTGCGCCAGAAAGAAGCTCTGCCATTTGTTCGTTTTTAGTCACCTCAGCGGCAAACGTCAGCATATCCTGCCAACGGTCAACGCTTTGGTGCTCAACGGCAAAGTCAAAAGCTGCTTTGGCGTAGGGGCGAGCTACCGTAATAAATTCAGACATCAGCCCCTCCCTCCTTACAGTTCAGCGACAAGTTTGTCCACGATGTCGCTATTAGCAGCTTCATCCACGGAACGTTCGATGATCTTCTCGGCGCCAGCAACAGCCAGGATAGCAACTTGCTTACGCAGCTCTTCGCGAGCACGTTTACGCTCGGCGTCAATTTCCGCCTGCGCCTGTGCCACGATTTTAGTACGTTCCTGCTCTGCTTCAGTTTTAGCTTCGTCCAGGATCTGAGCGCGGCGTTTGTTCGCCTGCTCGATGATTACCTGAGCTTCCGCCTTCGCTTTTTTCAGCTGGTCGGTCGCGCTGGCCTTTGCAAGGTCAAGATCCTTATGTGCTCGTTCTGCAGAAGCAAGGCCGTCAGCAATTTCTTTTTGACGTTTTTCGATGGCAGCCATTAATGGCGGCCATACGTACTTCATGCAGAACAGAACGAACAGGACAAACGCGATGGCCTGGCCGAGGATTGTTGCGTTAAGATTCACAGCACAATGCCTCTATCTAGTTAACGTTCTGATATTGCTCTTAATTCAAGCAACGCTTACTACGCGACAGCAAACATCACGTACAGACCCAGACCTACAGCGATCATTGGGATTGCATCCACCAGACCCATAACGATAAAGAACTGAGTACGCAGCAGAGGAATCAGATCCGGTTGACGCGCTGCGCCTTCCAGGAATTTACCCCCGAGGATGCCGATACCGATCGCAGCACCGATTGCCGCCAGACCCATCATCACAGCGGCAGCAATGTACAGCAGATCCATATTCAGGTTTTCCATGACAGTCTCCAGTTTGTTTCAGTTAAAACGTAGTAGTGTTGGTAAATTAATGCTCTTCAGATGCCATCGACAGATAGACAATCGTCAGAACCATAAATATGAAGGCTTGCAGCGTGATAATCAGTATGTGGAAAATGGCCCATGGCACATTCAGGATCCACTGTGACCACCACGGCAACAGACCAGCAATCAGAATGAAAATCAGCTCACCGGCATACATGTTGCCGAACAGTCGCAGACCAAGAGAAATTGGTTTGGACAGCAGGCTTACCCCTTCAAGGATTAAGTTGACAGGGATGAACGCCCAGTGATTGAACGGCTGCAGCGTCAACTCTTTCGCGAAGCCACCGATGCCTTTCATTTTGATGCTGTAGAACAGAATGAGGATAAATACGCCCAGCGCCATCGACAGGGTGATGTTCACGTCAGCAGACGGAACCACACGCAGAGCCGGCAGGCCAAAGATATGCTCACCGATGTACGGCAGCAGGTCGATAGGCAGCAAATCCATCAAGTTCATCAGGAATACCCAGACGAAAATCGTCAGGGCCAGCGGAGCAATCAGCTTGCTTTTGCCATGGTACATGTCTTTCACGCTACCATGCACAAAGCCGATTACCAGCTCAATCGCGGTCTGAAATTTACCTGGTACGCCGCTGGTCGCCTTTTTGGCTACGCTACGGAACATAAGCAGGAACAACAGACCCAGAACCACCGAGAAGAAAATGGAGTCAATATTGAGCGTCCAGAAGGTGGCTGGGGGGTTGTGCGGATCCACCAGCGAGAATGTACGTAGGTCCAACTGAAGGTTATTCAGATGGTGTCCTATGTAATCCTGCGGCGTCATATTTTCTGAAGCCATGATGCCTTTACCCTTTGTTGTTAATTACAGCCGGCGCCAGTATCTGAACCACCAGCACCAAAACCCACGTAACGATCAGCGGCATGAATACCGCTTTCAAAACAGCCAACGCCACCACCAGCAAAACCAGCATCGCTAACACCTTGAAGGCTTCGCCGAAAGCGAACGTCCAGGCTACTCGACCTTTAGCTGGTGTATGCGCCTGGTGACGCCAGGCAAATATCATAAACAACACGTTAGGCAGTAACACTGCCAATCCACCGCACAACGCGGAGATGCCCCAGAAAGGGTCTTTGAGGCTAAACAGCAATCCACTTGCTATTACCGCCAGAAGCTGTGTGAGCAAAAGCTTACGAGCAACGTTTCGACTCAAGAGCGACATAGACATCACGTTTTTACTCCTGCTCCCTACGAGGTATGCCGCGTGTCGTATAAAACGTTCTTTATGGCTTAGAGTCAAGCATCAAAAAGCGGTCAAATTATACGGTGCGGCTTCGTGATTTCAAACAATAAGTAGCTAAAAAGTGAATAAATGTTTAAATATTTTTCGCTACCCCACATTTATCACTTTTTGGCAAACTGTGAACGATCATGCAAAACTGCAAATGCCGCGTAAACACTGGCGGCAAAGCGTGCACCAGATCACATATTGAACATATTCACCTTCGCATAATTTATTTACGTGGCAAATGATGCCTTTTCATCTTTTTGATATTTAAGCGTAAAAATAGCCACTATTAAAAAAACAACAGCTAACAACAAAAAAACCACGCATTGACATTTATAATAAAAAATTAACACAACGGGTGATTCTTACGTTCTATTTTTAGCAGACTGATATTTTCACAGCTGACTTGTTTCGCTTTTAACAAAAAACGGTACGTTATAGTTATGATGCAAAACCGTAAGGCATTGGTGAAATGTAACGACATTTAACCACACTATTCCCTATGACTTTTAACACCTGAACTGCCGTTTTTTTTCTATTTTTTTTGATAAAAATTAAATTTTGTTTGGCTTAATAACCACCAAATGACGTTCGCCTTCCAACTGCGGAACGCGTAATTTTTCAACCGACTCGACGCTGAATTCTGCTGGCAGCGAGTCAATTTCATCTGCAGGCAACTGCCCTTTTAACGCATAAAAACGTCCATCAGGTCCTGGCAAATGATGGCACCAGCTCACCATATCATTGAGTGATGCAAAAGCACGGCTAATGACCCCATCGAACGGCGGTTCTGAAGGGAATTCTTCAACACGGCTTTGTACAGGCGTGATGTTAGTAAGCGCAAGCTCATGCTGCACCTGACGCAAGAAACGGACGCGTTTTCCCAGGCTATCCAGCAGTGTGAAATGCGCTTCAGGGCGCACGATAGAGAGCGGAATTCCCGGCAGGCCAGGTCCCGTACCCACATCGATAAAACGCTCCCCCTTCAGATACGGCGCGACGACAATGCTGTCCAGAATATGGCGCACCAGCATTTCGTTGGGATCCCGCACCGACGTCAGGTTGTACGCTTTATTCCATTTGTGCAGCATATCGACATACGCAATCAGCTGATTTTTCTGGTGATCGGTAAGAGAAATACCGGCATCAGCCAGCAGACGAGAGAGTTTGTTGAGCACGGTCGTTACCTGTTAATAATCAAATGCCCGATGCGCTTTCGCTTATCGGGCCTACAAATTTGTACGGCGGGCAAGCGAAGCGCCCCCGCCAAATGAGAGTTATCAAGCGCTGCGGCGCAGCATACCTTGTTTTTTCAGCCATACCAGCAGAATGGAGATGGCGGCAGGCGTTACGCCGGAAATGCGCGATGCCTGACCGATCGATACCGGTTTGTGATCGTTCAGTTTGGCGATGACTTCATTCGACAAGCCAGAGACCTGGCGATAATCCAGCGTTGCAGGCAACAGGGTGTTCTCATTACGCTGCTGTCTTTCAATTTCTTCCTGCTGACGGGCGATATACCCTTCGTATTTCACCTGAATCTCAACCTGTTCCGCGGCCTGAGCATCGTCAAGCGCTGGTGCGAACGCAGATAAAGAGGTCAACTGAGCATAGGTCATATCCGGGCGACGCAGCAGATCTTCACCGCTGGCTTCACGTGACAGAGGCGTTGCCAGGTGAGCATTCACTTCTGCTGCAGATTCCGCTAACGGGTTTACCCAGGTTGATTTGAGACGCTGGCGTTCTTGTTCGATGCGCTCCAGCTTCTCGTTGAAGCGAGCCCAGCGCTCATCGTCCACCAGACCCAGTTCTCGACCAATTTCGGTCAGACGCAGGTCGGCGTTATCTTCACGCAGCATCAAACGGTATTCTGCGCGTGAGGTAAACATGCGGTACGGTTCTTTAGTGCCCAGCGTACACAGGTCGTCCACCAGCACGCCAAGATAAGCCTGATCGCGACGCGGTGCCCAGCCGTCTTTCTCAGCAGACAAGCGTGCGGCGTTCAGACCAGCCAGCATGCCTTGCGCGGCGGCTTCTTCGTAACCGGTTGTACCGTTAATCTGTCCCGCAAAGAACAGCCCCTGGATGAATTTGCTTTCCAGAGTAGGTTTCAGGTCGCGCGGATCGAAGAAATCATACTCAATAGCGTAGCCAGGGCGGACGATTCTGGCATTTTCCATTCCCTGCATAGAGCGGACAATTTGCATCTGCACATCGAACGGCAGGCTGGTGGAGATGCCATTCGGGTAAATTTCGTTAGACGTCAGTCCTTCCGGTTCAAGGAAGATCTGATGCTGGTTACGATCGGCAAAGCGCATCACTTTGTCTTCGATCGACGGGCAGTAGCGCGGGCCGATTCCTTCGATCACACCGGCGTACATCGGGCTACGATCGAGGTTATTGCGGATCACGTCATGGGTTCTCTCATTGGTATGCGTGATGTAACACGGCATCTGGCGCGGATGTTGAGAAGCATCGCCCAGGAATGAGAAGACCGGCATCGGGTTATCGCTGTTTTGCTGGCCAAGCACGCTGAAATCAATAGTGCGCGCATCGATACGCGGCGGTGTACCCGTTTTCAGGCGGCTGACGCGCAGCGGCAGTTCACGCAGACGACGTGACAGCGGGATAGACGGCGGATCGCCAGCACGGCCACCGCTGTAGTTATCCAGACCAATATGAATTTTGCCGTCGAGGAAAGTCCCCACGGTTAATACAAGCGCTTTGGCACGGAACTTCAGTCCCATTTGGGTCACTGCGCCCACAACACGATCGTTTTCAACAATCAGATCTTCAACCGCCTGTTGGAAGATCATCAGGTTGGGTTGATTCTCCAGCGCGGTACGTACCGCCTGGCGATAGAGCACGCGATCGGCCTGAGCTCGGGTAGCGCGAACGGCTGGCCCTTTGCTTGCGTTTAGTATCCTAAACTGGATACCTGCATGGTCGATCGCTTTTGCCATCAACCCACCAAGCGCATCCACTTCTTTTACCAGGTGTCCCTTCCCAATACCGCCGATCGCCGGATTGCAGCTCATCTGCCCCAGAGTGTCGATATTGTGTGTCAAAAGCAGAGTCTGTTGACCCATTCGCGCCGCGGCCATTGCGGCCTCGGTGCCTGCATGACCCCCGCCAATGATGATGACGTCAAAAGGATCCTGATAAAACATGGTAATTGCCTCGCATAACGCGGTGTGAAAATGGATTGAAGCCCGGGCCGTGGATTCTACTCAACTTTAGTCGATGGAGAAAGACCTGGGATCCTGGGTATTAAAAAGAAGATCTTTTTATTTAGAGATCTGTTTTATTGTGATCTCTTATTAGGATCGCGAGTTTCTGTGGATAAGGGCGATCCTTTGAATAAGATCAACAGGTTGCTGAGGATCATTAGCTGTGAATGATCGGTGATCCTGGTCCGTATAAGCTGGGATCAGAATGAAGGGTTATACACAACTCAAAAACTGAACAACGGTTGTTCTTGGGATAACTACCGGTTGATCCAAGCTTTTAACCAGAGTTATCCACATAAAAAAGTACGATCTTTACAAATCTCTGAGCAATGGATGCCACGATCCCAGCCAAATTTCAGCCGGATCTTCCGGAATTTCATGTTCCAGTACGTTGATCCTGAGCGTTTCGCCTACCTGTTTTGCTCCACAGGCCTTCAATTCGGCTTCCAGCTTGTCGATTGCGCCGCAAAAGGTGTCATATTCACGACTGCCGATCCCGATTGCGCCAAACCGCACTTGTGACAGGTCCGGCTTTTGCTCGCGTAACGCATCATATAAAGGCTGTAGGTTGTCAGGAATGTCTCCCGCACCGTGCGTAGAGCTAATAATCAGCCAGATGCCGTCAGTCGGAACCTCTTCAAGCATTGGCCCATGCAGTGTTTCGCTGGAAAAACCGGCGTCGTCCAGCTTTTCAGCCAGATGTTCTGCTACATATTCCGCACTGCCAAGCGTACTACCGCTGATAAGAGTGATGTCTGCCATGATCGCCCACCTTTATAAAGAGGGCGTATTGTACGCTGTGAGCGAGCTGGGATCTACCTGTGGAAAACCAGGGTATTAAAAAAAGCGATCACGGCTTGATGGTACGCATGATCGGGTTTTGCAGGACGATCAGGGTTTCCGTGGACTGAATTTCGTCAATTGTTTGGATCTTGTTGATAAGTACCTGCTGCAACGCGTCGATCGACTTGCACATCACCTTAATAAAGATGCTGTAGTGCCCGGTGGTGTAATACGCTTCGGTCACTTCATCGAGGCTTTCCAGTCTGGCCAGCGCTGACGGATAGTCTTTCGCACTTTTCAAGATGATGCCGATAAAGCAGCCGACGTCATAGCCCAACTGTTTGGGACTCACATCAATCCGCGCGCCGGTAATAATCCCGGCCTGTTTCATCTTTTCTACACGTACGTGAATTGTTCCTGGGCTGACGCCGAATTGTTTGGCTAATTCTGCGTAGGCGGTACGGGCATTTTCCATCAGGGCGTCAAGAATGCCGCGGTCCAGATTGTCGATCTGATAATTTTCCATAGGTTTTTCTTATGTAGATTAATGATTCCCTCTATTTTAGACGTTTATTTTAACGAATTAAAATCGAAGTCGGCTTTTTGTTTGTTGATTATTGAATATTACCTCCATTCTGTTGCTTAATCATAGGCAACAGGACACAGGAGTACACATAATGAAAACCGCTTACATTGCCAAACAACGTCAAATTAGCTTCGTAAAATCTCATTTTTCTCGTCAACTGGAAGAGCGTTTAGGTCTGATCGAAGTTCAGGCGCCGATCCTCAGCCGCGTTGGAGATGGCACGCAGGATAACTTGTCGGGCTGTGAAAAAGCGGTGCAGGTGAAGGTTAAAGCATTGCCAGACGCTCAATTCGAAGTGGTTCATTCACTGGCGAAGTGGAAGCGTCAAACGTTAGGACAACACGACTTTAGCGCAGGTGAAGGTCTGTACACGCACATGAAGGCCCTGCGTCCCGATGAAGATCGCCTCTCCCCGCTGCACTCAGTGTATGTTGATCAGTGGGACTGGGAGCGCGTGATGGGCGACGGTGAGCGTCAATTCTCCACTCTGAAAAGCACGGTAGAGGCTATCTGGGCGGGTATTAAGGCTACTGAGGCTGCGGTTAGCAAAGAGTTTGGTCTGGCACCGTTCCTGCCAGAGCAGATCCACTTTGTTCATAGCCAGGAGTTGTTATCTCGTTATCCGGATCTTGATGCAAAAGGTCGTGAACGTGCGATCGCTAAAGAGCTGGGCGCGGTATTCCTGGTGGGGATCGGCGGCAAGCTCAGTGACGGTCACCGTCACGATGTACGTGCGCCGGATTATGATGACTGGAGTTCAGCGTCCGAGCTGGGTCACGCCGGTCTGAACGGGGATATTCTGGTCTGGAACCCGGTGCTGGAAGATGCGTTTGAGCTGTCTTCTATGGGGATCCGTGTCGATGCTGACGCTCTGAAACACCAACTGTCTCTGACCGGTGATGAAGATCGCCTGAGTCTGGAATGGCATCAGGCGCTGCTGCGCGGTGAAATGCCGCAGACAATTGGTGGCGGCATTGGGCAGTCGCGTCTGACCATGCTGTTGCTGCAATTACCGCACATTGGTCAGGTTCAGTGTGGCGTATGGCCGGCACAGGTACGTGAAAGCGTCGCCTCTCTGCTGTAATAATTAACGCCGCCAGCGTCTGAGCAGGCGGCTTCGCATCCCGGTATCAAAGCGCCAGATATGATCGAAAATGCGCATGATGCCGGGTTTGCCATGTGCAGACATCGCCACCGCGTGAAAACGGTGCTGGTGTACCCGCTGTAATTCCCCCACTTTGCTGACGACCTCATCGGGTAATCGCTGAGCGATAAAATCAGAGATAACCACCGCATCGGCATCAAACCATTCCCGACCCTGCATGCGCTCAATAATGGCGCGAAAACAGCTGGCAATATCGGTACCGCCACGAAAGCGCTGACTTAAAAAACGAATCGCCTGTTCGATACCCTCTGGACCGGACAGCTCATAGCGCACCACTTCTGTTGAAAACAGCATAATGAAACAGCGCCGATTATCGGCAAGGGCAACGCGCATTAGCGCCAGGCAAAAGGCTTTCGCACACTGTTCATTGAACCCGCCCATCGATCCCGAAGTATCAACGCAGACGATAAAAGGCCCGCGCGGCTGCTCGTCAAAATCCTGATGCACCACCGGACGTTCCGTTACTTTCTCGCGCCATGCTTCGCCGTGCAGACGGTAGGTCAGCAGTTGCTTTTCCACCAGCCGGCGGTAGAACTCGTATTCCAGTTCGGTAATGCCCAGCGTGGCCAGTTCAGGCGGCAGCAAGCGCAGGATATCGTCACTTTGCTGGATGCCATCCACCTGCTCCGGTACGGTTGCCGGTTCGCGTACCAGGGTACGGAAGGTTTCCATTGGCGCATCTTTACGCGGCACGGATTTCGCTTCTCTGGAACGGCCTAACTGCTCAGCCAGACGCTGGAGTTCGGGCTGTTGCGTCAGGAATTCGCCATATTTAACCAGCAACTGATAATCACCGCGCTTGATTTGACCCGCGCTCATATCCCATAACCGGCCTGCGGCGTTGTCATTTTCTGCCAGTACGGGTTCCAGTTGCCCGCTAAGGGTCATCCGTTCCTGTACTTCACTGAGCAAATGTTCGCGCTCTTCTTCCAGCAGTTGCTGATTCAGGGTTGTGGTTTGCACCACCAGACTCAGGCGCCAGCGCTGAAGAAAAAGCGTATGGAGGGCAGGCGTAAACGCGCCGTTGTCATTGACCAACTGTTGCGCTTGTCCGGCCCACGGCGAATGGAGGCGGTGCAATAGCGACAATATTTGCGGTAGCTGGACGATAAACTGCGCATGAGAGAGGAGTTGGCTTTGCTGATAACAAATGACCTCTTCCGCCAACTCCGGCGGCACATGGGTATCTTTAAGGCGGCTACGCAAAGATTCACGCCAGCGCGGTATATCTTCAGCGATTGCTTTTTTGAGGCGGGGGAATTTTTTAAAAAAGACCACCATCTTTGGAGAAGCCAGCAGGGCGACGATCATCTCTTCGATCATCGCCTCTTCACTGACTGCCAGCATGATGTTGAGTGTATCAAGGGTCAGCATTGTTGCGCCTGGCGGATTTGCGCCCCGACATCCTGCAGGCTGGCCTCAATGCGGCCTAACCAGTCGCTATGAATAAACAGACATTTTTGCTGCTCGCTAAATGCGCTGTGCTGCTGGTGCCACTCGTTATCAAGTGCTTCGAGCTCTTGTTTTATCTCTGCAGGCATACTCTCTTGTGAAGAACCGGGCAATGCCAGTCGAGAGCCTTGTAAACTGACATCACGCACGACCAGGTGCTGCGCGCTATCCACCTCCATGTTCAGCGTCTGGGCAAAACCGATCCCGTTTAATTTTCCGCGGATCTCACCACCTTTGGTGAGCCACAACTCCAGTGCGCCACGTTCGAAAGCAATATGGATAACTTCCATGTCATGCAGCTTTAAGGGCTTTTGCAGGAGTAATGTTACGACAGAAGACGTAGCTTCCGGCGGTAAATCATAATGAGGGCGACGGCTGAACATGCCGCCCTGGCGGATCACCGTGAACGCCGTTTTGTCGCTTTGCTGCTGCTGGAGTTGAATGCGGCGCTGCACAATACCGCCCAGTCGCGTCAGCATGGCTTGCTGCTGCCATGCGTGTCCGGTCATCAATATTTCCAGCTGTTGTTGCATCAGATTCAGGCTTTGCGCGTCGTACCACAGGCAATCTTTCAGCAGGATCAGGTCGATCGGAACTACCGCATCACGTCCGCTAAAGAAGGCGCTGGCCTGGAGTAAGCGAATGGCTTTTTTCCAGCGCCGATCGGACACATAAGGGGCATTCGGTAGCGTGTCCAGTTGCTGGCGCAACGTGAAAATAAGCTCAAACACGCGATCGGGAAGCTTGATGGCGCCAATGTCCTTTTGCCACTGGTTATACTCTTCATCCGTCACCTGTAACGACGCCGGGACCGGATTGTCGCTTTCATCTTGCTGACTTAACAGCATCGAGCGGAAGTTGGCTTTGTCCTGAACTTTATCCAGCCACAGGCGAATCAGCATACGGTCGTACAGTGCTTCCAGGCTGCTGTCTGCTTCTGGCAGTTCATTGGAGGCTGCCACCAGCAAGCGCATCGGGATTTTCTCTTCATGCGCGCCGTTACGAAAGTGGCGTTCGTTGATGGCGGTTAGCAGGGTGTTAAGAATCGCCGGGCCCGCCTTCCAGATTTCGTCGAGAAAGACGATTTCAGCTTCAGGAAGATAGCCTGCGGTTAAGCGTTCATAGCGACCTTCATCTTTAAGGGCTTGAATCGACAGCGGGCCGAAAACCTCTTCCGGTGTAGAGAAACGCGTCATCAGGTATTCGAAGGCGCGAGCATTTTGAAAAGCAAATTTCAGTCGGCGGGCAATTAAGCTTTTCGCAATCCCGGGAGGACCTAATAAGAAAACGCTCTCGCCGCTGAGTGCAGCCAGCAGACACAGGCGAATAGCGTGGCTACGTTCATAAAGTCCCTTTTCCAGCGCATTGCTCAGACGGGAAATTCTTTCCGCTAATAAATGTGGGTGAGCCATAATGAAGTGGCGTCCTTTCGCCAAATGTACTGCATAAACTGCGAGTATAGATGCTTCACACCAGTGCAGTAATAGACTGAAGGTGCGCTTATTTTTCTTTGAGCCAGATTAATCTGGTCTCATTTAGGGGTACGATTTTGCGATTAATCGTGCATACTGTGCGCCTTTTTGTGGGCCAAGGGACGACGCACACATTTCTTATATATACACCAAATCAATCAAGCTGCACCAAGGCGGCAATGGAGTTTTCTCCGGGGATGGGGGGAATAACGAATGCAGCCCACGCGGAGGCGGCTTGAAAGATGATGTGTATAAACGAAAGACGAGTCTATGAGCACTGATAATAAACAATCATTGTCTGCGATTACCCTTGCGGCCATTGGGGTTGTCTACGGTGATATTGGTACCAGCCCACTTTATACGCTTCGTGAATGTTTGTCCGGCCAGTTTGGTTTTGGCGTTGAACGTGATGCCGTATTTGGCTTTCTCTCGCTGATTTTCTGGCTGCTTATCTTTGTTGTTTCCATTAAATACCTGACGTTTGTCATGCGCGCGGATAACGCCGGAGAAGGCGGGATCCTGACGCTGATGTCATTGGCCGGGCGCAATACCTCGGCGCGAACCACCTCCATGCTGGTGATTATGGGGTTGATTGGCGGCAGCTTCTTCTATGGAGAAGTGGTGATAACACCTGCCATCTCGGTGATGTCGGCGATTGAAGGTCTGGAGATAGTTGCCCCGCAACTGGACACCTGGATTGTTCCGCTCTCGATAATCGTGCTGACCCTGCTGTTTTTGATTCAAAAACACGGTACCGGCATGGTCGGTAAGCTGTTTGCGCCGATTATGCTGCTGTGGTTCCTGACGCTCGCGGTATTAGGTGTACGCAGTATTATTGGCAATCCGGAAGTGCTGCAGGCGCTCAATCCGTATTGGGCGGTGCATTTCTTCCTCGAATTCAAAACGTTGTCCTTTATAGCGCTGGGTGCGGTGGTGCTGTCGATCACCGGTGTTGAAGCGCTGTATGCAGATATGGGCCACTTCGGTAAGTTGCCGATTCGCCTGGCTTGGTTCTCCGTGGTATTACCTTCGCTGGTGCTGAACTATTTTGGTCAGGGGGCGTTGCTGTTAAAGCATCCTGAAGCGATCAAAAACCCGTTCTTCCTGCTGGCGCCGGACTGGGCGTTGATACCGCTTCTGATCCTCGCCGCGTTGGCAACGGTCATCGCTTCACAGGCAGTTATCTCTGGCGTCTTCTCGCTGACGCGTCAGGCCGTGCGTCTGGGGTATTTGTCACCGATGCGTATCATTCATACTTCGGAAATGGAATCTGGCCAGATCTACATTCCTTTCGTTAACTGGATGCTCTATTTTGCGGTGGTTATCGTGATTGTGAGCTTTGAGCACTCCAGTAATCTGGCCGCTGCGTACGGAATTGCGGTGACGGGAACGATGGTGCTGACCTCAATTTTGTCGACCACCGTGGCGCGCAAAAACTGGCACTGGAATAAATACTTTGTCTTCCTGATCCTGGTGGCGTTCTTGTGCGTCGATATTCCGCTGTTCTCCGCGAACCTCGATAAACTGATTTCCGGCGGTTGGCTGCCTCTGACGCTGGGGCTGGTGATGTTCACCATCATGACCACCTGGAAAAGCGAGCGTTTCCGTCTGCTGCGTCGCATGCATGAGCACGGCAATTCTCTGGAGGCGATGATTGCCTCTCTGGAGAAATCTCCACCGGTACGCGTGCCGGGAACGGCGGTGTATATGTCTCGTGCATTGAACGTCATCCCGTTTGCGCTTCTGCATAACCTCAAACATAACAAGGTGCTGCATGAGCGCGTTATTCTGCTGACGCTGCGCACGGAAGATGCGCCCTATGTTCACAACGTGCGTAGGGTGCAGATTGAGCAATTATCGCCCACCTTCTGGCGCGTGGTGGCCAGCTACGGTTGGCGCGAAACGCCGAACGTTGAGGAAGTGTTCCATCGCTGCGGTCTGGAAGGTTTAAGCTGTAGAATGATGGAAACCTCTTTCTTCATGTCGCACGAGTCGTTGATTGTTGGCAAGCGGCCATGGTATCTGCGTCTGCGCGGCAAGCTGTATCTGCTGCTACAGCGCAACGCGCTGCGCGCGCCGGACCAGTTTGAAATCCCACCGAACCGGGTTATTGAGCTCGGTACTCAGGTCGAGATTTAATCTCATCGACGCCCTCTTTCATCGCGAAAGGGGGCGTTTTGTTTTGTCCCTCTCAGTTTTCATTTCATCGAATGATAATCCTTGCGAAACGTTTCGATGACGATCACATTTTCGTAACGTCACGGTGGTTTTCTGTCCACTCTTCACACTACACTTATCTTCAGCGAAACGTTTCGCTAGTGGGGAAAGAAAATGAAGAAAGGCACGGTACTCAACTCTGAAATTTCAACGGTGATCTCCCGTCTGGGGCATACCGATACGCTGGTGGTGTGTGATGCAGGTTTACCCATCCCGAACAGCACAACGCGTATTGATATGGCATTAACCCAGGGCGTACCTTCTTTTATGCAGGTACTGGATGTGGTTACACGTGAAATGCAGGTCGAGGCGGCCATTCTCGCGTCGGAAATTAAACAACATAATCCGCAACTCCACGAAACGTTGCTTAAGTTCATTGAGCAACTGCAACAACACCAGGGAAACACCATTGAAATTCGTTACACCACGCATGAACAATTCAAAAAACAAACCGCAGACAGTCAGGCGGTAATTCGCAGCGGAGAGTGTTCTCCGTATGCGAATATCATTCTCTGTGCTGGCGTCACGTTCTGAGGCCATCATGAACGCATTACTGCAACTCAAAGGGATCGATAAAGCGTTCCCAGGCGTAAAAGCGCTATCCGGCGCTGCGCTGAATGTCTATCCTGGCCGCGTAATGGCGCTGGTGGGCGAAAACGGCGCGGGCAAATCCACCATGATGAAAGTGCTGACCGGGATCTACACCCGTGATGCCGGCTCTTTATTATGGCTGGGGAAAGAGACCACCTTTAACGGCCCGAAATCCTCCCAGGAAGCCGGAATCGGTATCATCCACCAGGAGCTGAACCTGATCCCGCAACTCACTATCGCCGAGAACATTTTTCTTGGCCGCGAGTTTGTGAATCGCTTTGGCAAAATTGACTGGAAAAAGATGTACGCCGAAGCCGATTTGCTGCTCGCCAAACTCAATCTGCGCTTTAAAAGCGACAGGCTGGTCGGTGAGCTGTCGATTGGCGATCAGCAGATGGTCGAAATTGCCAAAGTGCTGAGCTTTGAATCGAAGGTCATCATTATGGATGAACCGACGGATGCGCTCACCGATACTGAAACTGAATCTCTGTTCCGCGTCATTCGCGAACTGAAATCCCAGGGACGCGGCATTGTCTATATTTCTCACCGCATGAAAGAGATCTTCGAGATTTGCGATGACGTGACCGTTTTTCGCGACGGGCAGTTTATTGCCGAGCGTGAAGTCGCCTCGCTTACCGAAGACTCGCTGATTGAAATGATGGTGGGACGTAAGCTGGAAGATCAGTACCCGCGCCTGGAAAAAGCGCCGGGTGATATTCGCCTGAAGGTCGATAATCTGTGTGGCCCTGGCGTAAACGATGTTTCATTCACGCTGCGTAAAGGGGAGATCCTTGGCGTATCAGGGCTGATGGGAGCCGGACGTACTGAGCTGATGAAAGTGTTGTACGGCGCATTGCCACGCACCAGCGGCTACGTCACGCTTGATGGCCATGAGGTTGTTACCCGTTCGCCGCAGGATGGACTGGCTAACGGCATCGTCTATATTTCTGAAGACCGTAAACGCGATGGTTTAGTGCTGGGCATGTCGGTGAAAGAGAACATGTCATTGACCGCGCTGCGCTATTTCAGCCGCGCCGGTGGAAGCCTGAAGCATAAAGATGAGCAGCAGGCGGTAGGTGATTTTATTCGTCTGTTCAATGTTAAAACGCCGTCGATGGAACAGGCTATCGGCCTGCTGTCCGGTGGTAACCAGCAGAAAGTGGCCATTGCGCGCGGTCTCATGACTCGACCCAAAGTCCTGATCCTTGATGAACCAACGCGCGGCGTTGACGTTGGGGCCAAGAAAGAAATCTATCAGCTTATCAACCAGTTTAAGGCTGATGGGCTGAGCATCATTCTGGTCTCCTCTGAGATGCCAGAAGTATTGGGCATGAGCGATCGAATTATCGTTATGCATGAAGGGCATCTCGGCGGTGAGTTCACTCGCGAGCAGGCCACTCAGGAAGTATTAATGGCTGCCGCTGTGGGCAAGCTTAATCGCGTGAATCAGGAGTAAAAAAGATGACTACCCAGGCTGTTTCTGGTCGCCGTTATTTCACTAAAGCATGGCTTCTGGAGCAAAAGTCGCTCATCGCTCTGCTAGTGCTGATCGCGATTGTTTCTACCATGAGCCCTAACTTTTTTACCGTTAATAACCTGTTCAACATTCTCCAGCAAACGTCGGTGAACGCCATCATGGCCGTCGGCATGACGCTGGTTATCCTGACGTCGGGTATCGATCTGTCAGTCGGTTCCTTGCTGGCGCTTACCGGCGCGGTTGCAGCTTCGATTGTAGGGATTGAAGTCAATGCGCTGGTGGCTGTTGCTGCGGCCCTGGCGCTCGGCGCTGCCATTGGCGCAGTCACCGGGGTGATTGTTGCAAAAGGCCGCGTGCAGGCGTTTATCGCAACTCTGGTGATGATGCTGCTGCTGCGCGGTGTAACCATGGTCTACACCAACGGCAGTCCGGTAAATACCGGGTTTACTGATAATGCCGATCTGTTTGGCTGGTTTGGTATTGGTCGTCCGTTAGGCGTCCCGACGCCTGTGTGGATCATGGGGGTTGTCTTCCTCGCGGCGTGGTACATGCTGCACCACACTCGTCTGGGCCGTTATATCTATGCGCTGGGCGGTAACGAAGCGGCAACGCGTCTGTCCGGTATCAGCGTCAGTAAAATCAAAATTATCGTTTACTCACTGTGCGGTCTGCTGGCATCGCTGGCGGGCATCATTGAAGTGGCTCGCCTCTCCTCTGCGCAACCAACGGCAGGCACTGGCTATGAGCTGGATGCTATCGCAGCGGTAGTGTTAGGCGGTACCAGCCTGGCGGGTGGTAAAGGACGTATTGTTGGGACGCTGATCGGCGCATTGATTCTTGGTTTCCTCAATAATGGTTTGAATTTGTTAGGTGTATCCTCCTATTACCAGATGATCGTTAAAGCGGTGGTGATTTTGCTGGCGGTACTGGTAGACAACAAAAAGCAGTAACAACGATTACAGGACATCTTAAATATGAACATGAAAAAACTGGCTACCCTGGTTTCTGCTGTTGCGCTGAGCGCCACCGTGAGCGCGAATGCGATGGCGAAAGATACCATTGCGCTGGTGGTCTCCACCCTCAACAACCCGTTCTTTGTTTCTCTGAAGGATGGGGCGCAAAAAGAGGCGGATAAGCTGGGCTACAACCTGGTGATTCTGGACTCACAGAACAACCCGGCGAAAGAGCTGGCTAACGTTCAGGATTTAACGGTTCGTGGAACTAAAATTCTGCTGATCAACCCGACCGACTCTGATGCCGTTGGTAACGCTGTGAAAATGGCTAACCAGGCTAAAATTCCGGTTATTACCCTTGACCGCGTTGCGTCCAAAGGCGAAGTGGTAAGCCACATTGCGTCTGATAACGTGCTGGGCGGCAAAATCGCGGGTGATTACATCGCGAAGAAAGCAGGTGAAGGCGCTAAAGTTATCGAACTGCAGGGTATTGCCGGTACTTCAGCGGCGCGTGAGCGTGGCGAAGGTTTCCAGCAGGCCGTTGCGGCACACAAATTTAACGTACTGGCCAGCCAGCCGGCAGACTTCGACCGCACCAAAGGTCTGAACGTCATGCAGAACCTGCTGACCGCGCATCCTGACGTGCAGGCCGTATTTGCCCAGAACGATGAAATGGCGCTTGGCGCGCTGCGCGCACTGCAAACTGCGGGTAAATCTGATGTGATGGTGGTTGGATTTGACGGCACTCCAGATGGCGAAAAAGCAGTAAATGATGGCAAACTGGCTGCGACCATTGCTCAGTTGCCGGATCAGATCGGCGCCAAAGGCGTTGAGACTGCGGATAAGGTCCTGAAAGGCGAGAAGGTTCAGGCTAAATATCCGGTTGACCTGAAGCTGGTCATCAAGCAGTAATACCGATTCAGGTCGCTCGCGGCCTGATGGAGACATAAATACGCCATCCCCGTATCTGGTTTTGGGGATGAAAGCGTAAAAAGAAAAGCAGGGCACGCGCCACCCTAACCCGGTGGCGCACTTTGACTTGGAACACCAAATATGAAAACCGCAGGCAACCTCGTTGTTCTTGGCAGTATCAATGCCGATCACATCCTTAATCTTAATTCTTTCCCGACACCTGGTGAAACCGTAACCGGTAGCCATTATCAGGTCGCATTTGGCGGTAAAGGCGCGAATCAGGCTGTTGCTGCGGGTCGTAGTGGCGCGAATATCGCATTTATTGCCTGTACGGGCGATGATGATATTGGCGAAAGTGTTCGTAAACAGTTAGCCAAAGATAATATCGATATTGCGCCGATTAGCGTAATTTCGGGGGAATCGACCGGTGTGGCGTTGATCTTTGTGAATGGTGAAGGCGAGAACGTCATCGGTATTCATGCTGGTGCGAACGCAGCGCTTTCGCCAGCTCTGGTGGAAGCACAGCATGAGCGTATTGCGCAGGCGTCAGCCTTACTGATGCAGTTAGAGTCGCCGATCGAAAGCGTACTGGCTGCGGCAAAGATTGCACATCAAAATAAGACCACGGTTGCCCTGAATCCGGCTCCGGCACGTGAACTTTCTGACGAACTGCTGGCGCTGGTGGATATTATTACCCCGAATGAAACCGAGGCTGAAAAGCTGACGGGGATCCGGGTCGAAAACGATGAAGACGCGGCCAAAGCGGCGCAGGCATTGCACGCGAAGGGGATCGATACGGTACTGATTACCTTAGGCAGTCGCGGAGTATGGGCCAGCGTAAAGGGTGAAGGTCAGCGTGTGCCAGGGTTTAAAGTTGACGCTGTTGATACCATTGCCGCTGGGGATACCTTTAACGGCGCGTTAATTACAGCGTTACTGGAAGAGACTCCGCTGCCTGAAGCTATCCGTTTTGCACATGCCGCTGCGGCGATTGCGGTCACTCGTAAAGGTGCGCAGCCTTCCGTTCCATGGCGCGAAGAAATAGAAGCGTTTTTAAGTCAGCAGAGGTAACGCTTGGCTACAATGAAGGATGTCGCCCGCCTGGCGGGTGTTTCCACGTCGACGGTTTCTCACGTCATTAATAAAGATCGCTTTGTCAGTGAGTCTGTCACAGACAAAGTGCAAGCGGCGATTAAAGAGCTTAACTATGCCCCCTCCGCGCTGGCGCGTAGTCTCAAGTTAAACCAGACCCGCACTATTGGCATGTTAATCACTGCCAGTACCAATCCCTTCTATTCTGAGCTGGTGCGCGGCGTTGAACGTAGCTGTTTTGAGCGCGGTTACAGCCTGGTGCTGTGCAATACCGAAGGCGATGAACAGCGCATGAACCGTAATCTGGAAACGCTGATGCAAAAACGCGTGGACGGTTTGCTGCTGCTCTGTACGGAAACACATCAGCCTTCCAGAGAGATAATGCAGCGTTATCCTTCTATACCAACCGTGATGATGGACTGGTCGCCTTTTGATGGTGAAAGCGATCTGATTCAGGATAACTCCCTGCTGGGCGGGGATTTAGCCACGCAACATCTTATCGAAAAAGGTTTTACGCGCATTGCCTGCATTACCGGGCCGCTGGATAAAACTCCGGCGCGTTTACGTCTGGAAGGATATCGGGCGGCCATGAAGCGGGCGGGCTTGCCTGTCCCGGAAGGCTACGAGATTACCGGTGACTTTGAGTTCGGCGGCGGCTTTGAAGCTATGCAAACGTTGCTATCGCATAAACAGCGACCGCAGGCCGTTTTTACCGGCAATGATGCAATGGCGGTCGGCGCGTATCAGGCTCTGTACCAGTCGGGATTGCGTATTCCGCAGGATATGGCGGTGGTGGGTTATGACGATATCGAGCTGGCGCGCTATATGACGCCACCCCTGACGACCATTCACCAACCAAAAGATGAACTGGGCGAACTGGCCATCGATGTGTTAATTCATCGGATGGCGCAGCCCGCATTGCAGCAGCAGCGCCTGCAACTTACTCCTGTTTTGATGGAGCGGGGGTCGGTTTAGGCTTATGTCGCTCTTTAATCAGGTTGCGTCCATCTTTGGCTTTTAGCAGCATGAACATCAGCGCAGACACTACCGTGATAGCGCCCATCGTTATAAAGGTGTAGTGGAACTGCTCGACCGTATTGGTTCCTTCCATACCTTCATAGATTCGCAGAACGGCGGCGCTGATGGCGACCCCTAAACTGATTGATAACTGCTGAGTGACAGCCAGCACGCTGTTGCCGCTACTGGCGTTTTCATCGGTCAGATCCGCTAAAGTGATAGTATTCATTGAGGTAAACTGGGTGGACATCGCCATACCTAAAATGAACAACGGTAGGATCAGCATCCAGACCGGCATGGCGGGAGATTGCAGCGCGAACTGCGCAATCATCAGGCCGATAAACACCGTAACGCCGACCAGTGTGGTCCTGTAGCCGAGCCGGCGCAGTACCTGCGTCACCATTGATTTCGCCAGTATTGATCCCAGTGCCGTTGGCGCCATCATGCAACCGGCTATCAGCGCCGGGTAACCAAAGCCTACCTGCAACATCAGCGGCATTAAGAAAGGCACGCACCCTGTACCCAGACGAGTGGCGAGGTTTCCGGCGATCCCGACAGAAAAGGTTCGGGTTTTAAATATAGGAAGCGATATCAGCGGCGTTGGGTGACGACGCGCATGGCGAATGTAGGCAAGCAGTAACAAAATGCTGGCAAGGATAATACTGAGCGCTATCCAGGTTGCGACAAGCTTCTCACCGAAAAGCTCTACCCCGCTGGAAAACAACACCAGGCTCAAACCAAACAGAAAGAAACCGGTCATATCAAAACTGCGGCGCGGCGTGGTGAAGTTCGGCATATATTTGCGTGCATAGAAGATACCTGCCACGCCAATTGGAATATTAATCAGGAATATCCAGTGCCAGCTAGCCCATGTGACCAGTACACCGCCCAATACCGGACCTAAAATCGGCCCTACAAGTCCAGGCATGGTTACGAAGTTAAGCACGGGAAGCAGTTCGCTGCGGGGGTAAGCTCGCAATAATGCCAGACGGGCAACGGGCATCATCATGGCGCCGCCGATGCCCTGAATGATGCGGAAAATCACCAGTTCGCTTAGGGAGCTGGACAGCGCACAGGCCAGCGATCCCAATGTAAACAGGCTAACGGCAATCATAAAGACGCGCCGGGTGCCGAACCTGTCTGCCAGCCATCCACTCACCGGGATAAGCATGGCGACCGTCAGGGTGTAGCTGATAATGGCCGACTGCATGGCGAGCGGAGAGCGGTTAAGACTATGTGCTATTGCGGGTAAGGCGGTATTGAGGATTGTGGCGTCTAGTGCCTGCATAAAAAAGGCCATGGCTGCTATCCACGGCAGCCCGGCCATACTGCGTGATTTCTTTTCTGACATATTATTTATCCGGTAGCACGTTTGGTGCTATCAGCAATGCCTGACAGGCAGTGAAGGCGCGATCGCCATCGCTATCATCAATTGCATCAACAATGGCCTGGTGCAGATCCAGTTTAACCACGTCGTTATAGGTAATAGAAGTAAAGTAGGTCTGGTAAACGGAATGAAACAGTGATGCAAAGGATATAAGGAACGGATTCGCACTCATTTCATAGATGTGTTCATGCCATGCAATATCAACTTCAATCCAGCGCTCGCGTCTGAAGTTTCTTTTCAGCTCGACCATCTCTTCCATCAGCGTGTTGAGATGCGCTTTCTGTTCTGCCGTGCCTATGGTCGCCGCCAGTGAACACGCCTGAGGCTCCAGGCTGATACGCATCACCAGAAAATGTTTAATGACCTGTGGGAAATTATCTTCCGTCATCCACCAGGTGAGCAGTTCCTGATCGAGGAAGTTCCAGTTTGCTTGCGGCATGACGCGTGTACCAATACGCGGGCGCGGTAATACCATACCTTTTGCCGTTAACGTTTTTACCGCTTCTCTTACCGCAGTGCGACTCACGCCAAACTGATCGCCCAGCTCTATTTCGCCAGGCAATATCGCGCCTGGTGCGTATTCACCTTTTAATATTCGCTGAGCCAGCTTTTCGGCCAGAACGTAGGACAGGTTTTTCTGTGCGGCTAGCTGTTGGGCATTTAACGGCATGAATGTTCTTCCTTACTTATTTTCTTATTCATTAGTATGCCACCAGGAAATGTGATTGCGGCTGCAAAAACGGCAATTTGCTTATTTTATGGCATGTTAATGATGGTTTTGATGAAAAAACACGCACTCGGAAAGTTATTTTAAATTTCCCCTTGTCAGCCTGAAATAACTCCCTATAATGCGCCTCCACTGACACGGAACAACGGATTACAAGCCGCCGGGTCAGCGGGGTTCCACTGAGAACTCCGGCGAAGAAAGCGAAATTAAATGCTTGACTTCGTAGCGGGATGGCGTAATATGCACACCCCGCGCCGCTGAGAAAAAGCGAAGCGGCACTGCTCTTTAACAATTTATCAGACAATCTGTGTGGGCACTCGAAGATACGGATTCTTAACGTCGCAAGACGAAAAATGAATACCAAGTCTCTGAGTGAACATACGTAATTCATTACGAAGTTTAATTCACGAGCATCAAACTTAAATTGAAGAGTTTGATCATGGCTCAGATTGAACGCTGGCGGCAGGCCTAACACATGCAAGTCGAACGGTAGCACAGAGAGCTTGCTCTCGGGTGACGAGTGGCGGACGGGTGAGTAATGTCTGGGAAACTGCCC